>CASGHK010000043.1 GCA_949320185.1 uncultured Methanomicrobiales archaeon | reverse complement strand
ACGCCCATCGCCCCGACGGAAATCCGCGATGACGCTCCTGTCGGGACACATGCCTGGACCGGTTCCGGTGTGACGGTCGCGGGCGAGTGTGCGTTCGAAGACCCTTCGTTCGTCACTCTCGACCCGGCGTTCAGAGATAATAACGCTGCAGACCAGGGGACAGAGAACACCTTGATACTGGACCGGGAACGGTTCGGAACCCACCTCTGATCCGCCATGACCCGGTTCGGAATTGGAACGGATATCGAGTCGGTCTCACGTTTTGCCGACCTTGTCGAACGAAACGATCCGCTCATCCAGCGTGTCTTCACTTCTGGCGAGATCCGGTACAGCCTGGCCTCTCAGCGTCCAGCCGAACGGTTCGCCGCCCGGTTCGCTGGAAAAGAGGCGGTCGTCAAGGCCCTCTATGACCTGGGTATCATCGGGGTTGCGATTCCGGCCGTCGAGGTCCTCAAACGGCCCGACGGCGCTCCGTTTGTCAGAGTTATCGGGCTCCCCGCCGATCGTGTACAGGTCCGGATCAGCCTCTCCCACACCCGGGAGTGGGCGATCGCGTATGCGCTGGCCATCGACGATGCAGAGACCTGATCCCGACACGAATCGGTCCCGCCCGGCTCCTGCCCGGTCCGATGGATCTCGCCGGGGCGTCCGGGTTCAGCGCCCGGGGGGGCCCCGGTCTCGAAGGTCGCCTCTCCAGCCGATCGCCTCCTGCGATGACGAGAGGGTTGTGGAAATGAACGACATTCCCGGTTCGGAGCCCTTCGACCGTATAGGTATTTACCTTTGAGAAGAACCTCGTAGACGTCCATCATGAACTTCGCCACGTCTCTCCTCGAGCCGAACCGGAACAGCTCGGCGGATGCCATCTTCACGGCGACGGAGCGTCTCTCCCACGCGGACCTCTATTACCGGGTCCAGTCTCTCGCCCGGGACCTCCTCGACCGGTACGGCACGGGAAACGAGATCCTCCTGCTCGCCGACAACAGTCTCTTCTTCATCGTCTCGTACCTCGCGATCGTCCAGAGCGGAAACGTGGCCCTGCTGGTCGAGACACGTATAGCACCAGAGCAACTCGCACAGGTCGTCTCCGCGTGCTCGGTCCGGGCCGTCTTCGTCGACGAGCGGCACCGGCAGAGGGTCCCGGCGGGGCTCGAGACGGTCCCGGCACCGCTCCCGAGCGCCGGCACGTGGTCAGGCGAATGCGTCGACCCCGGGGTTCCGGACGACGCCCTCGCCGTGATCATCTTCACCTCCGGGAGCACCGGCTCGAAGAAGGGGGTCATGCTGACCCACCGGAACCTCGTTGCGAACACCACGTCGATCATCGAGTACTTCCACCTCGGCTCGCATGACCGGATCGCGGTCGTCCTCCCGTTCTTCTACTGCTTCGGGGCATCCCTGCTCCACACCCACCTCCGGGCCGGCGGGAGCGTGGTCCTCTCGAACCACATCTTCCTTGGGGCAGTGATACACGACCTCCAGCGCAACGAGTGCACGGGTTTTGCGGGCGTCCCGAGCACGTACCAGATCCTGGTCCAGAAGACGCCGTTCCTGGACGAGACATTCCCCCACCTCCGCTACTTCGCGCAGGCCGGCGGGGCCCTTGCCGATCGGTACATCCGGCAGATCACCGATGCCTTCCCCGACAAGGAGTTCTACGTCATGTACGGTGCGACCGAGGCGACCGCCCGCCTCTCGTACCTCCCACCCGGGGAGCTGGCGGCAAAGATGGGCTCGATCGGGCGGGGTATCTCCGGTGTCAGGCTCGAGGTCGTCGGCGAGGGCGGGCGCCCGGTCCGGCCCGGCGAGGTCGGGGAGATCACGGCCCGTGGCGAGAACATCATGGCCGGGTACTACCGTGACCCCGAGGGGACGGCCGAGGTGCTGCGGGACGGTCGGCTCTACACGGGAGACATGGCGACCGTGGACGAGGACGGGTACATCTTCGTGACCGGTCGGAAGAAGAACATCATCAAGTCCGGGGGCTACCGGATCTCGCCGGTCGAGGTCGAGCAGTTCCTCCTGTCGCAGCCGGGCGTCTTCAGCGTCGTGGTCTTCGCGCTCCCCGACGAGATCATGGGCGAGGCCGTGACGGCCGCGGTGCAGCCGGAGGCAGGGGCGTCGGAGGAGCTGCGCCAGCGTCTTTTCGCCGCCTGCAACGCCCACCTGCCGTCGTACAAGGTCCCCCGCCACCTCTTCTTCGTCGACGAGTTTCCGCTCAACTCGTCGAACAAGGTGGACCGGACCCGGCTCCAGGAGATCGCTGCCGACGCTCTCCGTAGGCCGTAGCCCGTGGCCGTCACGAGGGCTGGCCGCCCACGCGCTCCAGCAGCGCCGTTACGTCCGTCACCGGCAGTTCGCAGGTCCGGCCGGCGCAGACGTATGCCGTCGCCCACCCGTCGACCATCGTCATCGCCGCCGTGAATGGCGCGAGCCGGCGGACCGGTTCTCCTCTCTCCCCGGACGGGACGAGCAGTATGGCCGTCGTCGGCAGGTAGGCCCGCCGCAGTCCGCCGAGCATCGCCTCCGTGTCGGCAGATCCCGGTACCCCCACCACCACGACCTCCTGCGACGCGCCGGCGGCCTCCTCGAGCCCCGAGAGGAAGAGGGTCGCGAGCGTCGGGGAGGTGGCGAGCGGTCCCGAGTAGAGACGCGCCACCGCCGCCGCCCGCTCCTCGTAGACCGGGTCCCCGGTCAACCGGGCGAGCCGGACCAGGACGAGGTACGCGGCCGAGTTCGCCGAGGGGTACGCCCCGTCGAAGGTCTCCTTCTGCCGGACGAGGAGGTCGGTCGCGCCGGCGGCCGCCGAGAAGAGCCCGCCGTGCTCCCCGTCCCAGAAGTCGGAGAGCATCCGGTCGACGAGCGACTTCGCGGTCGCGAGCCGGCCCGGGTTGAAGCTCGCGGCGTAGACCTCGAGCAGGCCCCAGGCGAGGTAGGCGTAGTCCTCCGCCAGGCCGGGGATCGCGGCCTCCCCGTCGCGGTACCGGTGGAGGAGGCGATTGTCCGGGGTCCGGAGGCGGCTGAGGACGAAATCGAGCGCCTGCTCAGCCACTTCCACGTAGGGGCGGTGGCCGAAGGCCCGTCCGGCCGCCGCCAGGGCCGCGATGGCGAGGCCATTCCAGCTCGCGAGGACCTTGTCGTCGACCGCCGGCCGTACCCTCTGGGACCGCGCGGCATAGAGCCGTTCGCGCGCGGCCTCGAGGAGGACCTGGACCTCGCGCGCGGTTCGTCCCAGCCCCGCCGCCGCCTCCTCGACGGTCGCCACCCGGTGGAGCACGTTCAGGCCCCGCCGATCGGGTTCGGACGGGTCGACAAAGTTTCCGCCGGTCCTGACCCGGTAGACGCGAAAGAAGACCTCCGCCTCATCCGGCGAAAGGACCCGGTCGAGCTCCTCCTTCGTCCAGAGATAGAACCTCCCCTCCTCGCCCTCCGAGTCCGCGTCCTGGGCCGAGAAGAACGCCCCCTCGGGGGACCGGAGCTCGCCGAGGAGGTAGGTGAGCGTCTCCTCGGCCGTCCGCCGGTAGGTCGCCTTTCCGGTCGCCTGGAACGCCTCGACTGCGGCGAGCACATAGAGCGCCTGGTCGTAGAGCATCTTCTCGAAGTGCGGGACCAGCCAGCGGGCGTCCGTCGAGTAGCGGTGCAGTCCGTAGCCGACCTGGTCGAAGACGCCTCCCCGCCGGATCGCCTCCAGGGTCCGCTCCACCATCTCGAGCGCGTGCCCCTCGCCGGTGCGGTGCCAGTACCGGAGGAGGAAGAGGAGGTGGTGGGGCGTCGGGAACTTCGGGGCGTTGCCGAACCCGCCGTGGAGGGAGTCGAACTGGAGTGCGAGCCCTTCGAAACCGGGCCGGAGCACCTCTGGTCCCACCTCCCCCGCCGGCGGTTCTTCGGCCGAGCGGGCGAGTGACGCGATGATCTCCTCCGCCGCCTCGTCGAGCGCGGACCGCCGCTCGGTCCACATCTCGGCGAGACGGGGCACGAGCTCGAGCAACCCGGTGGCACCGAGCCGGCTCTCCTTCGGGAAGTAGGTGCCGGCGAAGAACGGCCGCCGGTCCGGTGTCATGATCACCGTGAGGGGCCATCCCCCTCCGCCGGTCAACAGGTGGCAGACCGTCATGTAGAGCTGGTCCACGTCCGGCCGCTCCTCGCGGTCCACCTTGATGCAGACGAAGGCCTCGTTCAGGAGCCGCGCCACCTCGGGATCCTCGAAGGACTCCCGCGCCATCACGTGGCACCAGTGACAGGTCGCGTACCCGATCGAGAGAAAGACCGGGCAGTCGCGCGCCCGGGCGCGGTCGAAGGCCTCGTCGCCCCAGGGAAACCAGTCGACCGGCTGGTGGGCGTGCGCCAGCAGGTATGGGCTCTTCTCGTTGATCAGCCGGTTGCCCGGCCGGGCGTCGTCGGTCATGGGACCTCCTACCAGGTCCGGAGATGGGGTGGGAAGGTATATGAGGCTAGCGTACGGGGCCGGTCACCAGCCGGGGGTCGGCCCGGGCAGCCTCCAGGGCGCGGAGTGCGCTTACCTCCTTGTCCTTGATCTCGAGCATGACGTCGAGGTCGTACCCGCGGCTCTCGGCGAGGAACCTGACGAACGCCTCCCGGTCGAGCGATGCCGCGTGGGCCCCCGGCCGTCTCCCCTCCGCCTGGGTCGAGAAGTCGGTCATCGGCGGCCCGTCCCCAGGCCCCCAGGTCGCCGCGACCCGGGAGATGATGTCGGTCACCGGCTCGCCGGCTCCGAAGACGTCGTGGTGGAACCGGTCGAAGAGGACCGGAACGCCCGTCTCGTCGCTGATCGCCAGGCAGTCCGCGGTCGTGTATCGGCCGTCGTCGTTCTCGATCACCAGCCTGCGGCGGACCGGCTCGGGGAGTCGGCCGTACGCGTCGACGAAGCGGCGAGTACTCGCCTCCCGGTCGCCGTAGACCCCGCCGACGTGCACCTGGACCTTTGCCGTGGCGTCGAGGCCGAAGAGGTCGAGGACCTCCGCGTGGTACGCCAGCTCGGCGACCGAGCGTTCAACGATCCCGGGGTCGAGGGCGTTGATCAGGACAAACTGGTCGGGGTGCATCGAGACCCGGTGCCCCTCCTCGCGAATCCGCCGGCCGATGCGGGCGAAGCCGAGGCCGCAGGCCTCCTGCCAGGGGTCCGAGCAGATCGGGTGCGAGGCGAACGGGACTAAATCGGAACTGATCCGGAAGAAGAGGAGGCCGTGGTCCCGGTTGAAATCCAGGATCGTATCGAGGCAGGCGAGGTTCGCCTCCACGGTCGAATAAAGCCGGTCCCGGGAGTACGAGGCGAGGCGGAAGGTCCGGCCGGCGCTGCAGCCGGCCGTCCGGTTGATGCAGGGGTACCCGATCCGCACGGCGAGAGCTGGGTTCGGGACGGGTATATATCTGCAGGCTTTTTTTGTTGCGCCGAGAAATCCTCTCGTCATGGACCGACAGGCGCCGCTCCTCGCCGGAGACGAGCCCGGGCGAGCACACGCGTTCGCCGAAGCGCTCGCCCGCCACGGCCCGACCGATGCCGTGGTCGCCTGCTTTCGCGCCCTCGTCCTCGACCACTACCGGGCGTTCGGGCGCCGGATGCCCTGGCGCGAGACCACCGACCCCTATCGCATCCTCGTCTCGGAGGTGATGCTCCAGCAGACCCAGGTCGATCGCGTCCGGCCCCGGTACGGTCTCTTCCTCGAGGCCTTCCCCACGGTCGAGGCGCTGGCCGCTGCTTCGCCCTCCGAGGTCCTGATGGCCTGGCAGGGGCTCGGGTACAACCGGCGGGCGCTCGCTCTCCAATCGGCCGCCGCCCGGATCGTCGCCGAGCACGACGGTCGAATCCCCGACGACCCTGCCGTCCTGGTCACTCTTCCCGGCATCGGTCCCGCCACCGCCGCGGCCATAGCGGTCTATGCTTTCAACCGCCCCGAGGTCTTGATCGAGACCAACGTTCGGCGGGTCTTTCTCCACTGCTTCTTTCCGGACCGCGAGGGGGTGCGGGACGCCGAGCTCCTCCCGCTCGTCCGGCGGGCTCTCGACACCGCCCGCCCGCGGGAGTGGTACTGGGCCCTGATGGACTACGGCACCCATCTGGCGAAGACCCTGCCGAACCCGAACCGGCGCTCGGCTCACCACGCCGTCCAGGCCCGGTTCGAGGGCTCCCGGCGCCAGCTCCGGGGTCGGGTCCTCGCCGTGCTCCTCGGGTCCGCCCCTCTCTCTCTCGGGGAGATTGCCGGCGCCGTCGGGGCCGAGCCGGACCGCCTCGAGCCGGTCCTTGCGCGACTGGCGGAAGAGGGATTTATCGCCGAAGAAGGGCTGTTCTACCGGATTCGGGACGGTCCGGGCACCGATCAATTGAAGTAGATCCACCCAGTAGATATGGTGTGGACAAGAAACGGGTCAAGGACTACATGACCTACGATGTCGTCACGGTGGACGCCACGGGGACGGTGCGGGACGTCTTCGACCGGATCAAGACCACCCACCACGACGGCTTCCCCGTGGTCGACGGGTCGGGTGAGGTGGTCGGGTACATCGCCGCCCGCGACCTCCTCTTCGCCCACCCGTCCACCCCGGTCACCGAGGTGATGTCCAGTCACCTGATCGTCGCCGGCCCCGAGATGAGTATCTCGGACGCAGCACGGGTGATCTTCCGTTCGGGGATCCAGAAGCTCCCCGTGGTGAACGAGAAGAACCGGCTCGTCGGGATCATCTCCAACTCGGACGTGATCCGCTCGCAGATCGAGCACGTCTCGCCTGAAAAGGTCTTCAACTTCATCTCGACCCTGAAGAAGCTCTACGGGATCGAGCCGACCCTCCGGCGGGGTTCGGTCGAGATCACGAGCCTTTTGCCCACCCAGTCCAAGATCTACGAGGATGAGCTCGAGGGCCGGATGTACGAGATCCGGAAGGGACTCGCCGAGCCCCTGATCGTCGTGAACCGGCCGGGCCGAAACGTGCTGGTCGACGGTCACCACCGGGCGATCGCGGCAAAAAGGCTCGGTATCGAGCACCTCGACGCCTACATCATCGATATCGACGCGGACATCGAGCTCGGCCTGGAGCGCACCGCCCGCTCGATGCACCTGGACTCCCTCGACGATATCCAGGTGCTCGACTACGCCCGCCACCCGCTCGTCGCCCTCACGCACCGGCTCGTAAAAAGAGTATAGGGAGCCGGGGCTACCATTTTTTCAGGACCCCTCGCAGCGGCAGTCGAAGACCTCGTTCAGGACGTGCTCCTTTACGACCGTCCCCTCCGGCACGATCACCTCCGGCCAGAGCCGGGTCTTTGAGTGGATCACGACCCCCCTCTGGAGCATGGAGCGGGGCCCGATCACCGTGTCGTTCTCGATCGAACACCCCTCACGGACCACGGTGTCGTTATCGATGATCGAGCCCGAGACCGTGCAGTTCGGACCGATCACGATCCGGTTGTAGAGGGACGAGCTGAAGATCTTGGAGTTCGCCTTGATCGAACAGTTCTCGCCGATCGAGGTGTACGGGCCGATCAGGGAGTTCTCCTCGATGATCGTCCCCGAACCGATCGCCACCGGCCCGATCACCCGGGCGTTGTTGCCGAGCGAGATCGAGTCCCCGAGCTGAACCGGCCCGAGCACCTGGGCGCCCTTCATCGAGAGGTTGCCGCTGATGTTCGTGACCGATATGCGCTGAAGCATCCAGCGCTCGGCCATTCTGAGGGAGGAGGGGCTGCCGACATCGGTCCAGTTGCCCCGGGCAAGCCAGCCCTTGATCCGCTCCCCTTTTATCATCAGGGCTGGGAAGAGGTCCTTCGCAAAGTCGAACTTCGTGTTTGCCGGGATGTGGTCGAAGACCTCCGGGTCGCAGACATACATACCCGTCGACGCGAGGTTGCTGAAGATCTCTCCCGGCGCCGGCTTCTCCTTGAACCGCAGGATGTCGTAGTTGGCGTCGAGCTCGGCTATCCCATACTCGGACGGGTCGTCGATCGAGATCAGGCCGATCGTGACCATCCCGTCGTTGCGCTGGTGCTCGCGATAGAACTCCAGGACGTTGAGGTCGGTGACGTGGTCGCCCCCGACGACGAGGAAGGGAGAGCCGTCCAGGTGGACCTGGGCGTTCTTGACCGAACCGGCCGTCCCCATCTTCGTCTCCTCCTGGACGTAGGTGATCTCCACCCCGAAGAGGGACCCGTCCCCGAGCGCCTCGCGGATCACCGAGCCGAGGTACCCGAGGGTGATCACGATCTCGTGGAACCCCATGTTCGAGAGGTGGGCGACGAGGTGCTGGATCGACGGGCGGTTGACGATCGGGATGCAGGGCTTCGGACGTTCAAAGGTCAGGGGCCGGAGGCGTGTGCCTTCGCCTCCGCACATGATGCAGACCTTCATGGTAGCGGATATGCTCTTCTCCGCTTTAAGGGTGCGGAGGCGCCCTGCCGGCTCGCGGGAGACACGTGGTCCACCGCTCGGTACCGGACAGGCTGACGAGAGAAATATTGATATATATCTGTCGGTCTTCCTCGGGTGCATGCAGGGAAAAGGGAAGATATCTGGGCATTTTAACGCCGTCCGGTCCTGGGCATCGGAACTTTTTCCGCAATTCCGCTGAATTTCAGAGATGTCTCTCTTTTCGGCGTTATTTTTCGAGAAAACAAAAAATAAAGTTTATGTGTCCAGACGATATATAGTAAAAAGAGATAAAGTTATTGATAGGTCGGTAGATGCAGAACCCCCAGAATCTTGTCGATCCGCTCGAAAAAGCAATAAATACGCGCGATATCGCGAGTATCGACGATATTGTCCGAGGTCTCGAGCGCATTCCGAAACGGAAGGATCGGGCCGCCCAGGTCCAGATCATCAACCGTGCGCTGATCGCTGCGGCGCTCGAGCAGGACGAGCCCGCCTACCTCGGGTTCCTGCAGGAGCTCCCCCGAGAGGAGGTGGAGAGTCTGGTCGTCCGACTCACGGACCATTACCTCTCCCACCAGGACGAGCGCTGGATCGATGCGATCCTGGATGTGACGGGTCAGCTCGACCGCAAGAGCAGCCAGTCCCGGATCCTCTCGCAGGTCTCCAAGACCCTCGTCGACACCGGTGTGAGGGACCGGCGCCAGGTGCTGATCGAGCGCGGGATGGGGATCCTCTCCCAGATCAGCTTCCGGAAGTACCGTTCCGCCCTATTGATCGAGATCGTTCCCGCCCTGATCACCTGGGGGATCACGACCCACGACATCCGGTACCACCGGCGGGCGCTCGAGCTCGTCCCCGAGATCGCCGACGTCTCGGAGCGGGCCGACCTCCACTGCGACATCGTGACGGCGATGGTCACGATCGGAATCGCGGAGCGGGACCTCTCGATCGTCTACGAGGCCATCCGCTCCGCGAGCGAGATCATGCAGAAACTTCGGCGGATCAACTGCACTCTCGCGATCATCGACATGACCTGGCGTTCGCCGATCTCGCGTTCGATCTCGGAGATCCGGACCTTCATGGGCGCCTTTACGGACCTGCCGGAGGCCCGACAGGTCGAGATCTTCGAGTGCCTGGTCCAGGAGCTCCTCGAGCGGATGAAGGACCGGTCCCAGCTCTACTCGATCCTCCTCTCGCTGGAGCGCGATATGCCCGGCTCCCGGCGCCACCTCGTCGTCCGGCTCCTCAAGAAGGCGGAGACGACCGGCGACCACTGGTTCATCAAGAAGGCGCTCGAGTTCAACGGTCGGATCACGGACCCGGAGCAGATCCCGATCAAAGAGATCATCCACTCGGGCATCCTGATCGCGGAGAAGACCCGGAATCCCGACTTCCTCGTCGCCGTTGTTCCACTCGTCGACCGGCTCTACGACCGGGCGTCCGCCACGCGCACCTACCTCCAGTTCACCAACACCCTGCTCCGGATTGGCGACTTCTACGACGCCATCGAGACCCACTCGCGGGTCGACATGACCGACCCGGTCCACCGCCACCAGACGGACGAGGTGAGCGTCCGCCTGCTCAAGGAGGCGATTCTCCGCGACGAGATCGACCTCGTCGACTCCCGGGTACTCTCTCTCCTGGGGTCCGAGCAGGCCGAGACCGCGATCTACCGGGCTGTCTACGAGCTCTGCAAGGAGCACCCCTTCGCCGACACGGTCGAGCACATCGGCGCCATCCGCGCCCTCGCCCGTCTTCACCCGCGCGCTGACCAGCTCCTGCTCGACTCGATCACGATCCTGATCGAGCACGGTTTCCTGGTCGAGGGCGACCCAGGGGTCCTGATCGACCTCGCGGAGGGGATCGCCGAGGTACCGATCCGGGAGGGAGCGATCGCCTACATCATCCGGAACCTGACCGCCATCGGTGTCGAGAAGAAGAGTCGCGACTTTCTCCAGCGTGCCATCGGGCTCGCCTCCAGCATCGAGGGGCAGCACAACCGGTCCGAGGCCCTCTTCGCCGTAATCGAGGCCGCATCGCTCCTCGCCGTGAAGCAGTCCGACCTCGACCTCCTCCGTCGGATGCGGACCTGGTCGACCTCGCTCCTGGAGAGGGAGTACGCGACCGGGGCGATCGGCAAGATCGTCCATGGCATGATCCGCTACGCCCTGATCGAGAAGGCGCCGTTCGCCCTCGACGAGGCTCGGGGGCTGCTCGACCTCGTCGACGACGGACCCCTGAAGAAGCAGCTGACAGAGCGGGTGATCGAGGCCTACATCCGCGTCGGCTGCCTTCGGCTCGATGAGTCGTCGAACACCTACCAGTCCCCCGACTTCGTCGAGGAGGTCCGCCCGTTCCAGCAGGCTCTCCAGCTGATCCACGAGCACACGGGCCAGGGGCAGGTCTCGCTCAAGATTGCGGGGGCGATCGACATCGTTCTCCAGTACGCCGAGAAGTCGAGCGCGGTCCACTTCTTCGTCCCGCTCACCCTCTTCTCGCTCGAGATCGAGAACCCGCTCGAGCGGGACGCGATGATCACCCGGATCGCCGGCGGGCTTCGGGAGATCGTGGAGCTCCTGGACTCGACCGACCCCTACGAGGTCCTCGCCTATCTCCTGATGCGGCTCGACCAGGCAGAGACATCGACCCTGATCATGGACCTGGCGTGTCAGCTCAACCAGCAGATCAAGGACCCGTACACGCGCCTCTCCGGCATGTCGACCCTCGCCGACCTCTTCATGCGCCAGGGCCGGCGCGAGCAGGCCGACAGCCTGATCGATACCATCCTCGCCAGGCTCGACAGCCTCTCTCACCAGTACCAGCAGGTGCTGATCCTGGCGGACATCGCGACCCTCCTGGTCGGCGTGGATGCGGAACGGGCGTACGCCTGCCTGGAGCAGGCGATCTCGCTCCTCGACGGGGTCGAACCCGACCGCGCCTCGTTCGTGCGGGTCCAGCTCGTCCTCTCGGTCGTGAACCTCCATGGCCTGAACCGGAGCGACGAGGACCTTCCGCGCGCGATGGCGATCATCGAGGGGATCGCGAACCCCGAGGACTACATCGAGGCCCTGATCGCGGTCTCGAACATGGTCCGGGACAACCCCGGTTCCTGCCGCGAGATCCTGCGGCTCGTCTCGCGCTCGATCGAGGCGATCCAGAGCCCGTACGAGCGGGGGACGGCGCTCCTGAACGTGATTCCGATCGCCGAGGTCTGCGGCGAGCACTCGTACGTCGAGGCATTCCTGAGCGAGGTGGAGCGGTCGATGGTCAGGATCAACATCCCGTTCATCGTCGCCGTTCTCAAACGGGCCCTGGTCCAGCGGCTGGTCGCGATCTCGCAGCGGCGGGATTCCGAGGCCTTTCTCGCGCGGGCGATAGAGGTGGCGAAGGGGATCGAGGACGACGACGTGCGGCACGAGACGCTCCTGCGTCTCAACCAGGACCCCCAGCCCACTGCCGTCGACGGCATCTACGCGATGGTGCTCGACGCGAAGCAGAAGATCCACTCAGGCGAGTTCTCGAAGGGCCTGGTCGCCTCGATCGACCGGAGCCTGCACACCCTCCCCGATCGGGCCCTGCAGGCGAAGTACTACACCGAGCTCTTCGTGGCGGCCCGGGAGTCCGGCCAGGAGAACCTGGGTGAGAAATTCCTCCGTTCGGCGATCAACGCGGCCGAGATCATCCGGCCGCTCTCGCGCCGCGTCTACGTCCTCGGGGACATGGCCCTCAAGGTCTTCGCCGCCGGCGATGAACTGCGCTCCAGCGACATCATGGACATGGCCGGGGAGGCGGCGACCAACATCCGCGAGTTCCGCCAGCGTGACCAGATCTTCGACGAGCTCGCGATGGTGATCAAGGTGATGCAGGAACTGCGCGTATGAGGGCGGTCGTATTCACCATCTCGGGCCGGGTGCAGGGTGTGGGCTTTCGGGCCTGCATCAAGCGGATTGCCGACAGCCTGGCGATCACGGGCGAGGTGATGAACCTCGCCGACGGGAGGGTGAGGGTCGTCGCGGTGGCGGAGGAGATGATCCTGGAGAAGTTCATCTCGATGCTCTACGGATGTCAGAGGGCGATTGTGCGTGATGTCCGTGCGGAGCCGGCCGACGAGGACCCTCTGCCGGAGTTCGTGATTCGCCGGGGCCTCTTTTAGACGACCACGAACTCGCGGTCTCCCTCAAGCACACTGATATACTGAAGGATCTGGCGGTCGATCCGTGCCTGGTCGATCGAGGTGTGGAGGTGGCGAGTGACCTCCTGGACGAGCGGCTCAGAGAGCTGGCAGCGGTCCGCCGAACGGTCGAAGGCGGAGGCCTGGAGCCCCTCGCCGAGAAGGGCGAACAGCGTCCGGTCCACCATCTCCGTCCGGAAGCAGTCCCCGATGTCACGGACCAGCGCGTGCTCGCCCTGGGAGAGCGGCCCGATCGACGGGTCGAGGCGCGCGCCGATGCAGGAGGCGAGGATCCCTGCCGAGAGGATGCCATACGATAGAGAGAGGAGGGCGTTGACCGGGTCGAGGTACGGAGGGCGGGTCCGACGGCGAAACCCGAGATCAAGAGGGAGGGACCGGGCGATGATCTCGTAGTACATGTCTCCGATCAGGCGGTGCGCCCTTCGGAGCTCCAGCAGCCGGATCAGGTTCGGCAGCTCGGAGACCAGCTCCCGGAGGACGTCCAGCTCGCCGGCATAGAACTCAGCCTCCATCTTCCCGAGAAGCCCGAGGCGTGCGTGGGCGGTGTAGGCGGCGATGGAGAGTGCGACACCGTGCGACGGGAGGCGCTCCTGGAGCCGAGCGAGCCGTCCCTGCTCGCGCTCACCGGCCCCGCGGAGAGCCCCGATGGGCTCGCCGTTCGGATCCAGAAAGGTGACCCGCACGCCGTGCTGGACCAGTCGTACTATGGTCGCCGTCTGGATCGTGTGGCGGCCGGCGAGCAGCAGGTGCGACAGGTGGTCGAGGTCGTACTCGGTCACCCGGTCATGCTGGCTGACGACCAGCCGGCCCGGCCCGGAACGAATATGTGCGCCCGATCCGGGCACCACGAGCCAGTCCACGTGCTCTGTCACGATGCCAGAGAGGTTGTACTTACAGCAGAAGAAGGTTGTTAAAAAGGGGGTCAGGCCGCCTCGGGCTGATCGAGGAGGACGTCCTGGATGTCGTGCTGGCGCAGGGAGAGCTTCTTCGCCTTGAAGATGTTCTTGCCCTCCTTGCCGATGGCGATGCCGCGGTCCTCCTCCTTGACCTCGACATGGGCGACGAGCCCACGTTCCGAGTCCTCGAACTCGACCTCGAGCACCTGTGCGGGCAGAAAACAGTTCTTGACGAACTGCTCGGCGTTGTCCGAGTACTCGACGACCTCGATCCGCTTGCCCATCACGTCGGAGGCCTTCTTGATCGAAGAGCCTTTCTTGCCGATCGCGAGCCCCATCTCCCCGGGGTTGACCACGAAGATGATCCGGCTGTTCCGCTCGTCGATCACGCAGTCGCGCGAGCCCGCACCCGTCAGGCTCTCGAACTCCGAGATCAGGCGCATGCAGTCCTCGGTCAGGGTGAACTCGGGCATGATCAGGCCCTCTTGAGGCTGGTGATGTCAGATTCGCCCGGGTCCACGATCGCGAGTGCGCTCACCATATGCGGCTTGCCGCACGCCTTTCCGAGCTGCACGGAGGAGCCGTCAAAGGTATAGACGAAGAGTCCGGGTGTCTCGGCCATCTTCTCCCGGTACTCCCCGGGGCAGTTCTTCGCGACGACGACCATGCTGGCGCCGCCGTTCATGACACATCGCTCGGTCTCGTTCTGACCGAGCACCACGTTACCGGTCTTGATGGCCTTTCGAAGGGATACGTTGAATTCCATTGAATTTCCTCTACGTTCTGGGCTTTGCGATCAGCTTGACGTCGCCGGTGCCGAGCTGAATCGGCTGGCCGACGATGACGTTCTCGGTCACGCCGTTCAGCTCGTCGACCTCGTTCGCGACCGCAGCATCGAGCAGGTGGTTCACGGTCACCTCGAACGCTGCCCGGGAGAGGACGGACTCCTTCTCCCCGGCGATGCCGTGACGACCTATCTGCTTGACCTCGCCGTCCATACACATCATATCGGCTACCAGCATGATGTGACGGACGTCGACCTTGATACCCTGCTCGCCGAGTGTCGAGAGGGCCTCGGCCATGATTGCGTTTCGCGCCGCCTCGATACCGAGCACCTGGGCGATCTCGCTGATGTTGTTCGTCCGGGTACGCGTGGTGTCGACACCGGCGACCTCGAAGACGTCCTTTAGATTGGAGCCTTCAGTATAAAGTATGTACTCACCGCTCTCTTTTCGGACCACGACGCGCTCTATATCGTCGATACCCTGTACGATCACGTTCCTGACGTGCTCGGCGAGCTGGAAGAGGTTCTGGTACTTCTCCTGGTCCTTCGGCGTGAAGACGACCACGTGCTCACCGGCATTCACCTCCGCATCGAAGTCGCGGTAGTGCCGGCGTTCGCGGATCTTCTTCTGGGCGGTCTCGGCGATCACGTCCATCGAGATCTTCCTCTTCGCCAGCACGGCCTCGTTGACGTGGACAAGGACCTGCATGCTCTCCATGTCGGTCGTGATGTCGCCGAACTCGTGCAGGGGAGCCGCCTCGATCTGCCACGAGACCATCCGCGCCCGGTCCCGGTCGTTGTTGTACTCGGGCGAGAGGTAGATGGTCATGGTCGGGGTCGACGGCTCCTTGCGTGCGTCCATGATCTCGATCAACCGGGGGAGACCGAGCGTGACGTTGATCTCGGCCACACCCGCGTAGTGGAAGGTACGCATCGTCATCTGCGTGCCCGGTTCGCCAATCGACTGGGCGGCGATGACTCCGACTGCCTCGAGCGGCTCGATCCGGGTCGACCGGAACTCGGCATGGACCCTGTCCATGATCTGCCGGAACTGCTCATTGGTCATCTCCTTCCCCTCGAGGGCGCTCAGGAGCTGCTGCCGGGTCAGCTCGGGGAGCTGCGCCTCCTCGATCTCGCGGCGCATCTCGTCGGTGAACATCAGACCTCCTCCTTGAGGACCGACTCGACGAGCCCCTTCACATCGACCGGGTCGCCGAACGAGCCCTTCATGGGGTCGGTCCCGTCTTCGCCGTATTCGAACTGGATGATCCGGCCCATCGTGGTCCGGACGGTCCCGTCGTAGGCTACTTTCAGGTCCTGGAGTGCGTTGATCAGCCGCCGCTGCAGGTACCCCGATTGCGAGGTACGGACGGCCGTGTCCACGAGACCTTCGCGGCCACCGATCGCGTGGAAGAAGAACTCGGTCGGGTTGAGTCCGCCCTTGTACGAGTGGAGGATGAAGCCGTGTGAGTCGGCGCCGCGGTCGCCCCGCTGGAAGTGGGGCAGGGTCCGCTCCTCGTACCCTCGCATGATACGCTCTCCACGCACGGACTGCTGGCCGATACACCCGGCCATCTGGGTGAGGTTCAGCATCGAACCTCGGGCTCCGGAGACCGCCATCAGCACGGCAGAGTTGCCGAGACCGAGGTGGCGGCCCGCGATCTCACCGGTGCGGTCACGGGCCTTGCCGAGCACCTGCATGATCTGCATCTCGAGGGTCTCCTCGGGGGTCCGGCCCGGCATCGGCTCGAGCTGGCCCTCCTGGAAGATCCGGATGCGCCGGTCGACGTCGTCCTTCGCCTTCGAGAGCTCGTCGTCGATCTGGCCGTACTCGGTCTTGGAGAGGTCTTCGTCGTCGATCCCGAACGAGAAGCCGTCGATCATGATCCCGCGGATCGAGAGGCGGGTCAGGTCGTCGATGAACCGGCTCGCCCGGTCCATCCCGTACTGCCGGATGATCCGGTTCAGGATCGCTCCGTCGAATGCACCGATCGACTTCTTGTCGACCGTGCCGGTCTGGAGCTGGCCGTCGATGATCCGGACGAACGCGTCTCGTTCGCAGTCGGTGTACCGGCACTCGTCGCAGTTGATGCAGGACGAGGCGCGGAAGACCATGTTCAGGCCGTCCGGCAGGATCATCGAGAAGACCTGTTTGTTGGACCACTTCGGGGTGCCGTCCTCCTCGGTCCTGCCGGGCTCGGGCAGGTGGTCGAAATCGAAGAACTTGAGGAGGTAGATGACCTCGGACTTGGTGAACCACCGCAGGTCGTGGGTTAGCATGAAGATCCCCGAGATATGGTCGTGAATGCCGCCGATGATCGGGCCACCGAACCGGGGCGAGAGGATGTTCTCCTGGACCGCGACCAGGATCGCCGCTTCGGCGCGCGCCTCCTCGGTCTGCGGGACGTGGAGGTTCATCTCGTCCCCGTCGAAGTCGGCGTTGTACGGCGGGCAGACCGCGGGGTTCAGCCGGAAGGTCTTCCCGTCCATCACCTTGATCCGGTGGGCCATGATCGACATCCGGTGAAGGGACGGCTGCCGGTTGAAGAGGACGATGTCGCCGTCGCGCAGCTGCCGCTCCACCGTGTACCCGGGTTCCAGTGACTCGGCGATCGTCTCGAGGTTGTCGCCCCCGAGGCGCAGGCGCCGATTGTCCGGCCGGATCACGTAGTTCGCACCGCACGGGTCCTTGAGGCTCCTGCGCTCGGGGCCGCGGAGGACCAGGGCGCGCATCTCCTCGAGGTTGTGTGAGGTTACCCGCACGGGCACGGTCATCTCGACCGCGATCGAGAGCGGGACGCCGACCTCGGTCACCGAGAGGTTCGGGTTCGGCGAGATGACGGTACGGGCAGAGAAGTTGACACGCTTACCCGAGAGTGAACCCCGGAACCGCCCGTCCTTGCCCTTCAGACGCTGCGAGAGCGTCTTCAGGGGCCGACCCGAGCGGTGGCGCGCCGGCGGGCAACCCGCGACCTCGTTGTCCAGGTAGGTGGTGACGTGGTACTGGAGCAGTTCCCAGAGGTCCTCGATGATCAGCTGGGGCGCCCCTGCGTCCTGGTTCTCCTTGAACCGCTGGTTGATCCGGATGATGTCGACCAGCTTATGGGTCAGGTCGTCCTCGGAGCGCTGGCCGTTCTCGAGGATGATCGAGGGGCGCATCGTGACCGGCGGTACGGGCAGCACGGTCAGGATCGTCCATTCGGGCCGGGCGACGTCGGGGTTGATCCCAAGCAGGCGCAGGTCCGAGTCGGGGATCCGTTCGAGCCGGGCGCGGATGTCGGCCGGTGTCAGCTTGTGCTCGTTCTTCTTGCCGTCCTCGAGCAGGACCTCGGAGAAGGTTGTCGGCTTCTCGAAGTTCACCTTCAGCTGCTGCTCCCCGCAGTGGGGGCAGGACCGCTCCTTCTTAATGTCCTTCTCGGTCAGGAAGTCACCGCCGAGCTCATCCTCCGCTATGATGGAGACCTTCTGGATCTCATCGGGCGAGAGGAGGAGCCGGCCGCAGGCGCGGCAGGTGACCCGGAGGAGCTTCCGGATCAGGCGGGTGTACCCGACATGGATGACGGGCTTGGCGAGCTCGATGTGGCCGAAGTGGCCCGGGCAGTCCGCCGCCTTCTGGTCGCAGGTCTTGCAGCGCAGCCCGGGGTCGATCACCCCGAGCGCGAGGTCCATCAGGCCCTGGGGGTAGGGAAACCCGTCGTCGTCGTAGGTGTCCGCCCAGATGATCTTCCGAACGGACATGGTCCGGATCTCCTTCGGGGAGAGGAGACCGAACTTGATCTTTCCGATACGTTTTGGACTCGGCATGTAAGTGTTACACCTGGTCCTCGAGGACCATCCTCGGGGCGATCCCCATGCTCTTCATCTCGTCGAGCAGGAGCTTGAACGCGTAGCTCATCTCGACGAGGTAGATGTCGGTCTCGGCACCGCAGACGAGGCAGCGGGTCGTATTCCGCTTCCGGTCGAGCATGGCGACCATGCCGCACTTGGCGCAGACGTACTGTTGGACCTTGTCGGACTCGTCGAGCAGCCGCTCCTTCAGGGCCATCGCGGCCCCGTGGCCGATCATCACGTCGCGCTCCATCTCGCCGAACCGGAGACCGCCCTCGCGGGCACGCCCCTCGGTCGGCTGGCGGGTCAGCACCTGCACGGGGCCGCGTGACCGGGCGTGCATCTTGGACGAGACCATGTGATACAGCTTCTGGTAGTAGATGACCCCGACGTAGATGTCCGCGGTGAACGGCTTGCCGGTGATCCCGTCGTACATCACCTCGCGCCCGTTGGACGCAAAGCCGAACTCCATCAGGGCGCTTCGCAGGTCCGCCTCTCGTTCGCCCGAGAAGGCCGTCGCGTCGATGCGTCGCCCCTCGAGGGAGCCGACCTTGCCGCCGATCATCTCGAGCATGTGCCCGATCGTCATCCGGGACGGGATCGCGTGCGGGTTGATCACCAGGTCGGGGACCATGCCCATCTCGGTGAACGGCATGTCCTCGGGGGCCGTGATCAGGCCGACGACACCCTTCTGCCCGTGCCTGGAGGCGAACTTGTCGCCGACCTCGGGGATACGCAGGTCGCGCGTCCTGACCTTTACGAGACGGGACGAGTTCTCGCCCTCGGTGATGATCACCGTGTCGACGATACCGTGCTCGTTCGAGCGCATCGTGACCGAGGTATCGCGTCGCTTCTCGACCGTGATCAGGTCGGAGGTCGGCTCCTCGAGGAACCGGGGCGGGGAGGTCTTGCCGATCAGGACGTCCTTCTCCCCCACGATCGTCTCGGGGTTGATGACGCCGTCGTCGTCGAGGTTCTTGTAGAACTCCTCGCCGTGCGCGCCGGTCACCTCGGAGTCGGGGATCTCGATCCGGTCGACCTGGCCACCGGGGTAGCGGCGCTCCTCGCCCTCGTAGGTGCGGAAGAAGTGAGACCGACCGAGCCCACGGTCGATCGAGGCGCGGTTGAAGATGAGGGCGTCCTCGATATTGAAACCTTCATACGAGAGGATCGCCACCGTGAAGTTCTGGCCGGCCGGCCGGTCGTCCGAGCCGATCAGCTCGTTGGTCTGTGTCCGGACGAGTGGCTTCTGCACGTAGTGGAGGAGGTGGCCCCGCGTGTCGGGGCGCAGCTTCATGTTCGCCGAGCCGAACCCGAGGGCCTGCTTGACCATCCCGGCGCCCATCGTGACACGGGGAGATGCGTTGTGTTCGGGGAACGGCACGTGGGCCGCTCCGAGCCCGAGGATGAGGGCTGGATCGATCTCGAGGTGAGTGTGGGCCGGCGTCAGATCGGACTCGTTGATCGCGATCAGGAGGTCCTCCTCCTCCTCCGCGTCGATGAACTCGATGAAGCCGCGCTCGACCAAGTTGTTGAAGTCGATCTCGTGCTGCTGGAGCCGGGCGAGCTCCTCGTTCGTCAGCAGGGGTCGGCCGTTCTCGATCACGATCAGGGGGCGGCGTGCCCTTCCACGGTCGGTGTGGATGATGACGTCCCCGTTGTACGGCTTGTACGAGGCGTTGATCTCGGTCGAGACGCCGCTGCTCCGGCGGAGCCGGCGGATCTCCTGGACCAGACTTGCCGGGTCCTCGACGAGCCCGATCAGGGCGCCGTCGACGAAGACGCGCGAACGCTTCATCGGATTGCCTCCCCTTTGAGCCCCTCGACTCCCATGGAGTAGAGCATGCTCAAAACCTCGTCCTCATTCGTGACCCCTTTCGAGATCTCGACCATCTGGGCGAAGTTCTTCACCAGGCCACAGTTCGGTCCTTCCGGGGTCTCGCTCGGACAGATCCGGCCCCACTGGGTCGGGTGCAGGTCACGCGCCTCGAAGTGGGGCTGCGAGCGCGAGAGCGGGGAGATCACGCGGCGAAGGTGCGACAGCACGGCCATGTGGTCGACCCGGTCGAGGAGCTGCGAGACGCCGGTGCGTCCGCCGACCCAGTTCCCGGTCGCGAGCGGGTGGAGGAGCCGCTCGGTCAGGACGTCCGCCCGGACGGCGGTCCCGATAGAGAGGTCGCGGTGTCGCATCGATGCGCGCTCGAGCTGGTACTTCACGTCACGGGTCAGGCGGTTGAGTGAGATCCGGAAGAGGTCCTCCATCAGGTCTCCTGCGAGCTTGAGCCGCTTATTGGAGTAGTGGTCCTTGTCATCGATCCGACGCTTGTCGAGCACCAGGTCGAAGCAGGCCTCAGCCATCCGCCCGAGGAAGTGGGCCTTCGCCAACCGGACGCCGTGGGTCGCAGCCTGGTATCCCGGGTCGGTATCGTTCATACCGACCGGCATCAGATAGTTGAGGTGCGGTAAGAGGTAATTGTCCAGCACGAACTCGGCGCGCTTGCGCTGGTAGTCGCGTGTCTGGTTCGGAGCAAGCTTCTTCCCGACGTACATGATCCCGCCCTCGACCGAGTCGCACGAGGACTCCTCGAGGTTCTGCATCATGAATGTGAGGATGTCCTCATCGGTCGAGACGGCCTCGACGACCGCGTGGTCCGAGTCGAGGCCCAGTGCCCGCATCAGGTCCACGAACTTGAGGTGGCCGGCGACCGAGGGAAACGAGACCTCGAGAAGGTTCTTCTTGTTCCGCTCCACCACGACCAGGGCACGGTACCCGCGGTACTGCGAGAAGACCTTCGCGACGTAGATCCGCTCGTTGTACCGCTCCGTGAACTCGGTCATGATCTTGTTGGAGGCGAGGTCCTCCAGGGTCATCAGGACCCGTTCGGTCCCGTTCACAACGAAGAATCCACCGGGATCGAGCGGGTCTTCGCCGTGGCTGACCCGCTCGTCGTCGCTCATCCCGTAGAGGTTGCAGGCCTTCGAACCGATCATGATCGGCAACAGGCCGATCGTGGTGACAACGGGCTCGTGACGTTCACCGCCCTGGACGAGGGTCATGTCCAGCTGCATCGGGGCCGCGTAGGTCAGGTTTCGAAGGCGCGCCTCGCTCGGAAAGAGGTCGCCCTGGGAGCCGTCGGCCTCGCGGACCAGGGGCTTCATCACCCTGATCTCACCAAGCTCGACCGAGACCGGCTCGTTCGACTTGCCACGGTGCTCGATGTCGGTCTCGATCACCCGCTGCTCATTCACGACCTTCTGGAGGTTGTGCTCGAGGAAATGGTTGAACGAGTCCAGCTGGTGCCGGGCCACGTGTTCATGAGAGAAGTAAGCTCGTGAGAGTATGCTACGGTCTAACAGAGAATCAGCCCCCGAATTATTTCTTAGGTCGCCTGACGACCAGCCGATACGCCTCCGCGATCCCCGCGGTCTGGCTCTGCCGGACGATCCGGATCACATCGCCGACCTTTCCGTTGACCTGGCGCACGCCCGGGTCGTCATGAAAGATCTTGGGTAACTGGTCGAAGGTGATGGAATACCGCGCAAGGAGCTCCTGCACCTCTTCCTCGTTCATCACCTGATGATCGGGGACCATGACATGGTCCAGTACATTAATCCTGATGCTCATCTGCCCCTCCCGCCTGGGACGTGTACGTGTTCAGTCTGCATCGCCGCTCGAAAACCAGAGTCGCTACGGTGGAAACGGGCCCGGAGGGATTTGAACCCCCGACCACCTGGTTAAAAGCCAGGCGCTCTGCCAAACTGAGCTACGAACCCATCCTTCCCTGCGACACAGCATTAATAAAAGGGGATAAAAGGATATAAAAGTTCGTAAAGGACTTTTTATGCCGCCCTGTCCGGCCGCCCGACAGAATTCCGGCCGTGGGTCGGATTTTTAAGGTTATGGGCTCGAATTGGGCCCCGCGCGGATCCTGTCCGGATCTCGGATCTCGCGCACCCGACCGCGCGCGCCCCGACCGCCTGATGAGGATGCTGTGTCGCAGGGGGGCGCCGGGGCGATGTCGCGGGGGGTTGTTCCCCCGATCTCAATTGCCGACTTTCATCTGGTCGCGCAGTTCCCTGAGGCGATCCTCCTGGAACTCGATGTTCATGTTCATGGAGCGGATCGCCCGGGCGATCTCCTCGCCCACCTTGGCCTTTGTGTCCGAGATGTTGTAGGTCGACTCCAGGATCGACATGAGTCGGCGGTTCACCTCTATGCTCTTGGAGAGGCGGGCGTACTCGTCGATCGTCTTCTGGTCGATCCCGGCGGCGTTGGCCATCTCGACATCCTGGCGGATTCGGGCGCGCCGGTTCAGGATGTGCTCGATCACATCGTAGAGCTCCCGGTGGGTGATCGGCTTGAGGACATAGTCCTCGACATAGATCGCGTACTCCTGGGCCTCGTCCGGCGTGAGCTGCTTGGCCGTCAGCATCATCACCGGGATGTCCTTGCTCTCGGGGTTCGTCTTGATTCGTTCCAGGGTCTCGCGCCCGTCCATCGGCTCCATCATGATGTCGAGCAGGATCAGGTCGGGACGCTCGGTCTTCAGCACATCGAGGCACTCCTGGCCGCCATAGGTGGCGATCGTCTTATACCCCCCTCGTTCGAGCATCGTGACAAAGACATCGACGATGAAGGCGGAGTCGTCCACGACCATGATGGTATACATCAGAGTTCCTCTCCGATCCTTCGGGCCACAGCCTCGATCTGTTCGGCGATCGGTTCTGGATCAACCGCTCGGAAGAGCACCGCCACCACGAGCAGCTTCTCTCCAGCGTCGTGGATCAGGATCCGCCCGTCGGGGGCGTCGATCCTGATATGAACCGGCGGCGTGTTCCCGATGATGCTGGCTGCAGACTCCGCCGATGCAAGGACGGAGGCGCTCATCGCGGAGAACCACTTCTCGGAGATCTCCCGGGGAAATGCCTTCCCGATCATGATGCCGTCCTTCGAGATCAGTGCGCACCCATCGACCCCTTCGATGGCGCTGACCTCCTTCACAAACTCAGAAATCCGCTCCTTCAACATAATATCTGCCTTCGTTGCCAGCCGTCAGAGAGAATAGAGTGTACAGGGTTCAAAGTCTATTTATTGCTTTCGAGTCATATATGCGGAGGATTCTCGTTTGTTCCCTGTAATTACCCATAATTGGGGTGATTAAGGGAAACGGGTCGGCTCGGGCCCCTGACTCTTCGACCCCTCGACTGCGGATGCGAAGGTAGATATGGTCTTTTGACAAATAGTGTAGGTCGTGGGGCCATAGGGTAGCCTGGCCATCCTAGGAGACTGGGGGTCTTCTGACCTGCGTTCAAATCGCAGTGGCCCCATCCTTTTTCTTTCAGACGGATCGACACTACCGGTATGACGGTGAGTTCCGAATGCGCTGACTGCCTGATCTCGCGAATCCAGAACACCTGTGTCCTTGCCGGTCGACCCGGGGACGCGGATGTCGTCATCGCAGCCTGCAGTCGGCGTCTTGGCGAGTTCCGGGACCTGATGGTGCCGCAGCCGGTCATCGCCTCGGATCTTCACCGGTTGGCCGCCGGGCTGCTCGGAGTTCGTGACCCGTATGCGGGGGTCAAGGAGGAGAGCTCGACCGTCGTCCGGGATGCATGCCGGGTGGTGGGCCCGCGCCTCGTGACGTTCCGGGACTACGTTATCGCCTCGATCATCGGGAACACCTTCGACCACGGCGTCAAGGGCCACCGGATCGCCGACGACTTCCTCGCCTTCTTTGACGAGGAGTTCGCCCGGGGGCTCGCGATCGACCACTGCGACGAGATTGAGAGCCTGCTCGGGCGCGTGGTCTACATCACCGACAACTGCGGGGAGATCGTGCTCGACCGGCTCCTTATCGGGCACCTGGTCGGACGCGGTTCACGGGTGACCGTCGCTGTCCGCGACGGGCCGGTGCTGAACGACGCGACGCTGGATGACGCCCGAGCCCTCGGGATCGACCTGGTCGCCGACCTGCTCACGACGACCGGCGGCGGGTCCGAGATGGGTGTCCCCCTCGACCGGATCCCCCCCGAACTGGGGGATGCGATCGACCGGGCCGACCTGATCATCGCGAAGGGGATGGCGAACTACGAGTCGCTCACCGAGTACTCAGGTCTTCCGCCGATCGCACACCTCCTTGCCGCCAAGTGCCGACCGATCGCCATGCGAATCGGCGTCGAGGTGGGCGAGAAGGTCGCGCTTCTGCGCGGATAAAAAAAAGGTGGGTTACATTATGATATCGATCTGGCTGCCGCCGCTCTTCGTATAGGAACCTGAACGACCATCGAAAACGTTCCCGAGCTTCGTCCCGGTCTTCTGCGGCATCGGGGGGTTCGGTCTGGCCGAGGGGTTCTGGTTGCCCAGGATCTGGGCCGACCGGACGCCGGTCATGATCGCCATGACGCGGACCCGTCCTTCAAACTCGCTCTTGATCCGTGCACCCCAGATCACGTCGGCGTGCGGGTCGAGCTCGTACGTGAGCTCGCTCGCGATCGCCTCTGCCTCCTGCAGGGTCAGGTCGCTCCCGCCCGTGATGTGGATCAGCGCGCCGGTGGCGCCGTGGTAGTCGATGTCGAGCATGGGGTTTGAGAGGCACTCACGGACCACGGTCTCGGCCTTGTTCTGCTGCTTGGTCTCTCCGACGAGCATCACGGCGACGCCGCCCTTCTTCATGATCGCCCGGACGTCGGCGTAGTCGATGTTGATCAGTGAGGGCTCGGTGATCGTCTCGCTGATCCCCTTGACTGTCTCGGCAATCAGCTGGTCCATGACCGAGAATGCCTGGCCCAGCGGGAGGTTCGGGACGTAGGACTTCAGCCGGTTGTTGTCCAGCACGATCACGGAATCCGCGGACTGGCTCAGCGCTTCGAGCCCCTCCTCTGCCCGGAGGAGGCGCGCCTTCTCGACCTGGAACGGATACGAGACCATGCCGACAACGATCGCACCCTGGTCTTTTGCGATCTGTGCGACGACGGGCGCGGCGCCCGTGCCCGTGCCGCCGCCCATGCCGGCGGTGACGAAGCAGAGGTCGACGTTCTCGAGCACGCTCTCGAGGGTCGATCGGGCCATCTCGGCCGCGCGCTTACCGATATCCGGATACCCGCCGGCTCCGAGCCCCTTGGTCAGGGACTTGCCGATCAGGATCCGCTTATCGGCCTGGATCATGTCGAGGTGCTGCTTGTCGGTGTTCACGGCGATCGTCTCGGCGCCGGTGACCTGCATATGGTGGAGCCGGTTGATCGTGTTGTTCCCGGCGCCGCCACACCCGACGATCACGATACGGGGCTGACCGTTGAAGTCCTCCTCGTTGATGATCCCCTTCAGCATCTCGCGCTCGATCTCCGCGTTCTTGAGCGCTTCGTTTATTATCGTCTGCATCGAAACCCCTACAGTTTAAATGATACCTGGTCCTTGTCCCGCTGCATACGATTGCCCCGGCGCTCGATCAGCCCCCGCACTGCATCGCGTACTGCCTCTGAGACGGTCGGAAAATCGCCCTCTTCGACCATCTGTTCGAGCAGGTCAATCTGTTGCTCGGGCAATCGTATGGTGATTCGTTTCATTGTAATCGGGAATGTATGACTTCTGACTGACTCATGTCAGTCTTTTGTCTGACCAGTGGCGACTTAGCGTCTGACCGGCTGACTTTTGATTGTTGATTATATTGTTATATATTCATTTCTATTTCTATCGAACAGAAATGACCCGATCCGTCGGATTTTTGGTCTCCTGCCGGGAATCAGCGGTAGTATGGGTTCGGTCTCACAATCGCGAGCGGCAGTACGCGGCGCGCGGTCGCCCTCAAAACCTGCAAGAGCGATAAAGGACAACAGGTACCTCCAATGCACCGACCGATCCCCCCGCGCGCCGTGCACGGCGGACTCGCACGGGCCGAGCAGCACGATGAGGGCTGGCTCGACTTCTCGGCGAATCTCAACCCCTTTGCGCCGAGCGTCCCCTGGACCCCGACCTCCGCCTGCCTCGAGCACTACCCCGACGACCGGTATCCCGCCCTGAAGCAGGCGATCGCGCGCGCATTCGGTAGGCGTGAAGACGAGGTCGCGGTTGGGAATGGATCGGTCGAGGTGATCCGGTCCTTCTGCCAGGCAGCGCTCGGCCCGGGGGACCGGGTGCTGATCGACCGGTCGACCTTCGGCGACTACCGCGTCGCCGCCGCGCTCGCCGGCGCGAGCGTGACCGATGACCCCTCGCGCGCAGCCGTCCGGTTCCTCTGCAATCCCAACAACCCGACCGGAGCGCTCCTCCCACGCGACGAGGTGGTGAAGGTGCTCGACGGGCTGCCGGAGGACGGGCGTCTCTTTGTCGACGAGGCCTTCATCGAGCTCGCGGACCCCAGTGCGTCGATGATCGACTCCGGGGACGACCGCGTCTTCGTTCTCCGGTCGATGACCAAGGCCTTCGCCGTTCCAGGGATCCGGATCGGCTTCGGTTTCGGTTCCCCCGACCTCGTCGACCGGTGCGAACGGTGCCGCGCTCCCTGGTCGGTGAATGCCTTTGCCGAGGAGTTCGGTCTCGCCGCCCTGCGGGAGTATGCAGCCCTGGAGGGGTCGAGGGAGCGGATCCGCCTCGAACGAGCCCTGCTGCAGGACGGGCTGGTGGCGCTCGGCTTCGTTCCCATGCCGGCAGCGGCGAACTTCATCTGCGCCGAGAGCCCCGTGCCCGTGCCGGCGCTCTCAACGGCGCTTGCAGCCCGTCACATCCGGATCAGGGACTGTGCCTCGTTCGGAATGCCCGGGCATATCAGGGTCGCCGTCCGGACGCGTGATGAGAACCGCCGTCTCCTCGAGGGGCTCGAGGCATGCTTGGCCTGATCCTGGCCGGGGGCCGCGGCACCCGCTTTGGCGTGGGGGAGAAGCCGCTCGCGCTCTGCAATGGTCTACCCCTGATCGAGCGAGTGGCAGACGCCCTCGTCAAAGCCGGGGTCGAACCCGTGGTCGTCGCCTCGCCGCGGACGCCGTACACCCAGAACTGGTGCCGGGCGCACGACATCCTCTGCATCTGTACCGCCGGCGTTGGCTACGTCGAGGACCTGTCCGAAGCGGTCGCTCTTCTCGGGCTCGACGAACCGGTCCTCACCGTCGCAGCGGACCTCCCCTGCATCTCCGCACCACTCATCGAGCAGGTCGTCCAGGCCTACCACGACCAGACGTGCCCCGCCCTCTCGGTCTGGGTTCCGGTCGTCGACGGGGCCGACGCTGGACCATACGTCGAGCTGGTCGACGGACGGTGGGCGGCCCCCTCCGGGATCAACGTCCTCCATGCCGGACGAATGGGAGCCGCCCAGGAGGAGTGCCGGCTTCGGATTGACGACCCATCACTCTGCCACAACGTCAACACCAGGGCCGCCCTTGCCGCCGCGGAGCGCCATCTTGCCGGAAACTAATTCTGGCCCTATCCGGGCGTCGATCACCGAAAAAGGGATAACAGCCGCCGAGAGATAGTACAGCCTATGCAGACCGCGAGGGAGATCGAGCTCGAGGGCCACATCATCGACTCGGGGATCATGACCCAGGTCTTCGACCGGATCATGGACCGGGGAGGGTCGTTCGAGATCCTGGTCTTCGACGTGGGCAAGCACAAGACGGACCCGACGTACGCGCGCCTGCTCGTCTCGGCTGAGAATGAACTCCGTCTCGGGGAGATCCTCTCCGACCTCCATCGTCTCGGGGCCCGCCAGGCATCGGTCGAGGACGTCCGGCTCGTCCCTGCGGAGGAGGACCGGGTGATCCCCAGGGGTTTCTACACCACCACCAACTACCCGACCTCGGTGAAGTGGCGCGGGGAGTGGCTCCCGGTCGAGGACATTGAGATGGACTGCCTGGTCACCGTCGATCCCAATGCGCGGGTCGCGCGGTGCGTCCCGCTCTCGAAACTGAAGCGGGGTGAGCTGGTCGTCGTCGGCGAAGAGGGGGTCCTGGTCCGGCCCCCCGAGCGCCCGCGTGAGACGACGACCTTCGAGTTCATGCACGGAACGGTCTCCTCAGAGCGGCCGAGCGAGACCCTGATCCGGCAGATCGCACACGAGATGGTCGAGCTGAAGCGGGCAGGTGGGCGCATCGGACTCGTCGGCGGCCCGGCGATCGTCCACACCGGGGCAGCCCCAGCGCTCGCCTGGCTCGTGCGCGAGGGTTTTGTCGACGTGATCTTCGCCGGTAACGCTCTTGCGACGCACGATATCGAGAACAGCCTCTACGGCACCTCGCTCGGCATGGACCTCTCGACCGGGAAACCGACCGCGCACGGCCACCGGAACCACCTCTACGCGATCGCCGAGGTGCTGCGCGCCGGATCGATCCAGAAGGCGGTGGAGTCGGGTGTCGTGACGAGCGGGGTCATGTATGAGTGCGTCAGACGAGGCGCGCCGTTCGTCCTCGCCGGCTCCCTGCGTGACGATGGCCCCCTCCCCGACGTTATCACCGACATGGTGGTTGCACAGGACGCGATCCGCGAGCACCTCCGGGGGTGCAGCATGGTCCTGATGGTCGGGACACTCCTCCACTCGATCGCGGTCGGCAACTGTCTTCCCGCCGATGTCAAGACGATCTGCGTCGATATCAACCCGGCGTCCGTGACGAAACTGATGGACCGGGGTACGATGCAGGCGATCGGGATCGTCTCGGACGCCGGCACCTTCCTGCCCCTGCTCGCCCGGTGCCTCGGGCATGAAGAGGCCCCCGTTACCGGGTGAGCGGCATGCTGTATGGGCGCTCGTTCTCGAGCACGAACTCCCACTCTCTTTTGCAGTCGCAGGGGAGCGCGAATGCCTCGACGAGGCGGGATCGGTCCGCGGTGAGGGAGTAGTCGCGGATCGCGTCCACCAGCTCGTGGTCGCACTCACCGCAGTTGTGCGGTCCCCGGTGCCGTCCGCCGCCGAGGGGGTCCGCCGTGACGTGCGGTTCGGCCTCGAGCAGGATCTTCACGACCGACCAGAGATAGGGCGGGCGGTAGGCTCGCCGCTGCCAGTACCGCTCGAGTTCGGTCCTCCGCTGTACCGTGCACGGGTTCATCGAGACCAGGTCCGCATGGGGGGCGACATCGGCGATGGAGCGCTGCATGTCCCCGAGCGCCTCAGCCTCGGTCAGGAAGAGCGGCTTGTGGAGGAGGTAGGCCTTGACGCCGGCGCCGGCTGCATGCGCCTCGCGCGCCGCATGGAGGAAGACCGCGTACGAGAACCCCTTGTCGATCGACTTATCGCGCACACGGTCGTTCGTCGTCTCGAGCCCGACGGCGATATACAGCGGCCGGTCCACCGTCCCGTCGTCGAGGATGGCGCAGACCTCCTCCACCCGCTCGCGGCCGACGAACTCGGGCCGCGTCTCGGCAAGGAGAGTCTTTCCACGGAAGGTCTCCGCGATCGCGTCGAGAGCGGCGGGCGGGACCTCGTTCGGGTCGAAGAGGCTCCCGGAACTGAAGACCTTGACGAACTCGAAGTCCCGCCCGGCATACTCTCGACGGACCCAGGCGAGCTGGGCCCGGACCAGCGCCTCCGCGTCCTCGATCCGTCCGTGCTGCTCGTGGCTGTACGAGCACATCCGGCAACGGCGCCAGGAGCACCCCGGCGTCTTGATGATGACGGTCAGGGTTGGGACGACCCTGTCTCCGAGGCGGTCCGTCCCGGTCCAGGTCGCGAGCGGTTTCTCCTCTCTCATGAACGTGAACCGTTTAATACGTCCCGGTGTAATAGAAATGTTGCGTCCGTGCCCCGCCACGATCGGGGCCTCCTGGAGCCGATACGATGATACGACGACTGCTTCTCCTTCTCTGCCTCGCCTCGCTGCTGACCGCGGGCGCCACCGCCTATATCGCGACCATCGACGTGCCGCGGACTCTCCCCGTCGGAGACCCGATCGTTGTGAACGGGACGTCGACCCTCCCGGTCGGGTTCACGACCGACGTCATTCTCTACCAGGGAATGGAGGAACGCGCCCGCACGCCGGTCGTGGTCCAGCCGGACCGGACGTTCTCTGTCGTATTCCAGACGACGGACCTGGGAAGGGGCGACTACAAGGTCGAGCTCGAGCGGCAGCGGGACCCATCCGTCTACGGGACCGCCTCGGTGACGGCCCGTCCCGTCACCCTCGTCGACCGCTCGGGCGAGGTGACCGTCACCTCTCCGTCGACACAGACCGACACGACGAACCTTTCCGTCTCCGGGACGGCCCCCGGCAAGAAGAGCGCCTCGATCGGGATCTCGGTGACCGGCCCCGGGAACTTCACTCACGAACCCGAGTACGTCCGGACCGATGCGTCCGGTTCGTTCACCCGGCTCGTCGCGATCCCGGGACCCGGCGAGTACCGTGTCACGGTCCTTGACCAGAACGGGGTGATCACCCGGTTCCCGGTGACGGTCGCGTCCGCACCTGAGACGACGGTCGCCACCTTCGAGGCGACCCCATCGAATGAGACCTCGTCGCCGACGAGCGCCGTTTCGACGACGGCGGCGCCGACCGCGACCCGGTCCGGGCTCTCGGTCTTTCCGCTGGCCGGTCTCTGCCTTGCCCTGATCGCCTTCGGGGTCGTCGCCCGGCGGCCCTGATTCACTCTCCTTTTTCGAGTTCCGCGACAACCGCGTCCCCGAACTGCCGCGTCGTTGCCGTCCCACCGAGATCCGGCGTCCGTTTGCCCCCGGAGAGCACCGTCCCAACCGCCGACTGGAGGCGCCGGGCGGCGTCGGTCTCCCCGAGATGATCGAGGAGCATGGCCGTAGAGAGGAGGGCGGCCGTCGGATTCGCGATCCCCTGGCCCGCAATGTCCGGGGCGGAACCGTGGACGGGCTCGAAGAGGGCGTACCGGTCCCCCAGGTTCGCGCTCGGAAGCATCCCGAGGCCGCCCGCGTGGAAGGCTGCTACGTCCGAGAGGATGTCCCCGAACATGTTCTCGACAAGGACCACGTCATAACGACCGGGCCGGCGCAGCACGTCCAGGCAGAGTGCATCGATCAAGGCGTCGTCGGCGACGATCCCTTCATCGATGGCGACCTCCCGCGCTACCCGGAGGAAGAACCGGTCGGCTGCCAGGACGTTCGCCTTGTGACCGATGGTAAGGTGGCGTCGCCCGGCGGTGAGCCGGCACGCGAGGCGGGTGATTCGCTCGGTTCCAGCCCGAGTGATCACCCTCTCGGTACAGGCGCGGTCGGGTTCTATCCGCTCCCGCCCGGCATAGAGCCCCTCGGAGTTCTCCCGGACGATGACAAGGTCGGCACCTTTGCCCCGCACCGGGCGGATGTTCGCATAGAGGCCGAGTGCCCGGCGGAGGGCGAGGACGACACTCGGGTACTCCCCGTTCGGAGCAGATTGGACCGCCCCGAAGAGGACCGCGTCGGTCGACCGGAGGACCTCGAGGTCCTTCTCGTCAAGCGCCGTACCGGTCCGGCGCCAGCGTTCGAGGCCGAGCTCCACCGGCACCTGGACCCAGTCCGGTCGGAGCGTACAGAGCGCCCGGGCCGCTATCGGGACAACCTCGCGACCGATGCCGTCGCCCTCGACCACCGCGATCCGGGTCACCGGCCCTCCTTCAGTGCGGCCGATAGGGCCCGGAGCGCGTCCAGGACCACGAGCGGCGTCGCACCCCAGTGCACCACGAACCCGATATGGCCGTTGATGACCTGCAGCCCCGTTCTCTCGGATCGGCAGCACCGGGTGATGAACGGGCCTGCCTCGATGGTGGTGCACGGGCAGGTCTCGACCGTCTCGGCCTCGATGCGGTACGTCCCTCTCAGGAGCTCGCGCCCGGTCTGGCAGCACGCGATCCGTTCTCCAGCCATCGGCGGCCCGTCGCGGTCGAGCGAGCGGGCGAGCCCGGAGGCGCGGCAGGGGAAGGCCCCAGCCCCGAGGGACCGGATGTCCCGGACGTGGTACTCGAGGGCCAGCCCGAGCTCGCCGGAAAGGCCGGCCGCCTCGAGGTCGACGCAGATGGCTGCCAGGCTTGGAGTCGGGGGCTCGATGTCGTGGACGTGGACGGTCTGCACCACCTCATCGTCGGGGTCGAGGACGAATGTGACGTGTTCGTCGCGCCCGATGAAGACCGTGCATCGTCGGCCGGTCTCGCGGGCGATCCGGACCAGGCAAGCCTGGTCGGCGAGGTTGACCCGGTCGGGGTGTACCGCCACCTCGGCGGCGGGGAGGACGAGGGCCTCGTTACGGATGGGGCGGACCAGGCCCATACCTTCTGGTTCGGGCTCGACCCGGAGCAGGTCGTAGGAGTCGCCCACCGGGCGGAGCAGGTACCGGGTCAGGTGGTAGACCTGTTCCCCGCAGGGCCGGGAGGCGGCGACCCCGACCTCCCGGTACTCGGGGATCACACCTGTCTCCGCAGGAGCTCGACGAGCCCGCCCGCCTCCAGGATCTCCTGCATCCGGGGCGATAGGGGCCGGCACGCGACCGGGGTGCGGCTTTCGGCACGAGCGGTGCCTGCTTCCAGGTCGAGCTCGACCGTCTCTCCGTCGACACAGTCGAGGGCCGCCTCGCCCACAGGGAGACCGAGGTTGACGGCGTTCCGGAAGAAGATCCGGGCGAAGGTGGGGGCGATCACCGCCACCACACCGGCGTCGCGGAGCGCGCGGGCGGCCTGTTCACGTGACGAGCCGCAGCCGAAGTTCGCTCCCGCGACCAGCACCGAGCCGGCGAGCCGGGCGGCGAGAGTGGGGTCCAGGTCCTCGAAGGCGTGAGCGGCCCATGTCGAGGGGTCCCGGGTTCGCAGGTACCGACCGGCGATGATCTGGTCCGTATCCACATCGGCGGGGAGCAGTACCGCCCGCCCCCGGAGCTTCATGACGGCACCTCTGGTGACCTGATCACGCCGGCGAGGGCGGTGGCGGCCGCGGTGGCGACCGAGCCGAGGTAGATCTCTCCCCCGACGCCCATGCGGTTCTTGAAGTTCCGGTTCGCGGTCGAGAGGCAGACCTCTCCCTCGCCGATCACGCCGAGGTGGGTGCCGAGGCACGGCCCGCAACCCGGCGGTCCGATCGTGCAGCCGGACTCGAGGAGGCGTTCGACCACACCGGCGCGGACCGCTTCCAGGAGGGTGCGACGCGACGCCGGGACCACGACCGTCCGGACTCGGACCCGCCGGCCCCGGAGGTGGGCGGCGAGCCGCTCCAGGTCCTCGAACCGCCCGTTGGTGCAGGTGCCGACAAAGACCTGGTCGACCGGGGTCTCCTCGAGCGTTGCGACGGGCCGGACAGCGTCGACCCGTCCGGGGAGCGCCACGACCGGCTCGACGTCACCGAGGTCGATCGCGAGCTCCTGGGCGTACTCCCCCTCATCGGGCTGCTGGCAGGCGACCTCGTGGCCGAAGGCGGCGAGGTAGCGGCGTGTCACCTCGTCGGCATAGAAGAGCCCCGCCTTCGCGCCCGCCTCGATCGCCAGGTTGGCGCAGGTCATCCGGCCGGCGATCGAGAGCGCCATCGTCCCCTCGCCGACGAACTCGAGTGCACGGTAGGTCGCCCCGTCCATCCCGAGCCGGCCGACGTAGGTGAGCGCGAGGTCCTTTGCCTCGGTCGCACCCTCGAACCTGCCCTGGAGGTCGATCCGTACTGTCTCGGGCACCCGAAGCCAGGTCTCGCCGGTCGCCCAGATCGCGGCCATGTCGGTCGCCCCGACACCGGTGGCGAACGCGCCGAACGCCCCGAGGGTGCAGGTGTGGGAGTCGGCGCCGATCACCACCTCGCCGGGGAGTACGTGCCCCTCTCCCATCAGCTGGTGGCAGATCCCCTCCCCCACGTCCGTGAAGAAGAGTCCGTGCTCGGTCGCGAACCGGCGCAGATCGGCCTGGAGGTCGGCCGTTACCGAGGTGTTCGCCGGCGCCAGGTGGTCGAAGAGGACCGAGAGGCGCTCCGGGGTGGCGAGGGGTCGTCCGATCGTCCGGAACGTCCCGAGGGTGAGCACCCCCGTCCCGTCGTGGACGAAGGCCCGGTCGACCCGACGGTCGACGCAGGTCCCGGCGGGGGCGGCCAGGATTCGTTCGGAGAGGGTCGGCATCAGGCCGCACCCTGGACCTGCCGGATCAGCTCGATGAGCACCTCCGGGGTGACGCAGCACTTCTGCTCGCTCCGTTCCTTGACGAGTGCGAGAACACGCCCGATCTGGTCAGGGTTGAGAGAAAAACCCTGCGATCCGACGACGTATTCGAGCGCTTTCCTCCCCGTGTGCTTGCCGAGGTGGAAGTGCCGCTTCGTCCCGATCAGGGCAGGATGGACATACTCGTAGCAGTCGGGGTCCTTCAGCATTGCCGCGATGTGGATGCCGCTCTCGTGGGCGAAGGCGTGCTCGCCCACGATCGGGTGTGTCTTCGAGACCGGGATCCCGGAGCAACGCGCTACGAGTGCCGAGAGCTCGGGGAGGAGGGTGAGGTCGTAGCGATCCACCCCACCCTTGAGCCTGAGGGTCACGAGCACCTCCTCGAGCCGGGCGTTCCCGGCCCGCTCCCCGATCCCGTTCGCGGTCGTGTGGAGCTGAAAGGCGCCCGCCTCGGCGGCGGCGATCGTGTTCGCGGTCGCCATGCCCAGGTCGTTGTGGCAGTGCGCGCAGAGGGGCACCGGGCTCTCCTGGACGAGGCGTGCCATCACGCGGTGCATCTCGAGCGGGGTGAGGCAGCCGACCGTGTCCGCGAACGAGACGAGGGCGGCTCCGTGATCACTCCCGGCCCGATACATCTCCACGAGGAATGCCGGGTCGGTCCTGGAGGCGTCCTCCGCGGCGAACCGTACCTGGAGTCCATGGTCGTGGGCGTAATCGACGACATCGAGCGCCTCGACGAGGACGTCCTCTCGCGGGCGACCGTACTTGTGGAGAATGTGCAGGTCCGAGGTCGCGAAGAAGATGCTGACCATGTCGACACCGGTCTCGAGCGCGGCGTCCACGTCCTCGCGTCGCGCCCGGGCGAGGCAGCAGACGCGGGCGTCCAGCTCGAGGGCGGTCACGGCCCGGACACAGGCCTTCTCATAGGTCGAGACGGCGGGAAACCCCGCCTCGATCACCTCGACACCAATCCTGTCGAGGAGGGCTGCAATCGACGCCTTCTCCTCGCAGGTGAACGAGACGCCAGGGGTCTGCTCTCCGTCCCTGAGCGTCACGTCGCAGATCTCAATATTCCACGGTTCCATAACGGGCTCCTTCGGGGCACCTGCCCCGGATGATCACGGTCATCGGTCGTTCGGGGGGGACGAGTACCCGCTCCAGGGCCTCGTTGTCGTCGGCCTCGACGAGGGCCGGTCTCGCCCAGTCCAAAAAGAGTGCGACATCGGGGGCCTCCTGGTGTCCGGTCATGGCGAGGCACCTGTTCTGGAGCACCACGGCGAGAAGCGGGGTGCCGGTAGCGTATGCCTCGACAAGGGCGTTCATCCCCGAGTGAAGGAGGGCGTAGTCCCCGGAGAGGGCGACCCCGGTGCTGGTCATGGCAACGCCGATCGATGAACCGAGACCGTATCCGGCGATCCCGTGTTCGTACGGGGGTGCGAGCGCGAAGAGGGCACAACCGGTGTCGCAGACCGGTACGAGCCCGCGGTCTTTGAGGAGTGCGATCGCCGGCCCGAAGGGGCAGCCGGGGCAGAGGGTGCTCCGCCGCCCGCGTCGGCGGTAGGTCTCGGGAACGCCGGCGTCGGGAGGGGGGCGCAGGTGGCGGTGCTCCTGGACGAAGGGCCGACCGAGCTCCCTGAGCGGCACCGGCCCTATCCCCGACGGCGGAGGGTAGACCGTGCTGATCCGGGCAGCCCCACCAGCCGCTCCAACCCCTGTCTCACCGGCGCAGGGGCGGTTGAGGTGGGACCCGGTCGACCAGGAGAAGAGGGCACGTGTCACGCGCCGCGCCTGCTGGTGCCGGCCCCGGTGGGTCAGATCGGCACCGGAGCGAGGTCGGGCCCAGGACTCGCGCGGGACCGGGGCTCCCATCAGGTCTCCTTCGAGGAGGGGTGGGGTCAGGCGGACGAGCACCACGCGGGAGTGGGCTTCGGAGAGCCGAAACGCCTCTTCGATGCATTCGAGTGCGTTCTCGGCCCCGGGCTCGATCACCGGGACCTCGGCCAGCTCGCCGTAGTACCGGGAGTCCTGGGCGTTCTCGGACCAGCGGCCCTCCAGGTCGTCGCCCACCAGCACCACGACACCGGCCGAAAGCCCCTGCGTGGTCGCCTGGACCAGGGGGTCGGCACAGGCGTTCAGGCCGACGTGCTTCACGATCAGCCCCGCCCTCCTCCCCACCTGGGAATGGCCCAGGCAGTGCTCGAGCCCGACCTTCTCGTTCACAGGAAGCTCAGTCCCCACGGACTCGGTTAGCCCGGTGACCGGGTACCCCGGCACTCCGTACCAGTGGTCGGCGGCGAGCCGACAGGCCCTGCCAAGCCGTTCCTCCGCGGTCACAGGTCCCTCCAGGGGGCGATGTCACACCCCGTACAGGCGGCGCACATAGTGACGGCACCACTCCCGTCAAACCCTGCTTCCTGTAACTTCGCCTTGAGGTGGCGTGCGGCCCGGTCGAGAAGATCGGGTCCGGGCCGTTCACAGTCCCTGCACTCGGCAACAGGGTTGAGCGGCCGGAGCACGGGGACCACGCCCATCCCCACGAGCAGGTCGATGCAGTCGGCGAGCTCGGTCCAGGTCTCGCCGAGGCCGATAATCACGTTCGAAAAGACGTGCCCCCGCCCAAAGAGCGGCACCGATGAGGCGAGCGCCCCGAGCACCCGGTCGTACGGGAGCCCGGGGCAGTACCGTTCGAAGAGGTCCGGCGTCGCGGTCTCGAGGTTGAACTTCACCTCGACCACCCCGAGGGCATGCAACCGTCGGGGCGTATCGGGTGCCGGGAAGATCGAGACACCGATTGGGAGGCCGAAACGCCCGAGGGCCCGGACGACGTCGCAGACATAGTCTTCCTCCTCCTCGACCGACTCCGCGATCCCGCTGGTCAGGGCGATCGCCTCGACACGGTCACGGACACCCTCGACGAGTGCAAGGCACTCCTCGATCGACCGGCGTCTCTCTTCCTGGGCAGGAACGGTGCAGTATCGGCAGCGAAACCGGCACGCGGGGGTGACGGTGATGAAGGCCTGGCGAGGGCAGTGCAGCCCCACCGGTTCGACCTCGCCCGCGATCACCTGGCCCGCATACTCGAGCAGGGCCCGGCGGTCGGGTCGTGCCAGGAGCGTGATTGGCCCCTCGTCGGTGACCGGGAGGCGAACCCTTCCCTTCCCGTTGGAGAAGAAGACCGCTCCCGAACCGCTGGCCCCCGGGCCGGCGGTCGAGTCGGCGATGGCGTGATCGGGGAGCCTCCCCCTCACCCGGCACCCGCCTGCGGCGAGGACCTCCTCCTTCATCCTGGTCCACTGCATAACTCGAGTGCCTCGTCGTAACGGGCATAGAACGGGATTGCGGCGATTGCGCCGATGATGCCCCGCCCCACCAGGTGGAGCGAGAGACCGGGGGTCTCCCTCACACAATCGAGCGTTCCCGGTCCTACCTCACCTCGCTTCACCTCGTCGGCGAAGGACTGGAGGGCGTTGGGATCGAAGCCGATGAAGACCGCCATCCCGGTCTCGTCCGAGAGGGTGTGCTCCTGGAGCAGGGACCGGACCCGGTCGGCGAGGGCCGCCGGGTCACTCGAGGCGAATTCGAGGACGACCGCGACGCAGTTCTTGGTCCGGAACCTCACCGGGAAGAGCTGCACGATCGTATGTGAAAGATAGACGTCGTCGTCACTCTCCACTGCCCGGCCGATCCGGTGGGCGAGCGTCCAGGTGGCTCCCTCCTCGGGGGTGTCGGTGTCGTCGATCCCGATCAGCACTCTCTGCCGCTCGGGCAGCCAGACCGTCGCCTGGGCTCGTCTTCCCCCGCCGCAGGGATCGGCCTCGGCGCGGTCGATCCCGCCGGCGTTGGAGCGCGAGCCGGCGGCGCCGACGCCCCCGCCGCCGAGTCCGACGTAGGTGACCGCTACCTGCCCCTCGCTCCGAGCCACCCCGGAGATCCCCGCCGGGAACCGGGACCCCTCGAGGGGGAGGTCCACCTGCCCCTCGGAAAGGAGGTAGCGCATGGAGGGGCCGATGCAGCGGACCGATCGGACGAGCGGGCTCTTTTCGTAGTGATGGCGGGACCACATCGCACCGCCGAGGCAGTCGTAGAACTCTACCAGCTCGACCTCATCGGGACCTCCAGTGACCGCGACGAGCCGCCGGTACGGCACCGTGTACGGGTCAGAGATGCTCACCATGAAGTCCTGCCGCCTCGGTCCCCTCGTTCGCCCAGAGGAGCGCACCGAGTGCGCCGATCCGGCCCTTCCCCCCGTTCGGGTCGACGAAGCGGACTCCGAGTCGCTCCGCCATCCCGGCGGCGTCGTCGATCGTCAGGATCTCGGTCTTGACGAGGCGCTTCTCTTCGTCGGCGGGTGGGTGGACGATCCCCTTCCGGACGGCGATACCGGCGTCGGGCGAGAGCGAATGCTCCTTGACAAAGTCCACGACGAAATCCTCGAGTGCCTGAGCCTGCTCCGGCCGGACAGCGTAGACGAGGGCGGACCCGACGCAGTTGGTGGTCTTATTCGGGACCGCCGGATTGAGCTGGACCAGGCGCATACCGAGGAGGTGGGCGTCCTGAACCGGGTTTGCCGCGGCGCACTGGAGGGCGAGCACCCACGTGGCACCGCCGGCCGACGTATCGGTGTCATCGATCCCGAAGACCACCTTCTCGAACACGGGCGAGTAGATCCGCACGCGGTTCTCGCGAGCGCCGCCGACCTTGAGGTCCTCCTCGGTCGGGTACACCGCCCGTGTCACCCCGGGCGCCTGTGGCAGGCAGGCCGCCACCCCGACTCCGGCACCGGCGATACCAGCCCAGCTCGTGATCACCTGGTCCCCCTCGACCTCCACGGCCTCGAGCGCCTGACCCCCGCTCCTCACCTCGGCTGGGCCGAACCGGACTGGGTACTTTCCGAGTTTTGTCAGGATCCTGAGGGTCGAGCCGTCGACCGAACAGGATGTTATCGCGCCGCCTGCCCGCTGACGGTTCATCGCATCCCACTCGACAGGCCCACGAGCCCGGCATGTCTCGAGTATCTCTGCTGCGCCGGCAGCCTTATCGACCATCACGAGGTAGCGTTCGGAGAAGAGCACACCAAAACGCGCCCTGACTTCAGTGGGGGTGAGCGTGATCATGATATCGCCGAAATATTCGTTAACAGGAATGTCGGCAACATTGTATATAATGTCTTCCGAATGCCCCTGGCGATCCCGGGCGGGTGGATCACGTATATAAAGACACTGCAAACCAGCCGTTCAACCTGGGAGTATCTACCCCTTCAGAACCGCTCGCTTCGCTCATCTCCGTCTCGAAGGTACCGGCAGTCCCTGGACTCGTGAAGAAATCCATAATCCTGCCGAAGAATGCGAAAAAAGCTCGTGTATTCTGCTTTATTCTCCGGTCCCGCTCGACGTTATATATAAATGGTGTGGCAACGAGTGGGTGAAGATATGGACCCGAATTGTCAATATCAATGAAAATTGGTCATATTTGGCGAAATAACGGTCAATTTTTAGTTTGGTCAAAAAAGCAATGTATTTATATGTCGAAGTTCTTGTATTCTGCATAGAGGGTGTTAGATGAACGTTCGGACCAAACTACTCTTCGTTCTCCTGTTTCTCGGATGTTCCCTTCTCGTTCAATCCGCGACCGCTGCGACGATCGTAGCAGCGAGCGACGCCGGTGCGGCCTCGAAGGCCAGCGCGGATTTTGTCTGCGACGGGAACGGTGATCAGGAACAGATAAATAACGCCCTTGCGCGCGGTGGGGAGATCATCCTCACCGAGGGGACGTTTCAGACCTCGGGAACGGTCTATGTCAAGGCGAACTCGGTCTTCAGAGGCCAGGGGCCGGACAAGACCGTGCTCTCGATGGCCGGCGATTATGCAGCGAGGGTGGACATCGCCCAGCCAGGCGTTGAGGTGAGCGACTTCAAGATCACGAACCGGGGCTGGCTGATGATCACGACGTCGAACGTGAAGGTGCACGACGTCACGATCCAGGACTCGAAGAAGACTGCTCCCACGGTGAATGGGATGTTCTTTGTCTGGGCGGACGGCCGGGTGTGCGAGAACATCGAGTTCGTCCGGTGCAAGGCGATCGACGTCGGATCGACCGGTTTCAACCTGAACGGCATGCGCTCACCGCGGGTGAATAAGAATATCCGGTTCGAGGACTGCCTCGCTCTCAGGTGCGGAAATCCGGGTTCTGGCAAGATCTGGGCCGTCGGTTTCGACTTCCACGAGGGAGCGGACCTCTACGACCTCTATGTCAATAACTGCCGGGCCGAGGACTGCTGGGAGTCCGGGTTCTACTTCGAACCGAACTTCTACAACGGGGCCGACCCCAATACCGCCATCCCGGTCCAGGTGAACAGCCGGGTCAATAACTGCGTGGCAGTCAACAATGGGTGGCGGAACACCGAGCCGACCCGTTTCTACATGACCGGATACTACCTCTCGAGTGGCGTCACCCTCAATAACTGCGTCGCTCTCAACAGCCGGAACAACGGTTTCTGGGTCTGGCAGAGCGCGAAAGACGTCATTCTGAACAGCTGCACCGATGACGGGTCCGACAAGTCTTTCCAGGTGCGCAGCGGGACGAACCTCCGTTTCAACAACTGCGTCTCGAAGAACGCCCGGACCCATGCGCTGTACGCCTGGGGATCGAGCGATGTGGTCTTCTCCAACTTCCGGATTGTGAACCCCAAGAAGTCGAGCGGAGCCGTCTCGCTCGGGCTGCGCGAGGACCACCCGAACGACCCCTGGCCGGTTCGGGGCTGCACGTTCGACATCCTCCTCACGGGGGCCGATCCCGCCACCCTGGTGCGCTACTACAACGCCCAGAATAACGTGGTGACGATCAATGGTGACACGACCGGTCCCGAGCCCACGACGACGATCACGCCGTTCACACCAGGCCCGACTGCGCAGCCAACGACGACGGATATACCGACCGTGGACCCGTCGCTCACACCGGGTCCGCTGCCCGCTGGTGTCGGGAATGGCGTGATCCCGGGCGTCATCGAGTTCGAGGACTACGATGACGGCGGCGAGGGTGTTGGGTATCACGACACGACCAGTGCAAATGAGGGCGGTGCGTACCGGCAGGACGGCGTGGACATCGAGTTCAACGAGGGTGCCGGCAGCTACGTTATCGACTACTCCCGCCCGAGCGAGTGGCTCCAGTACACGGTGAACGTCACCACGACAGGGCTGTACGATGCGTCGTTCAAAGTCGCCTCGCCGAACTCCGGCACCTCCTTCGTGCTCAGCGTGGACGGGTCGCAGGCGGCGACGGTCTCGGTGCCGAAGACCGGTTCCTGGGGCACCTACGTCGAGGTTAAGAAGCAGGTCTCGCTCACGAAGGGCAGGCACGTACTCCGGGTCTCGACGACAGGGTATCACAACCTCTGCTGCATGAAGTTCGAGATCGCCTCTGGGACCGGGCCCACGCCGACAGTGACGGTGAGCCCGAGCACGACTGTGACGCCATCGCTGACCGTCACCCCGCTCCCGAGCTCCACCACGCCCGTGCCGACGCTACCACTGCCGCAGCAGCCCGGGGCCAATATCCCGGGAGTGATCGAGGCGGAGAACTTCAACAGCGGCGGCGAGGGTGTGGCCTACCACGACACCACCGCCGAGAACGAAGGGAAGGTATACCGGACCTCCGAGGCGGTCGACATCGAGTACGCGACGGCAGAGAAGAGCCACGCAATTGCCTGGGTCCGCCCGGGTGAGTGGATCCGCTACTCGGCAACCATCGCCCAGGCGGGCGTCTACGACGTCTCATTCCGCGTCTCCAGTAACCGTGCGGACGGGTCCTTCAGGATGCAGGTCGACGATAAGGACGTCTGCACGGTGATGGTACCGAACACGGGCAGCTATCTGAGCTACACCACCGTGGTGCAGCAGGTATCGCTCCCCGCCGGTGTCCACACGATCAGGGTCTACTTTAACGGCTACACGAACCTCAACTGGATGAAGTTCCAGATGAACTCGGGGACCGCACCGACCACCACGACGGTGGCACCGACGACAACCACGACAGTCGCGACAACCACGACGGCCGTTTCGACACCGGCGATGCCGCTGCCACCACCGGTCCCGGTCATCTACGGTGAAGCCCGTGTCCCGGGCGTCATCGAGGCGGAGGACTATAACACCGGCGGTGACGGGGTCGCCTACTACGACACGACCCCGTCCAACATCGGCGGCGTCTACCGGAACGAGAATGTGGACATCGAGCTGAACGAGAAAGAGAACAGTCCGGTCGTCTGCTGGATCCGACCCGGGGAGTGGCTGAAGTACACGGTGAACGTGGAACGGACGGGATATTACGACGTCACGTACCGGGTCTCCAGCCCGAACGCGAACTCGCAGATGCATCTCCAGGTGGATGGGGCGACCGCGGCGACGATTACGGTGCCGAACACCGGTGACTTCGAGAACTACACGAATGTGACCCGGCAGGTGAAGCTCAACGCCGGTCCGCACGTACTACGCCTCGTCTTCAGCGGGTATCAGAACATCAACTACATGTCGTTCGCCTATGTGGGCACGTCGAGCGTGGCGCGAGACCTTGAGCCTGCCGGCGGTCAGCAGCCGATGCCTGTTCCCACCGTGGGAACACCGCTCCCGACGGTGACACTGGCCCCAACCGAGATGAAGACGCCGATGGCGACGGTTACCCCGAAGGAGGTCTCACCGAAGGCAACGGCGACGCCCACGGCACAACCGACGACTGCGGCCCCGAAGGACCTGGTCACTCCCCTCCCGACCGTCTCAGCGAAGACGACGGCGGTACCGACCGCGGTTGTGACGCCGGCCGAGAGATCGGCAGTTCCGACGCCGGTACTTCCAGCGGCCGAAAACAGCTCAGTCCAACATTAACTTTTTTAGGCTCTCGACATAGGTCGAGACGGCACTCTCTGTCTCTTATCAGCAATGTGTGCCGATCGAGTCGGGAAAAATTTGAAGAAATGAGTGCAAGGAATGATTTCGTTCAGACTCGTAAGAGAACCTGGAAGCTGGACGAATCTGCCCCGAAGAACTGGCGGGTGAACTCGGCGGCCTCCTCGGGCTCGTACTCCTTGCAGCTGAAGATGTCGATGTAGGCCGCGTTCGTCTCGTTTGCAAAGTGCCCCGAGATGAGCGATGTCTCGATCAGCTGGGTCATCGAGTACCCGGCTACCCGCTCGTTGGGACCGAAGTGTATCACCTGCGGTTCACCGAAGCGCTTCATCTTGATCAGGTCGCAGACCTCGACCACGTACTGCCGGATCTTGTCGGCATCCCGAATCGTCACGGGGTCACATCCCTTGAGGTCGATGCAGGTGCAGAGCCCCCACGCATCCTTCTCCCGGAACTCCCGAACGATTTCGCTCTCCCCTCTCTTCTCAGCCATATATCAGCTTCCTTTCTAACCGCATCAGATGATGAGTCTGTACAAATTTTTGATCCGTGGAATTAAACTTTTGCAAAGCATCAATCGGACGATTTCAATCGCCGTTCGCTGCAAAGCGCAATGGATAGGCGAGCGGATTCACGCCAACCCCTGCGCAGATCGCTTAGTCCCGAACCGGGGCGAACTAGAGTTCGTCAGTTGCCGCATCACACCTAAAAACAGCCCAATAATCCCGGTCAATATCGCGCGTCGTTCGCCTGAAGCGCAAAGAAGAGAAAGAATTAAGTGCGAAAAATCGGGAGATCGGGGACTGAATATTTCTTTTTTTGTGAACAAATTGAGGAAATTAATTTTTTTTAGTTATCAAATCTGTTGGTCATCATCCGAAGAAAACCGCGATTCATCGTTGAAATGGGAAACAAATGGAAAATTATTAATAAGGCCACAAAGGATTTTTACTTTGACCTAACAGCGGCTGTATAATACGTTGCTGGTATAGGTGCATGATTCAGAGAGGTGTATCGATCAATGGTATTTCATCCACCAGTAGCAATCGTTGCGAAGGCAGCCGATGCCGGTAAGTACAAGACCGGCCTGCCCTCGTGGAACATGGTGCTCCGCGGGTTCTTCTCCGGTGCATTCATTGCGATGGGCGCGGGGCTCGCGACCGTCTGTAGTACGGGTATCTCGGCAGGAGCGGCTGCGACCGCCGCCGGGTTCGTGAACGCAGGTTTCGCTGCTCCAGGTATCGCTCAGCTCGTCCTGGGTGCAGTGTTCCCTGTCGGGCTTATCATCACCATCCTGACGGGTGCTGAACTCTTCACCGGGGATGCGATGCTCGCGCCTGTCGCGGCGTTCATCCACAAGGTCTCGTGGGTCAGCGTGCTGAACCTCTGGGTCTGGGTCTACATCGGGAACCTGATCGGTTCGCTGTGCTGGGCGTACATCATGACGTACGGTCCGTACACCTCGGTCAGCGCCACGGGCACGATCACGGCCAGCGCCTTCGGTGTTCGGGCTGTTCAGATCGCGATCGCCAAGGTGAGCTACTTTGGTATGGCGGGAATGTGGTCTGCGTTCCTCAAGGCAATCGGCTGCAACTGGCTCGTTAACCTGGCAGTTCTTCTCGGGATCTGCGCCGACGACCTGATCGGCAAGTTCTTCGGGATCTGGTTCCCGATCATGGCCTTCGTCTCGTCCGGCCTGGAACACTCGATCGCGAACATGATGTTCATCCCCGCGGGTATCATGACCGCGGGCTTCCTGACGGAGGCGCAAAAGACGGGCTTGAACCTCGACGTGCTCAACTGGGTCACCATGTGGACCAACAACATCATTCCGGTCACGCTGGGTAACATCGTCGGCGGTATGATCTTCGTCGGCCTGCTCTACTGGATCGCCTTCCGCAAGGAGATCGAGGCGCTCAAGTAATCCCCCCAGAAGACTCAATGAAAATTGGAAATATCAGGGTGAGGTTCGCGGCCCTTCCGGTCGTGGTCTTCCTCATCCTCACTTTTATTCTCCTTTACACGGTATACGTCACCGGCGACCAGAACCTTCTCGTCTGGGGGATCCCGGCTCTTGTCTTCATCCTGGTGATACCCCTGGTGCTCAACTACATGAGCCAGCACCAGTACGCAGGCCTGATCCCTGTCTACGAGGCGGAGGCGAAGACCGTGCGAGTGAACCAGGTGAACCTCTCGCTCCTCGCCGAGCCCGTTCGGCTCGTGGGGATCGTCGAGCAGACGCACTTCCAGTTCCTGAACCGCCCCACCTTCGTCGTGGGCGATCGGACCGGCGAGATCTCGGTGAAGATGTTCACCGCCCCGCAGGAGAAGATCCGCAAGGGTGATCGGGTGGAGGTGCTGGGCCAGGTGATCAAGCGGTATGTCGCCGCGGGCGAGGCCGTGATCAACGCGGTCTCGATCCGAAAGATCGACCCCGTGGCCCCTGAGGCAGCCGAGCTTGAAAAGCCGCAAAAGAAGGGTCGGCGACGCTGAGATCCGGCAGGTGCACGCCCCGGCATCTCGCGTGTAACTCCCAATCATTTCTCGTTTTTGTGCCGTATTCGCCGATGAATCGGCGTTCTTTTTAATGAAAAGAACTTTATCCGGACACGAATACACGTATGTGAATGGCACGGAAGGCCAGCAAGAAGAGTGCGGCAGAGGAGGCTCCACTGAAACTCTTCTATATCTTTTACAACCAGGAGAGGTGGAACAACTGGCTCCAGTCGCTCTCGGAGGCCGACTTCGAGGGCGATGGCGGGGAGGACGTGCCCGAGGGAGTCACCATGCTCTACTCCTTCTCCGAGGATATCACGCTCTCGGTCCTGAAGATCATCCGTCTCTGGCAGAACGAGCGGTTCAGTGTTGAAGAGACCCTGAAGAAGATCGAGGACGTCGAGGCGATCGTCCTCTCTCCCCTCCCGGACGGCCCTCTCGTCGAGGTGGTTGGCCCAGTCCAGGAGAGCCTTCTCGTCCTCTTCGCAGCGAGCCGGCGGTTCATCGAGGGTGACTATGACAGGGACGTCAAGACCCTGGTGAAGCGCGGTCGCGCCCTTGCCGCGGAGGGTTCCGATGAGACCCTGATCGTTGCCGCCGAGATCGGCGCCGCCGTGATCGGCGGGGCTGCGTGCTGTGCCAAGTACGTCAAGGACGACATCGAGGACCCGACCCTCTTCGACGACTGGCTCGTCGAGATCGAGACGATGGGTGAGGCGATGAAGTCGCTCAAGAACTTCGACGAGGAGGCCGGCGAGGGGGCGTGATCGCCGCCAAGGCTCGCCTCCGCTCGGTCCGCCGGCTCGAACGGATCGCCGGGTTTCGCCTCCCTGACCGGGCCTTTCACGGAGTCGTCCTCGATACCCTGGCATCGCGCCTGGACTTTGACCGGCTCGACCCGACGACCCGTGACCAGCTCCTCGAGTTCATCGCCGACTTTCTCCGTTGCGACTGCAAGAAGTCCCCGCACTGCGGGTGCCCGGAACGCCGATTCGCCGCGACTGTCCTCGAACTCCGCGAGTCCGGTCTCGACCACCGTCAGATCAGCGCTCATCTCGCCGATATCTACGGCGTCGAGCTCTTCCCCGCGGACATCCTCTCCTACCTGGAGGACTCGGTTCACGTTCTGGAGGCGGTTGAGAAGGTCGCTGCGCTCCTCGACCGGCCCGCTGTCGCTGCCGATGCCAGAACCCACATCGAAGCACTCGAACGCTGAGGATGCCGTCATCCCAACGACGGTCCCAGTTTTCCCCACCGATCGATGGAGCACCTCCCTGCTCTTCTCGATACTTTTTATATTCCTCGTGACGACCTGTTTGGGATGAAGGTCGTGGTTACCGGCGGAGCCGGGTTTATCGGCTCCAACCTCGCTGAGGAACTCTCGAACCGATACGAGGTGACTGTCCTGGATGACCTCGCCACCGGGCGTGAGACGAACCTCGCAGGCCTGAACGTGGACTTCGTCCGTGGTTCGATCCTGGATACGGATCTCCTGGCCGAGACCTTCCGGGGGGCTCGCTATGTCTTCCATGAAGCGGCCCTCCCTTCGGTCCAGCGATCGGTCGAAGATCCGGCGCGTTCGAACGTCGTGAACATCGACGGGACTCTCAACGTGTTGATCGCCGCCCGCGATGCAGGTGTGCGGAAACTGGTCTTCGCCTCCTCTTCCTCAGTCTACGGCGACACCCCGACCCTTCCGAAGGTCGAGACGATGACTCCCTCCCCGATGTCCCCTTACGCGGTCACCAAATTGACCGCCGAGCACTACTGCCGGGTCTTCGAGTCGCTCTATGGTCTTCCAACGGTGGCACTTCGGTACTTCAACGTCTTCGGGCCCCGGCAGGACCCGAAATCCCAGTACGCCGCCGTAATCCCGAACTTCATCACCAGGGTCCTTGCCGGCGACCCGCCCATCATCAACGGCGACGGCCGGCAGACCCGTGACTTCACCTTTGTCATGGACGTGGTCCAGGCCAATATCCGCGCTGCGGAGTCCGACGCGATCGGCGTCTTCAACATCGCCTGCCAGAAGCGGATCGATCTTCTCGCCCTCGCCGACACGATCATGGACCTGGTCGGGACGAGGATCGAACCGATCTTCAACGAACCGCGTGCCGGCGACGTGCGGGACTCGCTCGCCGATATCACCCGGGCGCAATCGGCCTTCGGCTACGCCCCTGCATACACGCTCGAACAGGGCCTTTCAGAGACGATACAATGGTTTGCCAGAAAGTGACCGATAAAACCGTCTGCGTGGTCGGGCTCGGCTACGTCGGCTATCCGCTTGCAGAGGCCTTCTCGTCCCACCTCAGGACGATCGGGTACGACATAGACCCGGGAAAACTCGACCGCATCCTGTCGACCCCGAATAACCGGATCGAGGCAACCGCCGATCCGACCCGGATCGGCGAGGCGGACGTGGTGATCATCGCCGTCCCGACGCCGGTCACCCGGGCAAAAGACCCCGACCTCGCCCCGGTACGGGCTGCCGCGGAGACGATCGGCACGCATATGAAGCGGGGTGCGATCGTCGTGCTCGAGTCGACGGTCTACCCCGGTGTGACAGAGGAGGTGATGCGGCCGATCCTCGAAGAGCGATCCGGGCTCGTCTGCGGCACCGACTTCGCCATCGGGTACTCCCCCGAGCGGATCAATCCCGGTGACGAGGAGCACGTCCTGCCCCGCATCGTCAAGATCGTCTCCGGCATGGACGAGCCGACGACCGATATCCTCGCCGAACTCTACGGTCTGGTCACCAACGTCTACCGGGCCCAGTCGATCAAGACGGCCGAGGCGGCGAAGGTGATCGAGAACATCCAGCGTGATCTCAACATCGCGCTGATGAACGAGCTCTCGCTGATCTTCTCCCGGATGGGCCTCGATACTCAGGCCGTACTCGACGCTGCAGGGACCAAGTGGAACTTCCACCCCTACCGGCCGGGCCTCGTCGGCGGACACTGCATCCCTGTCGACCCGTACTACCTTGTCTATCGCGCCGAGGAGCTTGGGTACCACCCGCAGGTGATCCTCGCCGGTCGTTCGATCAACGACCACATGCCCAAGCACGTGGCCGAACTCGCGATCAAGGGGATGAACGAAGCCGGCAAGGTGATCCGGGGTTCGCGTGTCGTGATCCTGGGGCTCACCTACAAGGAGAATGTCCCCGACACGCGAGAGAGTCCGTCCCACGAGATGATCCAGGAGCTCAAAGAGTTCCACGCCGAGGTCTACGGCTACGACCCGCTCCTCACCACCGAGGAGGTCGCCCGTTTCAACGTCCACCCGCTCTCCGACCTCTCGATCGAGGCGGACTGCATCATCATCAACGTCCCACACGACCAGTTCAGAGACCTCACGCTCGAGGACGCGCGCCGGGTCAGCAAGGGCACGCCGGTGATCATTGATGTCAAGGGTGTCCACTCCCGCTGGAAGGAGCTCGACCCCACGATCCAGTACCGAAAACTCTGACTCGCATGACGCAGCCGTCCGGTACTGGCACTGGCCCCGTGACCGCTGGAGAGGGGGGAAGGCCTACGGCCTCGCGCACCTTGAACCAGAGGCTCTTCTCCCTTTTTGTACCCGCTTTCAGGGCTGTGGGGGGCATCTTCTTCGACCGGAAGCGACTGGTGGGTATCTACTTCGACGACTCGACGGTCGGCTGGAAATGGGTCCTGCGTGGGATCCTGTTCCAGAAGATCCTGGGCTTCAACCGGAACATCAGCTGGCCCGTCTCCCCCCTGAACACCGTCTCGATCTCCCGGAACCTCGAGTTCGATCCCGACGACATCAACATGTTCAACGAGATGAGCGGGAAGTACTTCCAGAACTTCGCCGCGCCGATCCGGATCGGAAAGGGGACCTGGATCGCGTCCAACGTCGGGATCATCACGGCAAACCACGACCCGACCGATCTGAACCGACACCTGCCTGGACAGGAAGTGGTGATCGGCGAAGCCTGCTGGATCGGGATGAATGCCATGATCCTGCCCGGCGTTCACCTCGGGCCGCGGACGATCGTCGGTGCCGGCTCGGTCGTCACCCGCTCGTTCCCTGAGGGAGACTGTGTGGTCGTCGGGAACCCCGCCCGATTGGTCCGGACTCTCGCACCGGGTCAGGCCGACGACGGGCTCACGCCGAAGTAACCCATCCCGCGTGGAAAAGAGGCGGTCTGGTTGAGAGTGCGCGTGTTCTGCGGACTCGAGACGACGAGAGAGGGGACCGTCACCCCGAACTCGTGGGACGGGAACCAGAACGACCCCTCGCCATAGTCCATCGATGCCTTCTCGACCAGGAGTTCGGCTCGATCGAGGCTGAGCGAGACCACCTTCGCATCCTCGAAGTTCATGACACGCCGCACCTTATGGTGAAGGTCACCCCGACCGAAGATCGCAACCAGGGGGCGTATCCCCGCATCGATCCGGTACTCCGCCACCACCGTCGCCTGTTCTCCCGAGAGGGTTATCGTGACCTTGTCGAACGAGATGTAACTGTAGCGGTTCACATCCGCCGCGGTCGCTCCTCCGACGAGGACGAGAAGCAACACCGTGCAGATGAGGGCCGATCGCATTCGTAGATAGGTCGTCGACCGGGGGATAAAGCCCTTGTCCCCGATACGTCGTCTTTTTATCAGTCCCACCCCCACCTCTCATCGCCTCGCCGGAGAAGAGGACCGGCCCTGTAAAAGGCCGGAATACGGATGGTCAGATCATGAAGCTCATTTCCAAGATCCTGGACATCGCCGATAGCGGTGTCCTTCTCAACAAGGGCGATGCGCGCAGCATCGGGGTCGTCGAGGGTGCCCGTCTCCAGGTCAAGAACCACGCAACCGGGTCAACGGTCTCGGCACTTATCGACACCACCGGCACGCTGATCGAACCGGGGACGATCGGCCTGTACGGGCTGACGAGCCGGGCTCTCTCTGTAAACGACGGGGCCGACGTCGAGGTCTGGGAGGCTCCGAAGCCCGCCTCGATCGAGTTCATCAAGAAGAAGATGAACAACGAGAGATTGAACGCCGAGGAGACGCGGGCGATCGTCCGGGACATCGTCAACGAGTCGCTCTCCCTGCCCGAGCTCTCTGCCTACGTCACGGCCAATTACATCAACGGCATGGACATGGACGAGGTCGAGCACCTCACCCTCGCCATGGTCGAGACGGGTAACCAGCTCAAGTTCTCAAGTCGGCCCATCGTCGATAAGCACTCGATCGGGGGTGTCCCCGGCAACAAGATCTCCCTCCTTATCGTACCGATCGTCGCCGCCGCCGGCCTGAAGATCCCCAAGACCTCGTCGCGGGCCATCACGGGTGCAGCCGGCACGGCAGACCTGATGGAGGTCCTCGCCCCGGTGGAGTTCTCGGCGGAAGAGGTCCAGACCATGACCGAGAAGGTCGGAGGGGTGATCGTCTGGGGCGGCTCGACCAACATCGCGCCGGCCGACGATCGGATCATTATCGTTGAGTACCCGTTCAAGATCGACGCGCGCGGCCAGATGCTCGCGTCCGTGATGGCGAAGAAGTACGCCGTCGGGGCGAATCTGGTCATGATCGACATCCCGGTCGGCCGCACGACGAAGATCCCGGATATCGCCGAGGGACGAAAACTCGCCCGCGAGTTCATCGAACTGGGTGAACGGCTCAAGATGCGCGTCGAGTGCGCGATCACCTACGGGGACGCCCCGGTCGGCCATACGATCGGCCCGGCGCTCGAGGTCCAGGAGGCCCTCGCCGTGCTTGAGGGTGCCACCGAACCCCAGTCCCTGGTCCAGAAGTCCCTCTCGCTCGCCGGGATCATCTTCGAGATGGCCGGCAAGGCCCCCCGGGACCAGGGATACCTGATGGCCGAGGAGATCCTCCGTTCGGGTAAGGCTCTCGAGAAGATGCGGCAGATCATCCATGTTCAGGGTGGCGATCCTACGGTAACAGCGGAGTCGATCCCGCTCGGGTCTCACATGCACGTGGTGAACGCCCCGGAGTCGGGGTACGTCGTGGAGCTCAACAACCGTTCGCTCGTCTCGCTTGCCCGCCTCGCCGGGGCACCGCAGGACCACGGAGCCGGGATCCGGCTGCATGCGAAACCCGGCGAGCGGGTGGACAGGGGCGCTCCGATCTTCACGATCTACGCGGACCGAGCGTGGCGGCTGAAGCTCGCCGTCGAGGAGGGGCGGCGCCTGATGCCGGTCCTGGTCGAGGGGATGCTCCTCGACCGGGTGCCGACCGAGTATCGCCTCTGACCGGCCGTGTGCTTAATGTTAACACGGAGCAAATAGTTCCGACGGAGAGCGCGAGGGGAGACCCATCTCCCTTTGCCATCGGGATATGTTCTGGGACGAGAGGCATGAGACGATGCGGCCAGACGAGCTGGAGCACCTCCAGCTCTCGCGGCTGCGTGAGACGATCGAACGGGTCCAGCACGTCCCCTTCTACCGTGACCTCCTTGCGCAAGAGGGCGTTCGGGCGGAGGATATCAGGACGCTCGAAGACCTGCAGAGGCTACCGTTCACCAGGAAGCAGGACCTGCGCGACGGCTACCCCTTCGGGTTCTTCGCCGTGCCTCTCTCCAGGGTGGTCCGGATCCACACCACCTCCGGTACGACCGGCAAGCCCACGGTGGTCGGGTATACGCGGGGCGATCTCGACCGCTGGTCGGACCTGATCGCCAGGAACCTGACCATGGTCGGCCTGACCGAGAACGACGTCTTCCAGAACGCGGTCAACATGGGGATGTTCACCGGCGGGCTCGGGTTCCACTACGGGGCCGAGAAGGTCGGGATGACCGTTCTCCCTGCAGGTACGGGGAATACCCGGCGGCAGATCGAGATGATCGACGACTTCGGGGTGACCGCGATCCACTGCACCCCGTCCTACGCGATGCACCTCGCCGAGGTGGCGGAAGAGATGGGCTCGGACCTGCCCTCGCTTAAGGTCGGGGTCTTCGGGGCAGAGCCCTGGTCGGACGCGACTCGAAACGATCTCCAGGACCGGCTCGGCGTGACAGCCTACGACAGTTACGGGCTCTCCGAGCTCTTTGGCCCCGGAGTCGCGTTCGAGTGCCCCGAGCAGGACGGGCTGCATATCTGGCACGACAGCTACCTGGTCGAGATCATCGACCCCGCCACTGGCGAGCAGCTCGGGCCGGGAGAGCGGGGCGAGCTGGTCGTGACGCCGCTGGTGAAAGAGGCGATGCCGCTGATCCGGTACCGAACGGGGGACATCACCATGCTCCTCGAGGACGACTGCCCCTGCGGCAGGACCCGCCGGATCGCCCGGTTCTCGGGCCGAGTCGACGACATGCTGATCATCCGGGGGATCAACGTCTTCCCCAGCCAGATAGAACATATCCTGATGGCCCTCCCCGAGGTCGGCGACCAGTTCATGGTCTACGTCGACCGGAACGAGCACCACCTCGACGAGATGACGATCCACGTCGAGGTGAAGCGCCAGTACTTCTCTGGAGAACTCGCCGACCTCGCCCGGATCCAGCAGAAGATCGTCCGGACACTCCGCGACACGCTCGAGCTCCGGACGGCCGTACAGCTGGTGGAGCCGGGCAGCCTGCCGCGGTTCGAGGGGAAGGCCCGTCGGGTCGTCGACAGGAGGACAAACGTATGAGTCACTGGAACCCCCGATTCGAGGAGATGCCGGCCCCTGAGCTCGACCGGCTCCAGTATCGCCTGCTCAAGACCCTCGCCTACCGTCTCTACGCCTTCTCCCCGTTCTACCACGCCCGGATGCGAGAGTCCGGGGTCCACCCGGACGACATCCGCTCGCTCGAGGACGTCCAGAAGCTCCCGTTCATGTTCAAGGGAGACCTGCGCGACAACTACCCGGACCGTCTCTTCACGGTGCCCCACGAGGAACTGGTCCGATACCACGTCTCCTCCGGCACCACCGGCAAACCGACCGTGGTCGGGTACACGGAGAAGGACATCGAACTCTGGACCGAGTCCCTGGCCAGGGCCCTCACCTCGATCGGGCTCACGCGCGGCGACGTCATCCAGGTGAGTTACGGCTACGGGCTGTTCACCGGGGGGCTCGGGCTCCATTATGGGGCCGAACGGATCGGCGCCACCGTGCTGCCGACCTCGGTGGGAAACACCGAGCGACAGATCGAGCTGATGCAGGACCTCGGCGCGACCGCGATCTGCTGTACTCCGTCGTACCTCCTCCATATCGGCGAGGTGGCGGAGCGAATGGGGATTCATCTGGGGCGCGACACCTCGCTCCGGGCCGGCATCCTGGGTGCCGAGCCGTGGACCGAGGAGATGCGGCGTCACGTCCAGGACTGGCTCGGTATTCGAGCGTACGATATTTACGGCACCAGCGAGCTCTCGGGGCCGATGTTCACCGAGTGCGCTGATCAGCGCGGCGTACACATCTGGCGCGACCTCGCGCTGGTCGAAGTGATCGACCCCGAGACGGGCGAGTCGCTCGCTCCCGGAGAGCGGGGCGAGCTGGTGCTGACGATGCTCCAGAAGGAGGCCCTGCCGATCTGCCGGTACCGGATCGGAGACGTCAGCTCCGTGAAGGACGGCGAGTGCAGCTGCGGGAGGGCCCATCCGCGGATCGAACGCATCACGGGCCGGGTCGACGACATGCTGATCATCCGCGGCATCAACGTCTTCCCGAGCCAGATAGAGCATGTCCTGCTCGGCCTCTCCGAGGTGGGGGAGCACTTCCAGATCGAGGTCGACCGGAAGGGGGCGCTCGACGACATGCTCGTGCGGGTGGAGGTCCGAAAAGAGGCCTTTTCGGACAAGATCGCGGACCTGATGGCGATCCAGCGCCGGGTCGCCGACCGGCTCAAGAGCGTGCTGAACGTCGCGGTGCGGGTTGAGCTCGTCGAGCCCGGCTCGCTGCCGCGGTTCGAAGGCAAGGCAAAACGTGTGATTGATAAGAGGGTGCTCTGATGACACCAGACGAGTTTATCATCCGGCAGATCTCGGTCTTCTCCGAGAACCGCCCCGGCCGACTGGCCGCGATCGCCCACGCGCTCGAGGAGGAGCGCGTCAACATCTTCGCATTCTCGATCGCCGAGGCGAGCGGTTTCGGCGTCGTCCGGGCGCTCGTCGATAAGCCCGAAAAGGCTCATGCACGGCTTACGGAGGACGGTTTCAACGTCGCATTCACGGACGTGATCGCCGTCCGGATGCGCGACGAGCCAGGGGGCCTCTACGAGGTGGCCTCGATGCTGGGCGACACCGGGATCAACATCGAGTACAGCTACGCCTATAGCGGGCCCGCCGGCGCCGTGCTGATCCTCCGCGTCGACCGGCCCGCGGAGGCGATCGAGCGGATCTTGAGCGCTGGTAAGGAGCTCCTATCAGCGGCGGCCTTCCGCTAGGTCCGCCTCTTCTCCCATTTCAACAGCTCCGAGACCTGGGCGAGCGTCCCCCCCCGGCGGAGCTCCTCCCGGATCCGCTCCTCGGTCTTCCGGACCTCGACTGCGCGTCGGGCGACCTCGTAGGCCCGTTCCCGCGGCACCACGACCACCCCGCTCTCATCACCCACGACCCAGTCCCCGGGCCGGACGACCTGGCCCGCACACCTGATCTCGGCGTTGATCTCGCCGAATCCCTTGGGCTCACCCGCATTGGGGCACGTCCCCCGCGCGAAGAGGGGGAACTTCATTCGCCGGATGTCGTCGACGTCTCGGACCGCCCCGTCGATCACAACGCCGGCCACCCCACGGTTTTGTGCCGACAGCGTCGCGAGCTCCCCCCAGGGGGCGATGTGCGTCCCACCGTCGTTGTTGATTACGAGCACGTCCCCGGGCTTCGCCCGGTCGATCGCTTCGACCGGTTTTGCCCAGTCGCCGGCGAAGGTCTGCACCGTTACGGCCGGGCCGGCACAGTGGAGGCCCGGCGAGAGCGGGACCATTCCGATCATCGCCCCGTGGCGGTGCATCGCGTCGCTCACGTGTGGCGCCGAGACCGTGGCAAAGAGCGCCCGGGTCTCCTCTTCGAGCGAACGGACGGCCATCTTCTCTCCCCGGGGCTCAACGAGTGCTGCTTTTACCTGGCGCGTGGATGCCTCAACGTCGGCCGACCGGACGATCGAGCCGCCGACGATCACCACTGAGGCCCCGCTCGCCACCGCCTCCGCGGCTGTCCGGACATCGAGCCCACCGGCGACGGCGAGAGGGACCGTCACCTCTCCGGCAAGCCGTTCGATCAGCTCGACCGATGACCGGCCGATCATCTGCTGGTCGATCCCGACGTGCGCATTCAGGATGTCCACACCGAGTTCGACGAGCCGACGGGCACGTGCCACGGGATCGGCCACGTTGATCAGGTCGGCCATGATCCGGACACCGTAGAGGCGTGCGGCACGGACGGCCTCCTCGATCACCGCGTCGTCGGCGTCGGCGAGGACGCAGACGACCGTGGCGCCGGCCTTGGCGGCCATCTCGACCTCGAGCGTCCCCGTATCCGCGACCTTCATATCGGCCACGATCTCGTGACCGGGGAAACGGTCGGCGAGTGCGCGGACGGCAGCCATTCCCTCGCTCTTGATCAGGGGTGTTCCTACCTCGACCCAGTCGGCGCCCCCTGCTACCGCCTCCGTGGCGATAGCAAGGGCCCGTGGGAGTTCGAGGAGGTCGAGCGCGACCTGGAGGACCGGCGTACTCATACCGGTAGGGATGCGCACCCCCCTCCGATTAAGATTTCTCCAATCCCGGTCTCATAGAAGCATACACTGCCGTCCGGGGCCGATCGCGCAGTTCGTCACCCTTTCATCAGGCGGGATGAGCGATCGGGCAATCCTTCCGTTCACGCCGGTCCGGCCTGGACGGAGATCCTGTGGTGGGCGGAAAACCTACGAACGGCACATGGTGCATATCCGGGAACGCCCATGATATGCCTCGCACGGCATGGTTCGGCTCGCAGTCTGGACGAACGCAGAGCCCGGGAATCGCAGATACCTGAGAAAAGGCACCCGTCCTAATCCTTAAGTAGTATCCTCCCGGACGGATCTGGAAGCATGGATCTCCTCTCCGGCGTCCTGATCGTTCTCGGCCTCGTTCTCTTCGAGACGATCAGCAGCATCGACAACGCCATCATCAATGCCGAGGTCCTCTCCACCATGGGCGCCCGTGCCCGACGGTGGTTCCTTATCTACGGCCTCTTCATCGCTGTCTTCGTCGTGCGGGGCGTCCTCCCGTGGCTGATCGTCTGGGTGGCCACTCCCGGCCTTGGCCCTATCGAGGCGCTCACCGCCACCTTCTCGAACGACCCCCGGGTGATCGCGGCGATCGAGGAGTCGGCGCCGATCCTTCTCGCCGGCGGAGGGACGTTCCTCATCTTCCTCTTCATGCACTGGCTCTTCGTCGAACCCAAGCACTTCGGCCTCCGGGGGGAGCGGTTCATCCTCCGCAAGGGGGTCTGGTTCTATGCCGTCTCATCGATTGTCCTGCTCGTCATCGTCTGGCTGACGATGAACCGGGACCCTCTGATGGCTTTCGGCGCCGTCGTCGGGTCCACCGCGTTCTTCATCGTCTCGGGCTTCCGGATGAACGCGGAGGCGGCGGAGAAGCAGCTCACCTCAGGCGCACTCTCGGACTGGTCGAAGATCTTCTACCTGGAGATCATCGATGCGACCTTCTCGATCGACGGTGTCATCGGCGCGTTCGCCTTCACCCTCTCGGTGCCGCTGATCCTGATCGGGAACGGGATCGGGGCGTTCGTCGTCCGTGAGGTGACGATCCGCCATGTGGACCAGGTGAAACTCTATCCCTTCCTGAAGAACGGGGCCATGTACTCGATTGCGTTCCTGGGCATGATCATGCTGGTCGACAGCTTCGGGTACCATATACCCCCCTGGCTCTCCCCGATCATCACGTTCTGCATCGTCGGGTTCTTCCTGTTCAAGTCGATCCGGGTGAACGGGGAGGAGATGGGCGACCCCGCCGCCGGGTTGCCTGACCCATTCTCGCTTACGGAAGACCCCCCGGAGGACAGGTAACGAGGAGAAGGGCGAATCTGTCTCGCTCAACGTCCGGGCAGGGGTCAGCAGATCTTTTTACTGCGCACCCTCCCTGGCCTCTCGCCATGCACCGATGGAAGGTGACCTCAGCCCTGCTCCTGTTCGCCCTCCGCGGGATACACCTCGCATGTGCGGCGGGAGTGGGGACATTCTCGATCGAAGGTTCGACCACCGGATTCGGGGTGAACCAGTTCGGGCTTGCCACCCTCTACCTGGAGAGCACCTGGGACCCCCGGGCCGACGATGTCTTCATCTACGTCACCTGGGACCCGAACGTGGTCCGGTATGTCAGCACGGACTGGAAGGTGGGCAACTCGGTGGCGGCTTCTTTGAAGCACCCCCGGAGAGCTCTTCCTCCAGTTCGCAGACTGGACCAACCAGTACCCAGGTGGCCAAATCGCGATCGCGGAGAAAAACTTCAAGGGTGTCGCGCCGGGACAGACGGCGCTCGAACTCCGGGTCGACCACGTTTGGTTTTATGTTGCCGCACGTCCGACCAATTTCATCGACCTGACGCAGTCCGCCCTCTCCACAGGCGGGATCCTGATCGTGGGCGGGGGTGGTGCGGCCCCGACGGTGCCTTCACCGCCGACAATCACACTACCTCCGGTGGTGACGGTCACCCCGACCGAGCCCGTCCTGACCCCCGAGTCGGTGACTCCGACCGCGATAACCACAATGGCGCCAACTCCCCCGGTCCCGCCGACAACGGTGGTGCCGACGGGGACCGCTCCCCCCCCATCGGTGCCCTACGTCCCCGTCGCCGGTGTCGGTGGGGGGAGCGAGGAGTACACTGGCGTCGGGACCTCGACTCCGACGATGACACCGAACATGACGGCGAACGCCACGACAGTGCAGGGTACACCGACTCGCGGGTCCGGGACAGAGGTTTCGACCACTGCTCCGACCATACTCTCAACCCTGGCGGAGACGATGCCGGTGATCACCACCGCTCAGAAAACCACTTCGCCGGGGACGACCCTGGCGCCAACGACCGTGCCCGTGACGATCACTCCGACCCAAGCCGGACCCACTCTCATGGTGACCGTCACCACTCTCCTCGCCGCGCTTGCGCTCGTTTTTGCCGGCAGGCGAGGCTATATTCTCCAGTTTTTAAGGCTCAGCGGTGGACTGGTTGTCCCGAGCGACTCCAGGCCTCGAACCCGCCGGCGATGTTCAGGACCCGGGAAAAACCGGCCTGTCGCATGATCTCCATCGACTTCTGCCCGCGCATGCCTCGCTTACAGTAGACCACGTAGGTCTCGCCCGGGTCCAGCTCGCCGATCCTGGCTTTGAAATCGGGGGCATAGTAGTCGATGTTGACCGCATCCCGAAGGTGTCCATCGCGGAACTCGGCAGGCGTCCTGACATCGATGATCCTGCACGTCCCCTCCTCGATCATCTTCCGGCACTCCTCCGGCGACGCATCCCTGCACTGCGACTCGTCTACCATATCGTCTTCTCCGTATGCCGTACTTCGTCTCCGTCCCTATATCAATCCACGCGTGGTCCCAGTCCGAACGGACTCCTGCGGTATTATTAGCGTTCAGGCGGAACGTTATACGGCAATCCAGCGCATTTCGCGGACCTGGACCGCCTGGGAGCAGCAGAGCGGACATGACTGAGCAGAACGAGAACGTCGCCTTCGATCCGATCCGGTGCGAGAAGGCCAACACCCTTATCCAGCAGGGCGTCTCCTGCTACCCCCACGGGTTCGAGCGGACAACGACCGTTAGCGGGGTCCGAGAGAGGTATGAATCGATCGGCCACGACCCGGCGACCGAGCAGTCGGCCCTCGCCGGACGGCTCTACACCGTCCGGAACCATGGAAAGACCGTCTTTGCCGACCTCGGCGACGAGACCGGTCGCATTCAGCTCTACATCCGGAAGAACGACCTCGGGGACGAGGCCTTCTCCCGGTTCGTCGAGCTTGTTGACCGCGGCGATATCGTCGGCGTGTCGGGACGCCCGTTCCGGACCCGTGTGGGCGAGCTCTCTCTCTGGGTCGACGACCTCTGCCTTCTCTGTAAGGCCCTCTCCGACCTGCCCGAGAAGTTCCACGGGCTGAAGGACACCGAGAAGCGTTACCGCCAGCGGTACCTCGACCTGGTGATGAATGAGCGCGCACGGGAGACCTTCCGCGTCCGGAGCCGGGTCATCTCGTTCATCCGCTCGTTCCTGGCCGACCGGGAGTTCCTCGAGTTCGAGACCCCGACCCTGCAGCCGGTCTACGGCGGTGCGAACGCCCGGCCTTTTACGACACACCACCACTTCCTGGACCAGACGCTCTACCTCCGTATCGCGCCGGAGCTCTACTTGAAGCGTCTCGTCGTCGGGGGGTTCGAGCGGGTCTTCGAGATCTCAAAGAACTTCCGGAACGAGGACATCGATTCGAGCCACAATCCCGAGTTCACGATGGTCGAGGCCTACGAAGCCTATCGGGACTACCACCAGATGATGGACCTCACCGAAGGGCTCATCAGCGGCCTCGTTGAGCAGATCGCCGGCACGACGACCCTCGAGTACGACGGGCAGACACTTGACTTCTCCCGCCCCTGGCGCCGAATGACGATGGCGGACGCAGTCCAGGAGTATGCGGGTATCGACGTCCTCTCGCTCGACCTCGAGGAACTCGGCCGGATCGCCGCCGAGCACCGGGTCCCAGACTGGTCGGCAGCGAAGAACCAGCGGGAGTTCCTGGTCCTTTTCTTCGAATTCTTCGTCGAGGACCGGCTCGTCCAGCCGACTTTCATCCACGACTTCCCGGTCGAGAACTCCCCGCTCGCAAAGCGGCACCGGGAGAAGGAGGGCTTCACCGAGCGGTTCGAGCTCTTCATCAACGGGATGGAGCTCGCGAACGGTTTCTCGGAGCTGAACGACCCCCGTGACCAGCTCGAGCGCCTCCTCGCCCAGGACCGTCGTCGGCTCGAGGGCGATGCCGAGGCCCAGATGATCGACTACGACTTCGTCAACGCCCTTGCCCTCGGGATGCCTCCGACCGGGGGAGTCGGGATCGGGATCGACCGGCTCGTGATGCTCCTCTCCGGTCATACCTCGATCAAGGAGGTGATCCTCTTTCCCCAGATGAAGACCGCGAAGGAGCCCGCCCCCGACCAGGAGTGACCGACTCCTCCCGTGTGGAGACGGGGAACCAGAGCCTCCTATCGAACCCACGGGACAGATCATTTCTCCCTTCTTCTTCCCTGAGACCTTTCCGGGACGATCATGTCATATTCCGCCTGTTCCTGGGCGATCCTGTTCACCAATCGGGGTTGACACCACCGGTTGGTTTTTCTACTTTGATTCCCGTCTTCTCTCATCGGCCGGACACCCGTCCGGACGCAGGTGATCGTCATGGAGACACAGAAGTTCTACACCCTGCCGCCGCTGCCGTACGGCTACGGCGACCTTGCACCCGCGATCTCGGAGGAGCAGCTCCGGCTCCACCACGACAAGCACCACAATGCCTACGTGGTCGGTGCCAACGGGCTCCTCGAGCGGATCGATGCTGCCCGGAAGAACGGGACCGACCTGGACCTGAAGGCGACGCTCAAAGAGCTCTCCTTCCACATCGGCGGGCACATTCTCCACTCGCTCTTCTGGGCCAACCTCGCCCCCGCCGGCAAGGGTGGAGGCGGTGAGCCCGCCGGCCCCCTCGCGGCGGCGATTGCGGCGGAGTTCGGGTCGTTCGAACGGTTCAAGAAGGAGTTCTCCGCCGCCGCATCCAGCGCCGAGGGATCGGGCTGGGGTGCCCTCACCCTCTGCAGGAAGACCGGTCGGCCGATCGTGATGCAGATCGAGAAGCACAATACCAACGTCTACCCGGGGTTCGCCGTCCTGATGGTGCTCGATGTCTGGGAGCACGCGTATTACCTGGACTACAAGAACGACCGGGCGAAGTTCGTCGAGAACTTCTGGACGATCGTGAACTGGGACGAGGTCTCCCGCCGGATGACGGCGGCCCTCTCCGGCTGACCATATTTTTCCAGGGCTGTCTTCTTGGGGCCGATCAGCCCTTCTTCATCGCCTCGCGTCGCATCTCGGGGGGCATCAGTTCGATCGCGTACCGGAGGGCGGTGCGGGGCATCGTTTGGCGGTGAAGGAGCACGTAGTCGTAGACCTCCTGCCGGTGGTGCCGGCTCGCCTCCTTCAGGAGCCAGCCGTATCCCTTCCTGACAAGGTCCTCCTCGTCGAGCAGGAGCCGATCGGCGATCGCGAACGCTTCGTCCAGAAAGGCCCCCCGTCTTGCCGGGAGGATGAGCGAGACGGCGGCGGCCCGCCGCATCCAGCGGTTCGGCGACGCAGTCCAGTCGATCAGGACCTGCACCGTGTCGGGAAACTTCGCGACGAGATCACCGACCGCGTGGTTGCAGAGGGTGTCGCACGATGCCCAGTTGTCGATATAGGTGTCGATCCAGTGCGCGAACCGGTCGAGGTCCTCCCGCACGAACTCGCCGCTGACCCGCGGGAGCCACGAGCACGCGACAAAGGACTCCTCGATGTACCCGCTGGCGAAGAGGTCCTCGCACCGGTCGAAGAGCACCGCCTTTCCGTCAGCGCTCGCCTCCGAAAAGGTAGACCGGGCGAGCCTGGTGACGGTTGCTGTCCTGATGCCGTAAGACTGCACGGGCTCCTTGAAGAACCGGCGAGAACTCTGCCGTATCGACTCGTCGGCAGCCGCCACCAGTTCGGCGCGGACTCGATCGAGAACCATGTCCATGACAGTTGGTTCGGACGCGGAAAAGAATAAGAGCGATGGCCGGTATCAGTGGCAGGCACCGCAGCCTGAACAGGCGTCGTGCACGGTGCACGGGAGGTCCATCGCGATCAGTCGGCCGGCAGCGTACTCCCGGGCCACGTCCTGGACGGCTCCCTCGACGCCCCTGACCACCCGTATCCCGTTTTTCTCCAGGACGGTGCAGAGCCCTTCCCCGGAGTTGCCGACGAGCACGGTCTCGATGCCGTGACGGCGGAAGAAGAGGAGAACGAACCCGGTCGCGAGCATCATGTTCTGCACCTCCTCCTTAATGACGACCTCGGACCCGCGCCGCTCGAAGATTGTGAAGTCGATGCACGAGCCAAGGTGCGTGGCGACCATCTCCCCCTCCTGTGCCACGGCGAACCGCTCCTCGTCTCTTCCGGACACCGGGACGTTGATCAACCCGGGCTCCATCTCTTTTCCACCTGCACCACCATCGTTCATCACTGGAATTCGACGCGGACCGGTATAACCGTGAAGGTCAGGTCCGGTATTCGGACCGGACTCGATGGCCGGCGGACGAAGGTATTTGTGGGTTCAGGCCCGATCACCCCCCGGCAGGCGAGTATTTCGCATTCGGAGGTTGTGCGACGGTGGTTGATCGATATCCATTTCTTGTCACGGTGCCACACGGTGGCCTCGAAGTGGATGCCTGGGTGGCAGGCCGCCTCCTCCTCACTTCCGATGATCTTGTCCGTCTCGCCGATCCGGCTACCACCGAGCTCTACGACTTCGGGGAACGGGTTGCTGCATGGTCGGCGATGACCCTCTCCCGGATGATCGTGGACGTCAACCGGTCCCCGTTCGATCTCCCGCCCCGCCGCCAGGACGGTGTGGTGAAGGTCCGGACGATCGACGGCCGGCCCGTCTACCGTCCGGGCGAGGAGCCCTCCATCGACCTTGTGCACGGGCTGATGATGCAGCACTACTTCCCGTACCACGAGCGAATCGACCACCTGATCGATACCCGGGACGTGCGGATCGCCTTCGACTGCCACACCATGCTGGGCTTCGGGCCCAGACATGCGCCCGATCCCGGCCGGCGCCGTCCCCTGGTCTGCCTCGGTAACCACGGGGATGATACGGGTGCCCCGAGAGCCCGCCAGCTTGCGACCTGTCCCTCGTCGTGGCTCCGTCGCCTGGCGAACGCGTTCGAAGAGGAGTTCGCCGCCGGGACTGTGGCCATCAACCGGCCCTATGCGGGCGGGTTCACCACGATCGCCCACTACTGGCACCGGGGGGTCCCCTACATCCAGGTCGAGCTGAACCGTAGCCTCTACGAGTCGCCGGAGGGGATGATCGACTGCCGGCGGGTCGAGGAGGTACGGGAGCGGGTCTGGGGCGCATTCGTCGCGTTCTGGAACGAGATAGAGGAAGGGTGACCCGGGTGACCCGGTTCCCCCACCGCAGCTCAGCGTAGGCGACCAGTCGTCGGTCGGGTTGTCCTGCCATCGCACCCGCTCAAGGACAAGGAGCGCACCGGGTACAGGGATTGGATGCGGGGAAGAACCGGATTTTTGAATATTGTACGATATATTTATATATTCATTTCATGAAGGACTCGCCATGGCACTCTACGTCATGCTCGGGAATTTGAAGAGCGAAGCCTTCGACACGATCGACGGGATCCAGGAACGGGATGAGAAACTGGCACACCTCGTGGAGTCGCTCGGTGGAAGGATCATCGGGCTGTACTACATGATCGGCCGGTACGACTTCGTCCTGCTCTTCGACATGGAGGAGAAGGAGAACCTGGTCAAATTCCTTGCGATACTCGGAAAGCACGGGTCGGTGAGGACCGAGACCCTCGAGACGATCCCCGCCGAGATGTTCTACCGCGTCACGAAGGGGATCTGAGCCTCCTGGAGGAAGGGGTCTGGACGAACAACCTCCGGGTTCTTCAGGGGGTCTGTAAGCCCCCCTCCTACCGTACCCCGGACCCTACAGTTCCTTCTGGTAGATCACGACGTCCAGGGTCCGACCGAACTTCTCCCCGACGTTGCAGAGGCGCCCGCAGCAGGTGTAGCCGCAGCGCTCCATGAGCCGGATGCCGGCGCTGTTCTCGCCGCAGACGGTCCCGAGGAGGACACGGACTCCTGCAATGCCCGCCGCGTCCTCGAGTCTCTCGAGGGCCATCGTTCCGAGACCGTGTCCCGTGCTGCCGGGGGCCAGGTAGATGCTCAGCTCGGCTGTCCGGGCGTATGCCGCCCGTGGTTTGTACGGCGAGCAGGAGCAGAACCCGACAAGCGCGCCACCGGAGCGGATCGCGAACGAGGGATGTCGAGGGTCGTTGACGGGGATGTACTGCGGCAGGCTCTCGACCGGTACCGGCGTCTCGTGGAAGGTCGCCGTCGTGGCCATGATGTAGTGGTCGTAGATCTCCTTGATCGCCGGCAGGTCGGCAGGAGTGACTGGATTGATATCAATCATGGTCACCTCGATCTCACCGTCGCCTCCTTTATCGGTTGCGGAGAGTCGGCGAGGTCCACGTGCATGAGATCGCTCGACTTCTGTTCCTGCAACCCCGAACCGGAGCGTCACGCGCCCGATAGTCTCCCTGGAAATCCAGGGAGAGGACGTTCGCTCCTGGCCGTGCAGGGCCGGCACCACCCAGATTCTGATCCCGGTTCACCGGGTGTCACCGCCTACGCCCGGTACCGCTGCGGTGGATGGCACAGCGCCAAATCTGCTCTCCTGGTGTCGGTACTCGAGCGGTTGGGGAGAGTGCCAGGGCGAATACCGGGAACTGGACCCCGAACGTTTAATCAGTCGCCTGGCGCACCAGTTCTGTGGATCCTGGCGTCCTTCTTCCCCCCGGGTACAGCGAGATCGGTGCGATCGTCATCACCCCCCGCCGGGCCGTCCCTGTCCAGGCTCTCTCTCTGGTCCTCGGGTTCGCCACTCTTGTGGCCCTTCTGTGGGCAGGCGGGATCACATCGTTCACGATCGGTCCGGCCCAGTTCGTGCTGATCATGGGAGTCTTCGCCGGGGCGTCCAGCGTCATCTTTCTCCACGAGGCGGTCCATGGGCTCGTCTTTGCCCTGTCGGGTCTGCAGCCCCGGTTCAGCGCGGGGTTCGTCCACGGGATGCCGGTCCTCGCAACGACAGCGGACCGGCCGTACGGGCGAACCACGGCTCTGATCTGCCTGGTCGCCCCACTCGTGCTGATCGACGTCGTGCTCCTCTCGTTATCGGCCGTTCAACCCGCACTCTACACCTGGGTGATCGCGCCGATCGTGATCAATACGGCCGGTTCTGCTGGCGACCTCTGGCAGGCCGCCCACCTCGCGCGGTACGGACCAGCGGTCCTTGTTGCTGATGTCCCTGAAGGACTGGCGGTCTACGGACTCTCGGACGAACGAAGGGACACGGACAGGTAGATCGGCCCCCCGGTCCATAGCGGGCGGGTTGCGGATACCATGGAAGGTCTCTGTCCGGAGCTGGGCGCATCTCTGGTCGAGGAGTGAGACCGCGAACCTCCTGTCATACCTGGCGAAAGACACGGGTCGTCGGTCACACCTGGTTCTGAACTCGGGACGGTACCCGGGCACAGGAAGGAACGCAGCGCCATTTCGGACACACATGCTGCCTGGTTCGCACAGGCGAGTCCCGGTTGTTCCGCTGCTTCGACGGCCGACCTCGGCGCTTCCTTTCGATCACACCCGTCTCTCGAATTCACCAGGACGGTCTTGTGGGACAGAGGCCATCTCCCGCTTCAAACCGCGGCATCGATAGACACGACGATGGTTCGGTCGGTCCCTGGTCATCCCCTGACGATGAAAGGGGAAACAACGGATTCAGAGATCTGCCGTTCACCGGCCGTTGCGGCATGCCCCTCCGCCGTGCTTCATGGAAGACCCAAGTGGGTGATGGCCATGTCTCCCGTTGTACGAGAACGCCTGGCGACCGTGGTTGATTCTCAAGAATCCGGCTTCTTCGACTCAGCACGACACGAATAACGGCGTCCCAGGAACGAAAGCCGGTGCCATCAGATAGGATTGGAAGATAGAATGAGGGAATCAGAGAAGGGATCGTTTGCCCTGTCATCATCCTGTCCGAGCACATCTCCCCATACCCACGATCATTCTCGTCGAGTCTCCCCTGGACGACGAATCGATCGCTATGCCGGTATCAGGGTGACTTCACGTTCCATCCTGGAAGGGCTGGTTGAAATCCCTGCAGATCTGTTGCACTGCCTTCCTGGCTGAGATCACCGCCCCGGATATTCCACCCCCTGTCACCACCCACTGTCCAGCCATAGCAAACCGGGAGAGACCGGGTAGGGTGTTCGGAAGAGAGATGAAGAATGCATCAGGGGTGACCCGCCATCCCTCGTACGCCCCATTCCATGTGCCGGTGTACCTCGAGAAGGTCATCGGAGACGCCACATCGTACACCTCCACGGCATCGGCGAGATGGGGGTACAGTCTGCCGAAGAGTTCGATGATCTGGCCTGCTGCCTTCTCTTTCTCGTGTCGGTACTCCTCTCCCTGGTACGGGAATTGTTGCCAGTGCTCCCAGGAGACCGGGACCCAGACGGTGATGACCCCCTTTCCAGCCGGATACAGGCCTGGATCCTTTGCAAAATTGTAGAAGTTGAAGTATGGGTGTTCCGTTCCCCCGATCTCGACCGGATCTTCAGGAACATAGGTCAGAACGTCCGGAAGCCCTGAAAGATCTGCATTGATTCCCAGAGAGAAGAAGAGAAGGGGAGGGAACGGTGTGAGATCCCGGTAATTGCCCATGATGTGATCGTTACAGAACTTCCCTTCGAGCATCTCGAAGATGGTCGTCCGACCGTCCGCGCAGGAGATGACCGCATCCGCATGGAGAACGCTATCGTCTGAAAGGATAACTCCGGAAGCCTTTCCACCCTCCACGATGATCTTCTTCACCTTCGTTCCATAGCGAATGCTGCCTCCGAGGTCCAGAAACCGCTTCTCCAGGGATTTTGCAAGGGGGACCGATCCGCCGAGGGGATACCCACCGTTTCCCGAACCCTGCCACGCAAGGCCCATCATGGGAAACGTTGCGGACTGGCCATCCCAGTCGAGTCCGGCGACAAGCAGTCTTCGGAGGACAGGGTTCTTTATTTCTGCAAGACTCCTGTCCGGAGGTTGTTTGTACCGATTCATGACCTTCATCAGGGGAAGTAACCGGATAGTCTCCAGGATCGACCTCTCGATCGGAGTTTCAAGGGATTGAAGCCTCCTGATGTCCCTGCAGAGTCTGTGAATAAAGGGCGTATCCTCTGGGGAAAACCGGATCAGCTCCTCCTCGAGCCGGTCAGGGTTATTGTAGAGCGTGAGTTCGTTTCCCTCAGCATCCCTGACGTGTTTCCAGTACTCGGATGAGACGAATGTCGTGTTGTCGAGTAATCCGATCGCCTCGTAGAGCCGGTGAAGGTCTGTACCTGGTTTTGAACCTGAGAGACACTGGATGCAGAGATCGAAGGTGTATCCCTTCCGTTTCCATGCTGTGCACATCCCTCCTGGAATACCGTGCATCTCGACGATCTCGGTTTGAAATCCGTTCATCCGGGCAAAAATCCCCGCAGACAACCCTGCCATTCCTGCCCCGATTATCACGAGCGAAGGGTTCATAGTGATTCTACTATGGATGCGATTCATATAGGAGTTGCGAACCTTGTTGAATCATAAGGATCGTATGAAGTGTGGGCGATGGTGTTGATCTCTCACAGAATGGAGGGAGAGGAGAACGGTCCTGAGGAGCCCCCATGCCATATCCCTCCCCTTCTCATGGTGAGATGAGAGGGGGTCGTATCGCACATCATCTCGAACCCGCTGCGGTTCGCCCACGATTCCCTTTCCGTCCCTACCATCGCGGGCAATCCCCCATGCCCCTGAGAACGGACCGAACTCCTCTGATGTGAACCCTGCAGCTCCCGACTCCCCCGGTGCGAACGTGAGATAGCCGACCTGGTCGTCGGGGTTCGGGAACGAGAGGTACCAGGTGTTGTTCGTGACGTGCTCGAGGCCCCCGGGCACCCGTTCGGGCCGAGCTTGACCATAAGGTTTCCTGCATCCGGTCCCTCGCTCACCCGCATGTCGCCGTAGAGGTCGCTCCGATATGCACCCGCGATGGCGGACGGAGGAATTGTTGCCGGGCGGGCATCTGCCGGCCCCGCCACGAGGCGAAACGGGGACGTCGGGGCCGGCGGCCGATGCCATCGTCGATGCCGGCACTCCCCGGGGAAAAACCGAGAAAAGGCCTTCCTCCCGAGACAGCTTCAGGCGCCGTCGCTCACACCGCGACGTGCGCGGCGGAGGCCTGTGGATCGGGCAGGGGAAGGTCGTCCTCGCGGAGCCCGTCGAGGTGGAACGCGATCGCCCCGCGTATCCGCTCCTCGGTTTATTCGCACCCTGTCCTGCTCTTCGTACCTGTTCGTGGACGTCGAGAACCCCCGGGGGCAGGACCTTCTCACGAGGGCCAATCCGATCGTTCGACTGGAATTAATCGACGAAATGTGACGGGGCATCGACATGGGTTCCTCACAGCCCGACGTTCGTGGAGGATTGGACAATGAATCCGCTGCCCAGGGTGCCGTTCTCGGGACGGTAGTCGTAGAGCGTGGTCTGGGACTCAATGGGAAGACCGGGCCAGTGGGGGGGATGGCGGTGTTGAGGGTGTGGGTGAGATCGATGCACTCGCGGTTCTTGAGGGTCTGCCAGCCCCGTTCGAGGGTCGGTTCCCGCTCATCGATCTTGGCGGTAACAGGCAGGACGGCCACGAAGACAGCCAGTACCGCGACCACAGTGGGGAATGCGACGCGCAGGTTCATGGTACCAACCCCCTCCACCTCAACGAATCTCGTCACAAAGACCGGGTTCCTCGATGAACCACAATCGCCGATCTCGATGGACCTTGTGCGGTATCATAGAGAAGGATACGACCCGACATCGTGCAGGAAACTCTCTGGGCGATCAGATGATGATCGCGTAGCAGAACAGAACTTTCCGCACTGTCCGATGAATGCGAGTAGGAGGCGTTTCAGGACCCAGGGGTACTTCGTTTAATTGTTCTCAACCCTCACGTCGACGAGGTCCGATTGTTCCTGGGTACGGTGTCAATTTCACTATCGGCTCATCCCTCACGGGTGGGGGTTCGGAACGAGCGTCCTTGAGCTTTCGGAGCCGGAGCTTTGTGGCCTGTCCGCCACCATGCCCGAACCGATATATGCCTGTGTGAAGAGGTTGGTTGCAGGAGAGATGGGCCGTGAAACGAACCGGGGCGGACGGGGCGCCGAACGGAACGTGGACGAGTACCTCCGGGCGCTCCCCGAGCCGGACAGGTCCGCCCTGGAGCACCTGCGCAGCGTGATCCGGGCTGCAGCGCCCAATGCCGAGGAGACGATCAGCTACCGGATACCGGCGTTCAGGTTCCACGGCCCGCTGGTCTTCTTCGCGGCGACGCCGCGTCATCTCAGCCTGTACGGTGTGAGCCCCCCCCGATCGAGGCCTTCATGAACGAACTGGCCGGATTCGATCTCTCCGGGGCGACGATCCACTTCTCTGCCGACCACCCTCTTCCCGACGATCTCGTGGCGCGCTTTGTTCAAGAACGGGTCCTGGAGAACGAGGCGAGGCGGGGAAATACAGGTCGAGAGGCATCCAGTGAAAAACCCGGCCGGTGAGCCGGCACCACCTGCTTCTGCTGTGGTGCCTCTCTCGGTCTGGCAATGACCGTTTTCGGCTGTCCGCCTCGGGTCATACCAGCTCCCGGAGCGCCGCCGACTGTCTGGAGCGGGGACGCCACGGTCCGGGACATGGTAAACCGGTGCGGCATGCCGGCAGGGGGCTGTTCACGTTGAACTGACCGAATGAACCGAACCGAAAAATTCACCTCGAATTTTAAAATCCAGAAGAAACGACGAACACCCAAAGCGCGATGGGCATTGAGAGAGAAGTGTCACGAAAATGAGTGACGCCCAGGTCGGAATTCGAATCCGAGTCGATGCCGTGACAGGGCATCATGATAGGCCACTACACTACCTGGGCACGTTGTGAAATTTGGGTTTGCCGCAGTCCCGCCTCCCGGAGTCGAACCGGGGACATCGCGGTAGCCGCGCGATCACCTGAATCGGTGAATCATACTACAGCCGCGCACTCTACCAGGCTGAGTTAAGGCGGGCCTGTTGCCCTACAATGTGAGACCGGTTCCTAGTTAAAGATATCGTAAAATCTGACAGAAAGGGTTCATTCGAGCGGCTGAACGGGCGGATCCTTTAAGTGCGGCGCGCACATATGGTAGAGGGTATGTCCCAGGACGTAACAACGCCAAGAAGGGATCGTTTTCTTCACCGAACGGCGTGAAGTGACCATTTTTGACACCACCCTCCGGGATGGTGAACAGACTCCGGGCGTCTCGCTCCGGCAGGACCATAAGTTTGCTATCGCTCGACAGCTCTCCGAGTGCGGAGTGCACACGATCGAAGCCGGCTTTCCCGCATCCTCGGAGGCTGAACGCGACTCCGTCCGGGCGATCGCCCGCATGGGTCTCGAGGCGGAGATCTGCGGCCTCTCCAGAATGCTGAAGTCGGACGTCGACGTCTGCCTCGACTGCGAGGTCGAACTGGTCCATGTCTTCATCCCGACCTCGGAGATCCAGCTCGTCCACACGATCAGGAAGACCCCAGCGGAGGTGATCGAGACCACCCGCGAGGTGATCGCGTACGTCCGCGAGCACGTGGACCGGTGCATGTTCTCCGCGATGGATGCCACCCGCACCGATCTCCCGTTCCTTGTCGAGGTCTCACGGGCGGCGGCAGAGGCCGGAGCGACGATCGTGAACGTCCCCGACACGGTCGGAGTCTGCACGCCGACCCGGATGCAGGACCTGATCCGAACCCTCGAGCCCCAGGTCCCTGCCCCGCTCGATGTTCACTGCCACAACGACTTCGGCCTCGCGGTCGCCAACACCATCGCCGCGGTCGAGGCGGGCGCCTCGCAGGTCCAGGTGACCGTGAATGGGATCGGCGAGCGGGCCGGCAACGCGGACCTCGCCCAGACCGTGATGGTCCTCGAGGCGATCCTCGGGGTCTCGACCGGTGTCGAGACGAAACGGCTCGTCGAGACCTCACGCCTGGTCTCGCGGTACACCGGCATCGCGCTCCCACCGAACCAGCCCGTGGTGGGGGAGAACGCCTTCAGCCACGAGAGCGGGATCCACTCCCACGGCGTGCTGGCCAATGCAGCCACCTTCGAGCCCGGGATCATGACGCCCGAGATGGTCGGGCACCGACGGAGGCTCACGCTCGGCAAGCACGTGGGCCGGCACGCGGTCCGTCAGATGCTCGCCGACGTCCACCTCGATCCGGGCGACACCGAGCTCGACCGGATCGTCGAGAAGGTCAAGGCAGTCGCGAACCGGGGCAAGCGCGTGACCGACGCCGATCTCTACGAGATCGCGGAGACGGTGCTCGGGGTCGAGGCGGTCGGGCGCCGGATCGACCTCCAGGACATCGCTATCATGACCGGGACGCACTCCATCCCCACCGCATCGGTCCGAGCCGTCGTCGACGGTGCTGAACGGGTCGCCGCCTGCACCGGCAACGGGCCGGTGGATGCCGCTCTCAGGGCGATCGGACGGATCGTTCCGCTCCCGGTGACGCTGAAAGAGTTCGAGATCGAGGCGATCTCTGGCGGATCCGATGCGATCGCGCACGTCACGATCGCTGTCGAGGACGAGCGGGGCCGGATCTTCGATGCCTCGTCATCCGGTGACGACATCGTGCTTGCGTCCGCCGAGGCGATGGTGAACGCGATCAACCTCCTGTCGCGAGCGGACGGGGCCTGAAGAGAACGAAAAAACGAAAGGGGTTATGCGGCCGAGGGGGCGTTTCCGCCCTCGAGCGCCGCCTTGATCTGGCCCTGGAGGCTCTCAAACCGGCCCTGGAGCATCTGTTCCTGCCGCTCGAGCTGCTTGACGCGGAGCTCCAGGGTCTCGACCTTCTCGTTCAGCTTGCCGCTGACGGTCTCCTTCGGCTTCTGCATCATCACCGTGCCGACCGACATAAAGACGGTGGCGTCCTCCGGCAGGTCGGCGAGCTCCTCGTTAGCCCGCCGGGTCTCGCGGATCTCGATCTCGTACTGTGCCTTCTGCGAGAGGATCGTCTGGAGCTGCTGCTGAACCTGCTGGAGCTGGGCGATCTGGTTCTGGACCTTCGGGGACATCGAACTCATGGTGGATCTCGGACACCGGGGGGTGACCGGTATGCCTATCCGGTTTGGACCCCCGGCATATAAACGTACGGCTCGGTTCAGAGGTCCCCGACCGCAATCGCGTGGACCTCGACCATGTGGTCCGGGTGGTACCGGCTCTTGGCCTCGCGAAGCCCCGGGACGCCCATGTCTGACTCCCGGTTGATGAAGGTGCACGCATCGCGGAGCCTGCGAGCGGTCTCCTGATTGATCGCCTTGTAAATCCCCTCGCAGTCCGGGAGTCCCTTCTCGAAATGGACCAGCCCCGTATCGTGATTCATCTGTTCGAAGACCGTCATCGCCGCGACCTCTCCCTCCACCCGGACCGCGAGCCCCTGGAGTTCGAGTTCCCGGAAGTGGGCGAGGGCGAAGAGGACCGCCTCGCGCTCTCCCGCAAGGAGCGGGTCGTTCTCGCAGTCCTTCCAGTTGCACCACCGGTTGACGAAGACTCGGACCTCCTCCATGTTCTCCGGGGTGATCGCCTCGACCTCGTTCGAGCAGTTGCGGTGAAACCGGCTGATGTGGCGACGGATGGTCAGGTATCCCTTCCCCGGAAGATCGGCGAGATCGGCGGACCGGTAGACGTACTCATAGAGGTCCCTGACGGGGTTGAGGGCAAGTGTCGGATACCGGGAGGCGATCCGTTCCCGGGAGACCGGGTCCAGGATGAAGAATGCCCCATCCGGCGACTCGGACTTCGCGAGCGAGAAGAGATCGTCGAGCAGCGCCGGATCGTCCGGCCCGATCGGAGCCCGGAAGCGGACCTTCCCGTCAATCGTCGAGCAGATCACAAGGCTGTCCCGTACCTTGGCGAACCGATAATGCGCGTAGTGGTTCCAGCAGACGATATTGGTGAAGGTGTTGTCGGAGTGGACCGGCGGAAACAGGCGGTACTGTTCGAGAAAACAGGCGCGATCATCGAGGGACACCGGCTCGAAGTCATCGATCGTGAGCACGGGTCAGTCCTCCGCCGAGTATCGGAGGGCCACGTGGCCAGGGAGAGAAAGAAACCCGGTCCGCTCGTAGAAGGCTACCGCCTCCGGCTCGGCGATGACACCGATCCAGAGGATCCCGGCCGCGCGGCACGCATCGAGGAGGGAGGCGACGATCCGCCGCCCGATCCCCCGGCCCCGGAAGTCCGGGTCCACGACCACGTCCTGGATGTAGGCGTCCGAGGCCCCGTCCGAGAGACACCGGCCCATCCCGATCGTCGCCCCGCTCTCTTCATCGATCGCGACGACGAAAGCGAAGGAACCGTGGACCATCGGTGGGATGTGGGCCTGATCGTAATGGTCCAACCACCATCCTGCAGTGCGGTAGAGACGGACGATCGCTTCGGTCGGGTGCTCCCGGACCAGCCGCACGTCCACGCCTCCCGTCGTCACCACCGTCTTCCTGCCCGATTTTTTAGGTGCTCAATCCGTTCTTCAGTCCTTCTGGTCGTTGATACGGATCAGGTGATAGCCGAACTGGGTCCTGACAGGTCCGACCACGTCGCCCTTCTTCCCCTCGAACGCAGCCTTCTCGAACTCGGGGACCATCTGGCCTTTACGGAACCAGCCAAGGTCGCCACAGTTCCGGCCCGAGGGGCAGTTCGAGTGCTTCTTCGCTATCTCCCCGAAGTCTGCTCCCTCCGCGATCCGCTTCTTGAGGGTCTCTGCCTCCTGCTCGGTCTTTACCAGTATGTGCGCGGCCGATACCTGTCGTGGCATACCATCTTACGGGGCGGGATCGTATAAAAAAGGCACGAGGGCGGCAGGTCCGCCCAGAGCGGGAGAGATGGCATGGAACTCGAAGCGCTCTTCTACCTTGTTCTGACCCTCTTTGTCCTGATCCTTGTCGGATGGACCGTGCGCCGGATCGGGATCTTCACCGACGAGGTGACGGCCGGTGTCTCGAGTTTTCTGGTGAACGTAGCCCTCCCAGCCCTCGTGATCGACTCGATGCAGCTCCCGTACGACTCCAGCCTCGCGCGTGAAGGGATGACCGTGGCCCTTGTCGGCGGCATCTATTACATCGCTGCAGTCGCGGTTGCCCTCGTCTTTCCCCGGCTGATTCGTGCACGGGTCGACGACCGGCCGGTCTATTCATTTCTCGTGATCTTCGCGAATACCGGGTTCATGGGGTACCCGGTGGTGAACGCAATCTGGGGAGCCGAGGCAGTCTTCCTCGCCGCGATCTACAACCTCCTCTTCTCGTTCCTCCTCTTTACCGTCGGGATCCTGATCATCAGCGGTGCGGGGACCGGGTGGAGGGCGATCAGCCCTCGCGTCCTCCTCTCGCCCGGGATCGTCTCGGTCGGGATCGGGCTCGCCCTCTTTCTCCTTTCGGTCGACCTGCCGGAGGTGATCGGCGGGCCGATCTCGATGCTCGGTGACCTGACAACTCCGCTCTCGATGGTGGTGATCGGTGCGCTCCTTGCTCGACTGGATGCCCGGGCGATCTTCGGAAATCTCCGGGTCTACGCGTACGCCGGAGTCCGGCTCCTGGCGATGCCTCTCGCGACCCTTGGGGTCCTTCGGCTCTTCGTTGCTGACCCGCTCATCCTGGGCGTCCTCGTTATCATGGCCGGCATGCCCGGCGCGACCAACGCCGCACTCTTCGCCGAGGAGTACGGTGTCAACCCCGAGCTCGCCTCGCAGTCGGTCTTTATCACGACACTCTTCTGTGTGGTTACGATCCCGTTGATCGCCTATCTCGTCGCGTGAGCGGTCGCGAGCGGCCTGAGTGCCACGAGGAAAATACGAACGTTCGTGCGGCAGGGGTCATCGAACCCCAATTCTGGCGCTATCTCTCCATCGGAAGAAGCGAGCGAGGCGGTTGACGCTCCTCTCTGGAATACATAGAAAGAACGGTACAGTATGGTTTAATACAGAAACTAGCGAAAAATACGTATGCACCGTACTCTCTTCCGTGTTGCCCTTGTAGGGCTCATCGCGATCGCGATGCTGCTCTGCGCCGGCTGCACGACGACCCCGTCGGGCAACGCGACCCCGTCCGGGACAGCAGCGACGACAGGAACGCCTGCAGAGACCACCAGCACCGCGACTGTCGTCCCGACGCTCCTCGCCGAGCCGAACGCCACCGCGACGGTTGATGTGAACGGGACCCCCGCGGTCGAGCCCACCGAGGCTCCTGGGCTGATGAACACCACCTGGGAATGGACCGCGATCGAGACGATGGACGGCATGAACCAGACGGTTGTCACTGACTCGTTCCTGCACACGATTGTCTTCAAACCCGATGGGTCCTACGGAATCAAGAACGACTGTAACGTCGGCGGCGGCAACTACACCCTCGTCGGCAGCTCGCTCAACCTGACGGCGCCGATCACGACGCTCGCCTGGTGTGGCGACGAGTCGCACGACCAGCTCTACCTGGCATCACTCCTGAACGCAACCGCGTACTCCATCACGCCTGCCGGCAAGCTCGCGCTCTCCCTCGGCGAGTCCGGCAACCAGATGGTCTTCAAGGCGAACGCCACGAAATCGACCCCCGTCATCAACGCGTCGTTCGTCAACAAGACCTGGTACTGGACCGGGATGACCCAGACCATGCCCTCGAAGGAGGTCGCCGTCTCGAACCCCAACCGGTACACCGTGGTCTTCGCCGAGAACGGCACCTATGCCGTCAAGGCCGACTGCAACACCGGCACGGGCAACTTTACACTCGAGAAGACCGTCCTGAAGATCTCGAAGCCCAACCTCACCAAGGCCTACTGCGGCGACAGCTCGAGCGACCGTGACTTCCTCGACGGCCTCTCACGCGTAAAGGCGTTCCAGACCGATTCGACCGGCCGGCTTATCCTCACGATGGAGAACCCGAACAACCGGATGGTCTTCAAGCCCTGAGGGCTCGGGACCGAAGACCTTTTTTCCCGCCCGCCTGTCCCAGCAGACTCTGGCCGACCGTCTCGTTGGATGGATTCAGATCGGCTGTATGACGGGATCGTTGCTTCGATACCTGCTGGGCCGTCTGGAGGATGGGGAACCTTCGGACAGATTGTCGTCAGATCGCGTCTGGGGCCGAGTGAGGTGGGTCTCCGTGATGGAGTGTTTGCAAAAGACGAGATCAGGGAAAACCCCTGTCGAAAAAAGGGAGGTTTCGACGTCGGCTGCCCTCAGATCAGCTTTATCACACCGTTCTTCGGCTCCATCGCCTCACCCGAACGGAGGAAGTTCTCGATCTGCTTCTTGACCTCCTCGCGCCCAAAGCCCTGCTGTGTGAGGACCTCGACCACCTGGCCCACCTGGGCCCGGCCCGAGATATCAGCGTTCTCGCGGATCGCCTCCTTGATCGCACGGATCAGGTCTCGCCTCCCTTTCGAGATCCCGGTTGCCACCTTGTCGATGTCGAAGGTCCCCGTCTTCGGGTCGTAGGCGACCTGGCGGAGACAGGTGTCTACGATCCGCACGACACGGTCCGCATCGGCGGCATCGATCCGGCGTGCAAGACGGATGCGAGCCGACGCCTCCGCCAGCCGGACGAGCGCCTCCAGCTGCCGGGCGGTGACCGGAACAGGTTTGTTCGCGTCCGCCAGGTCACGCAGGTGCATGTAGTAGTTGACGAGCACCTCCTTCGCCTCGGGGGACATGATTGGAAAGCAGGTCCGCTTTGCCAGGGCGACGTACTTTCGGAGCGTGGTCGGATCGATCTCGGGTGTTACCGGCGCGAGCTCGCGCTTGATGAACTCGTCGTCGACCCCCTCGATCGGTTCGCGGGCATGCTGGGCGATCAGCTCCCCGATCCCGTGGGACTTCAGGATATGCTCGGCGATCGCCTCGTCACGTTTGTGGTCCGGCTTGTCGGTGAGGATGAAGATGAGATCGAACCGCGAAAGGAGGGACGGGGGCATGTTGATCTGCTCGCCGATATCCGCGTACTCGTCGAAACGGCCGAGCTTCGGGTTCGCGGCCCCCAGGAGAGCGCACCGCGACTTGAGGGTCGCCGTGATACCGGCCTTGGCCACAGAGATCGACTGCTGTTCCATCGCCTCGTGCAGGGCCGACCGGTCCTCCTTTTGCATCTTGTCCATCTCGTCCACCGCAGCAATGCCCATGTCCGCCAGGACGAGCGCGCCGGCCTCGAGGGTCCAGCGCCCATCCCCGAACTCATCCTTCACTGCCGTTGCCGTCAGGCCCGCCTGGGTCGAGGACTGCCCTGATGTGTAGATTCCGCGCGGAGAGAGCTTGACGATATATCGGAGGAGCTGGGACTTCGCGATCCCAGGGTCACCGATCAGGAGACAGTGGATGTCGCCACGCAGATGCGAGCCGTCCGGCATCGTCTTGGTGATCCCCCCGAAGAGCTGGAGCGCGATCGCCTCCTTCACGTCCGTGTTCCCGTAGATTGTCGGAGCGATCGAGTGCGTGATCTTATGATAGATCTCGGGATCGGACGAAAGGCGGTTGATCTCTGCTTCGTCCTCCTCGCTGATCGAGACCTCCTCGAACTCTTTCTCGGCGACCTCGATCGAGTTCGCCTGGAGGTGGATGTCGAAGACGGTCGACTTGTTGCCGTGGGTCATTCGCTGCTGCGAACGCAGTATCCCGTTGATCACGACCCGATCCCCCGGTGCAACCGTGCCGGCGATGTCGTCGGTGACGTCCACATCGATCGTCTGGGGCTGCTCGCCCCCCCGAAGTCCCTCCGGAGACTCCTGGATCCGGAGCTTCTGGGCGTCGACGAAGGTCGAGCGCTTCGGGACGAGGGTCAGTTTCCGGTAGGTGCACCCTTCGGTGCCACAGCCGTCCGGCTCGACGAACTGGCCGTAATCCTGGGTCTTCCGCGTCAGGTGACCGCCCGGGCAGCGGAAGACCGCTTCGACGATCCGCGGCCGGACCTCGGTCGTCTTCCGAAGGATCCCCTCGACCGAGACAAACCGGTTGATGTGCTCCGAGCGGATGTCGCGGGCCTGGATCCGCTGGGGGAGGTTCGTGAACCTGATGTTCACATCGGGCTCGCGCGCCCCCTTGCCCCTCGCCAGCTGCTGGGCCTTCACCGCGTCGCGCACGTCGGCAATCACCTTTCCCGGGTTCTCCAGCAGCTCCTCTGCCATCCGGACGCCGACCTTGCCGAAGGCGTAGACGTCTCGAAAGTCGATATACAGCGAGCGCTTCTTCGGGTACTGCCTGAGGAGCTCTCCGAGTTGGTTCTTGTACTTATTCTTTAAAAAGCGGGTCCAGTCCCCGACCCGGTTCGTCGTCTCGTTCTCCTCGGTTGCCATCACGCCACCGTCAGCTGTACCGCCCGGCGGAGAGGACGCATCGGGCGAGGAGCGCCTCCATCTGGAGCTCGGGATTGCCTCCCTCTGAGAGCCGGAAGTCGGCCTCGCCCAGGTGATCGATCATCTCGACCTTGAGCGCCCGGTGCATGGGCAGGCGGACCAGGGCGCGGTAACACTGGCCGAGGAGTTCGCTCGGGGCGATCCCGCGCTCACGCATCAGCTGGGTGAGGAGCCCTTCGGCCGCTTCGAAGTCCTGGGTGACCATGAGCCGGAGGAGTTCGGTGATCTCTTCGGGCCGGGCCGTGGCTGTCGTGGCGTAGACCATCGGGGCGTCGATCGACGTCGAGGTGATCGCCGCGCCCTGGAGTGCATTGATCGCCCGTCGCATGTCGCCCTGTGCCACGTAGACGATCGCCTGGATCGCCTCGTCGGTCACCGTGAGCCCCTCGCAGGCGGCAATCCGCTGCATCTCGGTGGCGATCGCCTCGGCACCGAGCGGCCGAAAACGGTAGATCGCGCACCGGCTCTGGATCGGGTCGATGATCTTCGACGAATAATTGCACGACAGGATGAAACGGCAGGAACGGGCGTAGGTCTCCATCGTTCGCCGGAGCGCGGCCTGCGCGTCGGGGGTGAGGGCGTCCGCTTCGTCCAGGAAGAGGATCTTGAAGTCGGCTCCGCCGAGCGGGCTCGTCCGTGCGAACTCCTTGATCTGGTTCCGGACGACGTCGATCCCGCGCTCATCCGAGGCGTTCAGCTCGCGGAAGTTCATCTGCCAGGTGTCGCCGAAGAACTCCTTCGCGAGGGCGACGGCCGCCGTCGTCTTGCCCACGCCGGCCGTGCCTGTGAAGAGGAGGTGCGGCAGGGACCCGCTCCGGACGTAACTCTGGAGCCGCTCGACAATCTCTTCCTGGCCGACGATATCGGCGAGGATGGCCGGCCGGTACCGTTCGATCCAGATGGTGTGGTCGGTCTCCATGCGTGAGTACTCCTGTGTCGTTCGAGTCAATCAATAGATTGATCTGCCCCTTCGATAGGCATCCGTTGATCCCGGATGAAACGATGGGCAGACCACCTCACCTCGGGGGCGGTACGGGAGCCGTACGCGCGCCCCTTCATAAGTGCCCTGCCAACCACCGCCTCCGTCCCCTTCGATCCGGTTCCTCTCGACGGATGGCAGTGGCATCACCGACGTTAAGTATATTGTTGACATATCAATGAAGATGTCTTCTGAATCAGTCGTTGTCCGGATGGGACGGGTCCACTGGTTCGTCCATCGGTACCTTGCGGAGCGCCTGGAGGCGGAAGGTCTCTCATCCCGCCAGTTCCGATTTCTGAAGTACCTTCTCGAGCACGACGGCGTCCACCAGGAGCGGATCGCTTCTGCCCTGATGGTCGACCGGGCCGTCGGCACCCGCACTGTACGAAATCTGATCGAGGCCGGGTACGTCGCCCGGGAGCGAGATCCCAATGACCGCCGGGCCTATCTGATCACGCTGACTGCGCGCGGCCGCGCGATGGCCCCCCTCATCGGCGAGGTGGTCCGCGAACTCAACGATGCCCTGCTCGCCGGTCTTTCGAGGGAAGAGCAGACCACGCTCTTAGCGCTCCTCGACCGAATGGTCGAGAACTCCCGGAGCATCGCCGCGTCCGCCCCCTTGGACTGCGGTTCGGCAGGAGGGAGCGCATGAAACCCGACTACAAATGGCTTGCCCTGCTGGTCACCTCGCTCGGTATGCTCGTTGGGGTGTTGAACGGGTCCACCCTGATCATTGCCCTGCCGACGATCATGCTCGATCTGAAGACGACCCTGATCGGGGTCATGGCCCCGCTCGTCGTGTACATGCTGGTCACGACGATCACGGCCCCAGTATGGGGCCGGCTCGCGGACATCTACGGACGAAAGAGGCTCTATATCGCCGGTCTTGTCCTCTTCATCATCGGTTCGCTCCTCTGCGGGCTCTCCGTCGACATCGTCCAGCTGACCGTGTTCCGTGTCATCCAGGGCCTGGGGGGCGCGATCCTGGTCGCGAACTCCACGATCATCATCACGGATGCTTTTCCGCGGGGCGAACTCGGGCGGGCGAACGGTCTCCTTTCCATGATCATGGCCGCCGCCTTCGTCGTCGGGCCCATTCTCGGCGGCATTCTGACCCTCGTCGACTGGCGCCTGAACTTCTACTTCAACCTCCCGATCGGCCTTGCGGCCCTCTATCTCGGTGCCCGGTACCTCCGTGAGCCGGACTTCCCCCGCCTCAGTACCGAGCCGTTCGACTACCCCGGCCTGGGTTTCTTCACCGTCGCCGTGATGAGCCTGCTCGTATACGTCGGGATCGGGGTCGTCCCGGGGTACTTCTCGCCCGTGATGCTCGCCACCCTCGGAGTCTTCCTTGTCAGCCTCGGACTCTTCATCTGGCGGGAGAGCCGGTACTCGCATCCTCTGATCGACCTCTCCCTCTTCCGCATACGGATCGTCGCGTTCGGCCAGCTCTCGGTCTTTCTGAACGCGATCGCCCGGGGGTCCGTGATGATCCTCCTGATCCTCTACTTCCAGGGGATCTGGGGCCTCGACCCCCTGATGGCGAGCGTCCTTATCGCGCCGCTCGCCATCGGCCTGGTGGTCATGGGCCCCGTCGGCGGTATCCTCTCCGATCGGTACGGTTCGCGCCTGATCAGTACGGTCGGGCTCATCATCTCCCTGGTGGGCCTCGCCGGCCTCGCCCTGATAAGGTACGATACGCCGTACATGTGGATCGCCCTCGCCATGCTCGTGAACGGGATCGGCTCGGGCCTCTTCCAGTCCCCGAACACAAGTGCGGTCATGGCCGCCGTCCCGCCCGAACGCCGGGGGATCACCTCGTCCGTGCGTTCCCTCCTTGGCAATCTGGGAGCCGTGATCTCGATGTCGATCGCGATGCCTGTCCTGATCGGCACGGTATCGATGGATCAGATCATGGAGATGTTCGTGGTCGGCGGCACCAACATGCCCGTCGGGATACAGGAGGCCGTGACGGGCGGGATCGCCTTTGCCTTCGTCGTCTCGACCGGTCTGACCGCCCTGGCGGTGATCGCTTCCGCCATGCGGGGCACGGATCTGAAAGGCACCCTCCGCCGTGACACAGAGACTCCTCAACAGGCCTGATCGGCGCCCGGCCTAACGGGTTCGGACTGCGGGCTCGACCTCTCCCCCGGATCGGGCGGCGCCTCTCATGCCCGCATCGACGCCTTGAAACCCTCCCCGGGTAAGATCTCTTGAGAGGTAGCCGGAGGAATTCCAGGGCATGGAGGCAGCATCGCGGGTCTTTGCAGGGGAGCTCGAGAAGGCGACGAGGGTCGTACAGCACGGGGGGCAGGACAGCCTGTTCACTCCGACGGGCGCCTGTATCCACCTCGTCTACCTGGTCGGGGCGCTGACGGCGCTCTCCGGCGACGCCCGCACCGCCGTGACGGCCCGAGTCGCTGATCCGACCGGTGTCTTCCTCGTCCGCGCGACCGGCCGCGAGCCCGAGATGCTCGCCGCACTCGGCGAGATCACCCCTCCGGCCTTTGTCGCCGTGCTCGGATACGCCGAAATGGGGCGGAACGGTCCGACTGTCCGGCCGCTCTCGATCGCTCAGGTCGACCGCGGGACCCGTGACCGGTGGGTGGTCCGGACAGCCGACCTCTCTGCCACGCGGCTCGAGTCGGTGCGCGCCCGTCTCAGGGGAGACGGCGAGGACCCCCTCGCCGACGAGGCGATCGCGGCCTATGACATCACCCCAGCGGCGATCGAGGAGCTCCGGGGGATGGTCCTCGGGGCGCTCGACGTCCTGCCTCCCGCCGCCGTGGTGCCGGCACAGGCACCCGGCCCGGACCTCTCCGCCGCCCTCCTGGAGCGGATCGAGGCCGGTGGCCGCGACGGAGTCGCTGTCGAGGACCTCCTCGCCCTCGGCGCGAAGGAGGGCTGCTCGAAGGCCGAGGTCGAAGAGGCCCTCGCCGGTCTCCTCGAGGGGGGAGACTGTTACATGCCCCGCCGGGGGCTGATCCGGATCGCATGAGGATCGAGTTCCTCGCCGAGGGGCCGGCAGCCCTGGTCGTGAACGCGGAGCGGACCCTAGTCGTCGCAGACCTCCACTTCGGGATCGAGTCGGACCTCGAGCGGCACGGGTGGCACTTCTCGAGCCGGTCCTTCGAGAGAATGCAGCGGGTGACAGACCTGGTCGACCGGGTGCGGCCGGATCGCCTCCTTCTTCTCGGCGATGTCAAGCAGTCGGTCCCCTACACCACGCGGCAGGAGTGGCGTGAGCTCCCCAGTGTGCTCGCCGAGTTCCGCGCCCGCGTCCCGCTCCTGGTCGTGCCCGGTAACCACGACCCCGGAATCGAACGGCTCCTTTGCCCGGAGGAACTGGCTGAACGCACCGGGATCGTGGTCGACGGCGTCGGTTACCTCCATGGACACACCCTCCCGGCTCCCTGCCTCGCAGGCCACCTGGTGCTCGTCGGCCATCACCACCCGCTCGCTGCGATCCAGGACGAGGTCGGGTGCGCCCTGCGGGCGCCCGCGTACCTGGTGGGGGAACTGGACGGACCCTGTCTCGGGTTGCCTGCGACCGAGCGGCCGACGCGGGCGCTCTTCGTCCCCGCCTTCAACGAACTCGCCGGGTACGACGTCCGCCGGATCGTTGCCGACCCCTCGAGCCCGGTCTCGCGCTGCCTGAAACAGGAGACGGTGGAGGTCCTGCTCGCCGACGGCACCCTGATCGGGCCGATCGAGGCGCTCGCACCTCCCGATGAGGGCGAAGGGGAGGAACCGGCACGATGACCGCGCTCGATCACCTCGACCCCCGGATCCGGCAGACGATCACCGATCGGGGCTTCTCCGGGCTCTCCGAGGCCCAGGAGCTCGCCGTCCCCGAGGTGCTGGCGGGACGGCACCTCCTCCTGATCGCCCCGACGGGCACCGGCAAGACCGAGTCGGCGATGCTCCCGGTCTTCCACGGCCTCCTGCATACCCGGAGTGCCGGCTTCTCGGCGATCTACGTCACTCCGCTCCGGGCGCTCAACCGCGACATACTCGCCCGGATGGAGTGGTGGTGCACCGCCCTCGGGCTCCGTGTGGGCGTCCGGCACGGGGACACCCCCGCAGCCGAACGACGCAAGCAGGCCCTCCATCCCCCGGACCTGCTGATCACCACGCCCGAGTCGCTCCAGGCGCTCTTCATGGGAAAGACGCTCAGGAAGCACCTCGGGGGGGTCCGGTTCGTGATCGTCGACGAGATCCACGAGCTCGCCGGCTCCAAGCGGGGTGCCCAGCTCTCGGTCGCCCTCGAACGGGTCCGCACCTACGCGGGGGAGTTCCAGCGGATCGGGCTCTCGGCGACAGTCGGCAATCCCGAGGAGGTGGGCCGGTTCCTCTGTGGCCCCGACCGCCCCTGCCGGGTGGTCGCCGTGCCGGTCGCAAAGTCCCTCGACCTCGGTGTCGTCTACGCAGGAGACCGGTTCGATGACCAGGCGAAGTGCGTCGAGCGTGCCCTGGACCCCTCCGGTTCGAACCTGGTCTTCACCAACACCCGGGTCACGGCCGAAGCCCTCGGGCATGCCCTCTTCCGGCGGGGAGACGTCGAGGTCCATCACGGCTCGCTCTCGCGCGAGGTCCGGATCGACGCGGAGGAGCGGTTCAAGAAAGGTGAGCTCGGCACCCTGATCTGCACCTCCTCGATGGAACTCGGGATCGACATCGGGCATGTCGAGCACGTCGTCCAGTTCGGATCGCCCCGCGAGGTCGCCCGGCTTGTCCAGCGGGTCGGGCGCGCGGGCCACCGCCTGGCCGCTGTCTCGCGCGGCACGGTGCTCGCAACCGGGTTCGACGACCTCCTCGAGTCCGGGGTGATCGTGCGGCGCGCGAGGGACGGCGAGCTCGAGCCGGTCCGGATCCCGTACGGTGCGGCCGATGTCCTTGCAAACCAGGTGGCGGCGATCGCGGTCGAGCACGGCGAGCTCAAGCTCGAGCAGGTCAGAGCGATACTCTCCGGGACCGCCGTCTTCTCCGAACCCGGGGACCTCCTCGACCGCGTCGTGGCCGAGATGGTCGACCATCGGCTGGTCCGTCTCGATGGTGAGCACCTGGTCACCACCTCGCGGGCCCGTCGGTACCTGATGGGGAACCTCTCGATGATCCACGACGAGCGTAAGGTCCGGGTCTTCGACCTCGCCTCACGCCGGACCGTCGGGACCCTGGACGAGTCCTTCGTGGTCGGCACCATCCACCCCGGTTCTGTCTTCATCACCAAGGGGCAGCTCTGGCGTGTCCTCGATCTCGAGGAGGATCGGATCACGGTCGAACCGGCCCGGCGTGCCAGGGGCGAGCTCCCGAGCTGGGAGGGGGAGCAGATCCCGGTCCCCTTCGCCGTCGCCCAGGAGGTGGGCGCCCTCCGCCGGACCCGCCGGATCGGTGACTACATCGGGAGCCGGCGGGCTGTCCGGCATGCAGAGCACGTCCTGGATGAGATGGACCGTAACCGCTCGGTCGTCCCGACCGACCGGACGATCACGCTCGAGAATGCGGAGGAGGGGGTGGTCTGCAATATCTGCGGGGGCCACCGGGCGAACGAAGTGCTCGCCCGCGTCCTCTCGCTCCTCCTCTCGGCCCGGTACGGCACGACTGTCGGGATAGAGATCGACGCCTACCGGTGCCTGCTCCGGTTGCCGAAGTCGCTCCGGGCGGTCGACGTCGAGGAGACCCTCCTCGCGCTCGATCCGGCGCACATCAGGGGGCTGCTCGAGATCGGGCTGAAACGGACGGCGCTGTACAAGTGGAAACTGGTCCAGGTGGCGAAGAAGTTCGGGGCGATCGACCCCGACGCCGACTACGAACGGATCTCGATCCACCGCCTCTCCGACCTCTTCGACCGTACCGTCGTCCAGCAGGAGACCTACCGGGAGCTCTTCGAGAACTATATGGACGTGGAGAGCGCCGCCGCGATCGTCGCCGCCGTTCGCGATGGGACCGTCGAGGTCGTGACGACCCAGGTCTCGCTCCTCGGCGCGGCAGGACTCTTTTCGTCGCGCGACCTGGTGCCGCCCGAGTCGGCCGACACCGCGATCCTGGCGACTGTCAAACGAAGGATCGACGACTCCGAGGTCGTGCTCTGCTGCATGAACTGCCGGCGCTGGAAGGTGAAGACCCGCGTATCGCGGGTGAACGAGCGCCCAGAGTGCCCCGTCTGCTCCGCCCGGTTGATCGCGGCCCTCAAACCCTGGGACGAGCCACTCTACGCGATCGCAAACCGGAAGACGAAGACTCCGGATGAGCGCGAGGTCGAGAAGCGCCTGTTGCGGAACGCGAACATCGTGCTATCGAGCGGAAAGAAGGCGGTGATCGCGCTCTCGGGACGGGGTGTCGGGCCAGAGCATGCATCACGGATCCTGGGCACACTTGCCGAGGGAGATGATTTCTATCGCCAGATCCTGAAGGCCGAGCGGCAGTTTGTCCAGACACGGCACTTCTGGTAAAGGGGGAGAAAAAAGAAGAGAAAGGGGCCGGCCCCCTCACATGATCGATTCGAGTTTCTGCTCGAGGAAGTCGAGGCCGCGCTTGATATCCTCGATCGTCTTGCCCCCGGTCAGTATGATCTTGCCGGAGCTGAAGAGGAGCGCCACGATCTTCGGGTCCTTGATACGGTAGACGAGCCCGGGGAACTGTTCCGGCTCGTACTCGATGTTCTCCAGGTTGAGGGTGATCACCACCTTGTTCAGGTTTATGTACTTCCCGATGTCGTAGGAGCAGACGATGTTGGTCACCGCCACCTTCGGCTCATCGTAGCAGGCGACGCCGGCCTCGCGAAGGGAGTTCATGATGATCTCGAGGCCTTCCGCCAGGGCTGGCCGGTCCCGGATGCCGGTCAGGACGACCTTGCCCGAGCTGAAGATCAGCGAGGCGATCTTCGGCTTCTCGATTCGATAGACCGCACCAGGAAAACGTTTTGTATTGAGTTCGCATGCCGGAATCCGCTGCGAAACATCGGCGAGATCGATCGAGTCCGCGATCACACCAGAGGCGACGATATTCTCGATCTTGAGTGACTCGTATCGTTTCTCTTCCATCTCTCTATCTATGCTGTCCTTTAAAACATAATAGTTCTGGAGAACCTTTATCTCAATTTGAAGGCCGGAAATCCGGCCGTTTCACGTAGAATTAATGTCCCCCCGGACCCTACCGAATATTGTTACGTATGGGCGCGCATCAGCACAATATGAAGGACTACGACGAGGCCCGCCGGGACTTCCACATCGAGGTTCCGGATTACTACAACTTCGGCTTCGACGTCGTGGACGAGTGGGCGAGAAAAGACCGCAATAAGCTCGCCATGATCTGGACGGATCAGCAGGGAAACGAGAAGAAGTTCACGTTCTGGGACCTGATGGGCCTCTCGAACGCCGCTGCAAACATCCTCCTGAAATACGGGGTCCACAAGGGCGACCGCGTCATGCTGATGCTGCACAGGATCCCCGAGTGGTGGATCCTGACGCTCGCCCTGATCAAGCTCGGGGCCGTCGTCTCCCCGGGGCCGACCATGTTGACGTCCAAGGACATCAGATACCGGATCGACCTCGCGCAGTTCAAGATGGTGATTACGGACATGGAGACCGCTCCGAAGGTCGATGCGATCTACTCGGAGTGCGAGTCTCTCATGGGCCGGATGGTGGTCGACGGCTCCCGTGAAGGCTGGATCAACTACCTGGAGGAGCTCACCTATCCAGCCCCTGTCTCGCACAAGCTCATCCAGCTGCCCGGCATGGCCCGGACCCGGTCGACCGACCCGATGATCATCTTCTTCACCTCGGGCACGACCGGCGAGCCGAAGATGGTGCTCCACGACCAGTCCTACCCCCTGGGCCACATCGTGACGGCGGCGCTCTGGCACGACCTGGTGCACAACGACCTCCACTTCACCCTCTCCGACACCGGTTGGGCGAAGTCCGCCTGGGGCAAGATCTTCGGACAGTGGATCCAGGGCGCCGCGATCTTCGTCTACGACATCCGGGGGAAGTTCAAGGCGACCGAGATCCTGCCCCTCCTTGAGCGGTACGCGATCACCACGTTCTGCTGCCCGCCGACCATCTACCGGATGCTGATCCTGGCCGATCTCGACAAGTTCGACTTCTCCGAGCTTCGCCACTGCACGTCCGCCGGCGAACCCCTCAATCCCGAGGTGATCCGGGTCTGGAAGGAGGCGACCGGGGTCACGATCTTCGAGGGCTACGGTCAGACCGAGACCGTGCTCTGCATCGGCACGTTCCCCTGCATGGAGTCGAAGCCGGGCTCGATGGGAAAACCGGCTCCGGGCTGGACGATCGAGCTTCACGATGACGACGGACGACCGGTTGCGGTCGGCCAGGAGGGACGGATTGCTATCGCCATCGAGCCCCGGCCGGTCGGGCTCTTTCGAGAGTACCTCGCTTCGGAGGAGGAGAACGAACGCTCCTTTGTCGACGGGTGGTACTACACCGGGGACAAGGCGTACGCAGACGAGGACGGCTACTTCTGGTTCATCGGACGCGACGACGACGTGATCAAGTCCTCGGGCTACCGGATCGGCCCGTTTGAGGTCGAGTCCGCCCTCATCGAACACCCCGCCGTCCAGGAGGCGGCTGTGGTGGGCTCACCCGACGTCATTCGGGGCCTCGTGGTCAAGGCCTTCGTGGTCCTCACGCCAGGTTTCAAACCCTCGGAGATGCTGGTGCGAGAGCTCCAGACGCATGTCAAGAAGGTGACCGCTCCCTACAAGTACCCGCGACTGATCGAGTTCGTCGAGACCCTTCCGAAGACGATCTCGGGCAAGATCAAGCGGAACGAACTCCGGGATGCCGAGCTGGAGAAGTTCCAGAACGGTAGCGGAAAGAAGAATTAGGCGTCCGGGGGACGCCAATCTTTATCTCTCCCACGACCGTATATAATCAGGCGCGAGGGTAGCCAAGCCAGGTCAACGGCGCCAGGTTCAGGGCCTGGTCTCGCAGGAGTTCGGGCGTTCGAATCGCCTCCCTCGCACTCTTCTTTCGATTCGCTGCCTGGTTCTGAACCATCTCGTGTATCCGATCCTGCGCTGGACGGATGATTATTCTCTCGAATGCCACGATTCGTCCTCTCCGAACCGGTCGTTCATATCCCGCCGCTGCCAGTTTCGCGGGAGTCCCAACTCATCGTCCCCATGGACTGCTCGGATCGGAAGAGTTGGGTTCGGAACCGATCGAGTTGTTTTGTAGGGTTCGCCCTCGTCCATCTCCCCCTGGTATCACGGATTATTCAGAAGGTCTTCAACGAAGAGACTGGCTCAACCCTCCCCCCACGGGGTGCATCCGCTCTTTCATCCACGAGATCAGCTCCTCGTACAGGTCATGCGGTGCGCCCCCGCGCCTCAGCTCGGAGGTACCCGTGGTGAGATGTGCGTCGATACGTTGTGGGTCATGACCCTGACGAAGAGGCGCTGGCTTTCGATCCATCGATCGGTTGGAGGAGGGTTGATCTGTCGAATACTCCGTTCTATGATGAATATCGCGTCAATATCTGCGTATTTCAGAATGGCCTGTAGTTCATCCTCGTCATTATATAACGATTACATTTATATATTATGATTGTTATGAACAAAATTATCGCGGGAGTTCCTCGAATGGTCATCGAGAAAATTCCAATGATTTCCAGATCGGACGGGGAGCGCTCGTGAGGAGTTGAAACGATGCGATTGAAGAAGACATTGTTAATCGCAGCATGCCTGTTACTGGTGTTGATTGTCATCACGTCGACCGTCTCGGCGGCAAGTGTGAGTGGCATCAGCAAGACATCTGGGGAACAGGGAAAGACATACACCAACGTGTACGTCTACGGTTCTGGATTTGTGTCCGGGACGCAGGTGGCCCTGATGCGGACCGGTGCGGCGGTCTATGCCACTGGCGAAGTCGTCGTCAGTTCGAGTGCGATCAGGTGCACGTTATCGATCCCGGCTTCGCAGGCTGTCGGTCTGTACGGGGTGGTCGTCAAGGTGCCCGGTCAGGCCACCTGGAATGGAAAGGCAAACGCGTTTACAGTGACCCCTCCGGCAATCGCCCCGGTTGTAACCGGGATCTCGCCGAACAAGAAGGAGCAGGGCTCAACGTTTACCGCTATCGTGACCGGCAAGAACTTCAAGGCCGGCTCGAAGGTTGCGCTCGAAGTAACCGGCGGAACGCCAGTCTATTACGGTTCGAGTGTGACCAGGTTGAGTTCGACGCAGATCCGGTGCACATTCACGCTGCCGGCGAATGCTCCAGTGGGGTATTATAACGTCTACGTTAAGGACCCTGTCTTCAAGGGTGGCACCGATGGCTGGGTGTACGGCCGGAACCTGTTCCAGGTGGTCGCGAAGGCACCGCTCGCCCCGGTTGTAACCGGGATCTCACCGAACAGGAAGGAGCAGGGCTCGACGTTTACCGCTATCGTGACCGGCACGAACTTCAAGGCCGGCTCGAGGGTTGCGCTCGAAGTGACCGGCGGAACGCCAGTCTATTACGGCTCGAGTGTGACCACGTTGAGTTCGACGCAGATCCGGTGCACATTCACGCTGCCGTCGAATGCTCCAGTAGGGTATTATAACGTCTACGTTAAGGACCCGGTCTTCAAGGGTGGCACCGATGGCTGGGTGTACGGCCGGAACCTGTTCCAGGTGATCTCGCAGGCGCCGATCGCCCCGGTTGTAACCGGAATCTCTCCAACCTCACATGTCCGAGGTTCGACGTTTTCGGCAACCGTGTATGGGCAGAACTTGGGTATAGTGTCAAACTAGCCCCTAACCTCCTTCTCCAATAACTCAAGGATGCGCTTCATTTTCATTTTGTCGCTCTCCTTTCTGTGATTATATCTCCAAACATATTCACCTAAATACAGGAATAATTTATCTCTCCG
>CASGHK010000042.1 GCA_949320185.1 uncultured Methanomicrobiales archaeon | reverse complement strand
CGCCGTCGCCCGGGTACCGAAACGGCTGGGGCTTCCGGTCGGGACGACCTCGCCTCCTGCTGTGGCCCCGTCCAAAGGGGTCGACGCTGCTGGGTCCGAGGGACCTCGACGTGACCAGGCCCCTGGACCTCAGGACGTTGGGGTTTTCCGCTACCGGGACAGGTTCGAATGGGTCTCCCTTGCCGCGATCGCAACCGGGGTGAATATCTCATGACGACCTTCGTGCAGGTGCACGGCACCGGTCCCGACGGGTGGTTTTGGCAGAGAGTGGCCCGACGGTTGCGCGCCGCCGGATCCGATGTATACACCCCATCGCTGACCGGGGTGGGCGACCGGCGCCATCTCCGGGACTGCCACGCGAACCTGGCGACCCATATTACGGACGTCGCCAACCTCCTCTTCTACGAGGACATCTCCGACGTGGTGCTGGTCGGCCACAGTTACGCCGGGATGGTGATCACGGGGGTGGCGTCGGTCGTTCCCGAACGTCTCGAACTCCTCGTCTACCTGGACGCGTACGTCCCGGACGAGGGAGAGAGCGAGGTCGATCTCTGGACTCCGGAGATGCGAGCCGCGATGGAGGCCGACAGGGGTGACGGCATGCGCCCCCCGCCACCCCCGTCTCTTGTGGGCATCGACGACCCATTATTGGCGGACTGGTACCTGGCGCGGGTCACGCCGCACCCCTTCGCCACCTTCACCCAGCCGGTGCCGTCCGGCAATGCCCGGAGCGAGGCCATCCCACGTGCTAACATCAGCTGCACTGCAGGGCGGCTCACATCGCTCTATGAACGGTTCGCCGAGAAGGCCCGACAGAGCGGGTGGGCAGTCCGTACGATCACGACGGGCCACGAGGCGGAGCTGATAGCGCCTGAAGAGGTGGCCAGACTCCTCCTCGAACTCGCGGACTCGCGGGGCTGACGGGGGGCCTGCGCTGTCAGCGTCCGCAACACGAGCTGTCATCCGCGGGAGTCCACCGTTCCTCCGCTGGAGTGAGCTCGTCGCGGAACGCCTTCGTGAGGACGGCTACGCCGCGTTCAGCCCCCAGCTCCAGGGCTGCTCCGCTCAGGGCGAGACCCGTAAGAAGGCAATTACCATAAACCGGGACACCATCCCCCTCCACCTCAATGACCGCTTTGCGTCGTCTCACTCCGGACCCTCCGGGCGGGCGGACCCGCCGCCCGGTCCGCTCACCAGATCCCGGGTACCAGCCGGTAGTGCACCAGCGTTGCGTACTCCCGGTAGCCGTCCAGCTCGTCATGGAGGAACCGGTCTTCCAGGGCGGTGCGGGCGATGCCGACGGCAACAAGGCATGCCGCTGGCGAGACTGCCCAGGTCGAGTCCAGGAAGATAGGCAGGGCCGCGAATGCCAGCAGCGTCGCCGCGTATCCCGGGTGCCTGAGCCACCGGTACGGGCCGGTCGAGACCACCCGGTGGCCGCGCTCGGACTGGATCCGGACGACCCCGGAGAAGAAGGCGTTAGCGAGCATCGCCCAGTTCCCCAGGGCGAGGCCGGCCAGGACGAGGCAGAGCGCGCCGGCCTGGAACGGAAGGGGGAACCCGGGCGACGCCCCGAACCGGACATCCAGGCCGGCCGTCACCCCGATCAGCGTGCCGCCGAGGGCCAGGAGGGGGGCGAGGACCCGGTTCCACGAGCAGGGCGCGGCTGACCACGAAGTTGCCGAAGAGAAGGGCGGCGAAGGCCCAGCCCTCCCACCACTCCCAGGAGCCGGCCACGACCACCGGGAGGAGACAGGCAGGGACGACCACCAGGATGGCCCCGAGAACGTCTCGGGCAGGGGAGGAGCTCGCCGGCATGGTCATCGGTCTCGGATCTCCGTTCTGACCGCCGGGTGGAAATAGGTATTCATCCAGCCGGGAAGCTTCGTTGCGCCACTGCCTGGCGCTGCAGGACAGGCGTGAAACCCGGCAGGTGGATAGCAGGCACCTTTCGGCGGGTTCTTCAAGACGATATCGGCACGGAGTTGAAACGGCAGAATGATGCGCGGGGACGTCATGGGGGTGAGCATGGTGGGGTCCGTGGGAGAAGGCACGGTGGAATGGAAACCAACGGCAGTCAGCAAAGCTCGTGCCCTCGCCGAACTTGCGAGGGCCGACCTCGTCTTCGGCGCGGGGCTCTTTGTCGTCGCCGGGGAGTTTCTCGCCCTCGGCCGGCTCCCTTCGCCGAAATTGGCCCCGCTCGGGTTCCTTTCCGGCCTCTTCATATCGGGCTCGGCCAACATCGCGAATGACTACTTCGACCGCGAGGTTGACCGGGTGAACCGGCCCGACCGGCCGCTCCCGTCAGGGCTTGTCACCGTCGCCGAACTCACGGTCCCGTAGTGATCGGCAGGCAGCGAGGATCCGCTGGATCTCCTCGGCCGTCAGCAGGTCATCGGGCGCGTTCGTCGCGTGGTCGACGTGCGAGACCTGGATCACCCTGAGCTTTTCCCGTTTGATCGTCCAGTGGCCATTCTCGATGAATCAGAGCACGAAGGATTTGAGGGCCTCGATGCAGTCGTGCCGGGTGTTCTGCTTGCAGGACAAACCGCGGGCGCTCATGCACGTCTGCATCGCGTTCAGCCGGCATAGAGGTCTCCTGCGGTCATTTCTCGGAACGGCCGGAAGGATGACCGTCGCCATGAGATCAGGTCGCAGACGGTCTTGAGCACGTGGTGCGAGGCGATGTAGCGCAGTGCCTGTTACTCGGCGATGTACTCCTCGATGAGCCGCCGTTCGTTCTCGACAAGGCGCTCTTCGAGAAGGGCTTTCCTGAACGGCCGCTCAGGATTGACGCGGATTTTGTTGGTATAGAACGAAACCTCCGGGTTCAAACCCAATCCTGAGACCCATGAGGATTAGAACTACCATGAGAGGCGCCGAGGGGGAGATTTGAACTCCCGAGGTGCAAGGCACCATCGGCTTTCGAGGCCGACGCCTTCCCGGACTAGACTACCTCGGCAGAAGAGGCCTATGATATTCTGCGCGGGTTCGTATAAGGGTATCGAACGGGACGGGCCGGCGTATTGATGGTTCTGTCTACGCCTTCTCTTTGGATGACGCCGCCCAGTCCGTTCAGGGATCCCTCCGAGCCCATTCGTGGACTGAACGACCGCTTCGTCGGCGATTTCTGGCGATGGGCCTACTCCGATCTGCTGAGCAACACGAACCGGCCGATACTGGCTGAGTACCTCGTCGGCTCCGCTCTCCAGGCCCTGTCATGCCCGCGGACGGAATGGGATCTTTCGGACATCGACTACCGAGGGAGAACGATCGAGGTGAAGTCGGCTGCATACGTCCAGTCATGGGACCAGCCCCGTCCGTCGTCCATCCGGTTCGATATCGGCAAACGGTGCCGCTGGAACGAGGAGACCGGCCGTCACGTGGACACACGATGCCAGCACGCCGATTGCTCCGTCTTCTGCCTGCTGGCCGAGCAGGACCATAACGTCGTGGACCCGTTCGACCTGGCTCAGCGGGAGTTCTTCGTCCTCGCCAGGCAGACGTTCGATGAGCGCTTCGGCGACCAGAAGACCGGCGCTCTCTCGCGGGTCGAGGACTGCTGCCGACCGGTCGGTTTCGATCGCCTGGCAGCGGAGGTCGATCGCGTCCTGTTCGAACAGGGACCCGTTCGCTCTCTCTCTCGGTCTTCCCGGACGACGAACCTTTCCCGACCCGGTGACGGCCGACCCCCGTCCCCTGCCGGGGATGTCGGCCGGAGGGGGTGAGCCCCCCCTCGTCCGCGCCCCGGTGGCGATCGGGCCATGGTATTACACGGGGGGTGGCGGTTATCGTGGTTCCATGGTTCGCCTGACGAGTTCGGCTCTCGCCTCTTCCAGGTCCTCGCGGGCCTTCGTTATCTCCTGGTTCTTCACCTCGGTCGCGGCACCGCCGAAGTAGAAGCCGATCATCATCGAGAACGCCCCGGTCAGGACGCTGAGGATCGTCTTGACTAGCTCGTTGCATGGCTGAAAGAGGGCGAGGAAGAGGAGGACTGCCGCGATGATCGCGGTCACCCCCGTCATCACCGTGAACCGGGTCAGGCCGACACGCTGCGGGGCCGGCTCGAGCAGTTTCTCAAGCAGTTTCACTCTCTCCGTCTCCGGGAGTTCCTCCATCTTTTTGATCACCTCCTTTCTCATCGAGTGGCCGAGCCCGGTGTTGACCACCCAGGGGAGCGAGAAGAGGACGACGATGACCCCGAAGGCGACAAGCCAGTGGATCGGGTTCACGCCGTACGGCGAGCCGGTCGTGTTGTTCGGTGCGCAGGTCTCGTTCGCTGTCGGCGTCAATGATAGCACAGTCTCCGTCGGGGGAGACGTTGCGGTGATCTCTTCCGGCCCGCCCCCGTCAGGCCCCGTCCCCATCGGCGTCGCGGCGGCAGAAATCCCGATGACGAACAGGAGGCAGACGACCATAGCAAGCAGGAGACATGTTCTCGTACATGTCAATATGTTCCCTCGCAATCCGGTTTCCATGCTTCTCGCAGAGGTTCCACTGGTAGATACGGGTATCGATATCCATCGACCTGGTAACAACCGGGAGCTCCATGAGGGCCGAATCCGGGACATGCCGGCTCCTCATATCCTCCCGTTCGGCCCGGTCCACCGGTCCTCGGACTCCAGGAAGGAGGCGTACCCATGCTCCGGGGTGAACTCGAGCGACGCCCGGTACATCCCGTATCTGTACCCCCTCTTCCGTTGAAAGGCGCCCACCGTCTTGCACCCCGGGCGGTCGGCGAAGGTCGCGAGTTTCCGGTCCCGCATCCAGCAGACCTTGACGGCGCACCTCGCCCTGGCGTTCTCCCGTTCCCCGCCGTCCATTCCGGAGAGTGAGGGTTCTTCCGGTGGTCGCCGTTTCGGACCGCGAAAGCCGGCAACAAAGCCTTTATCTCTTTCCGTGCTACATGCTAGCATACTACAGGGTGACAGGCATGCTCGAGACGAACGGTGTATCCAAGCGGTTCGGGGGGCTCGTAGCGCTCCAGGACGTCGACATCCAGGTCCGAGAGGGCGAGATCCTGGGCCTGGTCGGCCCGAACGGCGCGGGAAAGACGACACTGCTCAACGTGATCGCCGGCCTCTACCGCCCCGATCGTGGCACGGTCCGGTTCATGGGCGAGGACGTCACGCGGATGGGTCTCGACCGGCTCTGCCGGCTCGGCGTCGCGAAGACGTTCCAGCACCCCCAGTCCTTCCCCGGGATGACCGCCGCCGAGTCCGTCATGGTCGGCGCCTGCTTCGGCAACCATCACACTCCCTCGCGGGCCGAGGCGCGTGATGAGGCTGCGGAGTGGCTCGAGTTCGTCGGGTTCCCCGATGGTAAGGCCGACCGGCTCCTCGCCCATCTCAACCTGATGGAGCTGAAGCGCACCCAGCTCGCTCGGGCGCTCGCCTGCCGCCCGCGCCTCCTTCTCCTGGACGAACTGACCACCGGGCTGAACCCCGCCGAGTCGGTCGAGGCAATCAGCCTGATCCGTAAGATCCGCGACCAGGGGACCACGGTCCTGTTGATCGAGCATGTCCTCCGGGTGATCACCGGGGTTTCGGACCGCGTCGTCGTCCTGGATAAGGGCGAGAAGATCGCGGACGGCGCCCCTGCCGAGGTGCTCGCCTCCCCGCGGGTCATCGAGTCCTACCTGGGCCGGGCCGCCGCGTCCTGAGGTCGTCACCGTGCTCGCGATCGACTCGCTCGACGTCTTCCACGGCCGTCTCCAGGTCCTCTGGGACCTCTCGCTCCGCGTGGAGAGCGGCGAGATCGTGACGGTGATCGGCCCGAACGGGGCCGGCAAGACTACGCTTGTCGAGACCGTGATGGGCCTGAACCGTCCAGCCCGCGGCTCTGTCCGGTTCCAGGGCGAGGAGATCGGCGGGCTTCGGCCGAACGCTGTCGTCTCCCGCGGCATATCGATCGTGGCCGAGAAGCGCGAGCTCTTCCCCCGCATGACCGTCCGTGAGAACCTCGCGCTCGGCGCCTACTCCCGCGATGCTCCACCCGATTTTGCCGCGATCTTCGACCTCTTCCCGGTTCTCGCCGAGCGGCAGGGCCAGCTCGCCGGCACGATGAGCGGGGGCGAACAGCAGATGCTCGCCATTGCGCGGGCACTCGCCGCCTCGCCTCGCCTCCTGATCCTGGACGAGCCCTCGCTCGGGCTCTCCCCCCTCTTCGTCGCGAACGTCCTTGAGTCGATTGCCGCTCTGAACCGCGGCGGGCTCACCATCCTCCTCCTCGAGCAGAACGTCCTCTCAGCGCTCGAAGTCTCGGACCGCGCCTACGTCCTGGAGAACGGGCGCGTGGCCCTTGAGGGGCCGTCGGAGGACCTCCTCAACGACCCGATGGTCCAGGCCTCGTATCTCGGGGTCTGAGCCCTTTCTCGTCTCACTCCCGAGCTCCACCCCGTCCTCGCCGCCACTCCCGGAGGCGGCGGGGCAGGGAGACCAGCCCGTTCGGCAGGAAGATCACGACCAGGACCAGGAGGAGGCCGATCAGCACGAAGCGGGCATAGGTGAGCTCCAGTCCGCGCAGCCCCTCCCAGAGGAGCGTCACCGCAAGCGTCCCGACGATCGGCCCTGCGAGCGTCCCGAGCCCGCCGCTGATCGAGTAGATGATCGGCCAGAACGAGATATCGGTCCCGAAGACCTCGGGGGTCACGTACCCGAACTGGTGGATCTCCAGGGCGCCCGCGATGCCGGCCACACAGGCGCTGATGCAGAACGCGAGGAGCTTGTAGCGGACCGGGTCGATACCGGACGCCCGGGCCTCGACCTCGTTCTCCCGGATGGCGGCAAAGGCGAGCCCGATCCTTCCCGCGAGCAGGTGCCGGAAGGCGAGCAGGACTCCGACTAGGACGGCCAGTATCAGGTAGTACTGGACCCAGGGGGCGAAAGGGACTGTCGACGGCACGAGCGCGGGAGCGGCTGTCCCGTCCCACCCTCCGGAGATGCCGGCGAACTGGCTGACCATCAGGGTCTGGATGATGATTGCGAACCCGAAGGTGACCATCGCGAGGAACCATTCCTTCAAGCGGACGCAGGTGAGGCCGATCAGGAGGCCGATCCCGGCGGCGAAGAGGCCGCCGAGCAGCACCGTCAGGACGGGCGGCAGCCCGAAGTTGGAGGCGGTGAGGGCCGAGGCGTAGGCACCCAGGCCGAAGAAGGCCGCGTGGCCGAGCGAACCCTGCCCGGAGGCGGCGAGGAAGTTCCAGGCCGACGCGTAGATCATGAAGACGACCGCGATCGTCGCCGTCGTCAGGACGTAGAGGCTCCCGGACGAGAGGGGTGGCACGAGGAGGGCGACGGCGAGCCCAGCCCACGGGAGGTACGGAGAGAGCCGTTCGAGGTCCACGCTACTCCCCCCTCTCACCGAAGAGGCCGGTCGGCCGGATCACCAGCACGATGATCAGGAGCACGAACGAGATCGCGTCCTTCCAGGCGCCCCCGAGGGTGTACGTCGCTGTGGACTCGGCCAGGCCATAGAAGAGGCCCCCGAGGATCGCCCCGGGGATCGACCCGAGACCGCCCAGGATCACGATCGCGAACGCCTTGATTGCCGGCACCGAGCCCATGTACGGGTCGAAGACCTGCCCGCTCACCGCCCAGAGGGTGCCGGCAGCGCCGGCGAGCGCGGCTCCCAGGCCGAACGCCAGCATGTCCATCCGCTCGACATCGATCCCGGAGAGCATCGCCGCCTTCCGGTTCTGGCTCGTCGCCCGGAGCGCCAGACCCAGGCGGGTCCGCCGGAGGAGGAGCTGGAGGCCGACCAGGACCGCGACCGTGACCCCGATGATAATCAGGTAGTCGAGCGGGAGGCGGAAGTCGGCGATCGGGACCGAGATCGCCTCGAACGGCGACCTGAGCGACTGGTAGTCGTCCCCCCAGAGGAGGGCTGCGCCGTTCTGGAAGAGGTAGATCAGCCCGATCGAGAGGAAGATCTCGTTCAGCTTGTTCGATCCGAGGACGGGCCGGAACGCGAGTCGTTCGACCGCCACCCCGAGCGCCAGGAGCACGGGAACGGTCGCGACGAGGAGCAGGTACGGGTTCACGCCGGTGAGTACGAAGAGCGACCAGGTGACGTATGCCCCGATCATCAGCAGTTCGCCGTGAGCGAAGTTCACGGTCTTCATCACGCCGAAGATCAGGTTGACGCCGGTGGCGAGCAGGATATAGATGCAGCCGGCATAGAGCCCCCAGAAGAGGATCTGCAGCAGGGTGCCGGGGTCAAGCGTCATGATAAAAGGGGGAGGTTCAGCCGCTCCCTGGGCGGTACCAGGCGGGGAGCGTGAAGGGGGACTCCATCAGCTCGGCCGGCCAGACGATGACGGGCCGGAGCTCCTGGAGCCCTGCGTCCCAGCGGAGCTGTTCCATGTAGAGGTTCGATCGGCTCTCGCGGAAGGGGTTCGCAAACGAGATGACGCCGCCTTCCATCGACTCCACCATCTCCGGGACTGCGATCGTCGAGAGCGCTGAGGCGAGTTCAGCCCGTGCGGTCGAGCCGGCCTTCTCCGCTGCCGCCACAGCGACGTACACGCCCTCGTAGGTGGAGGCGCCCATCATCCCGGGGAACCCGCCGAACCGGGCGGAGTAGCCGTTCCGGTACGCGGTCACCTTCGCGGCGATCGGCCCCTTCGGGATGGCGTAGGGCGAGAACCGGCTCTCGATCACCGATGAGTCGCCGTACTGCCCGAGCCCCTTGTAGTAGTCGGGGTCGTCGTTGCACTCCACCGCGAGGAAGATGGTGTCGAGGCCGACGTCGCGGCGGGCCTGGGTCATCATCGGTACCTGTTCGTTCAGGAACGCGGCCGGATAGATGACGTCGGGCTTCTTCGCCTTCACCGAGGTGAGGATCGTGCGGAAGTCGGTCTCGCCCATCTTGAAGGCCTCACTCGCGACGAGCTCGATATCGAGGCCGTGCGTCGTGATCGTCTCGTTCACCGCCGAGAGGACCCCCTTGCCGTAGGGGCTGTCCTGGTAGACCACGGCGAGGCGGAGCGGTCTGCCGGGCGGGAACCCGAACTTCTCGTTGACCGCGGGCCGCACCGTCTCGTCGACGAAGAGCGTGGTCTTCTCGCCGTAGTCGTCGGTGGTCGGGCAGTGGTGGAACATCATCGAGGTGTTGATGTCGGTCCGGCGGGTGATCGTCGGGCTCGAGGCCCCGGTGATGATGTAAGGGACCCCGTTCTCCGCCACGATCGACTGGTGGGCGGTGACCACGGCAGAGGAGAACCCGCCGACCAGCACGTCGACCCGGTCGTCGGTGATCATCCGGGTGACCGCCTTCTGGCCGCCCTCGCGGGTCGACTCGTCGTCGCCCTGGACGAGCCGGACCGTCATGTTCTTGCCGAGGCTTTTGACAAAGACCCCGCCCTTTGCATTGATCTCGTCGGCGGCGAGCTGGGCCGACTGCCACATGTCCTTGCCGGTGGTCGAGGCGGGCCCCGTCATCGAGGCGACAACCCCGACCGTCAGGGTTGCCGGTGTCTCCGTCGCCGCCGGCTCCGTGCTGCACCCGGCGACGAGGACGGCCGCGAGCACGACCCCGGCGATCAGGATCAGGCCTGTGTATCTCATGCTCTCTCTCTCCGGAGGGTTCCCGGTCCGTGGACCGGGCCCCTCATCATGAAGTCGACGTCCGTCACGCTCCCCTCAACCGCTCCCCGGGCGGTACCAGGCGGGGATCTCGAACGCTGCCTCCTTGAGCTCGTCCGGCCAGATGATCTTCGGGCGGAGGAGCTGTTTGTCGGCGTCCCAGTGGAGCTGCTCCATGAAGAGGTTGAACTGGCTCTCGCGGAACTGGTTCGCGAACGAGATGACACCGCCCTCCATCGACTCCACCATCTCCGGGACCTCGATCGATCCGATCGCGGTGACGAGCGCCGCTCGGTCGAGAGTGCCGGCCTTCTCCGCGGCAGCCACGGCGACGTAGACCCCCTCGTAGGTGGCCGCCCCCATCATTCCCGGGGAGGCGCCGAAACGGGCCTCGTAGTCGCCCCGGTACTTCTCGACGTTCTGGCTGATCGGTCCCCGTGGGGTTGCGTAGGCAGAGAATCGGCTCTCGATGATCGAGTAGTCGCCGTACTGCCCGAGCCCCTTGTAGTAGTCGGGGTCATCGACGCACTCCACGGCGAGGAAGATCGTGTCGAGGCCGACATCACGCCTGGCCTGGGTCAGCATCGGCACCTCTTCGTTCAGGAAGGCGATCGGGTAGATGGCATCGGGTTTCTTCGCCTTTACCGATGTGAGGATCGTTCGGAAGTCGGTCTCGCCCATCTTGTAGGTCTCATTGGCAACCACCTGGATCTTGAGGCCCTTCGCGGCGATCGTGCTCTCGATCGCGGCGAGGGCGCCCTTGCCGAACGGGCTGTCCTGGTAGACCACGGCCAGCCTGAGCGGCCGGTCCGCGGCAAGGCCGAACTTCGTGTTTATTGCGGGGCGCATCACCTCGTCGATGAAGATCGTGGTCTGGGAGGCCGAGGCGTCGGTGATCGGGGCGTGGTGGAACATCGTGCTCGTATCCACGTCCGTCCGGTGGGTCACGGTCGAACTGGAGGCCCCGGTGATGATGTACGGCACCTTGTGGTCGGCCACGATCGACTGGTGGGCGGTGACGACGGCGGAGGAGAACCCGCCGACCAGGATGTCGACCCGGTCGTCGGTGATCATCTTGGTGACCGCCTTCTGGCCGCCCTCACGGGTCGACTCGTCGTCACCCTGGACGAGCTGGACCGTCACGTTCTTGCCGAGGCTTTTGACAAAGACTCCGCCCTTCGCGTTGATCTCGTCGGCGGCGAGCTGGGCCGACTGCCAGACGTCCTTGCCGGTGGTCGAGGCGGGCCCCGTCATCGAGGCGACGACCCCGATCTTGAGGGCCGCTGGTGACTCCGACTGCGTCTGGCAACCGGCCGTGAGGAGGGCCGCGAGGAGGACCGCGGCTATGATGAGGATTCCTGCAGGTCTCATGTGCATCGCTCAGGTTATGCTATGCTTTAACATAGCACGGTCTGGGGATAAATCTTCCCAGATTGAAGCGTCAACGGCACTGGACTCGTCCCCTCTTGGTATTGACTCATGGGGTGGCCGGGATGGGCCAGTCCCTACGCGAAAAGGAGTTTCCTGGACCCCTGATGCGTCCCTGTCCCGTCACCGGCCCGTTCTCATGGCCGGTCGGCGATGACGACCGGGATCGTGGTCCCGCCCTGCCGCGAGTACTCTTCGACCCGTTCGACGACCCGCTTCACCATTCCACCGGTGGTCATGATCGCCGTCTCCTCGCCGAGGAGCGCCCGGAGGATGCACTTGTCGACGACCCCGTGGGTGTAGTGAAGGTGGATCCCCTCCGCCGCCGCCCGCTGCTTGGCGCGGGTACCCATAGCGCCGATCCGTGCCCCGGGGTGCGCTGCGAGCCAGGAGGCGAGCCCCTCCTCCCCGGCGACACTGATATCGTGAACCGTGATCGTCCCCGGGTGCGCCCGGCAGGTGTTCTGCTCGAAGGCGTGGTCGATCACCTGGAGCATGTCGAGGACCGAGAGCGGTCGGCGCGCCGGCACGGGAAAGCCCCGTTCAGCGAGCTCGTGGTAGAGGTCGAGCAGAATCGGGGTGGAGAGGTGGGCCCGTCTGACCAGGTCACGGTCCCCGAAGGCGACCTCGGGGACGTCCTCCTGCAGGATCCGGCCGCCGACCAGGAGCACGGCACGGTGGGCCCAGGGGTACGCGAGCTCGATGTCGTGGGTCGAGATGACGATCGTCGTCCCGTGGTCGTTCAGCTCGTCGAGGAGGTCCATCACCTCCTCCGAGCCCCGGGGGTCCAGGCTCGCCGTCGGCTCGTCGAAGACGAGCACCTCGGGCTCCATGGCGAGGACACCGGCGATCGCCACCTTCTTCTTCTCCCCTCCCGAGAGTTGGTGGGTCGTCCGGTGCTCGAAACCCTCGAGGCCGACGGCACCGAGCGCCCTCTGGACCGCACTTTTTACGTCTTCCTCGGAGAGCCCCAGGTTCGCTGGTCCGAAGCCCACGTCCTGGTAGACGGTCGGTGCGACGAGCTGCTGGTCCGGGTTCTGGAGCACGAAGCCGACACTCTTCCGAAGCCGCCGGAGGGAGTGGGCATCGTACGCGATCGGGCAGTTGTCGTAGAGCATCGTTCCCGAGTCCGGCCGGATCATGCCGTTGAACATCATCAGGAGGGTGGACTTCCCCGCCCCGTTCGGTCCCACGATCGCGACCTTCTCTCCCCTCCGGACGTGGAAGCTGATCCCGCGGACCACCTCGCCGCCCCGGGGGTAGCGGTAGTGGAGGTCCCGGGCCTCCAGGATGATGCGGCTCACGGTGCACCCCCGAGCAGTGTCACCCCACCGGAGAGGACGGTGAGCGCGAGTGCCGCGAGGAGGAATCCCGCCGCCGCGAGCGCGGGCCGGGCCTCGACGGGCCGCGTCTCACCGAGGACGACGAGCCGGCCGTCGTAGCAGCGCATCTCACGTGCGCGGATCTGGTCCTCGCCGGTGTTCCAGCTCGCAATGAAGACGGCGCCGCAGAGGGTGGCGAACGAGCGGATCGACTCGCGCCGGGTGGAGTACCCGAGCCGCATCACCTGGGCGTGGTAGCACCGGACGAGCTGGTCGAGGAGCGTGAAGATCGTCCTGTAGACCACCATCACCAGCTCGATCAGGACGGGGGGCACCCGGCACTGTCGCATCACGACGAAGAGGTCGGTCATCGGCGTCGTCAGGGCGATAAAGAGGAGCGATGCCATCCCGCCGAGGGTGCGGCACAGGACATAGATCCCATAGTCGACACTTGTGGGGGTGACCGAGAGCGAGAGCCAGGAGAAGGGCTGCCAGATCCAGACAGCGCCGCTCCCTCCAGAGACGAGCACGATAGCCGCCACGCTCAGGATGGCGAACGAGACGGGGGCGGCAAAGGCCTCACCCAGGGTCCGCGCGTCGATCCTGGCGAGGTACAGGAGCGCCACGGTCATCGTGAACGCTATGAAGAGGGGCGCGACGAACCCGGCCGAGAGGAGCGAGAGGAGGAGGGCCCCAAGGCCGACCGTCAGCTTCAGGTAGGTGTTGGTACCCCGGAGTGCGTTCTCCTGGGCGATCTCCTCCAGAAGTTCCTCAAACATCCGTCTCCGGAGTGCCGCTCAGGCCGGCACGCGCCTCCATCCGCCGCTGCGCTCTCCATGTACCGAAGACGTAACCGAGCACGACGCCGCCGACCGCGGCCTGGAGGGCGAACAGGGCGGACTCGATCTCCCCGCTTGGGGGAGCCCACTGTGGGACGAGAGGCGCGAACTGGTCCTCGGGGATGCCGGTAATCTCCGAGATCCGGGCGGAACCCACGGTGTCGGAGCCGGCGAACTCCGCCGACGGCGCCGTTATGGTGGTGGCGAGGAAGAGACCGATGAAGGCCAGCACGGCGATCGCCGCGACCACCTCGAGTCGGTACTTACGCAGCATCGGCCAGCCCCCTTGCTGCGGCGACGATCTTCTCCTCGGGGAAGATCTTCAGCTGGACGAGGATCTCCGGCTTGAGCTGGACGATGTACTTGAAGACCAGGGCGAGGATGACCCCCTCGACGAGGGCGAGCGGTACCTGCGTCAGGGCGAATATCCCCAGGAAGACCGTGAAGGAGCCGGCAAACCCTCCGACTTCGGCCGGGTACGCGAGAGCGAGTTCGAGGGACGTCACGACGTAGGTGACGAGGTCCGCGAGGGCCGAGGCGAGGAAGACGGTGAAGAAGATGCTGACCTGCGTCTCCCGCAGGGCCCGGTAGATCCCGTAGCCCACCAGGGGTCCAGCGATCCCCATTGAGACGAGGTTCGCCCCCAGAGTCGAGAGCCCCCCGTGCGCGAGGAAGAGGGCCTGGAAGAGGAGGACGATCGCTGCGACGAGCGAGGTGATCCACGGGCCGAAACTGATCGCGGAGAGGCCTGTTCCCGTGGGGTGTGAACAACTGCCGGTCACCGAAGGGAGTTTCAGGGACGAGAGGATGAAGATGAACGCCCCGGTGACGCCGAGGAGGGCGAGAGCCTCGCGGTCGACCGCCATCACCCGTTTCAGCTGGTAGAGCCCGAGGGCCAGGGACGGGAGGGCGACGAGCCACCACACGATGCACCAGGTCGCGGGGAGGAATCCTTCCATGACATGCATAACTCAAATTTACTTGTTTTAATTAAATAAATATTGTTCCGATCCTGGGCCCCGGGCGAGAGCCCGGACCTTCAAACCCGTCGTTTCCAGCTGCTGCGGCTATTCGCGAGCACATCCCCCTTCCCGGCCCCCTACCGTCCCGGATCTCTCCCAGGGGCAGGTGACGACACAGAGGCCGCAGGCATCCGGTTCGCCAGCCGCCGCGAGCTCCCGGTGGTAGCGGTCGCAGGCGGCTGCGTCGAACCGTTCCTCACGGGGCTCGGCGGGGACGAAGAGTCCCCGGTGAAGGCCCCGACCGGGCAGGCGTCGACGCATGCGCAGCAGCTGCCGCACCGGGGTTCAGATGGTTTGCCTGTCGGGGGCAGGGGGGCGTCGGTCAGGACGGTGATCCACCGCACAGGGGCCGGTGCTGCGGTGTCACCAGAAGGCAGCTGCGGCCAATCCAGCCAAGGCCGGAGAGGTGCGCCGCGAGCTTGTGGGAGACCGGGCCGGCGCGCCTCTCCTCGTCCGTCCGGAGCGACGCGGGGACCGGCAGGGCGCGGTACCCGGCCCCCACCAGGGCACCTGCCACGTCGAGGGCGCACCGTTCGAGGGCGGCGTTCACGACCGTGTGGGTGTGGTAGCGGTACACGGCTCTCCCCACCCGGTCCGACGGCACCATTAACCGGTCGACGAGCGGGTCGGGGAGCCCGATCCCGATCGAGACCGCCCGGGGGAAACCGGTACAGAGGGGTCCACCCTGGGCGATGATCGTCTCGTCGACCAGCGCGAGGTCGGCGACCCCAACGAGGTCCGCCCCGCCGGCCCTCGCGACCGTTTCAACCCGTTCACCGAGCGTCATGGGACTCGGAGTAATGATCCGTCGTTCCATACGATGAACCCAGTCGGTCGAACCGAAACCTCCCAGTTCGGACGGTTTTTGTCTTCGCACGGCGAGCTTGATCGGGCCCGCCGGGACGAGTGCTGCCGGGCCGGCTCAGCACCGGGCAATTGCGAGGTGCGAAAGGACTGAGGGAGACCGCGCATGGCGACGATCGAGACCACGGGGCTGACGAAGCAGTACGACGGGCTCACGGCGGTCGATGGCCTCGATCTCGAGGTCGACCGTGAGATCTTCGGGCTGCTCGGGCCGAACGGGTCGGGCAAGACGACCACCGTCCTGATGCTGACCACACTCCTCCGTCCGACCCACGGCTCGGCGCGGGTATGCGGTCACGACGTGGTCGAGCGCTCGGCCCGCGTCCGGGAGCGGATCAGCTTCGTGCCGCAGGACATGGCGGTCGATATCAAGCTGACCGGGCGAGAGAACGTCCGCTTCTACGCCGAGCTCTACGGCATCCGGGGTTCCGACCGGGTCGACGAAGTCCTGGGCGTGATGGACCTCGCCGACCGGGCGGACGATCTCGTCCGGACCTACTCGGGCGGGATGAGGCGGCGGCTCGAGCTCGCACAGGCCCTGGTTCACGAGCCGGAGGTGCTCTTCCTCGACGAGCCCACGATCGGCCTGGACGTCGCCGGTCGCCAGGCGATCTGGACGCATATCCAGGACCTGCGCCGCCGGGGGATGACGATCTTCGTCACGACCCACTACATGGACGAGGCCGACCGTGCCTGTGACCGGGTCGGGATCATCGCGAGGGGCCGCCTGGTTGCCGTCGATACCCCCCGGGCACTCCGGCACCGGCTCGGCGGGGAGCGGGTCTCGGTGGTGACCGACCGGCCGGTCGAGCCCGTTCTCGCCGAGGGCCTCCACCTGGTGGACGGGGAGGGGGACCGGCTGGTCTACCACGTGGACGATGCTGCGGAGGTGGTCCCGGTCCTGCTCGCCGGCATCGCGACGCAGGGCGCCCGGGTGAGGGGCCTCGAGGTCCAGGCCCCCACCCTGGACGACGTCTTCCTCGCTCTCGCCGGTCGGCAGGACGACGGCGGCGCCTTTGACTTCCAGCGGTTCCGTACCATGCTCCGGAGGCGGGGATGAACGCGGTTCTGGTCTACTTCCTGCGCGACATGCGCCGCTGGACCCGGAGCCATTTCAATGTCTACTCCACCCTGATCATGCCGGCTGCCTGGCTGATCTTCGTTGGCCTGGCGCTCCCGACCCGTTTCACGGACAACTACCTGGACTTCATCGTACCGGGAATCCTGGTGCTCACGATGCTCACGGCAGGGATGCAGGGAGGCTCGTCCCTGATCTTCGACAAGATCCTCGGCTTTCTCAACAAGTTCCTGGCGCTCCCCTCGCCGCGGGAGGCGATCCTCTTCGGCAAGATACTCTTCATCACGGTGAGGGGCCTCCTCCAGGCAACGGTGATCATGGTGCTCGCCGTCCTGCTCGGGGCCACCCTCTTCGAGCCGGGGATGGTGCTCTTCTCCTACCTGGTCCTCGGCCTCTTCGGGGTCCTTCTCTCCGCCTTCTCGACTGCGATCGCGCTCTACGTCCAGGACCACGACTCGTACGCAGCGGTGAACGCGGTCATCTCAATGCCGCTCTTCTTCACCTCGTCCGCCCTGATGCCGTACGACGTAATGCCTGCCTGGCTACGCGCAATCGCCCAGGTGAACCCAGTCTCGCTTGCGATCGACCTGATTCGGTCGTTCTCCGCCCCGCCGTTCGCCTGGTCGAGCCTCGTGGTCCTGGTCGTGCTCTGCATGGCCATGGTCACCTTCTCGTCATACCTCTTCCGGCGGACCACGATCTGATCCGCCGTTGTAGCGTCAGATCGTCGTGGCCTCGGGGTGCCCTCCCACCGGGTGGCTTTTATTGGAACGAACGGGACCTCGGGCCTGAAGAAGAGCCCTGTTGAAGGAGAAGAGGATTGGGATGGGCCGGCGTCACCCGGCCATCTCCTGTCTTCCCGTTCACGGGGGAAGAGACTGGAGGACGTGCATCAATCTGGTATCACCCTGTACTCGGCTGCGAACCCTCGTTGTATCGCCTCGACCTTTGATCCCTCCTTTGGAGCCCTGTTCTTGTCTCTGTCCTGCCAGTGGCAGTCTTGCACCGGCGGATCGGGGTGGGTCGCATCGGTGCTTGAGACGATCTTGGGTATTACAAAATATAAGAATTTGTATGAATTAATGCAATGGAAGATCAAATATTACTTAAAACTGGGGGAGGTCTGTCGAAAACCGGGCCTTCAGAATTCAAAACCCGGCTCGGACGTTCGCCGCGCGATCACCGGCACCGTGGTCATCACACCCCTGTCCTGAGCTCCCATACCCATTCGACTTGTGACGTCTGGGGTTTCAATGGTCCCCAGCCTCTTCGTCCTGGTGGTACGTCGCGCCGATAGGTCCCCTCCCGCTGGATGAGGGGTAGGTGCAGCGATCAGGGTTTCTGTCGCGCTCGCCTCCCTGGCAGGCGCCCGCTGCGCCCTGGTGGGCCCGAGGTTCCGCTGAGGAGTCCATGCATTCCCATCCTTCCCGGGTCGGTTGTTGGGCCCCATCCCCGGATGAGAGTCTCCGAACAGGTCGATCCCGAAAGGCACCCCGGAACCTCTATTGGCCCGTCCCCGTGCAGCAGCGCTGCAACGATGAGATCTGTGAAGCGGTGGGAGTCGGTGCCCGGAAGGCTGGTCGAAGGCGCTCGCGCACGAGTCCTTCGGAAGGGGCGATAGAAAAAAAGGGAAGCTGGATTACATCCCGGGCATGCCGGGAGCCTTTGTCTGGGTGACCATCATGTCGTCGACCCTGATCAGGAGGATCGCGGTCTCGGCGCCCGACTGGATCGCCTGTCGCTTCACCCGCGCCGGCTCGATGACGCCCGCATCGAGCATGTCGACGACGCTACCCGTGAAGACGTTCAGGCCCATGTTCCTGCCGCCCTTCGCGTGGGCAGTCCGGAGGTCGACGAGCTTGTCGAGTGGGTTGAAGCCCGAGTTCTCGGCGAGGGTGAGGGGGATTGCCTCGAAGGCTGTCGCGAACGCGTCGATCGCGAGCTGCACCCGACCGCCGACCGAGGCGGCATAGTCGCGGAGCCGGAGCGAGAGCTCGATCTCGACCGCGCCGCCGCCGACCACGAAGGTGCCGTCCTCCATCGCGTCCGCGACCACCGAGGTGCCATCCACGACCGCCCGCTCGAGCTCGTCGAGGAGGTACTCGGTCGACCCGCGGAGCAGGACCGTGATCGCCTTCGGGTTGTCGCAGCCCGAGAAGGTGACCAGCTCGGCGTCGTCCTCCTCATGGACGAGGGCTGCAAATCCGAGGTCGTCGGCCGAGAGGTCCGTGACCTTGTTGACGATCTTCGCGGAGAGTGCCCGGGCGGTATACTTGAGGTCCTTCTCCTTCACGTCCTGCAGCGCCATGACCCCGGCCTTTGCGAGGTAGTACAGGACCGGGTCCGAGATCCCCTTCTGGCAGAGGAGGACGTTTGCACCCGACGCGATCACCGTGTCCGCGAGCTGCTTGAGCGCCTCGCGTTCCTGGGCGCTGAATGCACTCATCTGGTCTGCCGTGCTGATCTTGATCTTGGCCTTGACCTGGGTCTTGGTGATCTCGAGCGGCTGGGCGACGAGGGCGACCTTCGCGTTCACGACCTTCTTCGGCATCGACTCGGACGCGCGCTTCTTATCGATCACGATCCCCTTGATCAGGGCGGCGTCATCGATCGAGTCGCCCTTCTGCTTCTTGATCATGATGTCGTCACGGTCGACGACGATGCCGCCGTTCTTCTTCTCGGCGACGGTCATCACCGCGTCGACGACGATCCCATTCAACCTGTCCTTGACCTGCTCGATCGACTTGCCGGTCATGGAGGTGTCGGCGATCTTGAGGAGCGTCTCGCGGTCGGCCGGGTCAACCCTGATCGAGTTCTCCTCGACGATCTCGAGCGCCTTGTTCATGGCCATCGTGTAGCCGTTCGCGATCACGGTCGGGTGAACCATCTTGGCGAGCATCAATTCGGCCTGTTCCATCAGCGCGCCGACCAGGATGCATGCCGTGGTCGTCCCGTCCCCGACCTCGTCGTCCTGCGTCTCGGCGACCTCGATCACCATCTTGGCGCCGGGATGCTGCACCGACATCTCGCTGAGGATCGTGGCCCCGTCGTTCGTGATAACGACGTCACCGGTCGACGAGACCAGCATCTTGTCCATACCCCGGGGACCGAGCGTGGTCCGGACGGCAGAGGCGATCGCCTTTGCGGCGGCGATGTTCGAACGCTGGGCTTCCTGCCCGCGGGTCCGCTCGACGTTGTCCTTGAGAATGATGATCGGCTGTCCTGAAAGCACGGTATAACCTCCCTGTCGGGTAAGAGTGCTAAAAATGTGATTTGTTGTTCTATATATTCTTTCCCTCTGTTTCAGTCGATCCGCGAGACACGGAAGACCGGGTAGACCGGGACGCCGTCCACTTCTTTGATCCCGCGCTTGTCGAAGAGAACCCAGATCGCGACCGGCGTCGCCTTGTGCCGGCGGAGATAGTCGACGACCTCGTGCATCGTCCGGCCGCTCGTGATCACGTCGTCGACGATGATGCAGCGCTCGCCGGCGATCGCGGAGAAGTTCCCTGACATCGAACCGGTCGGCTTCTCCGCGGTTGAGTGCTTTGCCGGGTGGTAGATCGCGAACCTGGCCCCCTCACTCGCCGCGATCAGGGTCGCAAGTGGGACGCCCGAGAGCGCGATCCCCACGACCGAAACGGTGCCGAGATCGGCCTTCTCGCCTCCCGGCCCGGCGCAGTGATACCGGTCGAGCATCAGGCGCGCGACATCATCGAGCAGGAGGGCGTTGGAGGAGACCACGGTCCAGTCGATGTGGACATCCTTCGGCGCCACGTCCCCCTTCTTCTGGGTCAACAGCCAGGTCACGGTCTCCATCGAGAGCGAGAGCTCGTCCGCGATCTGCCCGGGTGAGTGCCCCTCGGAGATGAGCAGGCGGGCTTTTGCGATCAGCTCGTCGAGCGAGGTCATGGAAAGAGGGTCCGTCACAGACTATTTATGTATTGTCCGATCGCGCGCCCCTCTCCCTGCCGACCTCCTCCGGACCGGCCCGAATGCCGCTCCGCAGACCGGGCACTCCCCCGGCCCGTCGCCGAACCTCCTGCAGCCGGCGCACCGGTACCCCCGCCGGCGCGGCGCAGCTGCCCGCTGTGCTATCTGCCGGCAGGGGACGCCGAGCCGCCGTGCCGCGTTCTGGAGCGCGAAGTCATCTGTGACCAGGACCGCACCGTGTTCGTGGGCGAGCGCGAGGACCTCGCGGTCGGTCGACGAGATGCGGTCAATCTCACCCGTCGCGACGGCCGCCTCGGAGACCGCCGCCAGAGAGGCGGGGCAGGGGGCGAGAACCCGGAGGCCACGCTCGAGCATCAGTTCGAGCCGGCACCGAGCGGCTGCGTCTCGGACCTCGTCCGCGGCCGACGGTGTGGTCAGGAGCTGGTCGTCTGGACTACAGCTTGCGAGCAGCGCCTCGCCTCCGGCGAAGAAAGCCGATGCATCGAGGACCAGGACGGGACCGTCGACCGCCATCAGCGGAGCGTATCGGCCAGACGGTCCGCCGCCGTGATACAGGAGTTCGCCCGCTCGATCGTGTCCGAGCAGACCACTCTCTCCACCCCGGCGGCGGCGAGGTGAAGGAGGGCTCCGCCCGCGAAGACCCCGTGGACGCAGGCGGCATGAACCGCGATCGCCCCCTGGTCGAGGAGCATTCGGGCCGCCGTCGCGAGCGTCCCGCCGGTCGAGATGATGTCGTCCACGATGACGACCTCTCGCCCTTCGGCCGGGAGCGACTTCGGGCGGATCTCGACCTGCTCGCCCGAGAGCCGGGTCTTGTCCAGGTAGTCGTGGTCGAACCCCCCGACGGCCGCCACCTCCGCTGCGAACCGGGCCGCCCCGTCGTCCGGAGAGAGGACAAGTGGTCCGTCTTCGTGGCCGTTGGCCACCCACGCCCCGACCTGGGGGGCGATCGAGATATTTTCCGCAGGGACCTGGAAGTGCCCGAGCACCGATGGGTCGTGGAGGTTCACGGTGATCACCCGGTCGACGCCGGTCGAAACTGCCCGCGCGATCGCGCGGGCAGAGAGGGGCTCTCCGGGCCGAAAACGCCGGTCCTGGCGCGCATAGGCCATGTAGGGCAGGACGAGAGTGTTCGTCGATTCATCACAGGCGTCGATCAGCAGGAGGAGTTCCACCAGCGCTTCTGCACCGGTGACGGCTGCCACGATCACGGTCTCGTCGTCTGTCTCGTCCCGGACGAGCGAGCTCTCCCCGTCGGGGAAACGGGAATACTTGACATCGATCGTCTCGACCCCGAGCCGGCCCGCAAGCCGTGCGCCGAGGACCTGCGAGGCCTGCGTACATATGAGCTTCATCGTCCTCCACGTCCCTGAGCTGAAAGTACTTAAACGATCGGCCCGAAAAAATATAAATCAATCAGGGGTCGAGAGGTCACCATCACAATGGAATCATCAATCGAACCGGTCTCTACGCAGGACGAGACACTCTTTGACGACGTCATCGTGGACACGTCCTCCGAGATCGAGGTCCCCCCGCGCCTTGTCGACCAGGTGATCGGCCAGGAGCACGCGGTCGAGGTGATCAAGAAGGCCGCCATCCAGCGCCGGCATGTCATGATGATAGGCAGCCCCGGCACTGGCAAGTCCATGCTCGCCAAGGCGATGTCCGAGCTCCTGCCGAAGGAGGAGATCCAGGACATTATGGTCTACCCGAACGGGGAGGACTCCAACAACCCGATCGTCCGGACGGTCCCCGCAGGCAGGGCAAAGCAGATCGTCGCCGCCCACAAGACGGAGGCCCGTAAGAAAGTCCAGTTCCGGAACACCCTCCTGATGCTCCTGCTCGTCGGGATCATCGGCTACTCGTTCATCACCTTCCAGTGGCTGATGGGCATCATCGCGGCCGCGTTCGTCTTCATGGCCCTCCGGTACTCGACGCCGAAGGAGGAGGCGCTCGTCCCGAAGCTGCTCGTCAGCCACGACCCGTCGGCCGTCGCCCCGTTCGTGGACGCCACCGGGGCGCAGGCGGGCTCGCTCCTCGGTGACGTTCGTCATGACCCGTTCCAGTCCGGTGGGCTCGAGACTCCCGCCCACGACAGGGTCGAGTCGGGCGCGATCCATCGAGCGCACGGCGGTGTTCTTTTCATCGACGAGATCAACACCCTGACCCAGCACTCGCAGCAGAACCTCCTCACCGCCCTCCAGGAGGGAGAGTTCCCGATCACCGGCCAGTCCGAACGCTCGTCCGGCGCGATGGTCCGAACCGAGCCTGTCCCCTGCCGCTTCGTGATGATCGCGGCGGGCAACCTGGACGCGATGCAGGGGATGCACCCTGCGCTTCGGTCGCGTATCCGTGGGTACGGCTACGAGGTCTACATGCGCGAGACGATGGAGGACACGCCAGAGAACCGGCAGAAGTTCGTCCGGTTCATCGCGCAGGAGGTCCAGAATGACGGGAAGATCCCGCATTTCGACGCCTCCGCCATCCGCGAGGTCCTCCGCGAGGCCCGGCGCCGTTCGATGCGAAAGGGGCACCTGACCCTGAAGCTCCGGGACATGGGCGGGCTGATCCGGGTCGCCGGCGACCTCGCCCGGCAGGAGGGGGCGGAGCTGACCACGGCGGCGCACGTGATCGCGGCGAAGGAGACCGCCCGCTCGGTCGAGGAGCAGATCTCGGACGACTACATCCGGCGTATGCGGGACTACGACCTCTCGGTCGTGCAGGGGACCGCCGTCGGGAGGGTGAACGGCCTGGCCGTCGTCGGCGCCGACTCGGGCTCGGTCCTCCCGATCATGGCCGAGGTGACCCCGACCCAGTCGAGCGACGGCGGGACCGTGATCGCGACCGGCCTCCTGAAGGAGATCGCACAGGAGTCGATCAAGAACGTCTCGGCGATCATCAAGAAGTTCACGGGGACCGACATCCGGAACGTCGACGTCCACGTCCAGTTCATCGGCACCTACCAGGGAGTCGAGGGCGACTCGGCCTCGATCTCGGTCGCGACCGCCGTCATCTCGGCGATCGAGGGGATCCCGGTCCGCCAGGACGTCGCGATGACCGGTTCGCTCTCGGTCCGCGGCGATGTGCTTCCAGTCGGCGGCGTCACCTACAAGATCGAGGCGGCCGCGAAGGCCGGCATCCAGACGGTGCTGATCCCGGCCTCGAATATGGACGACGTGATGATCGAGGAGCGGTACCGCGAGGGTATCCGGGTGATCCCGGTCTCGCGGATCGACGAGGTGCTGAAGTTAGCGCTCGTCCCACGCGACGAGGCCGGCTTCCTCACGAAGGTCAGGAAGATCGCGGAAAAGTCGGCTGCGACCCTCCATCCAGGGCCGGCCGCCCCGACCCCCGCCTGAGATGCCGCGCTACTACGACGTCCGGCACGTGGCAGGTGAGGCGACCAGCATCGACATCGACAACGGGGTGATCGAGTCGGCGAGCACCTCCTTCTTCGACCGTGCCGTGGTCCGGGTCCTGGGGCCATCCGGCTGGGGTGTCGTCTCGGTCGATAACTACCGTGCGCTCGACCTCGACCGGTTCATCGCCGAGGCGCTCGTCCTCGCCGACCTGACCGGCGAGAGGGTCGAGCTCGCCAGCGCCCCGTACCGGGTTCTGCCGGTGCCGCCCCCGTCGGACGACCCCCGGCAGTTCGGTATCGAGGAGAAGACCCAGCTGCTCTCCGGTGTCGAGGCGGCGGCCCGAGGACCATCCGTCCGGAACACCCGGGCAGTCTACACTGAGCGGCACGAGACGGTCCGGTTTGCCTCGTCCGAGGGGGTAGAGTACGCCTACGAGCTCGGTCGGTCGGGCTTCAACGTCCTCGCCGTCGCCGAGGAGAACGGAGTCGTCCAGATGGGGTACGAGCGACGGCACGCCGTGAACGGTTTCCCCCTCCGCGCCGGCGTCCCCTGCGGCGAGAAGGCCCGGGAGACGGCCATCGCCCTCCTCGGGGCGAAGGCCGCGAATGGGGGACGGATGCGCGTCGTCCTGGACCCCGAGCTCGCGGGCGTCTTCGCCCACGAGGCGGTCGGACACGCCTCCGAGGGTGACCTGATCCGGGAGGGTAACTCCGTACTCGCCGGGCGGATCGGCGAGCGGATAGGCGGTCCGGGCCTCACCATCGTCGACGACCCTTCGCTCTCCGAGTTCGGGTTCGATCCGGTCGACGCCGAGGGCGTGGCCACGGTCCGGACCGAGCTGGTCCGCGACGGCGTGATCAACGCGTTCCTGCATACCCGTGAGACCCTCGCCGCGGTCGGCAACGGGCAGGCAGGCCACGCCCGGGGGATGCCCGGAGAGGTCCCTCTCGTTCGGATGTCGAACACCTTCATCGAGAACGGGGACTCCTCGTACGACGAATGCCTCTCCGAGTGCAGAGACGGCATCCTCCTGATCGGTTCCCGGGGGGGTCAGGTGGACCCCGGGCGGGGAATGTTCCAGTTCAACGCCGAGTTCGGGTACCTGGTCGAGGGCGGCGAGCTCGGCGGGATGGTCCGGGACGTCTCTCTCTCGGGCGAGATCCTGGGGACGCTCCACGATATCGCCCTGATCGCGGACGACCGGCGGATGCACCAGGGGTACTGCGGCAAGGGCGGGCAGTCGGTCCCGGTCGGGGACGGGGCGCCGCACCTCCTCATAGAGAACGCGGTGGTGGGTGGCAGTGGACACGATTGACGCGATCCTGAAGGCGGCCTCCGCACGATCGGATGAGGCCGAGGTCTATCTCTCGACCGGCGAGTCGATCGGCGCCGAGCTCTCGCGGAACCGGGTCCGTATCGGTCAGGCCGGGTACGGAACCGGGCTCGGGATACGGGTCTTTCAGAACGGACGGGTCGGGGCGTCGTCGACCAACGATCCCTCGCGGTGGGAGGCGTGCCTCGACGCCGCGCTTGCCGCGATGCGTCTTGCAGACCCCCTGCCCTGGGAGGGGCTGCCGGCTCCTGCCACGCTCCCCAGTACCCCACTCGCCTTTGATCCGTCCCTCTCGCTCGAGCCTGGCACGGTCGCGGACCTCCTTGCCTCGATGCAGTCCGGCGCCGCGTCCCACCCCGAAGCGGTCGTGACAGCCGGCTCTGCCGGTCTCGCCCACTCGCACGTTGAGGTGGCGAACACCCACGGGCTCCGGTACACGGAGACCGAGACCCACGCCTCATGCTCTATCGAGGCGATCGCAGGCACCTCGACCGGGTACGAGTTCGTCTCGAGCCATTCGCTCGACCTCGACCCGGCATGGGTTGGGGAGCAGGCCTCCTTCTTCGCCGCCTTCGGGGTCGGGGGCGAGCCCCTCACGCCGGCTGACTATGACCTGGTCCTCTCGCCGCTTGCACTCGCCTCGCTCCTGGAGGCGGTCTTCATCCCGGCACTCGTCGGGCGGAACGTCCATGCGGGTCGCTCCCGCCTCGCCGACCGGCTTGGAGAGACGGTTACAGACCCGCGCCTCTCGCTCTACGACGACCCGCATCGGCCGATGGGCCCCGGGGCCGCCTGGTTCGATGCGGAGGGCGTCCCCACCCGTCGGCTCGACCTGGTCAGGGACGGCGTGCTCGAGGCATTCGCCTACGACCTGCGCACCGCCTACCGTTATGGGGCCACGTCGACCGGGTCAGCCGTCCGGGGCGGGTACGGCGGCGCCCCCTCTATCGGCTTCCACACGCTGGTGCTCGAGGGGCCGATCGCCGACGTGATGGCCGAACCGGCCGTCTACGTCCGGTCGATCGTCGGGGCGCACACGGCGAACCCGATCTCGGGCGACTTCTCGGTCGAGGTCTCCAATCCCTGTATCGTCGATGGGGGCGCCTTCGTGACCCCCGTCCGGACCGCGATGTGGGGCGGCAACGTCTTCGACCTCCTCTCCCGGATCGAGGGTGTCTCGACGGAGACCCGGGTGGTCGGCGAGATGGTCCTCCCCGCCCTCCGGGTAGCCGGCCAGCACCTGGTGGGGTGAACCCGTGCTTGCAGTCGTCTTCACGATCCTGGCGGCCTTCGCGGTCGCGGCCGTCCTCTTCTTCGTGCTGAAGCGATCGACCACGCTCCTCCTCAACTCGGTCGTCGGGGTGATCATCCTCTTCGGCCTCGACTGGCTCCACATCCTCGCCTCCCCCGGCGTCCCGATCACGCTCGGCGCGGTCCTCGTTTGCGCGTTCGGCGGGCTGCCGGGCGTGCTCGCCCTCGTCGGTCTCCATTTCATCGGGCTCCACGTATAGGGGAGGCGCTCCCGTTCCCACGGCGCCCCTCCCACCGGAACGTCCCGGATGAACTATATCTCCGAACGCCGACCTGGAGGTATGATCGGAGAGATCGTCGGACTCGTCCTGGCCGTTGTCGTGGCCATCCTCCTCTATAAGGTGTTGAAGGGTCTTGCCGGGCTGGTGGTGAACGCCGTCATGGGGGTCATCGTCCTCTGGCTTCTCGACCTCTTTCTCCTCCCGCCGATCACGATCAACCTCTGGTCGGTCCTGATCGCCGCAATTGGGGGTCTCCCTGGCGTCCTGATCGTGATCGTGCTCCACTTCCTCGGGATCGCATTTTGATCCCCCCCCCTCTCTTTGATCTCGATGGGCGCAGGTTTTTCCCTCGCCGACGACCACCATCCGTCATGTCGCTTCCCCGCAGCACGGTAGAGTGGGGCGTGTTCGCCCTCTTCGTCGTCGGTAGCCTCGCCGCCGGCATCCTCGGCTCCGTCGCCACCACCCCAAACATTCCGACCTGGTACGCCGGCCTCGTCCGGCCGCCTTTGAGTCCCCCGACCTGGGTCTTCGCCCCCGTCTGGACCACGCTCTACCTCCTGATGGGCGCCGCGGGCTTCCTCATCTGGCAGAAACGCGACCACCCGGCGGCTAAGACTGGCCTCGCGCTCTTCGGGGTCCAGCTCGTCCTGAACCTGGCCTGGTCATGGGTCTTCTTCGCGTTCCACGCGATCGGCCTCGCCGTCGTCGTGGTGGTCGCCCTCTGGCTCTCGATCCTCGCCACGATCGAACGGTTCTACCGGGTCGAGCCGCTCGCGGCGTACCTGCTGATCCCGTACATCGCCTGGACGACATTCGCGACGTACCTGACCGCCGCCTACTGGTATCTCAACCCTGCGTGGCGTTGAAGAGGGAGAGGAGTAATCTCTCTTTTAGAAGAGGTTCGCCTGGCTGTAGACCTTGACCCGGCCGCCGGCGATCTCGTACGGCTTGATCTCCCTCGAGTGGGGTGAGCTCCGCATTTTGACCACCTCGAGGACGAGCCGGACGCGGGTCTGCTCGTCGGACCGGATGTACCGGAGCAGGATCACCGTGTCGACCAGGTACTCGATCAGGTTGTGCCGGCTCGAGAACGGGTTGTCCCGGTTCGTCTCAGAGGTCATCAGCATCGTGCACCGCTGATCGCGGAGCATCTCTACGAACCGGAACATTTCGTACCGGCGGGCAGAGTCCGATTCGAAGAGATCCTCGAAGAGCGAGATCGGGTCGAAGACGATCCGTGTCGCCGTGAACCTCTTGATCAGGGACGGGAGCTCGTTCCTGATGCTGTTGATCGAGAGGTTGAAGTTGGTCGGGTCGAGTTTCAGGACGAAGAACGAGGTGTTGCGGTACTGCTCGATCCCCCAGCCCTTCTCGGTCATGTACCGGACGATCGACTCCTCCGACTCTTCGAGTGAGATGTAGATCGCCGTCTCGCCCCGGACGAGCCCCTCCCAGATGAACTGGAGAGCGAAGGTGGTCTTGCCCGTGCCGTAGGTGCCCACGATCGCAGCGATCGACCCCCGGATCAGGCCTCCTGAGAGCATCTCGTCCAGCCCTTCGATCCCCATCCGGACCCGATCGACATCTCCTTCAGGCATCTCTTCTCCTCCTCCTCTCCTAAATGATCAGTCGGATATTATTCACCTCGAACCCGAGGGCAGGCGAGATCTTGATCGAGAACTTCACCAGATCGTTCTCCTCCAGGTGGGTCATCACTCCACGGAACTTCTCGAAGAACATCACCCGCTGCCGCCGCGCCGCGATCGACTCCTCCCAGCGGAAGAGGATCACCGAGTCGGCGATGTCCGCGATCTCCTGGATCCTCGCCCGGTCGATGATCCCCTGGGTCAGGAGGAGGTAGATCGTCGAGTTCCAGCGCTTCGTCACCCGCTGCAGTCCCCGCAGGTACGCGGCGAACTCCTTCCAGTCAGCCGGATCGGAGTACGAGACGGCAAGGTCGGTCAGGGAGTCCAGGATGATCAGGGAGCGTTCTGGGACCGTCTCTAGCACCGACGAGAGCTGCACGAGCGTTGACTTGTGCTCCGAACGTCGTTTCAGCCGGGTGATTAAATCCTCCGAGGTGTACCACTCCCCGGGCACCGACGAGGTGTCGAAGTACTGCTCGGAGAGATCGCTGAACTGGACATACTCCGCGTCGAGCTCCTGGGCGAGCGACGCGTCGAACGAGAGCGCCACCTCCCGCCGCACGTCCTCCTTCATCTTCGTGAAGGTGACGTATCGGATCTCCGAGGGCAGGGTGGGGTTGTCAGGATCCCGGCGGCGGAGCATCGCGAGGTTGATCAGCGAAGTATAGACGAACTCGAACGAGCCCGCCCCGATGTCACCGAGCAGGAGCATGATCGATCCGGGAGGCACGCCTCCCTCCATCACGGGATCAAACGAGCCGATCCCGGTCGGCATTCGTTTCAGGACAGCCTCAGTGGAGTCCACTGGATAAGTGTTGCTGCCGATGCGTCAATAAAGGTTGTGAAGTGGTCTCCTCCCGGTTCCTCCAGTCGCACCCCACCGGCCCACGATCATGGACAGGGGGGTTAATGTAGCTCGAGCAATAGACGTCACAATCAAGGAAGGGTGCTCGTGAACGCCCTTCGTGGCGACTGGAGGTTTTGGTCACGGTGAAGTTGCCGCGTCTGCGGAGGAAGAAGGCAGAAGCGCCGCGGGTACTCGACCCCCCCCCTGACGCCCGTCCGATGGCCCCGCCGAAGGAGCGTGGCCGGCTGCTCGCGCGTGCGAAGCCGGAAGCCCCGCTCGTCGAGTACGACCCGGGCATCCATGGTTCGCTCGTTGACCGTGAGCTTCCGGAGGAGTTCGACCTGATCGAGCAGTACTGGGTCGACGAGGGGTGTTCGCAGGTCAACATCGTCCATAACCGGCGGACCAAACAGGAGGAATATATCCTCTACGAGCCGACCCTGACGCCGTTCGAGTATGAACTGATCGAGCGGGTCTTCGACGATCTCCGGGATGTTCTGATCCTGACCGACGCCGAGGTGGACGAGGACAAGCGCCTCCTGCTCTTTCGAAAGATGGAGGGCCTCCTGGAGGAGTACGGTATCACCCTCGAACTGATCCCACTCTTCAAGCTCCGGTACTTCCTGATACGCAACTTCATCGGCTGGTCGCGGATCGACCCCCTGATGAAGGACCCGAACATCGAGGACATCTCCTGCGACGGCAACGAGGTCCCACTCTTCCTGTACCACCGGGCCTACCGGAACATCCGGACCAACATCCGGTTCGACGAGGAGGCCCTGATCTCACTCGCGATCAAGCTCGCCCAGCGGAGCGGAAAGCACGTCTCGATCGGCTCCCCGATGATCGATGCGACCCTCCCGGACGGCTCGCGCCTGCAGCTCTCCCTCGGCAAGGAGGTGACGAGCCGCGGCACCTCGTTTACGATCCGGAAGTTCCGTGAGGAGCCGTTCACCCCGATCGAGCTGATGGAATACCATACCTTCAGCCCCGAGGCGCTCGTCTACTTCTGGTTCGCGATCGAGAACAACAAGTCGCTCATCTTCATCGGCGGCACCGCCTCGGGCAAGACCACCTCGCTCAACGCGGTCTCGCTCTTCATCACCCCGCTCGCCAAGGTGGTCTCGATCGAGGACACCAGGGAGATCACCCTCTACCACGACAACTGGATCGCCTCGGTCACCCGTGAATCCATCTCGGAGGCTGGCGCCACGATCGACATGTTCGCCCTGCTCAAGTCGGCGATGCGGCAACGGCCCGAGTACATCCTGGTCGGCGAAGTGCGGGGCCACGAGGCGCAGACCCTCTTCCAGGCGATGAATACGGGCCACACCACCTTCTCCACCATGCACGCCGGCTCGGTCGACGCCGCGATCCACCGCCTCGAGTCCGAGCCCCTGAACGTGCCGCGCAACATGCTCCAGGCGCTCAACATTATCTCGATCCAGGCCCTCATCTACCAGGGGACCGCACGGGTCCGGCGCTGCCAGGAGATCGTCGAGGTGATCGGTATCGACCCGTCGACCGGCAACCTCAGGGTCAACAACGTCTTCGCCTACGACCCGGTCCGGGACCAGCTCAACTATACGGGCCGCTCCCAGGTCTTCGCCTCGATCACCGAGCGGCGCGGCTGGACACGCGAGAAGCTCGACGAAGAGATCGCCGTCCGCAAGCGGCTCCTGATCGCGATGCACGAGCAGCGGATCCGTGACTACCGGTCGGTGACCCGGATCTTCCAGGGGTACTATATCGATCCGGCCGGCGTGATAGCGCATATCGACGACCTCCGGCAGGCGATCGTGTGATCCTGGGGCGCCAGGTCCAGGCATGGGTCGCACGGGACCCGACCCGGTTCCAGCGCCTGAACGCGGACCTGGTCTCGGCCCGCTCAGGGGTGACGGTCGAGCGGTACCTCTCGACCGCGATCCTCGCCTCGATCGTCGTCGCCGTCATCTTCCTGGTGGTCGGCTTCATCGTAACGGGGGTCGTGATCGCCTTCACCGATGCCCAGGGGACCTCGTTTACGAACCCGACCGGGTTCCACCTCCCGTATGCAATCGGCCCGGTGCCGATGGCCCTGATCACCCAGGTGGTCGGGGCGCTGATCGGCGGACTGCTCGCTGCCACTATCACCTACATGGTCGCGCTCCAGTGGCCCGGGATCACCAAGGGGACTCGCGCATCCAAGATCAATATGAGCCTCCACAACGCGGTCGCCTACATGTTCGCGATGCGCAAGGGGGGCGCCGAGCTCCTGGTGATCTTCCGTTCCCTCTCGGAGAACGCGAACATCTACGGCGAGGTCGCGCTCGAGTTCCGGCAGGTGGTCCGCGACGCCGACTTCTTCGGGCTCGATGTGGTCTCGGCGATCCGGCAGCTTCACATGACCACGCCCTCGAACAAGCTGAAGGACTTCCTCCAGGACCTCCTCTCGGTGATCGAGTCCGGCGGTGACATGACCCACTTCCTCGACGGGCGCGTCCACCTCTTCCAGGAGGAGGCGCGCTACGAGCAGAAGAACTTCCTCAGCTTCCTGGCCCTCGTCGCCGAGTCCTACGTGACCCTCTTCGTGGCCGGTCCCCTCTTTCTGATCATCATCATGGTCGTGATGGGTATGATGGGCGGCAGCGCCGTGATCCAGCTCGCTGCGGTGGTCTACCTGATGCTCCCGATCGGGACCACGATCTTCATGGTGATGATCGACCTCGTCTCGATCAAGAGCGAGGTGATCAGGCGGTCCAGTCGAAGGGATTCCCGGACGCCCGAGTTCTCGGACGTGACCGTCCTGCCCGTCGGCGGCGAGGAAGGGCTCTTCGCCCGACTCCAGAAATACGACCAGTCCGCCGGGTTCCGGAATTTCCTTCATGACCCGCTCCGGGCCTTCACATCGAAGCCGATCCGCGTCCTCATCCTGACAATCCCGGTCGGAGTCGGCTACATGCTCTTCGCAATCTCCCGAATCCAGTGGATCGGCAACCTCGAGGCCTACGTCGGCGCGATCGACGATCACCTCGTGATCGGCCTTCTTATCATCTTGGTCCCGTTCTCGATCTTCTACGAGGTCTGGCGACGTCGGCTCTCCGGGATCGAGTCCGCGATCCCCGAGTTCCTCGACCGGATGGCCGGGATCAACCAGGTCGGCCTGACCGTGGCGCAGGCGATCTCGATCATGATGAACGCGAGCCTCGGCGTGCTCTCTCACGAGATCCGGCGGATCAACCGGGACATGGACTGGGGGGCGACCTTCTCCGAGGCCCTGGGGAGGTTCGAGGGGCGGGTGACGACCCCGATCATCGCCCGGATGGTCACCCTGATCACCAAGGCGACCGAGATGTCGAGCCAGATCAACGAGGTGCTGAACATCGCGTCATCGGACGCCCGTATGTCGGACATCCTCAAGCGCGAGCGGCTCGCCGAGATGTTCATCTACGTCGCGATCGTCTACCTCTCCT
>CASGHK010000041.1 GCA_949320185.1 uncultured Methanomicrobiales archaeon | reverse complement strand
ACCTTGGCTTGGGTAATAGCGGCCATAGCAATCGGGAAACACCTGGACTCATTCCGAACCCAGAAGTTAAGCCGATTAACGTATCATACGGTACTGAGGTACGCGAGTCCTCGGGAACTATGGTGAGCTGCTATTACCCTTATCATTGTACAGAAGCACTTTTCTCAACGTTTCGCTCAACGAGCAGAGCAAAGATCCGGTTCTTTCAGAAAGTACGTGGGTTCGCTGCCCGCGCCGGAGATCTCTTTCATCCTGTATTCTTCGTACATGGATGATCATTTCGTCGATTACATCCGGATCACCTGAAATTGAGATCATATACAGAAATCTCTTATTGTAGTCGAAGTCGACGACATTCATTAAAATAGGTACTCAGGTTACGGGGTATTCTTCACGGAACTTGATCAATTCATTCGTCAAGAGCGGAACATTAATCCAGTTCCTGGTCGACAGATCAAGAACAGGAGTGAACACAGCGTTGCTCGAGATATTCAAATGTGGAACGTGCGGTAAGATCGTGACCATAACCCATGAGGGTGCGGGGCAACTGGTCTGCTGCAAACAACCGATGGTCAAGCAGGGTGAGAATGCCGTCGATGCCGCCAACGAAAAGCATGTGCCTGTTGTTGAGATGGGTGCAACCGGCATAACCGTCACCGTCGGCTCCGTGAACCACCCGATGGAGCCAGCCCACTATATCGAGTGGATCGAAGTGATTGCCGGACCTGATCGGTTCGTCAAACACCTGAAACCGGGTGAAACCCCACAGGCAGTCTTTCCGGCAGCAAGTGGGGACGTGCGGGCGAGAGCCTACTGTAACCTCCACGGACTCTGGTCGGACCGGCCTCTACCTGTCTGACCCTTCCTGTCCAGTAAGGGGCCGATATCCTGTCGGAACCTCGTTCTCATTTTTCAATCCCCGTCGTTCACGAGCCGGCACGTTACGCTCAGTACCGGATAAAATATCGCGGTCGAAACGAGTGGATGACCCCAAAAACGCTGGCGGGAGATACTGCCATCTCTTAAAAAGAGTGGAACTATTTTCTCACCCTGTTTCGAACCTCCGAGGGACGCGTTCATCTCCATGTCGGGATCGAGACCAGAGTTCCGTAGGGAGGCGTATCACGAGAGTCCAGTCTGTCGAAATACAGTACAGATTTTTCGATCAAGGCGGGCGTTCATCGATCTGCTACACCCGAGACCAATCTTGCTCCGATAGGTCTCGACGCACACCTGTTCGGTCTTTATCGGGTACACGCGAGCCTGCACCGTGTGCAGCGCCGAATCGTGACCGCAACGCTGATGGAGAGAAGAACGAGTCCGATGAAGACGGGAGTGTACCCCACCCAGCTGGTGCCGGCACTCGCGAGCGGAGGTAGAAGCGCCATTCCTGCATACGAGGCGGTGCTGAAGAGCCCTACGGAGAGGCCTGCCGGTTCGCCGGTTCGAGAGAGGAAGACCAGGGTCGCAAGCTGCACCGCCCCTCCCGCTGCGCCGATCAGGGCGAAACCATATGGAGTAAAGAAGGAGACTCCGACCGCCAGGGCCATCAGGCCGGCGCAGGCCCGGATCAGCGGGATCGGTTCGAACGTCATTCGCGAGACGATCCAGACAGCGCCGATTGTTGCCATATTCTGCAGAGCGATCTGAACGCCGAGCCAGCCAGGGTCGACCGAACTGAATTCCGGGTAGAGCCCCGTGATCGCTCCACCCACCCCGAACATGATAACCGAGGCATAGAAGAGCCAGCGGTACTTCCCGAGCATCGGGAGAAGACGGTTGATTGGCTGACCGGAGGAAGAGTCCGACTCGTCCCGAAGAAAGAACGAGAGAACGAATGGGAGGATGACAAGGGCCGAAAATGCCAGGACTCCGGCATCGTGGAGCCCGGTTCGTTCCCCCAGGAAGCCAGTGATCACCAGGCCCGCGAGCAACCCTGCGTTCAGCGAGGCCATGAATTCCCCACTGCTCCGGCCGTTATCGGGCCTGCTGTTCACGGAGGCCAGGCCGGCTGAAACGAAGATCCCGGTCATGAGACCCTCGATGAAGCGTGCCACGATGATGACACCCACGCTCGGCGCCGCCGCGATGACAAGTCCGGTCACAAGTGACCCCCCGAGCCCCGCCTGGACCAGGCGGGAGCGCCTGTACCGGTCGGCTGCCATACCTGCCGGCAGTACCATCAGCATCGCACCGAAAAAATACGCGGAGAAGACCAGTCCCTGCTGAGCAGGCCCATCCGCGAAGACGTCGAGGACGGGGACGACGGCGTTCGATAGGGCCATCAGCAGGAAGATCCCGCCGCAGAGGGCCAACCGACGCTTCATACTGCCCGGGAGTTCAGACCATCCGATAGGTCTCGAGGTTCAGTGGGGCCCGCGTCTCGATTCGGAACTTCTTGTGGACCGACGACGCCAGATCAAGTGTCGACTTCTCGTCGCCGTGGACCATGAAGATCTTCTCGGGGTGCGGCAGGACATGGTTCACGTAGTTCATCAGTTGCCGCCGGTCGGAGTGACCCGAGAACCCGTCGACCGTGATCACCTCGAGGTTGATCACGATCGAGTCCCGCCGCCCGAGCGGGACCTCGCGCCACCCCTTCTGGATCCGCCGCCCGAGCGTACCGTCCGCCTGGTAACCGACGAAGACCAGTGCGTTCTTCTCATCCGCCGCCAGGTTGTTCAGATAATCGAAGACCGGGCCGCCGTTCAGCATGCCGCTCGTCGTGATGATCACGCAGGGGTCGCCGGCGATCACCTTCTCGCGCATCTCCTGGGAGTCGACCTGGCAGAAACACTCGGCGAGGAAGGGATTGAGTCCTTCCTTGAAGATCTGGTTCCTCAGATCACTGTTGAGGTACTCGGGATAGGCTGTGTGGATCGCGGTCGCTTCCTTGATCATCCCGTCCAGATAGACCTTGACCTGCGGGATCCTGCCGAGTCGCATCCCCTCCTCGATCGCCAGCATCACTTCCTGGGACCGACCGACGGCGAAGGCAGGGATGATCACCTTGCCGCCGCGACCTACGACCGTCTTGATCGTCTCGTAGAGTTTCTCCTCTGCCTCCCGACGGGAGGGTTGCATATCGTTCGAACCCCCGTAGGTTGACTCCATCACCAGGGCTTCGAGCCTGGGGAACTGGGAGACTGCAGGGTTGAAGAGTCGGCTCTTTCCGTAATTGAAGTCCCCGGTGAAGGCGATATTGTAGAGCCCGTCGCCGAGGTGGAAGTGGGCGATCGCCGACCCGAGGATGTGGCCAGCATTATGAAACGTCAGCTTGATGTCGGGAGCGATATCGGTCACCGATCCATAGTTCAGGACGATCGAGTGTTTGAGATAGTTCCGGACGTCCTGCGAGGTGTATGGGATCTTGCGGTCCTCTTTTCGGATCACCTCGAGATAGTCGAGCTGGAGGAGGGATGCCAGATCGCGAGTCGCTGGTGTACTGTACACCGGGCCTTCGAAACCGTACTTGTAGAGGAGGGGGACGAGGGCGCAGTGGTCGAGGTGCGCATGGGTCAGCACCACCGCGTCGAGCTGGGAGAGCGGGTGGATCTCGGGAACGTAGAGGTACGGGGTCCCATTGGAGTTGTCGGGCTTCTCGCCGCAGTCGATCAGGATCTTGGACTCGGGAGTCGAGAGGAGAAAAGCGGCACGCCCCACCTCGCGGCAGCACCCGAGGGTCGTGATCCTGACCCACTGGTCGCGGTTCGTCACCTCTCGGTGAATCCGTCGCCCGATCGTCCGCAGGAACTCTTTTCTCTCCTCGTTGACCGACCGGAGGTACTGCCGGACCTGCTTGATCGTCTGACTCTCGATCGGCGGTGTCCGCACCACCTTCGGTGTCCAGCCGATCTGCTTCGTGATCTCGCGGAGCGTGGCTCCGTTCTTGCCGATCACCACGCCGGGCTTCTCGGCCTCGATCAGCACCTCTCCGGTGTCTGGGTCGAAGAAGAAGTCCGAGATGCCGGCATTCTCAGGGACCACTGAGCGGATCTGGGTCGCGGCGCGCTCAGGGTCCTCCAGCACGGTCGGCCGTACCACGATCCTCTTCCTGAGGTCGCGGGCCAGCGTCTTGATCAGGTCCGGTTCATCGGCGAACCTCTTCGGGTCGTCTGTATAGATGACGAGCTCGGGCCCCTCGAACTCGACCTCGGAGACCGAGATCCCCTGGGGTACCTTGGTATTGATCTTGTCCTTCAGATCCTTGAGCCGCTCTTCAATTCCCATAAAATCGTCCTAAAAAAAATGAGTATTAGGCCGCCTTGGCGACTTCTATCGTCTGGACCCTCTCCTCGAAGAGTTCCTCGTACCGGTCGCGGGTGATCACCACGACGTGGACACCTTCACCTGAACCAGCATCGCGGCGCATCGCGGCGCGGAGCGCCCGTACTGCGAGGTACACCGCCTCTTCCTCGTTCATATCCTTACGATACCGGTCCTCGAGTACGCCGTAGGCCATCGGTGAGCCCGATCCCGTCGCGACGATATCGTCCTCGCGGGTGGCGCCGCCCATGGCATCGACCGAGTAGACCGATGGCCCGGTACGGTCGACCCCGCCGACCAGGAGCTGGACGTAGAAGGGGAAGTACCGGTTCTGGTTCAGGTAGTTGGAGAGGAGGGTCGAGGCGGCGCCGACCGTGATCGGTTTCGCCCGCCGGATCGCGAAGAGCCGGCACTCCACGGTCATGATCCGGGCCAGCTGCTGCGCATCGCCAACACCGCCTGCCGTCGTCATCCCGATACGGTCGGCGATCTGGTAGACCTTCTTCGCCCGCTTGGACGCGATCATGAACCCCATGGTCGCGCGCTTCTCAGTTGCGAGGACCACGCCATCCTTGAAGACGATACCGATCGTCGTGGTCCCCTTCATCATCTCTGCCTCTGGCATCAGAGTACCTCGAAAAGTCCGTGAATAGAAAGAATCATTATAAAAATGCTGTCCAGGATATACAACACCGCGAAACGATTTATAAGTTGTTATGCCGGATCGGCCGCGCAGAGGACCCGGATCAGCTCCCGGTCGAAGAGCATCGAGACGAGACGCTTGTCCCCGTTGATCACCGGAAGCTGGTCCACGCGCGCCCTCTTCATCTTCAGGGCACAGTCGCTCACCTCGGCGTTCTGGGGGACCGCGATCACGTTCTTCACCATCGCGTTCTTGACAGGCTTCTTCGGGAGCTGGACCTTGGAGATCGAGTACGAGAGGGTGTGGTTGTCGCGGATGCTCTCCCAGGTCCACTCGTCGTCATCGGTCCCGTTTGAGAAGTCCGAGACGCCGACCGAGTCCTCGATCACCGAGTTCCGGATCAGGTCGCGCTCCGAAATGATCCCCCGGAGCGTGTTGTCCGCGTCCAGGATCGGGATCGCGTCGAACCCGGAGATCTCCATCACCTTACCGACGACCGTGAGAGGCGTCTCCTCCCAGACGGGGAAGGTCTGGCTCGTATAGGTGTCCCGGATCGGGGCCGTGCATTTCATCTGAGCGATGGCGAGGACGAGGTCCGAGACCGAGAGGAGTCCGACGAGGACCCCGTCATCGACGACAGGGAGCCGGCGAATATTCTTTGTTACGAGGATTCTTGCCGCCTCGGCGATGGTCGCGTCCGGCCCGATCGTGACCGGGTCTGGGGTCATCAGGAGGCCGAGCTGGGTCTCGTCCGGCTTGCGGAGCAGGTCCTTACGCGTGATGATCCCAACGAGGGTCCCGTCCTTGAGCACGGGCACACCGCTGATCCCGGTGCGCTTCAGGATCTTCAGGACGTCGTCGCGGTTCCCAGGGATCTGCACGGAGACCACGTCCTGGGTCATGTAATCGCGCACGAGCTGCGGGTTTATTCTCTCACCACCATCGTCGTCACGGGGCTGTTTGTCACCACGAAGGAGCTGACCGAGCCGATGAGCAACCTCTCGATCCCGCTCTTCCCCAGTGAACCGAGGACGATCAGGTCGGCGCCGATCTCCCCGGCGAGGTTGAGCAGTTCCTGCCCGGCGTGCCCCTGCCGGAGATGCGTCGTCAGGGGAACACCGGCCTCGGTGCCTGCTGCAACAGCGCTGTCCAGGATCTCCTTTCCTTCCTTGTCGAGAAGGCTGTACATGACCTCCCAGGTATTATCGACAGGCAGGGAGGAGAAGAGCCCTATCTCTATCACGTACGCCGCGTGGATCTCGGCTTTCCATACCTTCGCCACGTCTATCGCCGTGCTCAGGGCCAGTCGACTCTGGCTGGAACCGTCAATCGCCACCAGTACCTTCCGGAACATATACACCTCAAAAAATAGTCTTTATAGATTCGTCTTGAAGGTTAAAAACTTTTGTTTCGATCATCGACGAATCAAGCCGCTGGACCAGGGAAGCAACGGGATCGTGGCTGAACGCGACCCCTCCCCGCGCTGGATCGATCACCAGGAAGTTCGCTCGCGCCCCGCTCTCGATCCAGGCAGACGAACCGGTCACCGTCGCCCCCTCCACCGCGGCGCGCAGGAGCTCATCGGCACCGATGCGGTAGACGAACGACGCGAACATCATCTCCTCGGTCATATCCGGCGACACGAACATCACGTTGTCCGTCCCGAGCAGCACCCGGCACCCGAGGTCGAGCATCTTCCGCAAGGGGGGGTGTTCCGCACCCTCCGCGACGCCGAGTCGCCAGTTCGACCGGGGGCAGACCGCGATCGGGATCCCCTCGTCGGCGCAGCGCCGCAGCTGTCGATCCGTCGCATGGGTCATGTGGACCACCAGGTCCGGCCGGCAGTCCAGGGCGGAATCGACGTCCTCCGGGTCCCGCTCCCCGGCGTGAAGAGCGACGAACCCGCCTCTCTCTCGGACGCGGCGGACCACCCCGGTGTAGTCGGCGAGGTCGCGTGTGCTCGGCACTCCCACCCCGTCGGCGACTACCTCGCCCCCGTCTCGCCCGAGCCCGACCACCCGACATGCCAGGCCCCGGCCCGCCTCCCTGAGGAGCTCGATGCCCCGCTCTCCCCCCTCACGAAAGTCCGCGCATCCGGACGTACCACCCCGGACCATCCTCTCGAGGCTCGCTCTCATCCCGTGGCGACAGTCATCGGAAGAGGCTGCCCGGAGCATCCGGTGCTTGAGCCCATCGGGCGGACGGACGAGCTCGGCGAGGTCTCCGTGTGCCCCTACGTCCATGGCGACGGTGTCGCCGAGGTGAGTGTGCGCGTTGAAGAAGGCCGGACAGATCCACCGATCTGGCGCATGCGTCCGTTCCTCGACCGCCACGATCCGGCCGGCCTGGACGATCACGTCCGCAGGGCGGGGCTCCAGGTCCGGTCCAAGGAGTGCGAGTCCCGAGAAGATCGATGGTTCCATACCCTGATTATTTAAACGACCGGGAACAGATATAGAATGATATGGCGAAGAAGAGAGGCGGACGCCTGATATCGTCGGCCGGGCTCGTCAACTACTACGAGAGCGAGGACCGGCGGGCAGTCCACATCAATCCATACTACGTCATCGCGGCAGCGGCCGTGATCGGTGTCATCGTCCTGTTACTGAACATTCTCCTCTAACTCCCCCTCATCTGACCGTCCCGGTCATATCGGGGACCCGATCGCACTGTATCGAACCATGCTTCCCGGACTGATCGACCTCTTTCTCCACCTCGACCAGAACCTGCCCCTGGTGATCCAGGAGTACGGGCTCGCTACCTACGCGATACTCTTCGTGATCATCTTTCTCGAGACCGGGCTCGTCATCACCCCCTTCCTCCCCGGTGACTCGCTCCTCTTCGTCTCGGGGGCGGTGGCGGCTGCCGGTCACCTGAACCTCTACCTGCTGCTCGCCGTCTTCATCGCGGGTGCGATCCTGGGTGACACTGCCAACTACTGGATCGGCAACTTCCTGGGCCTCCGCGTCTTTCAGCGGCGGTTTCCCGAGATCATCCGCCAGGAATACATCGACCGGACGTACGACTTCTTCGAGCGGTACGGGGGCCTGGCCATCTTCATCGCGCGCTTCGTCCCCCTCGTCCGTACCTTCGCGCCGTTCCTCGCGGGGGTCGGGACCATGTGCTACCGGCGCTTCCTGCTCTACAACGTCGTCGGCGCCGTCGCCTGGGCGTTCGTCCTGGTGTTTGCCGGCTACCTCATCGGGGCCGTGCCCGTCGTGAACGAGAACCTCAACCTCCTGATCTACGGGGTGATGGCGTTGACCGCGGGCTCGCTCGTCTACATCCTCTACCGGGTGGCCCACGGATATCTGGCCCGACGCACCGGCTAGAGCGCCTTTCGTCCGGACCGAGACATCCAAATTCATTAAGGGGTCTCCCGGAGCACCTTGTATCGAGGAGGGATCGATGACTCTGCCCGTACTCGAACGATACCGTACACCCATCATCATCGCGCTCGTCGCGCTCTTTACCCTGATCGCGTTCTGGATACGGATGCTCCCCGCGGGGCAGATCGGGTCCCAGGACATCCTGACCTTCGTCGGCTCCGACGACCCGATCTACAACCTGCGCCAGGTCGAGCTGATGCTCGCGAACTTCCCCACCTATGCCTGGTGGGAGCCGATGACGCATTTCCCATACGGGACCGATATCTACTGGGGCCCGCTCACCACCTATGCGGCCGCCGTCCTCTGCATCCTGGTGGGAGCCTCGACCCGGCCTGAGATCATCTACGCCTGTCTCGCTCTCCCGCCCCTGATGGCGGCCGCGATGGTGCCGGTGGTCTACCTGATCGGCCAGCGAGTCTCGGACTGGAAGGGCGGACTCGTCGCCGCCGGCCTCGTGACCATCGTATCCGGTCAGTACTTCTACCGATCCCTGTTCGGGTATTTCGACCACCACATGACCGAGGCCCTCGTCTCGGCAGTCTTCTGCCTGGTCTACATCTGGGCGCTCCGGCATGTCCTCGATCGCGGAGTCTCGCTCTCCGACACGGCGAGCCTGAAGTGGCCGGCGCTCCTCGGTCTCGCAGCGGGTGTCGCGTACTTCATCGGGCTCGTCGCGATGCCGACGATGATTCTCTTCGCGATGATCGTCGCGCTCTACACCTTCGCCCAGGTCCTCTACAACCACTACCGGGGCCACTCGAGCGACGGCCTCCTGGTGATCAACACCGTCACCTTCGCCATTGCCCTGGTGCTCCTCCTCCTCTTCGGCCTCAAGAACGCCGGGATCGGCCTCTCGGCGTACACGTTCGGCCATGTCATCGCCTATCTGGGCATCATCGGTGGGACCGCGATCCTCTGGGGAATCGACCGCTACCTCCAGGGCCGGCCGTTCCATCATTACCTGGCCGCGCTCGCCGGCCTGGGCATCCTGATCGGGGCGGTCCTCTTCGTGGCGCTCCCTGACTTCTACAACGTCCTGATCGGGAGCTTCGGGGCCTTCTTCGGGCAGTACGACGTGACGAACACGGTCCAGGAGGCTCGCGGCTGGTCGCTTGGAGCAGCATGGTCCACGTTCCAGCTCGGCCTCCTCCTGATGGTTGCCGGCCTCGGCATACTCGCCTACCGCTTCTGGCGAGAGCACCGGGCCGATCACCTCTTCGTCTTCGTCTGGTCTGCCGTGATACTTATCTCGACGATCCAGCACGTTCGGTACGAGTACTACCTCGCGATTAACATCGCCCTGCTCGCCGGTATCGTCGTCTCGTACGCCCTCGAGCTCGGGGGCAGGGACCTGGCCGGCATGGTCGGACTGAACCAGGAGACGAAGCCCGTGAAACCGGTCACCCCCGCGCCGGAGCCGGAGGCGAAGGCCGGCAAGAAGGGGAAGAAGGCGGCCGCCCGGCAGGCGACGGGAAAGCAGCGCGCCCATGCCCCACGCCCGTCGTTCAACCTTGTCGGCGCATCGGTGCTGATCGCCGTCCTGCTCGTCACCGTCTTCTTTGCCTATCTCTCCGCGCTGCCCCTCGACCTCGATGGGGACGGCCAGCACGACTTCACGACCTCGTACTCGACCGCGAGCCTCTCGGTGAACCGGATGAACGGCGACTGGAAAGAGTCGCTCGAGTGGATGAAGGCAAACACCCCGGAGACCGGGATGGACATGAAGAAGGTCTACGATCAGAAGGGCTTCACCTACCCCGACCAGGCCTATGGGGTGATGTCCTGGTGGGACTACGGCCACCTGATCACGTTCATCGCCGAGCGGATGCCGAATGCGAACCCGTTCCAGCAGGGAGTCTCGGGCCCGAACGGCTCCGCCGCCTACTTCGTCACGACCAACGAGTCCACTTCGAACACAATCCTGGACACCCTGAAGACGCGCTACGTCGTCACCGATATCGAGATGGCCGTCTCCAAGTTCTGGGCGATGACCACCTGGTACAACACGACCGCACAGACTGCGCCGTACCAGGCGACCATGTACACCCGGAACCAGCAGAACGCGAACGTCTACGAACCCGTCTCGGTCAACAGGCAGGACTACTACCTGACCACCATCGCCCGTCTCCATAACTTCGACGGCTCCGAGACGGCGCCGACGACCGCCTACTACATCGAGTACCAGGACGCCGAGAAGGCGAAGACCTCGCTTCCCCTGATCACCCGTGTCGAGACCGTGAACGGGACAGGCGCCGCCCAGCGTGCGGCCGAGTACAACGCACGGGCGTCCGCCGGCACCCACGCGCTCGCCGCAGGCGTCCAGCCGAACCAGCCGGTCGAGACGGTGCCGGCGCTCGCGCACTACCGCCTGATCCACGAGTCACCCTCCAGTGCCGGCACCGCGGGCCTGAAGTACGTCAAGGTCTTCGAGTACGTCCCGGGCGCCCGTATCAAGGGCGAGGGCCAGATCGAGGTGCCGGTCGTGACGAATACGGGCCGGACCTTTACCTGGCGTGCGACCGCCGTGAACGGTGAGTTCATCGTCCCCTACGCAACCGGCGGCACCGAGGGTGTCCACACCACCGGACCGTACCTGGTCGTCGGGACCGGGCGGACCGTTACCGTCCCGGAGTCGGCGGTGCTCTCCGGCGCATCCATCTGAACCCGCCTCTCTCTTTTTCCAAGCAAAAGGGGTATAACCGCCCGGGCAGAGATCTGTAGTGGATGTGGTCTTCCACCCTGCGAACCGGTTTCGTCGTCTCGGTCCTCCTCGCCCTCCTCATCGCCTGTTCAGGCTGTACCGGGGCGCAGAGCGCCTCATCGAACGCGACGACGGGATTTACTGACCTCACGGTCGAGCAGTCCAAGCAGAAGATCGACGAGTTCCGCGACCGGCCCTCGGACCTCGTGATACTCGATGTCCGCACCCCGACCGAGTTCGAACGGGAGCGCCTGCGCGACGCGGTCAACCTGGACGTCTCCGCCGGTGTCTTCAAGGACCGGGTGGCGCGCCTCGACCGGGACCGGACCTACCTCGTCTACTGCCAGATCGGCACTCGCTCGGCCCATGCGGCGGCGATCATGGCCGACCTTGGCTTTTCGAAGATCTACAATATGAAGGGGGGCATCGTCAAATGGAAGGAGGCCGGCAACCCGACGGTGAGGGGCGCCTGAGGCCCCAATTCCGGGCTCTCTTTCCCGGTTCGAACCACCTGCGAATGAATATATAGCCCGGTCCCTATCTGTACCTGGGAAAACACATGGTGGACCTGATCACGATCATACTCCTCGTCGTCGTAGTGCTCGTCCTTGGCGGCCTGGTTGCCTGGTTCATTGGGATCTACAACCGGTTCTTCAGCCTCAAGAACTCGGCGGAGGCGACTCTCGGGCAGATCCGGGTCGCGATGAAGAAGCGGCTCGACATGATTGAGCAGCTCCTGGGGGCTGTAAAGAGTTACGCGACGTTCGAGAAAGAGACCCTCGAGAAGGTGACGCAGCTCCGGTCCACGGTGATGAGCGGGGGGCCCGGGCAGCTGAACGCGATCGAACGCGAATCCCGGTCCATCCTCGGTTCGCTCTTCGCGGTCGCCGAGGCCTATCCCGACCTCAAGACCTCCGTCACGGTTCAGGAACTGATGTCCTCGGTCCGCGGCGTCGAGGACGAGATCGCGCGCCAGCGGTACACCTACAACAACGTCGGCCAGCAGCTGAACACGATGGTCGACACCATCCCCTCGAACATCGTGGCGCGCCTGATCGGGATGCAGAAACTCGAGTACCTCCAGTTCGAAGAGGCGATTGAACAGCCGCCGAAGATCGAGTTCTGAGCTGCCATGGGCGAAGCGAGGTCGCTGGGAGTCCTGGTCGCGATCGTGCTCGTTCTCGGGCTAGCCGGCGCGGGTCTCGCGCTCTGGCTCCCCACCATCTCCTTCGATTCACCCCTCTCGGTCGAGAGCTAGGGTATAGTGTCAAACTAGCCCCTAACCTCCTTCTCCAATAACTCAAGGATGCGCTTCATTTTCATTTTGTCGCTCTCCTTTCTGTGATTATATCTCCAAACATATTCACCTAAATACAGGAATAATTTATCTCTCCG
>CASGHK010000040.1 GCA_949320185.1 uncultured Methanomicrobiales archaeon | reverse complement strand
CGCTGCACGACTCACCGCCTTCTCGATCGGATAATGGATGTCGTCGAGAGCGTGCAGGACGTTCTCAATCACACGGTCGTTCCCATACAACGCGAACGTCCGCTGGAACATGATCGCCGTGCGGGACATGATCGCGCGTTTTAACGACTCGTTCTCGCTCGACCAGAAGTCGACGTCGAGGGCAGATAAAACGGCACCGCACCCGGGGCAGGGAGAACCGACATGGCTCGGTAAATCGACCGTCCCGCAACCGGAGCAGTGAGCGATGTGGTAGATGACACGACCGCTCGTCGGGGCCTGGTCAACACCCCGGATAAGGTGCATCAGCACTGTCTTCCCGGCACCCGAACGGCCGATGATCCCCAGGATCTCGCCCTCGCCGATCTCGAAACTGATCTTCTTGAGGACCTCGGTGTCATCGAAGACCATGGAGAGGTCCTGTATGGTGATCAAAGCGGTCATTGTGATGCGTCCTGTAGAGTTAGTGTGGCTGGTCTATGATATTACCTTTTATCTGTATACGGTTCAGCGCCCATCAGCTCGAGGGTGATTCCCACGACCTCGGCGAGGTCCGTGATGGTCCTCCCGGCAGCCTCGGAGAGGACCGGCGATCGCTCGCCCGGCTGCTGGAGCGAGAGGACGCCGAGGTCTGCCTCGCGCATCGCGGCCACGTCGTTCTCACCGTCGCCGACCATCAGCACCCGGTCGTACTCCCCCCGGAGCCGGCGGACGATGGCCGCCTTTCCGAGGGGGGTCGCCGTCCCATGCACCCGGTGGTCGGGGACGCCCAGACGTCGGGCCATCGGGATGAGCTTCTCGATCCGGTCGCCCGATGCGATGAAGACGTCGACCCCGAGCGCGTGCAGGTCTCGCACCGCCTCCACCGCTCCGGGGAAGGGTACCCCCCCGGTAGTGACCGTGAATTCGATCCCCGGGATCGCCAGGCTCACGATCACACCCGCGTTCAGGGCGACGACGGGCTCGTCGCGACAGCAGGCCCAGACGGTCCGGATACAGTCCTGCATGTCCCCGCACCGGGCCCGGTCGTCCCCGTAGAGAGCAGCCCGGACATCGTCGGTCGAGACCGGGCGGCTGGAGCACGAGACGGCGAAGCCGCACCCATGCTTGAGAAGGTACGTCGAGAGGAGGGTCTCGGGAGGCTGGGCCATCATCGCCCTCGGCCGGATCGGCAGCATCGTCAGGACCCGGTCCGGAGAGGCGGAGGTGAGAAGTGTGGTCTGCACCTCCGGTATGATCTCGCCCGAGCGAACGTTTTTTGCCGTGCGCCATGTCTGAAGCAGGGTTCCGGCCGAGTCGAAGACGACGGCGAGAGACGGGAAGGTCATTCTCCTGGTACCGACATTTTAGTATTCGTCCTCTCACCTAATGATTGACGCTTTTATGACACTCGAAGAGACGGCCCGGGGGATCCGGACCATGGAGATCCGCGGGGCGGGGAGGATCGCACGGGCAGCGGTGGAGGCACTCGATGCCCACGCGAACGGCCTCTCGCCGACTGCGCTCGACGAGTTCCGGGCCGAGATGCAGCGGGCGGCAAACCTGCTGGTCGAGACGCGACCGACCGCCGTCTCGCTTCCGAACGCGGTGCGGAGCGTGATGCGGGCCCTGGACGACGTCGACACCCTCTCCGAGGCCCGGCAAGCATTCCACGAACGGGCGCGATGGTTCGTCGCCTCGTCGCTCGGTGCGGTCTCTAAGATCGCCGCCATCGGCGCCAGGCATATCCGGGATGGAGATACGGTGATGACCCACTGTAACTCTGAGGCCGCCCTTGCCTGTATCATCGAGGCGCACCGGCAGGGCAAGGCAATAGAGGTCTTCGCGACCGAAGTCCGCCCTCGGAACCAGGGGCTCATCACGATCCAGATGCTGAACGACGCGGGGGTCCCGACCAGTTACATCGTGGACTCAGCGGCGCGTTCGTTCGTGAACCAGGTAGACCTGGTCATCGTGGGGGCCGACGCGATCACCGCGAACGGTGCGGTCGTCAACAAGATAGGCACGGCCCCGATCGCGCTCGCCGCCCACGAGGCACGGACAAACGTGGTCGTGGCAGCGGAGACGTATAAGTTTGCGCCGCTCACCGCGCTCGGCGACTTCGTCCCTATCGAGGAGCGACCGTCGTCCGAGGTGCTTCCGGACGAGATCGCCGCCAGGCTTCCCCACGTCCGTGTCCGGAACCCGGCCTTCGACGTGATCCCGGCCGGGTACGTGGACCTGATCTTCACCGAGCAGGGAGCGATCCCGCCGTCGATGGCCTGGTTGATCATCCGCGACCATCTGGGCTGGTCGATCGATGAGTATCGCCGGGCGGGAGAGGACGAGGCCGGCAGGGGCCGGCGCTAGCACCCCTCCTGCCCGGACCCCTCGATCATCGGGAGGGCACGGCCCGCCTCGAGCTCGCAGAGGGAGGGGCAGTCGCGGAACGGGAGGAGCCGGTTCGACGGCTCGTCCGGGCACCAGCGCAGGAGGCCTGTTTCCGTCGAAAGAAACGGTCCGGCGCTCTCCAGGAGGGAGAGGATCCCCTCGAACTCGACGAGTCCGCCTCCAGCGTCGAACAGGAGGCGGAGAAGGGCGCACGGGTCCCCGCGCGCCTCCAGGAGCTCGAGGTACTCATCCTCCTCGTCGCTCCCGAACCGGTACTGGACCCATGCGGAGTCGGTGGAGAACGAACCGCTGGAGCGGCCCTGGTAGGCCCTCTCCGGGATCAGGCAGGAGGAGGAGACGGAGCCGTACCGCCGCATCACCTCGGCGCCGAGCCCGGGCAGGGGGTGGAAAGGGTCCTCGCCGAAGAGCGCGGCGCGCCACCGGGACGCCGAATCCTCGCTGGCGCAGGCGATCCAGACGGTCTCGATCCCGGGTTGCCGGGCGAGCCCTGCGTACAGCGCCGCCATCACGGCGCGTGGGATCTCCCCGTCGCCGTCGGGGTGGGTGAGCGCCGGCACCGCGACGGTGACATCACCCCGGGTGACGACGGTCTCGAGGGCGGCGCCGATCCAGTCGTACGCGCAGGCGCCTGGATCGGCCCCGCCGAGGGGTGGAATGGCGCAATAGAGGGTGACCTTGGCACGTGCGCGGGCTCTCGCCCGGTCGCAGGCGCGGTCCACCTGCAGTTCCCAGAGGCCTTCGTGCGGTCCGGGAACGACCAGCAGGTCCACGGCGATCTCTTCGATCGGCCGGGTCGTGACCCGGACCCGGTCCCGCCAGCAGGTCGTTTGTCCGTCCATCCCACTCACCTCATCCGCGGAACAATTTGAATGTAGCGTTCATGACCGGTGATGAAGGGGTGCGAATTCATCGGTTCGCACAACCCCATCGGGGTACACCAGAGGATCAACTCCGGAGGCACCTGATCGACACATGACTGTATCGGGCAGCCTGCAGAGAATTATTAGCATCCCCTAGCTCGTCTCCATCGCTCGTTCGAGTGACCGTCCTGGTTGATGCTCGCGCGGATGCATCAATCCGCCAGAGATGGCTCCTCGTTGAACGCCCATTCGCCGTGATCAGATGACTCCTCCAGGCCTGTCATGGACAGGTCACACCCCGCCACGGGTCTATCGGGCAACCGTCGTTGTATGCGACAACAACCCACCACTTCAACGGCGCGACCTAGTACAAATGAACCCTGCTGATCTGTAGCTTTCGCGATCAGACAGGGTCCGGGGGGAACTTCGAGAAGAGTCGAGACACAACCCAGAGCGGCGTTCGGGGATCTCTGACCAGAGACAGACACCTGATTGTGGGGAGCGAAACCCCTGACGAGGATCCCATTTCTCTTCCTTTCATGGCCGAAAGACAGACACGAAAGGCCGAGGCGGGGCTCGAACAGAGCACTCGACACGCTGACCGCGCTGGATGGGCGAAGAGACCGGTTCGTCGCCACCCCCCCGAAGTGCATCGAACGGTGTCTTCGACTCCCCGCGATCGGCATCCTGAGAGGAGACGAGCAACGCCCTGGAGCCATCGGGCGCACTGCAGAACGTTATCGAGCAAATATTATTACGAAATATTTATTTGATCGAAATGATGTCATCTCGATATCTGTCCTGCCAAAGAGTGACGTCAGGAGTGCCAATCCCGGTGCTTCGTAAAAAAAAAAAGTGTGGTAGAACAGCGCGAGAGGAGGGAGACAGAGTCTCGTTCCTTGAAGGAGGAGGAGTATGAAACTGAAAACAATGAGATTGGAAACCATTGTGCTGGGGGTCTTGATGCTCACGGTACTGGTCGCATCGGCTCAGGCGGCGACCCTGACCCTCATCTCACCGAATGGTGATGCGAACTGGAACACGGGGGAGACCCATTCGATCCGCTGGTCACAGTCCGGGCTCTCGGGTACCAATATCAAGATCGACCTGATGGTGGGGACGGACACTCTGTATTTTGTCAGGACAATCGCCTCCTCGGTGCCCGCAACGGCCGGTACCTACTCCTGGACGATCCCCTGCAGTATCTCGACTGGCGACCACTACAGGGTGAAGATCACGAGTCTGTCCTTCCGAAGCGTCACTGATTTCTCTGCTGGGCGGGAGATCATCACGAATACCGGGACATGTGGAGTTGTTTCGATCAAAGGCATCTCGCCATCATCGAGGATTCGCCCAAGCACAGGAACGGTGTACATCTCCGGTGCCGGTTTCAAGCCCAGCGCCCAGGTCTGGGTGAGGCACACCGGCGGAACGACGTACCAGGTGCTGGGTGAGGTCACAACCAGCTCGAGCCAGATCCGTGGCACGCTGACTCTTCCGGCATCCGCGCCACTCGGGTCATATGCCGTGTTCGTCCAGAACCCGGGTAAGGCTGCGGTGGCAAAGGCGAACGCTTTGACGGTGACCAGCGGCATCGCGGTCATCACTGGCATCTCACCGTCATCGAGGACTCGTCCAAAAACAGGGACGGTGTCGGGGGCGGAGACCGTGTCCGGCTCCGGTTTCCAGCCCTCCGCCCAGGTCTGGGTCAAACATACCGGTGGAACGACGTACCATCTGAACGGTGAGGTCACAACCAGTACGAGCCAGATCCGTGGCACCCTGACAATTCCGGCATCCGCGCCACTCGGGTACTACACCGTGTATGTCCAGAACCCAGGCAAGCCCGCGGTATCGAAGGCGAATGCCTTCAGAGTCACCGCCCCACTCGTGGTGCCCTCGGTCAGCAGCATCTCACCATCCTCGGCATCCAGGGGGCGAACGATCACCGCCCTGGTCTACGGTGGTCGTTTCCAGCCCGGCGCCCAGGTCAAGCTTGTCGGTGGGCCCACCACGATCTCCGCATCCGGTGAGACCACGATCGGCTCAGCTCAGATCCGCTGTAGTCTGGCCATCCCCGCAACAGCAACTCGCCGGTACTACAGTCTCTACGTCCAGAACCCCGGAGGTACGTGGGTCGGAAGATCGAACGCATTCCGGGTCCTCTGATCGATAGAAAACCAAGGTTGTGAAAGCCGAGGGTATCAACGGCCCGGTCACTCGAGACACGACCAGTTGACCGGGCCTTTGAAGCTCGCAGAAACCTCTCTGAAATCATTCTATGGTGTGAGAGCAACCGTGCCGCCATCTCGTCGAGACTCCCGGTCTGAAGGTGTCACGTGATGATGAGAGCCCACGGTGCCGCCTGATTGAGCAGGAAAAACATATACCCTGCTCCGGCGAACAACCTCAGATCCGGTGATTCAACATGGCTGATCTCATCGCTACCTACTACTATCGACCGAGGGCGGACACCACGCCCGAGTACGCCGCACAGGCTCTCGCCGAGGAGGAGACGACCGGCACCTGGACCGACATCTCCACCACGACCGAGTACGTCAGGCGGCTCGATGGGGTCGTCGAGTCGGTAGAGCCCCATGGAAACGGATTCCTCACCCGGATCCGGTACCCGGCGGAGATCTTCGAGCCGGGGAACATCCCGCAGTACCTCTCGGTCTTCGCGGGCAACCTCTTCGGCCTTGGACGCCTGGACTCGGTCCGGCTCCTCGACATCGAGCTCCCCGACTCGCTCGTCGCTCCCTTCCCCGGGCCCAGGTTAGGTATGGAGGGCGTCCGCCGCCTCGTGGGCACCACGGACCGGCCCCATGTCGGTACAATCATCAAGCCCAAGGTCGGGCTGACTCCGAAGGACACGGCCGCGGTCGCGTACCAGGCGGCTGTGGGCGGCGTCGATCTGATCAAGGATGATGAGACCCTGACCGACCAGGCGTTCTGCCCGCTCGCGGACCGGGTGACCGAGGTGATGGGGATGCTCGACAAGGCGAGGTCCGAGACCGGCCGGCGGGTCCTGTACGCGGTCAACATCTCGACCCGGCCCGACCGGATCCTGGAGCGCGCCCAGGTGGCCCTGGACAACGGTGCGAACATGCTGATGATCGACGTGCTGACCACCGGCTTCGACGCGATCCGTGCGCTCGCCGAGGACCCCTCGGTCCAGGTACCGCTCCACATCCACCGAACCATGCACGCGGCGATGACCCGGAACCCGGAGCACGGGATCGCGATGCGCCCCTTCGCCCGGCTCGTCCGGATGGTCGGCGGCGACCAGCTCCACACGGGAACGGCCTCGGGCAAGATGGGGCACGTCCCGGTCGAGGAGATCGTCGGGGACAACGAGTCCCTCACCTGCAAGTGCTATGGGTTGAAGTCGGTCTTCCCGGTCTCGTCCGGGGGCCTGCACCCGGGCAAGGTGGCGGCAGAGATCGCGGGCCTCGGAACGAACATCGTTCTCCAGGCGGGCGGAGGGATCCACGGGCACCCGGACGGCACCGCCGCCGGCGCCCGTGCGATGCGGCAGGCGGTCGATGCCGCGATGGAGGGGATCGCGGCGGAGGAGTACGCGAAAGACCACCCCGAGCTCGCCCTGGCAATCAAGAAGTGGGGCTCGTCGGCCGCCCGCACCTAGCCGGTTCGGCACCTAGAAGAGCGGCGAAGTCCAACTCTCTTTTACATGGACCTCCCCTTTGTCAAGCTCCACGGAAACGGCAACGATTTCGTCCTGATCGACGAGCACGAGAAGGTCCGGGTTCCCGACGGCATGAAGCCGGAGTTCGCCCGGCTCTACTGCGACCGCCGCTTCGGGATCGGAGCGGACGGCATTCTCTTCCTCTCGGGGGACGCGACGGGAGCCCTCGTGATGCGCCTCTTCCAGCCCGACGGCTCCGAGGCGGAGATGTGCGGTAACGGCGTCCGCTGCTTTGCAAAGTACGTCCAGGACATTGGGCTCGCGAGCGGTTCGTTCGTGGTGCGGACGGGTGCCGGGCCGGTGCCAGTCGAGACGCGGTATAACGACGAGGACGGCTTCGAGGCGACGATCGGCATGCCCGATCCGGCCTTCGACCGCCGGTCGGTCCCGGCAGCCGGTGAGGGCGACTACCAGGAAGAGATCGAGGGGCTCCAGGTCCACGCGGCGAACACAGGCGTGCCGCACGCGGTCGTCATCGTCCAGGACGTGGACGCCGTCAACGTCGCAGCGCTCGCGCCCCCGATCCGACACCACCCCTCCTTTTCGAACGGAGCGAACGTGAACTTCGTCCAGGTGAAGGGACCCGATACTCTCCGCATCAGGACGTTCGAGCGCGGTGTCGAGGGGGAGACGCTCTCGTGTGGCACAGGAGCGACGGCGTCCGCCGCCGTCGCACACCGCCTCGGGCTCGTCGGGGAGACGGTGGATGTCGAGACCGAGGGTGGATGGCTCCGGATAGCCCTCGGTCACGAGACTACGATGACCGGGCCGGCGGAGACGGTCTTCTTCGGCGTGCTCGAGCTCTAGGCCCTGTCAAGAAGAGAAAGAGAGAGAGAGAGAATTGGAGTTCCGGGACGGAGATATACCCCCCCGGAAACTGTTTTTATCGGCTTCCGCCGGTTGCCTGGACCCTCGGGCCGAGGATAGTCCAGAGCCAGTCGACGAACTCGCGGACGTTCTTGGTCTGCACGTAGACCTCGCCCGGCCCCTCGATCTCGGTCACGAACATCTCCCCAGAGAAGATGGAGTCCTTCCAGGTGCCGAACTTCTTGACCTCGTAGTGGCAGGTATCGGAGAACCCGACCAGGTGGAAGTTGTCGACCACGAGGCGCTCACCCGGGGCGAGGACATGGTGGTCGATGGCGCCGAAGGTGTTGATAAAGAGCTTGCCCGAGCCGGTCACCTTGATCATGAAGAGGCCGTTGCCGAAGAGCCCCTTCGTGAATCCCTGCCACTGGACGTCCAGGTCGACCCCCTTCTCCGACGCGACGAAGGCGGACTTCTGGATGATGAAGCCGTGGTCCGGGCGGACCTCAAGCACCTCGACATCGCCGACGGGGGCGGAGACGAGGCCCACCTCGCCGGACTGATCACCAGCCACGAAGTCGACGACGAAGAACGACTGGCCCCCCATCACCGAGGTGATCAGGCTGCCGAAGAGCCCCTTCTGCCGCATCCGGGTATTGACCTGGATCGAGGGGCTCATGTAGGTCATCGCACCCGCCTCGGCAACGACGCCCTCGCCGGGTTCGAGCCGGACGACGGCCATCGCGTAGGAAGGTTTGTACTTGATCTCGTACTGCATGATAGTGCTCCTCTGAACAGGTAGTGGTGCACCCCACGATATGATAAACGTAAACCCGGTCCGAACCCTCACCGGATCAGAGTGTGTCGGAAGAGGCGGGCTGATCAGGGGCGGACGGATCCACCTGCCCGGCGGGGACCTCGGCGGAGACGGAAAGGTCCCAGACCTCGACCAGATCGTCAGCGCCCTCGAACAAGGGAGCGTACTCCCGCGGGTCGGTACCGGGCTCCATCTCCACCCGTTCGACCGTGCCGTTTCTGGCGACCAGGAGGTGCCGGTCCTCCCAGGGCTCGTGGAACCTGAGGCCGCGACCGAAATAGACCTGGGAGGCGAGGGCGAGGGTGGCGAACCGTCCAGTCCCTATCTCGAAGAGCACACCGGAGACGTAACGGCGGACATACCAGCGGAGCTCCGAGACGAGAGAGAGACCCGAGGAGAGAGTGGCGACCTCGACGGCGACGCCGAAGGGGGACCGGCGGGGATGGTAGAAACGGAGGACCCTGCGGCTCGTCTCCGAGTCGAGCATGATCCGGTAGAGGTCCAGCCCCTCCTTCGGGAGAAAGAGGAGGCGCATGGGACCTAGCGGAACATCCGGTCGTCGGAACCTGTCTCGGCCCGGACCTTCGCGACAGCGGCAAGGAGGTCCTCGTGAGTCACCACCCGGGCCTTTCTGCGGACGGCGATCATACCCGCCTCCCGGCAGACCGCCTGGAGCTCGGCCCCCGAGAAGCCCTCGGTCATCTCGGCGAGCTGGTCCATCCGGACGTCGCCCAGGTTCATCCGGCGAGAGTGGATCCGGAGGATCTCCAACCGGGACGGGCTGTCGGGGAGCGGCACCTCGATGACACGGTCGAACCTGCCCGGACGGAGGAGAGCCGGGTCGAGCATGTCCACGCGGTTGGTCGCGGCCATGATCCGGACGTCGCCTCGGGAGTTGAAACCGTCCATCTCGGCCAGGAGCTGCATCAGGGTCCGCTGCACCTCCGCGGAGCCGGAGGTCCCGTCGTTCGTCCGGATCGAGCCGACCGCATCGATCTCGTCGATGAAGACGATCGATGGCGCTCGTTCGCGGGCGAGGGTGAAGAGTTCGCGGACGAGCTGCGCCCCCTCGCCGATGAACTTGTGGACGAGCTCGGAGCCAGACATCCGGATGAAGGTCGCCTTCGCCTCGTGGGCGACGGCCTTCGCGATCAGGGTCTTGCCCGTGCCAGGGGCTCCGTGGAGGAGGATCCCCTTCGGCGGCTCGACCCCGATCCGCTCGAAGATCTCCGGACGGGTGAGGGGGTACTCGACCGCTTCGCGGACCTCCTCGATCTCGGTGATGAGCCCCCCCACCTGGTCAAAGGTGACGTCGGGAGAGGCCTCCAGCTCCATCACCCGGACGCGGGCATCGAATATGTTGCCGATCACCCGTACGACCGAGAGCGAATTGTTGACCGCCACCTTCGCACCGGGCTTGATCGAGCGGTAGAGGTCATCGTCGACGCGGGTCAGGTACTCCTGGTTGTTCCCCTGCTGCCGCAGGTAGATCTCGCCGTTTCCGAGCATATCCACCACGACCGCGACGAAGAGAGGCATTCTCTTGAGCTGGTTGTTCTCTTTGCGCAGGTGGGCGTTCTCCTTCTGCAGCATGTCGAACTTCATCTTGAGGTCGAGGTGCTGGGCCTCCATCTGTTGAAGCTCCAGCTGGAGATTGATCTCGCTTCGGGGATGGAGGGTGTTCAGCACGGAGTCGTCCATATCAAGATATGGTGAGGAGTCCAGACATTTATGTGGTGTGGAAGTGATAATCCGGGCGCGTGGAATTGGAAAAGGGGTGGGTACCGGCCCTCTGCTCGTGACGGACGCCCCCATCTCCTTTCTCGGTGGGGTCGACCCGACGACGGGGGTCGTGATCGACCCGGGGCACCCCCTCGAGGGTCAGTCGATCGCAGGGCGGGTGCTCGTCTTCCCGCACGGCAAGGGCTCGACGGTCGGGTCCTACGTCCTCTACGGCCTGGCCCGAAACAGGGTCGCCCCGGCGGCGATCGTCAACGCCGAGGCAGAGACGATCATCGCAACAGGGGCGCTTATCGCCGGCATTCCCCTGGTGGACCACCCCGAGATCTCGCTCGCCGAGCTGCCTGCTGGGGTGACGGCGACCGTGGACGCGGACGCCGGCGAGATCCAGATCGAGGAAGGGACCTGAACATCTCTCTGGTGCGAGCAGAAAGAGACCGAAAGGAAACCATTTTTTAGGGATGCACTGCACCCTATCCCCTATGAGGAGTGACGAGATCAAGGCCGGATACCAGCGGGCGCCGAACCGCTCCCTGCTCCGGGCACTCGGGGTGACCGAACGGGAGATGGAGAGGCCGTTCATCGGGATCGCGAACGCCTGGTCGACGGTGGTGCCGGGCCACCTCCACCTCCGGCAGCTCGCAGAACGGGTCCGTGAAGGAGTGGCGGCCGGCGGCGGGGTCCCCTTCGAGTTCGGGGTGATCGGCGTCTGCGACGGGGTCGCGATGGGGCACGAGGGGATGCGCTACTCCCTGCCCTCCCGCGAGAACATCGCCGACTCAATCGAGATCATGGTCCAGAGCCACCGCTTCGACGGGCTCGTCTGCGTCGGCACCTGCGACAAGATCGTACCGGGGATGCTGATGGCCGCTGTACGGTGCGACATCCCGACGATCGTGCTGACCGGCGGCCCGATGCTCGAGGGAAGGGCGCCGGGGCGGGACCTCTCGCTCACGGAGGTCTTCGAGGGCGTCGGACGGGTGGCCGCCGGGACGATGAACGAGTGCGAGCTCTGCGAGCTCGAGTGCGCCGCGATGCCGGGCTGCGGCTCCTGTCAGGGACTCTACACCGCGAACACGATGGCCTGCATGACCGAGGCGCTCGGGATGTCGCTCCCCGGCACCGCCGCCACCCCCGCCGTCGATGCGGGCAAGCTTCGTCTCGCCCGCGAGACCGGCGAGCGCGCTGTCGACCTGGTCCGCGAGCAGGTGACTCCCCGCCGGATCGTCACACTCCCGGCGCTCCGGAACGCGGTCCGGGTCGACATGGCCCTCGGCGGGTCGACCAACACGGTCCTCCACCTGATGGCAATCGCGACCGAAGCAGGCGTCCCGCTCGACCTTGAGACCTTCAACACGATCGCGGACGCGGTGCCGCACATCGCGGCCATGCTCCCCGGGGGGCCGTACTCGATGGAGCGGCTGCACGTCTCGGGCGGCATCCCCGCCGTGCTCAGCCGTCTCCTGCCGCTCCTGGAGGACCAGCCCACGGTCTCGGGTCGATCGATCCTGGAGATCGCGGGTGAGGCGCGGGTTCGCGACGACGAGGTGATCCGGCCGCTCGACCAGGCGGTGCACGAGGCCGGCGGGCTCCGCTGCCTGGCAGGCACCCTCGCCCCCGATGGCGCCGTGGTGAAGGCTTCGGCCGTTGCGGACGAGATGTGGCGTCACGAAGGTCCGGCCCGGGTCTTCGACGGCGAGCCGGCCGCGATGGCCGCACTCCTCTCCCGGAGGGTCGAGGAGGGGGACGTCGTGGTGATCCGGTATGAAGGGCCACGGGGCGGGCCCGGGATGCCGGAGATGCTCGCCCCGACCTCAGCCCTGATGGGGCTGGGGTTGACACGGGTCGCCCTTGTCACCGACGGCCGGTTCTCGGGCGGCACGCGGGGGCCGTGCATCGGGCATGTCTCTCCCGAGGCGGCCGTGGGCGGACCGATCGGACTCGTCCAGGACGGAGACCGGGTCCGGATCGACCTCTTCGAGCGCCGGATCGACCTGCTGGTTGACGAGCAGGAGCTTGCCCGACGAAGGAGCGCCTGGGCCCCAATAAAGAAAGAACTCTCCGGCATCCTCGCCCGGTACGCCCGGACGGTCGAACAGGCGCACCTCGGGGCAGTCCAGCGTTGAAGATCGGCACATTTTTTCGATTCGCCGCCAACAACGGATTGACCGAGTGATAGATAATGACAAAATTTTTCCTTGAAGGCAATCACAGGTTCCGCGAAACGGAGTTTGCTGAGCAGCAGGAATATTATCGGGCCCTCGCATCGAGCCAGAAACCCTGCGTCCTCTGGATCGGATGTTCAGACTCCCGCGTTAATCCCGAGCGGATCACGAACGCGAGGGCTGGACAGCTCTTCGTCCACCGGAACATCGGCAACGTGGTCCCGAACTACGACTGGAACTTCGCGACCGTCCTCGAGTACGCGATCAACCACCTGAAAGTGAAGGACATCGTGATCTGTGGCCACTCTGACTGCGGGGCGTGCAAGGCGCTCGACGCAGACTTAAAGCACGACCACTTCATCCCCTTCTGGCTCTCGAACGCGATGCCCGCAAAGGAAAGGGTTGATTCGCAGCACCCGGCGCCGACGGACGACGCGGGGAAACACGCCCGGCTCGAGGCGATCGTGAAGGAGAACGTCCGGCTCCAGCTCCAGCATCTCGGCCAGTATCCGATCGTGCAGGCGGCCGTTTCCGACGGCCGGGTGCAGCTCCACGGCCTCTATTTCGACATCGGAACTGGGGAGCTCTCACCTGTCGATTAACACAATCATACTATCAGGCCCCAAGGGTCTGATCGATCTCTCTCCTTATCGGGTCGTACGAGACCCGTCCGATCGGTCGCCAACGGTTATTGATCAGCACGAGCGGCAGCGGAGGCGACTCGCGGTCCACCACCTCCCGGACATGGTCGGGCACCCCGTCGTCGAGGAGGGTGAGCCGGACCTCGACCCGGTCGCCGTACTCGGCCGCGAGACGCTTTTTTAGAGCATCGAACGCAGCGGTGAGCATCCCGTAGGGAGCGCAGTCGTCGAGACCGCAGGTCCGGTTCTCGTCGCACGGGAATGGCCCGCACTCCGACCTGGAGAAGCCGACGATCTCGACCATGACTCTTTCTGCCATAACCACGTGTCCGCCTGCAGGCTACAAGAGGGTTGCGGGCCGGTTCAGATGAACCGGGCGAACCGCTCTCGCCCGACCCTGCAGATCGGGCACTCGAGCGGAGGGGCATCGCGGGCGCAGAGATAGCCGCAGACCGAGCAGCGCCAGACCGGAAACGCGAGAGAGCCGACGACACCGGGCGTGGCCGTCACGCCGGCACGCGCCTTCTCGCGTTCCGCCCGCGGGGGACGGCGCTCGGGGATGGAGCCCACCGTTGTCCTGCCGGCCTTCACGTCGGCGGAGACGTAGAGGGCGCAGTAGCAGGCCCCGTGGTCGACGAGATCGGCGTCGCGGTAGTCGCAGGGGCAGATGATGTCGAGGTCCGCCTCCTTCGTCCCCATCGATAGCCGGCACGGACAGGAACGATAGCCGTAGCGGCGCTCGTTCTCGGCCAGGCCCCGGACCAGACCCCGGACGAAGTCCGCATCGGGATGGAGATGGTACCCGCCAACACCGGCGTCGCGCTCGATCTGCTCGACGAGCCGGTCGACCTCCTCGGCGGTGATCGGTTCCGTGCCGCTCACGTAAACGCCTCCCGGAGCTCTTTCTCCTTGAAGCCGACAATTGTCTGCTCGCCAATCACAACGGTCGGGAAGGAGAGGGAGGGGTTGACGCGCTCGACCGCCTCGATGACCTCCTTTTGCTCCTCCGGGCCGACCAGGTCGACGTAGATATAGTCAAAGGCAACGCCGAGGTCTGTCAGGAGCTCCCTCGTCTTGGCGCACCAGCCGCAGGTGGAGAGGGCGTAGAGCATGACCGGTCCCTTGTCGGTGCCGTTTACGTGCACGAGCTGCATGCGGAGGTATTCCCGAGAGCAGGTTTAAAGATGGCGGGCAAATGGACCCGGGGCGCCCGAAGCTGTTCAGCCCCGGAGGGCGCGAAGCGCCCGGGAAAGCCTGGCGACGCCCTCGTCGATCGACCCTGGGTCGACGCACGAGAAGTTGAGGCGGACGACATCGTCGCCGCCCTCGAGGTAGAACGGCCGCCCGGGCATGACGGCGACCCCCTGGCGCACTCCTTCCTCGAAGAGGGCGAGCGACGAGATCCCCGGGGGGATGCGGGCGAGCAGGAACATCCCACCCTCGGGAGTCGTGTGACCGAGTTCGGGACAGCGGTCGTCGAGCGCGTCCAGGAGAGCTCGGCAGTTCTGTTCGTAGTACGTCGCGACCCGGCGGCACTGCGCGTCCAGGTCATGCGTCTCGAGCCAGCGCATCAGCACGAGCTGAGAGAGGAGGTTCGAGTGGAGGTCGGCCGCCTGCTTCGCGACGTTAAACTGCGCGAGGACCGGCTCTGGCGCGAGTATCCAGCCGCAGCGCATCCCGGGCGCCAGCACCTTCGAGAACGAGCCCGAGAGGACGGACTGGCCGGGAAGGCGGCGCATGATCGGCTCACGGGGCCGCCCGTCGAAGAAGAGTTCGCCGAAGGCGTCGTCCTCGTACAGGAGAGAACCCGAGCCGTCGAGGAGCTCCGCAACGGCCCGCCGCGCCCCATCGGGGTAGGTGAGGCCGGACGGGTTCTGTGAGTTCGGGATCGCGTAGAAGAACTTTGGCCGGCTCCCGGAGACGATACGCTCGAGGACCTCGAGATCAGGTCCCAGTTCGTCGACCGGGACAGAGACGAGGCTCGGCTCGTACAGGGAAAAAGCCTCGATTGCCCCGAGGTACCCCGGTGCCTCGACCAGGACGGAGTCCCCGGGATCGACCAGACACTTCGCGAACAGGTCGAGGCACTGCTGCGAGCCGTTCACAACCTGGACGTTCTCCGCCGTCACGTCGAGACCGAGCCTGCGGCGGTACCGGTCTGCGATGAACGCGCGGAGGGGGCGGTGGCCGTCGGTGGTGGCGTACTGGAGGGCGGCAGGGCCAAACTCGGCGAACACCTCTGACGCTGCACGCGCGATCCCGTCCGCGTCGAGCACCGCCGGCGAGGGAAGGCCGCCCGCGAACGAGATCACAGACGGATCGGCCGAGACGGCAAAGAGCGTCCCCAGGAATGAGGGTGGGACGGCGCCCAGGCGCCGGGCAAAGCGGTACGACGTCATCCCTCAAACCTGGGTGATGCAGCCCGATAACGGGTACGGTCCCCCTCCCACTTCCCCACGAGTGGTGCTCAGAACCGAAGGGCTATCATGCCGGGGCGCGAGACGTGAAAGTAATCACAGATGCGTCCTCTTCCGAAGGGTCTTCCGCTCGGCCGGTTCTTCTCAGTCACCCTCCTGCTCGGCGCGGTCACGGCTTCGCTCGGCACTCTCGCGTTCGAGCCGCGCGCCTGCGATGTGACATACCTCGAGGTCCAGGGGGCACCGGATGGGATCGTCTTCATCGCCGATCCTCACCTCCGCGAGGGAAATCTGGCCCAGGTCCGAGCAGCGGTCGCCCAGATCAACGCCTTGGAACCGGCGCTCGTGCTGATCGGCGGGGACTTCGTCTTCGGGAAGGGCGAGGACCTGAGCGTCCACGCGCTCTGGTCCGAGATCGACGCACCTGTCGTGGCCGTCCTCGGCAACCACGACTATCACTCGGGCGACCATGCGACGAGCCTCGTCGGCAAGATGGTCACGGTGCGATCGGCGAGCCTGCGAGCGGGCGCGTACGATGTCGGCTACCTCCGGGACGAGACCACCGACCTCGCCTACGCGAGGGAAGTCCAGGCGGTACTCGAGCAGAACGGGGTGCACGTCCTCCGGAACGAGGTGCTCGAACTGGAGATCGGCGGGACCCCTGTTCGGATCGTCGGGATCGACGACGGCTGGGCCGGGATGGCGGACCCGCCCAAACTCGAACCGGGTGATGCGTTCACGATCTACATGGTCCACGAGCCCGAATGCATCGGCGAGTGGGACGCTCACCTCGTCCTCGCGGGCCACACCCACGGGGGCCAGTTCCTGCCTGCCGGGGTGGCGGACCGTGTAGGGCTCTCGGGCGAGTCCCGGCGGGACACCACGACGGTCTATGTGACGCGGGGGATCGGTACCTCGAACCTCCCCTGGGAGGTCCGGGCAGCTTCGCCCGAGATCGTCCGGATCGGCCCGGGTTAGGACGAAGCGACCTGGAGTTCGACGAGCGCTGCCCGAACAGCGTCTGGGTGTCCCGGCACCTTCACCTTTCGCCACGCCGCTCGTATCGTCCCCTCGGGGTCAACGAGGAAGGTGGACCGTTCGATACCGAGCATCACCTTTCCGTAGAGTTTCTTCTCCTTCCAGACGCTGAACTCGGCGAGCACGGCCTTTCCCTCGTCAGAGAGGAGGCGGTGGCGCAGGGCGTGCTTCGCCGCGAACCTGGCGTGGCTCGCGGGCGAGTCGCTGGAGATGCCGATCACCGTTGCGTTGAGGGCCGCGAAGTCGTCGAGCGCCGCTGTGAAGAGCTGGGCCTCAAGGGTGCAGCCCGGCGTGTTGTCGCGGGGATAGAAGTAAACCACGACCCACTCGCCGGCAAAGTCGTGGAGGCAGACGGTCTCGCCGTTCGCATCGGGGAGACAGAAGTCGGGCGCCGCTGTTCCGATCAGCGGGTCGGGCGCTGTGCTCATGGCAATCCCCTCGCCCTCTGGCCGGATAAGGGCTTCCTTTCACCGTCAGCGGGGAGGGTGCCGGGGAGTTACTCCCGGCGGGCGAGGACGAGGTAGTAGAGGATCTGGAGGACCGCCGTCACGGCGGCGGCGACGTAGGTGAAGCCTGCAGCGGTCAGCATCGCCCGGGCCCCGCGGCGGTCGTTCTCATCGACGAGGAGGCCCGCCTCCTCGAGGAGCCGGAAAGCCCGGCGCGAGGCATCGAACTCGATCGGAACGGTCATGATGGTGAAGACCACCATCAGCGCGAAGAAGAAGATCCCCAGGTAGAAGAGTCCTGCGATGTTCATGAAGAGCCCGAGCAGGATGCAGATGTACGAGAGGGTCGGGCTGAACTGCAACGCGGGGACGAGCGCGGTCCGCACCTTCATCAGGGCGGAGCCGGTCTGGTGCTGCTGGACGTGCCCGAGCTCGTGGGCGGTGACGGCAAGTGAGGCGACCGAGGGGACGCCCGCAACCGGTTCGGAGAGCCGGACGACGTTCGCGCCCGGGTCGAAGTGGTCGGTCAGCTCCCCCGGCGCGACCTCGAGCCCGATTGGCTGGAGCGAGGTCCGGGAAAAGAGCGTCCGCCCAACCTGGAGGCCGGTGAGGCCAGAGTGGTTCGGGACCCGCGACCAGGTCGCGTAGGTCCGGGTGAGCCAGAGCTGGACCCCTGCCGAGATCACGATCGTCGGGATCAGGACGAAGATGAAGTAGAACGGGTCGAAGAAGAAGACCATGACGGAACTCCTGTAGATGTTTGGCGAGCCCGGGGTTTTTCAACGTTGCGGTGCTCGTACCTCCCTTACGCGGGCGCCCGAAGAGGCGAAGGGGCACCGGGGGCGGACCGGACGGGCTGCCCGCCGTTCAAACGCACCCCCGAATGCATGAGAGAGGCTTTATATCTGGAGGAATCGACATTCCCGCATCGTGCTCCTGGACCGGAGGCAGGACGAACGGCGGGCCCGGGCACTGGGCGCGGTGAAGGCAGCCGGACTGGTCTTCGGCGACATCGGGACGAGCCCCATCTACACCCTCACCGTGATCCTCGCCCTCGTCCCGCGGACACCGGAGTCGGTCCTCGGTGTCCTCTCCCTGATCATCTGGACCCTGGTACTAGTGGTCACGGTCCAGTACGCATGGCTCGCCATGAGCCTGGGAAAGAAGGGCGAGGGCGGGACGATCGTGCTCCGGGAGCTTCTGAACCCGCTCCTGAAACACGACTGGTCCCGACAGGTACTCCTCGTCGTGACCGTGGTCGGGGTCTCGCTCCTGCTCGGCGACGGGGTGATCACACCGGCGATCAGCATCCTATCGGCGGTCGAGGGAGTCCCCCTCATCCCGGGACTCGAGGGAGTCTCGCAGGACCGGCTCGTCCTCCTCGCCGCCCTGATCGCCATCGGCCTCTTCGTGATCCAGCGGCGGGGGACCGACCGGGTCGCGTTCGCCTTCGGACCGGTGATGGTTGCCTGGTTCGCCGCGCTCACGGTCCTGGGGCTCATCATGATCGGCCGGGCGCCCGTCGTCCTCCAGGCGGTCAACCCTCTGCTCGGGGTCGGCTTCCTTGTCTCGAACGGCATCGCGTCCTTCCTGATCCTCGCGTCGGTGATCCTCTGCGCCACCGGGGGGGAGGCCCTCTACGCCGACATGGGCCACCTGGGCAGAGAGCCGATCCGGCGGGCCTGGTCGTTTGTCTTTCCCGCCCTCGTGATCAACTACCTCGGGCAGGGGGCGTTCGCCCTGACCAACCCGGCGTCGTCGAGCATCCTCTTCGAGATGGTCCTCTCGCTCTCGGACCTCGTCTTCGTTCCCTTCGTCCTCCTCTCGATCGTCGCCACCGTGATCGCCTCGCAGGCGATGATCAGCGGGATCTTCTCGATCGTCTACGAGGGGATCACGACCCGTCTCCTGCCGACCCTGAAGGTGGAGTACACCTCGTCGGCGCTCCGCTCGCAGATCTACATCGACGTCGTCAACTGGATGCTGCTCGTCTGCGTGCTCTTCGTCATGCTCCTCTTCGGCGAGTCGTCCCGCCTCGCCTCCGCGTACGGGCTCGCGGTCACGGGGACGATGGTGCTCACCGGCGCCCTGATCACCGTCATCTTCCTGCACCGGCGCCGGTGGGCCCTCGCAGCGCTCGCCGGGGGGATCACACTGATCGACGGCGCCTTCCTCTGCGCGAGCCTGAGCAAGCTGGAGACAGGAGGGTACTGGTCGCTCGTGATCGCCGCCGTCCCCCTCGGCGTCATCCTGGTCTTTCTTGCGGGACAGCAGCGGCTCCACCACGCGTTCCAGCCCGTGCCGCTCGACCAGTTCCTTCGCCAGTACCGCCAGGTGCATGACACGATGAACCGGATCAGCGGCACCGCCCTCTTCTTCGCCAGGGACGTGCAGCGGATGCCGCCGTACATCGCGCGGACCATGTTCGTGAACACGATCCTTTACCAGGACAACATCCTCGTCTCGATCGCGGTCGAGGATGCACCCTTCGGGGTGGTGCACGGCTTCAAGCGGAACCTCGCCGAGGGGCTCCGGACCTTCGAGGTCCGGCATGGATATCTCGAGTTCGTGGACATCGTCTGGATCCTTCGAGACCACGGTATCCACGAGAAGGCGATCTTCTACGGCCTCGAGGAGATCGTGACCGAACACCCGGTATGGCGGCTCTTTGCCGTGATCAAACGGAACGCCCCGACCTTCGTCCAGTTCTATCGTCTGCCGGCGGATCACCTGCACGGCGTCTCGACGCGGATCGAGATGTGATAGCCGGTACCTGGCGTTTGATCAGCAGAACAATCAATTGATAAGAGAGATATACCAGGAGATTTCACCCTAACCGGGTCGAAGATCACCATCGAGACGCGGCGCCCGACCTATCCGGTCTCGCTATGCCGGACCCTCGGGAAGCGTTCTCTTCTCCATCCCCCTGGTGACAGGCGGTCGGTGACCTGACACTGAAGGACAAGATACCAAGGACAGGGTGTAGTACACATGCGTAATCCTACCATTCTTCTCGCTCTGCTCGCCGTTCTCGTCGCGGCGATGCTGGTGAGTGCCGGGTGCACGAGCACACCGCCTACGAACGCCACGCCGGCATCGACGACTGCTGCCGGCACGCCGTCGGTGACGGAGGCCCCAACGGTCGTCATCACCGCGAACCAGACGGCGACACCGACGATCAACGTGACCGCAAACGAGACGGTGGCGGCCGTGAACGCGTCGTTCGTCAACGCCACCTGGGCATGGGTCGCGAGGGCGGGCTCCGAGCCCGTCACGGTGACAAGCCCCGACCGCTACACGGTGGGCTTCAACACCAATGGGACGTACAGACTCAGGGCGGACTGCAACAACGGGACCGGGAACTTCACGGTCGACGGGAAGAAGCTGAAACTCGCTCCGGCAAACCTGACCGAGATCTACTGCGGCGACCGGTCGCTCGACCGGAACCTGGTCACTGCGCTCGGCGGGGTGACGGCGTTCGAGATGGACTCCCAGGGCAGGCTGGTGCTCCTGATGACGAATTCAAACGAGCGGCTCGTCTTCAAGAAGCTCTCGTGAATTCAGGACTACCGCCCGATCGTCGAACGACGGTCGGGTAGCACTCTCTCTTTTCGACCAGGGTCCCTGCACCTGCAGAGCGGCCGGTCAGATCACTTTCCCGGCACGCGGTCCCCTCCTTTAATGCGGATGCGACAGAGACCTGTTGCCGGGCCTTCCTCGTGTATGAACGAGGGCCGGGCGGACGTGATCTGGATGAGCTTCAACGACAGGACCCGGGACCGCCGCCGGGGGAATGATGGCGTAGCATTCGAGCAGGCTGGAGCCCGCCGAAGGGAGGAGAGGGATGGCTGACGACCTTCCGTCCCTCCTCGCCCGCTGGCGGCGCTTTCGGCGGGCGCTCGGCGCCGAGGACCACGCAGCGATGGACCGGCTGATAGCGGCGGCCGGGCAGCGCGGGCCGGCCCTCGCCCGGATGACCGACGACCCGCTCGAGGCAGCGGTCGTCGCGGTGCTGATCGAGCTCGTCCGGGAGGCGGAGCACCGTGCGGCTCTCGCTTGAACCCGGGGTAACCCTCGAACCGGGCCGGGCGACGGCCCTGGTCGCCCCGGCGGGGTTCGTGGTCGACCTGCTCGTGCAGCCGGAGGTGGGCCGCTTCTCGACGCTCTACCTCTATGGGGTCAGTTCGCGGGTCCTCTTCCGCCTCCCCCGCCGGGGCCCGAACTTCGGGGTCCAGAGCTGCATGACCGTCCACCAGCTCCTCTCCTCGCTCAGGGAGGCCTACCAGACGATCGTGGTCGTGGAGTACGACGACGACGTCTTCTCGGCGCTCGAGGGAAACGACCGGGACGTGATCGCCGCGGTCGGCGGAGCGCTCCGGGACCTCGCCCGGACGTCGACCGTGCTGCTCTACGCGCCACGGGCGGATCGTGGACTGCGAAACCTGCTCCGGGCGGTGGGCCAGGTGGTCTGGCGGTACGACGAGCGGCCGAAGACGCCGGCCCTCAGCGCCCGGCCCGTGCAGCGCACCCTCGACGAGGCGACATGGGCCGGGTCTTCCTGAGCCCGCGGTTGGGCGTCCGCGGGACGGCGGAGCGCTGGCGCCGGGCCGGGCGGGGGCTGCGCGAGGGGGAGGGCGCCGCGTTCGACCGGCTCGCCGCCATGGCGATGGCGTACTCGAGCGAGGGGTTCTACGCGTTCGGCGACCCGCTCGAGGCGGCGGTGGTCGCGGTCCTCGTCGGGCTCGCGGGGGAAAAGGGCCGGGACGTGCCCGGTAACGGACCGGCTTAACGAGCCGGTCCGGCGGGGCCGACGCGGTCAGGAATGCGATGGCTCCCGGTATCACCGGTTCCCGCCCAGTGTAGGGAGGAGCCTGCACTCATCGGTGCACAGTGGGGGGAGCGGAGGAGTGGGACGACTCACGGCGCACCGGTGAGGGGGACGGGGCCGCCTGGATCATTGGCGGCGTTCCGCGCTGCCGGCCCCGCCTCCATCGCACGGGAGAAGGGGTCAGAGGTGGTTGAACAGCCAGACGACGTCCGCGAAGTCGATCCGCCCGTTGCCGTTGTAGTCGAACGCCACCAGCGGCTCGTTCGCCGCGATCCAGGACATCTGGTTGAAGTAGAGCA
>CASGHK010000039.1 GCA_949320185.1 uncultured Methanomicrobiales archaeon | reverse complement strand
ATCGGCCCTTTCTCCGGCCGTTTTCCTGCGTTTCTCAGGGATCTTTTTCGAAGAGAAATGGTTTCGGGTGGGTTGAAAAAAAGAGGTCATATCGGGCTTATTTTCCCGTTATCTGCCCGCAAATCGTTAAACGTACAGCATTGTCTGCTGGCCGATCCGGCCTACGGGAAGGGGGTCGCGGACGCGCTCGGTATTCCCCTGGATGCCGTGAAGGAAGCGGGCTAGGCGCCCGTTCCTCCCCCCTCTCCTCGCCTGCGCTCAACGATTCGGCCCAACCCAGGACGATGGACGGCAACGACAGCGGAGCATGCGGACGCCGTCTCCGGGTTTCCTGCCGTCACCTCATCGGCCGATGCATTGCAGCGCCGCCAGGTTCATCACCTGGAAAGCATATGTATCAGCTACGAGAGGTGTCCCGGATGCGGCAGGTCCTCGTTCTGGTGGCGGTCGTGCTCCTCTGCGCGACCGCGACGGGTGTTGCGGGTGCTGACACCTACACCTTTCGCGGGATGTGGGGGAGCCAGGGGACGGGCGATGGCCAGTTCTCCGCGCCGATGGGCATCGCCCCGGACACGGACGGCACCGTGTACGTCGCCGATGCCAACAACGGGCGCATACAGGTCTTCACCAGGGATGGGGTGTATCTTCGCCAGTGGGCGGTCCCCTACCCGGAGAACGCTGCGAGAGCGTGGCCCGTCGGCATCGCGATCAACGCAACCGGGATGGTGTACGTGGTCGACAGCCTTGCGAACACGGTGCAGGTCTTCAACCGGACCGGCTACCGGCTCTTCTGGTTCGGCGGCACCGGGGTCCAGGGCGGGGCGTTCGACACCCCCGTCGACGTCGCCGTGGGCCAGGATGGCACCGTCTACGTCGCCGATGCCTTCAACCACCGCATCCAGAGGTTCACCGCCGATGGAACCTTTCTCACGCGCTGGGGAGGGTTCGGAACGGGGAACGGTTCGTTCAATCTGCCCCACGGTGTGGCGGTCAATAGCAGGGGAGAGGTCTATGTAGCCGATGCAGACAACCACCGGGTCCAGGTCTTCGACGCGGACGGGGCCTTTCTCCGGGCCTGGGGAACCGAGGGTGCGGGAGAGGGAGAGTTCCAGCAGCCCGTGAGGATCGCAATCGACAGCCAGGACGCCGTCTTCGTCGTCGATTCGGAACTACACAGGGTCCAGAAGTTCACCGCGGGCGGGACGTTCATCACCCGGTGGGGATACTACGGGTGGAACCTGCCCGGGGACTTCAACCACCCGAACGGGGTAGGGGTGGCCGCCAACGGCACGGTGTACGTCGTCGACACCGGCAACGAACGGGTCCAGGCCTTCCGGCGGGAGGGAGGCTTGCCGGTGATCACCGTTCCCGGGGGTACCGGGGAGCCGCGGGACCTCGACGATGATGGGCGCTACGAGGACGTGAACGGGAACACCAGAAAAGACTTCGCCGACGTCGTCCTCCTCTTCAACCAGATGACCTGGATCGCCGCGAACGAGCCGGTGGCAGCCTTCGACTTCAACCAGAACGGACGGATCGACTTCGCGGACGTGGTCCTGCTCTTCGACTCACTCTGAGCCGGCGCCGTCCCCCGGGAAAGGAAGGAACGGGAGACCCCCGCCAGCACCTCCTTGTCCCGGCTTGCGCCGGGATCCCATCCTCTTCGTGTCGATCACAACCGAGCCCGTCCTGGCCGTTCGGGTTCCACATCGGGCCCGTTTCTGGCGACGGGCGAAGAACCGACGGGGAGGGGTTTAACCAGGGTCACGGCGATGGTACCAGGCTGATCACCGATGTTCGCCTCCTCTCTCCGAAGATCCGCCGCGCTCGGCATGGGGGCACTCGTCCTCGCCGTTCTCGCCTGCGGATGCCTCCAGCCGGCGACGAAACCCGCATCTCCTGCCGGTCCCCCGAACGAGAGCGTCCGCCGCAGGAACGAACCGTTCCGGTCGAACTACACCGCCGGCGACCTCACCCGGCTCTCGGAGACGGCCGCTGCACGGGCGAACGCCTCGTTCGCCGAGATCGCCGCCCTCACGCCCGGGGAACGGTCCATCGAGAGCACCCTTCTCCGGTTCGAAGAGACGGTCGCCGACTACCGCAACACGGTCCAGCCACTGGCCCTGATGGGCGACGTCTGCCCCGACCCTGTGATCGCCACCGAGGGGATCGCCTGCATGGAGGCAAAAGGGGCCTTCCTGACCGCGACCTACTCCCGGCGGGATCTCTACGACGCGGTACGAGGCGCCGTACCGCGAACGCCGGATGAGGAACGCCTCCTCGGCGTTACCGTGCGTGCCTTCGAGAAGAACGGGCTTCTCCTGCCGGACGAGCCGCTCGCCCGCGTGAAAGCATTGAAGGACGAACTCAACCGGATCGAGGTGCAGTTCCAGGCCAACCTCAACAACGACAGCACCACGCTCGAGTTCACCCCCGAAGAGCTCGAAGGCCTCTCCGCCTCAACGATCGCGTCGTTTCCAGAGACGCCGAACAAGACACGGGTCGTCTCCACCCGGTACCCGGACTATGCCGCGGTGATGATGGGCGCCACGCGAGGCGAGACCCGAAAGGCGATGTACATCGCCTTCAACAACCGCCAGGCGGAGGAGAACACCCGCCTCCTCCAGGAGGCGATCGCGCTCCGCCAGGAGATCGCCCGCGAACTGGGGTACGGAACCTGGGCCGACTACCGGATCGAGGGGAGGATGGCCGGCAATACCTCCTCGGTGCTGGCGTTCCTCTCCTCCCTCCAGGCACCGCTCCTCGAGAAGAACCGCGCCCATACCCGGGAGCTGCTCGAGGTGAAGCGGTCGCTCGACCCCGGCGCCGACCAGGTTGAGTCCTGGGACATCCTCTATCTCATCGAGCAGACTAAGCGGCACCGGCTCTCGTTCGACGAGGAACAGGTGCGGGAGTACTTCCCGATGGACCGAGTCCTCGACGGACTCTTCCGCTTGACCGGGTCGCTCTTCGGCGTCCGGTTCGAGGAGGTGAAAGGGGCCCCGGCATGGTCTCCGGATGTCCGCCTCTTCCTGGTCCGGAACGAGAGCGATGATGCGCCGATCGGCCGCCTCTACCTCGACCCCTACCCCCGCGAGGGGAAGTACGGTCACTTCGCCGCCGAAAACGTGGTGCTCGGCCATGAACGAGACGGGGTATATGTGATGCCCGTCGCAGTGATCGTGGCGAACTTCAGGGCGCCCGAGAACGGGAAACCGTCGCTCCTGGCCCCCGACGAGATCGAGACCCTGTTTCACGAGACCGGTCACGCCCTCCACATGCTTCTCTCCCGCGCGCCGTACGCCACCCTCTCCGGGGCGGAATGCGAGTGGGACTTTTTCGAGACGCCGTCACAGGCTCTCGAGGAGTGGGCATGGGAACCAGAGGTGCTCGCCTCCCTCTCAGGACACTACGCCAACACCTCGGAGCCGATCCCGGTCGACCTGGCGGAGCGGGTGGTCGAGTCCCGGAGGATCGACCTGACCCCGTCGTACGCCCGACTGCTGGCGAACTCGCTCCAGGACATGCGGTATCACGCGACGAACGGGCCGGTCGACGTCACCAGCGTGTGGCACCGAACCTACGAGGAGGTGACCGGCTTGACCTCGCTTTCGGAGGATCACCAGCCGGCGACGTTCGTCCACATGATGGGGGGCTATGACGCGGGCTACTTCGGCTATCTCTGGTCGAAGGTCTACGCGCTCGAGATCGTCGATGAGTTCAGGCGCACCGAGATGAGTGACCGAGCGACGGGCATGCGCCTCCGGTACGCGATCCTCGAACGCGGGAACATGGCGGACGGCGGTCTGCTCCTCCAGGAGTTCCTGGGGAGGGCGCCGGGGGTCGATGGCCTCTTCGAACAGATCGGGATCGATCCCGTGCTGGAGGGGCCGCGATCCCCGTGATACCCCGTCCTACTCGGTGACCTCGGCCCGAAAGAGCATACGGGCGAGCGGCATGATCGCCCGTGTCCGCAGTCCACCGAGCGTGCGCCGGACCTTCGCGAGTTCCTCGGGGATCGCGATCCGTTGCGGGCAGGCCTTCATGCACCTGCCGCAGTTCCGGCAGAGCGAGGCGTCCGCACGGTCGCCCATCACCCCCATCAGGGTCATGCCATACATGCCGCGGGTGAAGAGACGGTTTCCACCCGTGCTGTAGAGGTTGTAGATGTAGAAGCACTGCGGGATATTCACCCCCGCGGGGCAGGGGAGACAGTAGCCGCATCCGGTACAGCCGACCCGGATCTTGCGCTTGTAGACGGCGGCGACCTGCGCCACCGTCTCGATCTCTGCAGGGGTCATCGCACCCGGGAGCGCGTCCTCCGAGGTCGCGAGGTTCTCATCGATCTGCCGTTCGTCGTTCATCCCGGAGAGGACGACGGTCACCTCGGGGTGATTCCAGACCCAGCGGAGCCCCCATGCCGCCGCCGAGCGGTCGTATCCGCTTCCTTTGTAGATCGCCTGGACCTCCTTTGGAAGGTTCGCGGCGAGCATCCCGCCGCGGAGCGGCTCCATCACCATCACAGCGATCTGCCGTTCGGCGGCGTAGCGGAGCCCCTCGGTCCCTGCCTGGGTCTGTTCGTCCAGGAAGTTATACTGGATCTGGCAGAAAGTCCAGTCATAGGCATCGATGATCTCCTTGAAGGTCATCAGGTCACCATGGAACGAGAAACCGGGGTTCACGATACGGCCCGATGCCTTGGCGGAGTCGAGGAACTCCAGGACACCCAGGTCCTTGAGCTGCTCCCAGCTCTTCGCATCGAGAGAGTGGAGGAGATAGTAGTCGATCCGGTCGGTCTGGAGTTTTTTGAGCTGGACCTCGAGAATGCGGTCCATGTCCTCGCGCGTCTTCACGGCGAACGGGGGCAACTTCGTCGCGATCTTGACCCGTTCGCGATACCCGTCCCCGAGGGCCCGACCGAGGAACCGCTCGCTCTCCCCTCCGTGGTACGGCACCGCGGTGTCGACATAGTTGACCCCGCGGTCGATCGCACCCCGGATCTGGCGGGTGGCGCGCTCCTCGTCGATCTTTCCTCGCCGCGTGGGAAGGCGCATAGCGCCGAACCCGAGGGCGGAGAGCCGGTCGCCGTTCTTCGGTACGGTCCTGTACTGCATCTCGATCACGTCACTGGCGGTTCGTGGAGACCCGTTCCTGTCAGGACAGTTGATCCGACGGGATGATAAGAGGATGGTCCACGATGAGAACGCTGATCGGAGTCAGATCCTTGAGGCCGGCGTCAAAAAGAGGAGGAAGGGGTCCGTCAGGGGAACGCCACGATGTCCCAGTTCTGGGGGAGGAGGCGTTCCTGGGCCGTCGGCACCGCATCCAACGTCATGAACTCGCCGCTCCGTCCCCAGATGTCGGCCATGGTCATGTTCGGCTGCTCGCTCATCGCGATCGCCGCCGTCTCGTTCAGGCCGCCGATCCGTTCAAACGAGCGGTAGACGTGGGGGTACCCTTCGGCTCCCAGGAACGAGGCGTCGCCCTTCACCACCTGGAAGTGGAGGTGTGGCATGTCCGAGTTGCCGGAGTTGCCCATCTTCCCGAGCACCTGGCCCTCCCGTACGACGTCGCCCGTCTTCACCCGGACGCTGCCGGGGACCATGTGCCCGTAGCACGCGTAGGTGCCGTTCTGGATCTCCAGTATAACGGAGTTGCCGGCCATCTCCGCGACCTCAAGGTGCCGCTCGGCGTAGATGGTCTCGATATCGGGTAGTCCGTCCAGAGCGGCGACCACCGTGCCATCGGCGACCGCCAATAGTTCGGCCCCGTACCCGACGTAGTCCTTCGCAAGGCTGGCGTTGCCGTTCACCATCTGCCCGGTCTTCGGGTCGACCCGGACCCAGTCCTGGGCGTACCTCTGGGGGACCCGTGTCACGCCGCCCAGCGTGATCTGGCCCAGGAAGTGGTGGGTGAACGGCGAGGTGGTCTCCAGGGCGACCCAACCCGGACCACGCATCGGCGCACCGATCACGACCGGCTGCTGGTCCTTCCTGACCCTCACCTCTCCCACGGTGAGATCGAGCGGGGTGAGCCCCTCCGCCGTCCGGTTCAGGGTGACCCGATGGACGAGCCGATCGGGCACCGCGCCGGGCTTCACCGTAAACCAGATGGAGACCCGCGGGTTCACGAGTTTCCCGGTCCCGTCCTGGAGCTCCTGGGCAGTGGGCGGGGGTACGGCGGCGGGGTGATAGAGCGCTGGGAGGAGGGTGCTGTTGATGGAATAGAGGACCGCTCCCGTCGCCGGGTCGAGCACATCGACCGCTTCGAGAACGGGGGTGGCATTTCCGATGGGGGCGATCTCGAGCTCGTAGGCAATGTTCACCCCGTCCCGGCTCGCAACCGGGACCGGCGGATACGGCACGGAGAAGTTCGCGACGGTGACCGTGGAGACGGGAGTTGCCTTCCCGGTGGTCGCGTTCGAGTCAGCGACGGGTTGCGTGCAGCCGGCGCAGAGGAGGAGGCCGATGAGGAGGACGGCCAGCAAGAGACGGGGAAGGGAGGTCATGGTTGTTCCTTCGAGATGGTACTGGCGCAGTCGGATAAAAAGCAATGGTCTATCGTTACCGGGCGATGGATGACAATCACCGGGAGAAATCACGCAAGAGTCACCCGGTGGGGGAGGGGCCTTTTATCCGGACGGGCATAGAACGAAATGGCACGAGGAAACGAATATGGAGACGAACGGGAGACGTGGGCAGCCGAAGGTACCCGGCGTGATCCGACAGAGGCAGAAGGGGTTCGTCACCCTCCGGCTCCGGGCCGTCGGCGGGGAGTTCACCGCCGACCAGGTCCGGGCTATCGCGTCCGTGGCCGAACGGTACGGGAAGGGCGGGCTCCACCTGACGATGCGGCAGGGGATCGAGATCCACTCCGTCCTCCGGACAGAGAGCCGCGCCGCGGTTGAGGAGCTGGCGATGGCGGGCGTGACGATGGGCGCGGACGGGGCCCGGGTCCGAATCGTCACCGCGTGCCCCGGACGAGATACCTGCCGATGGGGGATCGTCGATACACGGGAGATCGCCGGGGAGCTGGACCGCCGGTTCTTCGCCCGGGAGGCCCCGTACAAATTCAAGATCGGGGTGACCGGCTGCCCGAACAACTGCGCCGGGGCGACTGGGAACGACGTCGGTGTCATGGGGGCGGTCGTTCCCGCGTGGGATCCGTCCGCCTGCAACGACTGCGGTGTCTGCCTGCAGACCTGCCCTCACCATGCCATCCTCAGAGATAACGAGACCTACTCCGTCGATACCGGACACTGTAGCCAGTGCGGCAGGTGCACGGTCTCCTGCCCCCAGGGAGCGTGGACGGTCGTGCGACGAGGAGTTGTCCTCTGGATCGGAGGGACGATGGGTAAGAACCCTCGCCTCGGGACACGCCTCGACCGGATGATCGATTCAAATGAGGAACTCCTGGACCTGGTCGAACGGGCTTTTGCATGGTACTGCCGCAATGGGAGACCGAAGGAGCGTTTCGGACAGGCGATCGACCGTGTCGGCATACAGAGTGCCCTCGACGAGGTTCTCATTCCGAGACCCGCGTAACCATCCCGTGAGCATGTAGTCATGGGCCCGGACGGGGAACATAGGACCGGTCTATCGCTCGCCACTTCGTCTACGTCTCAACCAGGATGACACAAGACCCCATAGTATCGTGCCTCCTGGACCCTGCACCAGGGCCCCTACTGGTTCCAGGCCCGAATCCAGGCAGCACCGCACCTGATGATGAGGGCAAAGAAGAGGGAAGGGGTGGGTGTCCCCATCACCTCTCCCGTCCACAAGAGGTCAGAGCCGATCTCAGAGCCGCCTGAGTGTGTCGATGGCCGCTTCGCCGGACGGCCCGTCCCTGACAAAGACAAGCTCGATCTCGTTGGGACCCATGAAGGTGCCCCGGCTATACCCGCCGTTCTCCTCCGCGATCGAGAACTGCGTCCCGTCTCGCTCGATCACGCCGGCGAACCGGCTCTTCACCGTCACGTTCGCATCCGCATAGATGAACTCGCCCGTAAAGAGCCGGTCCTTCTGCTCCGTCACCTTCATGGAGAATGTGCTGCCCGGGTAGTCGGTGAAGCCCTCGTCCATGATGTACCCCTTTGATGTCCCGGTCCAGTTGCCGATTAGATCGGGGATCTGGCCGGTGGTCGTCGCAGAGTCCGTGGCGACTGCAGTCGTGTTCGGCGTTGTCACCGTGGGAGTGGACGTACAGCCGCACGCGAGCACGGCGATGATGACAAGGATGCCTGTGAGTAATAGGCGTCTCATGTGCAGGCATTCGGTGCTGAGCGGAAAAAGGGTTCCTGTTTGTTGCGGCCGATCTACGCCGGCGAGGCGAAGGGGCCCGAGCATGTAGGCTCAGGACCGCCAGTCGTGGGTGGGGAGCAGGCAGTACCCGTGCGCCGAATATCAGGGTGCCACAAGCCTTTACTCCAGGGCGTGCGATCCCATGTCATGGGTGATGGACACCAGGCTCGAGAGACAGAGGCGGATGAGTGCACAGCAGCCTCTTCGAAGCAGCCAGAAACGGATCGGCCGGTCTGCGAGGTCTGTGGAGCTCTGGCGATCGGGATCCAGTCCCTCGGTTGTTGCGCCACCGTCGTCTGCTTCGAGCACGCGGAGCAAGCGCTCAGGGACGCTCGTCCGGGCGAGACGATCGTCTGGGAGAGCTGCGCCTTTCACCGGTTCGAGCATGCCACCTGAAGAAAGGAGATCCTCCCCCATCACGGAACCTCTGCCTCCCGGTCCGGATCGGCAATGACGAATACCAATTGTTAATACCCCAGGAAGGAATGATCGAGTGTTCCCGTCCACGGCACCGATCCGCCGGCGACGATGGGGGTCAGGGTCATGAATGTCACAAAACGCTCGAAGCGGTTAATACCGTCTCTCCTTCTCCTCCTCGTTGCGCTCGCAATGGTCGTGATCTGGACATCCGCGGCAGCGGGAGTCGAGTACGAAGTGGTCTCGACCATCGGTTCCGAGGGGAGCGATCCCGGGCATTTCAGGGGTCCCGCTGGGATCGAGACGAACGCGTCGGGATACGTCTATGTGGTCGATCTCGTGAACTCCCGCGTTGAGATCTTCGGTCCTTCGGGCTCGTTCCTCGCCGAGTTCGGTTCAGAGGGGCACGGGCCGGGAGAGTTCGAGTCCCCATTTGGAATCGCGATCAACAGGTCGGGATTCGTCTATGTAACGGATAGCGAGAATTCGAACGTACAGGTCTTCGACCCATCTGGAACCTACATCACTGGATTCGGGACCAACGGGAGTGCACCAGGGCAGTTCTACCAGCCCTTCGGTATCGCCATTGACTCCGAGGATAGGGTCTACGTGGCGGATAACGGCAACACGAGGGTCCAGGTCTTCGGTCCATCGGGGGGATTCGTCCGTGAGTTCTCCGGGGACGTCGGTGCCGCGGAGATCGTGGAGCCATACGGTATCGCGGTCAGTCCGTTCGGAGACGTCTACCTTGCCGGTCCGTTCAACCCCCGTATCCAGGTCTTCTCGACCACGGGGACGTTCGTACGGTCGTTCGCCGTCCAGGGAGCGGAGGTCTCGGTTGTGCCCCTCGGTGTCGCTCTCCTCTCCTCGGGGAACCTCCTCGTCACCACCGCGAACATGAGGGGTTGGTCGACCGGTGAAGGTGCCGTTCATATCTACACCCCCACCGGGACGCTTCTCTCGGCGATCAACCCGGCGACGGCGATCGGAGCACCCGGCTTCATCCTCTTCGACGGTGCCGAGGGACCGGACGGACGCCTTTACGTGACCGATTATTACGCCTGTCGCGTCCTGGTCCTTAAACAGAAACCGTATGCCGGTCCGACGGCCGGGTTTATTGCCTACCCGGAGACCGGGCGGGCCCCTCTCACAATCCAGTTCCAGGACACTTCGGTGGGTGCGGAGTCCTGGACGTGGGTCTTCGGGGACGGGATGTACTCATCCGAACGAAACCCGGTCCATGTCTACGCGAGACCGGGCACCTACACCGTCTCGCTCCTCGTCTCCGACGGGTCCGGACGAAGCAGTTCAAAGGTGGGAAAAGACCTGATTCGTGTGGCGGCGGCACCGCCTACAGCGGAGTTCACGGCGAATCGTACCAATGGGACGGCCCCTCTCGCGGTCGGCTTCATCGCGAATACGACGGGAGCCACCACCTGGCAGTGGTTCTTCGGAGATGGGACGACATCGAACGAGAGCGAGCCCATGCACGTCTACCGGATACCCGGGCGGTACACCGTCTGGCTCGTCGCGTCCGCCCCGGGGTACGGCTCGGTGATCGCACGCCGTGATGCGTATATCACGGTGAACGACGAGATCGTGGTCGACTTCGCTGCGAACGTGACATCGGGGCCAGCCCCCCTCGTGGTCGGGTTCGAGGAGCGGACATCCGGCGGTGCCCCGATCGCATGGCGCTGGGAATTTGGGGACGGGGTGAGTGCCGGTGGACAAAACGCGACCCATACCTACACGAAAGGCGGGGACTATACGGTGAACCTCACCGTCTGGACCTCGACCAGCTTCCAGACGGCCTCGAAAACGGCCTGTATCCATGTCAACGCGGACCCCAGGGGACCGGCGGCGAACTTTTCCATGAGTCGAGCCGACGGAACGGCCCCGCTCTATGTCCGGCTCACCGACACTTCGTCCGGTTCGCCGACGTCGTGGCGCTGGGACTTCGGCGGACTCGCCTGGACGAGCACCAGGAGCCCTGCGGTCATCTTCCGCCAGCCCGGCACGTATCCGGTGACGCTGACGGTGTCGAACAGGTTCGGCACCTCTTCGATGACGAAGGACCTGGTCGTCACGGGATCGACATCCCGCGTGTCACGAGGCTCGTCGGTCAGCGTCGTCGGCTGATCGTCGGTGCAGATTCCGGGGAAGCGGAGGCGGAGTCCTCTTTCCCGGGAGGAAACCCTCCCTGCACAGTCTCTTCTGATCGGTGGCCAGCAACAGAAAGAAATGCAGTTTTGCTTCACCGGCGGCACCACGTAGCGTGTGCTGGCACCGGGACTGACCGCTCGACGCGCGTCCTGTTCATGTTCCTTCTCTTCGCTGGCGTTGACTCCCCCTCCAGGCCGGGTGATACCCCGTTCGTCGTCACCACGGCCAACGGTGATGGAGCAGGACGAACGGTGACCACCAACCGCCATGAGATCGTGGTCCCTCCGAGTGTTGGCCCCTCGAGCGAGACGGATGTACGACAGGTGAACGTGAGCGGATTGGCCACGTCAGGGCGATAATCCCATGCAAGCCTGGCGACAACACGGGGCTGAAAGAGGGGAAAGAGGGGTCAGCGCAGGGGTTCGACCGGCGTGTGGCTGCAGAGAGCGGTCCGGATCAAATCCTCGCCCTCGTGCCAGTAGAGGTCATCGTGCCCGGTCCAGGGAGGGAGACCACGGATCACGACCGCCGGCACCCCGTTGTTGCTCTCGCCCATCACGAGGTTCGCGAACCCGGCGCATTCGTCCACCACCGCCTCCTCGGTGATCTGAAGGGTATGGCCGAAGAGGTCGGTGTCGCCCCGGAAGTCGCGGATCGCTCTGACGCCCGACCACCCGATCGCGTGCCCGGTCTGGCCGCGCCGAAAGGCCCGTCCGCAGGTGTCGGTCACGATCACCCCGATCCGAGCACCGGAAAGGTCCTCGAGCGTCGTCCGGAGTTCTGCTGCCGCTCCCATCGGATCGGGCGGTAAAAGGATGACCCTTCCACCATCGACGTTGGACTGGTCGACGCCCGCCCGGACTCCGATATGACCGTACGGAAGGACCGAGAGAACGAACGGGTACTCGAGCAGAAGCTCCTCGGACTCGTCGAGGACCGCCTGGATGAACCGTGGGTCCTCGCCAGTCCGTTCGGCGATCGCCTTCGCCCGGTCCGACGGAGAGATCTGATCGAGCAGGCGGAGGTATCCTTTCGCCTTCGACCAGACCGATGAGGCGACACAGAGAACGTCCCCGTCGATGAGGTCTATTCGCTCCACGATAAGGGCTGCAAGGTCGTCCCCGGGGCTGATCAGGGGGAGTCCGAGGACCGGGTGCACCGTGATCGTCATAGTAGGGTTGGGCGTTGCCGACCGGATAACCATTCCGATCATCGGCTACCGGACGGTCATGACCAATCCAACCGATATCTGTATCCGGGCCGCGTGCACCCTGACGACAGGTGCGCGATCGCAGAGAGACGTACCGGGCTTTGGACCGGCAATCCTGATACAAAGGGGCACCAAAGAGAGATACTGGATCAGGTCGGGACGCCTATCGCTCGGTGGAGATTCAATGCTCTTTTCTCCCGGCGCATGCAAGGATCATGGAACATGGTGGATAAAGGCGGTAACGGTGAGATCGGTCGGTCCTCTGCGCTGAGCGCCATCAAGGCGACCGGCCTCGTCTTCGGAGATATCGGTACCAGCCCGATCTACACCCTGACCGTGATCCTCGCCCTCGTGCCGCGGACCGAGTCCGTAGTCCTGGGTGTTCTCTCCCTGATCATCTGGACCCTGATCCTGATCGTCTCGGTCCAGTATGCCTGGCTGGCGATGAGCCTCGCAAAGAAGGGCGAGGGCGGTACCATCGTGCTGCGGGAACTGCTCAATCCGCTCCTGAAGCGGGCACAGTCGAAGTACGCTCTGTTGATACTGACCATTATCGGGATCTCGCTCCTGATCGGCGACGGGGTGATCACGCCCGCAATCAGTATCCTCTCGGCTGTGGAGGGTCTTCCCCTGATACCGGGGTTGGAGTCGTTCGGGCCCGATCTGCTCGTCCTGGTGGCGGCGCTCATCGCCATCGGCCTCTTTGCGTTCCAGCGCCGGGGCACCGAGCGCGTCGCGTTTGCCTTCGGTCCCGTCATGACCGTCTGGTTCGCCGCTCTCGCCGTCTCCGGCCTGATCATGATCGTTCAGGCGCCAAGCGTGATTCTCGCGTTCAATCCGCTTCTCGGCCTCTCATTTCTCTTCTCGAACGGGCTCGCCTCCTTCCTCGTCCTCGCTTCCGTTGTCCTCTGTGCAACCGGTGGCGAGGCCCTCTACGCAGACATGGGGCATTTGGGCAGAGAGCCGATCCGTCGCGCCTGGAAATTCATCTTCTTCGCCCTCGTGATCAACTACCTGGGCCAGGGCGCCTTTGCCCTGACGCACCCCGAAGCATCGAGCATGCTCTTCGAGATGGTCCTCTCGATCTCGAGCCTCGCCTACGTCCCCTTCGTCCTCCTCTCGATCGCCGCCACCGTGATCGCGTCACAGGCGATGATCAGCGGCATCTTCTCGATCGTCTACCAGGGGATCACCACCCATATCCTGCCGGCACTCAAGGTGGATTACACCTCCGCCACGCTCCGTTCACAGATCTATATCGACTCCGTGAACTGGATGATGCTCGGCGCCGTCCTCTTCGTGATGCTCCTGTTTCGTGAGTCGGCGAACCTCGCCGCCGCGTACGGCATCGCCGTGACAGGCGACATGACGATCACCGGCATCCTGATCACCTTGATCTTTATCTTTCGGCGCCGGTTTGGTCATGCGTCCCTCGCCTGGAGCATCACCCTCCTCGCGATGGTCTTCTTCGGGGCGAGCCTGAGCAAGCTCCCGGCCGGCGGGTACTGGTCGCTCGTCCTCGCGGCGATCCCGCTCAGCATCATCCTTATCTACCTTACGGGCCAGAAACGGCTCTATCGCGCGTTTCAGCCTGTCCCGCTCCGCGATTTCCTCAAGGAGTACCGCGTGGTGCACGACACGATGAACCGGATCAGCGGGACAGCCCTCTTCTTCGCGCGCGATATCGAGAAGATCCCGCCGTATATCGCGCGGACGATGTTCGTCAACAACATCCTGTACCAGGATAACATCCTCGTCTCTATCGTCGTCGAGGACAAGCCGTACGGCCTCACCCACGACTTCAAAAAGAACCTGGCCGAAGGACTCCGCACCTTCGAGGTGCGGCACGGGTACCTTGAAGTGGTCAACATCGTGCCGATCTTCAGAGAGCACGGGATCAACGAGAAAGCGATCTTCTACGGGCTGGAGGAGATCGTCACCGACAACATCGCCTGGCGGATCTTTGCCATGATCAAGCGCCTGGCACCTACCTTCGTCCAGTTCTACCGCCTGCCTGCCGACCACATCCACGGCGTGACGACACGTATCGAGATGTGAACCGGCGGGCCCGATGGCTGGCCCGTCTCCGCCTACCATTGAAACTGGACCAGGAGGAGTGACGAGCGGGGCCAGGGACGATCACCCTGGCGGTCAGCCAACCCGCCGATCAGTACCGGTAATACCTGCCCTTCTCGTCGTAGACGCCTTCCGGCTCGGGTGGAGTGGCGTCGGCGACCGAGCGGAAGAGGCGTGCCTTACCGGCCGTCACCAGGACGAAGGAGAGCACGACGAAGAGCCCGTACAGGAGCGCGCTCAGAGCGAGGCCCGTCGTCCCGATCATCGCCGCGAGCTGGCTCGGCCCGAAACCCGCAAGTTCGTTCGCCGGGAGAGAGGCCAGAGGGGAGAGCTGCTCGAAGAGGAGCGTGGTCCAGCCGACGAGAAAGACGAACGCGAGCCCGAGGAGCACGGCGAGGATCGTGAGGATGAAGACCCCGACCTCCCAGATATGAGCGAGTACGAGGGTGAACGACCGCCTGAGCGAGGCAAAGACACCGAGCCCCTCGAAGCAGGCGGCCGTATCGTAGAGGAAGGAGAAGAAGAGCACGGGGATCATGATCGCGAGCGTGGCGCCGGCAACCAGGTCGGCGGTCAGGCCGAGGCCAAGGATTGAGAGGGGGATCAGCAGGAGAAAGAGCACGACGACAGAGACGAAGGCGAGAACGAGCCCGGGGAGGAGGACCCTGAAGTAGTTCCTGACCGCCTCGGTGCCGAAGAGGCCGATCGAGGAGTCCTGCTCCCTCAGGACGCCGTATGCTCCGGCGAGGAGAAAGGGGAGCAGGAGGTACTCGACGATCATGAGACGGACCGAGAAGAAGGTCTCGCCCTGGAGGGAGAGGACCAGCTGGACCACGTCGAGTGCACCATAGCCCGCGGCGGCGATCCAGACCGCGGGGTATCGGATGCTATCGCGGAGGGCCTCGAACAGCACTAGCGGTCCCTCGGCATCGCGACGATCTCACGCACCTGGCAATCGAAGAATCGGCTGGTATTCGCCGGTCGGACCACGACCACGGTGTCCGCTCCTGATCCGGTGCCTCCGCACGCGACGACCTCACGGTCGACCGGAACCGCACCCTGGTCTGCCGCGATCAGCGTACATTCCAGCGCGACCTTGAGCCCGACTGCGATCAGGCGACGGAGCGCCTCTGCCACCGCTTCCGACCGTGAGCCCCCACCGACCTTCGGTGAGGCCGAGAAGGCGCGTTCCAGGCCCGAGAGGACATGGGATCCGGTCACGATCGTCACTCCTGCCGAGCGCAGTACTTCGGCCGTCGCAGGATCGAACTCCCATTCGCCCGGGGCCTTGAACCCGACCACGTGGGTCACCACGACGAGGTGAAGCCCCGTGCCCCGCGCGGCCTCGAGGAACTGGAGCGCTGTCCTCCCGCTCGTGGACGCGACGACGACGGTGTCGAGGCCGAGCGCCGTCGCGCGTTCGACTGCAAACCGGGCTGCATCGGGCGTGTTCTCCGTCCCGGGCCGCTCGAAATAAAAGACCCGTCCCTCCACGTATGCCATAGGTACGAAAGGGGAGCGGACCGGCTTAATACCTCTCCGGTGAAGGAACGACCCGGTGGCGGCTCAGACGAGGAAGAGAACCCGGGGCGCCCTGCGGTGCCAGAGGCCGCGCTCCTCGAGAAGGGTCACGAGCAGATCGAGCTCGTCGTGCTCTCCGTAGGTCAGCCCATGGCTCTCGTAGAGTTCGCGCTCGGCCTCGTACCAGGAGTTGAAGTCGTCACCCGGGGCCTGGAAGAAAATACGCAGCTCCTCGATCAGGGGCAGGTCGTCTTTCAGGACGTAGACGACTCCGTGCGGAAGGTCGACGGGCCGGTTGCTGACAACGACAAGCGGCACTACAGGGTCCTCGTCAGGGTTGTGTGGGTCGACGAGGACGAGATCTCCGCTCGTCAGGGTCATGCGAGTCCTTGGTGCTGAGTGAGGTTCGGGAGCAAGGCCGGTCATGAACATCTCCGATTGAATATCGGACGGGAGGCGACACCCACCTGTCTGTCTGAGTGTGAGGAGCGACACCCATATATCTGCTTCGCATCATCGACTCTCCCTGAACCCACCGATACGAAGCGCTTGATTCGGCTCGTTATGGCGTTGGGGCTGATGCAGATGTGGTGCGGAACATCATTTGCGAGGGGGACGCGGGAAAAAAGGGAAGAGGGGGATCAGAACGAGAAGTTCTTGCTCACGATCTTCAGGGCGCAATAGTCGCCGCACATCGTGCAGGCGTCTCCGTCAGCGGGACGACGCGACTCCCGGATCTCGCGGGCACGCTCGGGATTGAGCGCCACAGCGTACTGCCGCTCCCAGTCGAGGTCGCGGCGGGCATGCCCCATCTCGAGGTCGTCATCGCGCTTACCGAGCTTGACCATATCCCCGACATGGGCGGCGATCCGGCTGGAGATGACCCCCTCGTACACCTCCTCAGGCGTCGGGAGGGCGAGGTGTTCGGCGGGGGTGACATAGCAGATGAAGTCCGCACCGTACGCAGACGAGAGGGAGGCTCCGATCATCGCGACACGGTCGTCGTACCCGGGGGCGATGTCGGTCACGAGCGGGCCGAGCATGTAGAACGGCTTCCGGTTGGTCACCCGCTTCTGGAGGATCACGTTCGCCTGGATCTCGTCGATCGGAATGTGACCCGGACCCTCGACGATCACCTGGATCCCGCGGTCATGAGCCTTGTCCGCGAGCTCGGCGTTGATCAGCAGCTCCTGCACCTGGGCACGGTCGGTCGCGTCGTGAACGGCGCCGGCACGCATACCGTTTCCCATCGAGAGGGTGACCTCGTGCTCGAGCATGATCTCGCAGAGATAGTCGAACTCGGAATAGAGCGGATTCTCCTTCTCGTTATGCAGCATCCAGGCGGTCATGAAGGCGCCTCCACGCGAGACGAGCCCACCGTGACGACCCTGGTTCTTCAGCCGCTTCATGGTCTCGTAGTTGATCCCCGTGTGGATCGCCATGAAGTTCGTACCGGCCTTTGCCTGCTCGGCGGTAATCCGGAAGAGGTCGTCCTCACGCATGTGGACGACGGCGCCATCGCGTTGCGCCGCCTCGATGAAGGCCTGATAGAGCGGGACGGAGCCGACCGAGAGATTCGTGGCGGCGATCACACGCCGCCGGATCTCGACGAGATCACCGCCCGTGGAGAGCTCCATCAGGGTGTCGGCACCGGCACGTTCGGCCTGGCGGGCCTTCTCGACCTCGACATCGATGTCGACGATGTCCGACGAGGTCCCGATGGAGGCGTTCACCTTGGTCCGGAGCCCCTCGCCGATCCCACAGAGCCGGATTTTCCGGTAGGGCGAGACCGGGATCGTGATATGTCCGCCGGCGACGCCACGCCGAACATACTCGGGGTCGAGCCCTTCCTGGCGAGCGACCTCTTTCATCTCCTCGGTGATGATCCCCTTCTTTGCATCGAGCACCAGACTCATGAGGAATACTGGGATAAAATACCAGATAAAGCCTCCTTTTGGAAAAATTCGACGAAATTTTTGTTGTTCTCTCAGCAAGCAAAATTGATTTCGTTAAAGAAGGTCAGGTTGATCAATGCAATTCATCCTCCGTTTCGAGAAATATTTACAATTCTCTGCTTTTCAAGATTGAGAGGAATTATCGGCGTCGACAGGCCCGGACAAGCCGCCCCATCGAAGAACGGACGCCAGTGTGGTCCTCCTCACCCCCCCGTGACGGTTCAAACCGGTTCGCTTCGTGGCAATTATCATGTTGTCCGGTCATGAAGAGGATTGATGCCCAGCATCCGCTCCATGACGGGGATGGACGACGACCATGGCGGCGACAGAGAGCATTCCGGTTGACGAGAGCGTCCTCATCTTCTCCGACCTCCACCTGGGGGGCGCTGATGACACACAGACGGCATGCCGATTCTGCCGGTTTCTCGACCATCTCCTGAAGGGTCACCGCGATGTCGTTCCCTGCGGGATGGATACCGGCACCAGTCCGACCGTGATGCGCCCACCGAGCAGGGTTATTCTGCTCGGGGACATCCTGGAGCTCTGGGATCCCCGTGCACAGGACCGTCACTCTGCTCTTCTCGACGCCCTGGTCCCTCTCCTGAAACTCAGGGAGCTCGGCTGCACCATCGTCTACGTCACCGGGAACCACGACGAGGACGTGGGTGAACTGGTCGATACCGTTGATACCGCGGGGAGCACCCGGGCCGCCGCCTGGCGTGAGGTCTACCGGGTCTTCTCCGGGCACGAGGATGGGCGGAGGGTCCCGGAGAGCCTCAAGATCGCCTGGAATGACGCCTACCGGGTGAACACGACAAAAAATGGGATGGTAGTGAACGCACGAGACATCCTGGAGATCAGCCCCCGGCACTACCCTGCTGCGACCACCGGCGGAGACGTAATGGGACTCGAAGCCGGCGGTGTCCACTATGCCTTCTTTCATGGCCAGCAGTTCGATAACGAGCAGTATACCTACGCCATCTCGCGGGCGATCGGCCGCAGATTCGACCTCGTCGATTCCATGGAGGACCTGGCCTGTTGTTCGATCATACGGAACACCGACTGGAGGATGCGCATCGTTCTTTCGCTCGTGGCGTTCGCGGTATCCGCGATAGGGTTCTATCCCGAGTCCGAACTCGCCCGGTTGGCGGCAGGAGCAACAACTGCCGTTGCGCTGGCGCTGATGGGTGCTGCCGGCGTATGGCTCTTCGGCCTCTCTTCTCGGGCACGAAAGGGCTTCCTCCCCCCCACATCGGGTCACCTCCTCTGGGCGAGCGGCATCCTGTTCGCGCTCGTTACTGCCAGCCTCGCCTGGGGATATCGCCAGGGGCTGGAAGGAGTTCTGGGGGCATACTTCCTGGCAGGACTGCTCTTCGGTCTCTTCTGGACGTTCACGATAACACTACCGACACTCTTTGCATGGATAAAAAATCCAATATACAGGCTTTTTTCCGCCAGGAACCGCTCGACGGAGGAGATATATCGAAATGCGATGCACGGTCGGCTCTATCGTTACCGCGCCGAAGTGCTCGTCTTCGGCCATACGCATGTCGCGGAATCGTATCCCAGGAACAGGGCAGGACTCCGTGACACCAGGGACAGGGACGGGGAGAAACCGGTACTGATGATGAACACTGGCAGCTGGGTGTCAGGGGTTGATATGAAGAACGACAGCTTCGTTTACATCGACCATGACGGCGTGGGATTGATGCGCTGGGACGACGGGGCATGCAGGATCGTCTGTACGACCCACTTCCCGTCGTCCGAGATCCTGGCGGCGAAGAACCTGGTGCGGACTCCGAGGTTCTAAAAGGCCGCTGTCCGATCGATCGCCTCGGAGAAGGACCGTGGGGTCTGAGCGGGTGCCGGAGATAGGACCGCCGGAGTTATGATGCGGAGATCTCAGGCGGGATTGACCCCCTCGACGGCGACAACCCGCCACTCGGTGCCGTGGAGCCCAACCGACGTCCAGGAGACCGTCTTTTTGACCATGGCGGTGCCACCCTGCGCCCTGAAGGTGTACTCTCCCGAACCGTTCGGCTCGCTCATCATACGCTTCGCGACCTGCTGCAACTCCGGGTAGTCCCTGAACTGCGGGGAAGAGAAGGTGTTTGTCCCGATCTCGGCCGGATCGCGGTCGTAGAGAACGACGCCGTCCGTGTCCACGACGAAGACCTCTGCAGTCCGTCCGGCGAGGGCCTCCTCGACCGCGATCGTGAGAAGGACCACGGGGCGGAAGAGCAGGCTGGCAGATCCGTTGAAGGCGCCGGACGGGGAGAAGACGGGGTGTTCGATATCGGTCGCGTTCACCATCTCGACCGTTTCGAAGACCCGGCTCATCACGGGCTTTTGTGTCGATATCAGGCGCGCAACGTGCTCCTGGCTCCGGATATCCGAGCCCTCAACGTGGTGATACTCGACCGGTTCCACCGTCAGCATGATCCCGTCCTTGGAGACGGCCGTCGCGTCGATAACAGCAGGCGAGACGAGTGCGAGTTCCTTCAGGACTTCACGGGTCTCGTTGTCCGTCATTCCGAGGGAGCCGAGCTGTACCGCCGCCCTGGCGGTGTCCCTGTCCATCTGGTCGAGCGCAGCCTGGACGCTCGCGTGTACGACCTCCAGGGCCTCTTCCGAACCGAGAGTCCGGGGTGTCGAGAGAGTCGGTGCGGCCGGCCCGGAACCCCCCGGGGAAGGAGGGGAGACGAGGTTCAGTGCGAATACCAGGGCGACGACGAGGACGAGCACGCCGACGCTGGCGAGGAGCATTGTCTTCTTCTGCATGACCCACCGCACACAGGTTGCCCGGAGACAGGAAAAGATAACCGAAAAGCACGAGAGGTTCCGTCAGGATTCGGGGTCCTGACGGTCACGCATCTGCCGTCGCCCAAGCTCCTTTGTCGGTTCCGACCGCGCTCCATCCCCAGGACCTGGACAGGTTCCGGTCCCGGGATCGGTATCAGGATCGGTCGCATCACGCCCCTGGAGACGATCGGCTTTCTGACGCTCGAGATGGCGGATAGCGGCCAGATCTGCTCGATCACGGTTCGAAAGGGGCTGGTCTTTGCCCGTCTCGGACCGATGCCGCTTCGGGCTCTCGATGTACGGCCCGACGAGGGGTCGATGCCCGGGAGGGGCGATCCGTCCGGGTTCGCCCGGGCCGCTCACGTCATCTGGACGACTGGGCACCTCGACTCCGGGGTTCCCCTCCTTCCTCCGACCATGGCCCTTCTCATCCCCCGGCCTCTCCATGATGGAAGTCTCCGACACCAGGAAGTCCGCACGATTACTTAAAGGTGTCGCGGAGAGAAGACCCGGAACAGAGATAAGAGGTTCAGATAAAGACGGCCGCAGCGATCACGGTTGTCCAATTCCCGTTCTGGTCGCCCCGGGCTACCTGACAGATGTTCTTGGTCTCGATGATCTTGCCGCTCGCCTTGTAGATCTGCTCCCGCTCCTGCCAGGCACAGTCGGGATCGAACGCGATGCCGAGTGTTGTCGCGAGCATGGTTGCAGCCAGGTCCTCCGCGTACTCGCCCGAGATCTCCTCGGTCTCGCCGAACGCATGGTGCTCGGAGAGGTACCCGTACGCCTCGGCCTCCTGCGGCAGGGCAAGGCCGATAGCAGCGGAAACGAGACGCGACGGCTCGTTCGTGTCGTTACGCGCCATCACGCAGTAGACGATCTGACCGGGCTGGATCTCGCGAAGACCCTCCTCTCGGGGGAGCTCCTTCGCCATTGGGGGAAAGATTGACGAGACGTATACAAGGTTGCATCGCTCGATCCCGGCCTGCCGGAGTGCGAGCTCGAAGGATGCGAGGCGGTCCTTGTGGATACCAACCCCCCGGGTGAAGAAGATCTTCGACGGAACAACCATATGCGAGCTTGTTTGATGGTTCACGCTTTTTAATTTTCGGTCCGTATAGCCGACCGATCGCCGATAGAACGTCGGATATCCACTCTCTACAGGGAATTGAGGCGACCGCGGCGGTAGAAGGCGGTGCATCCTGCAGTGACCCTGCGTCATCCAGAGCGATCAGGTGTGACTGCCTCGCCGATGGAGGGGGAACCGTTACCGGTCCTGCACCGGCCTGAACAGACACTGCATGCTCTCGGACCCTCCCAAGAACCGGGTGTTGTTGATCAGGGTTCCTCCGAATGTATAGCCTGCCCGCGCAAAGTCGAGGTTGATCGGCAGGGCGGGGGCACGAATGATGGTGGCGGCGGGACCGATCCCCGCTGCGAGCGACTCGTCGGCACTATCGAGCGTGGGGGAGTGCTGATCCGCAGCGCACTGTCGGTCACACCAGGACGGGTCGTACGAGCCAGGCTCCTTGTAACAGCAGATCGCCTGCGTAGTTCCAGAGCTCCACCCTGTCTGTGCCCCACGAGATCAGGTAGTTGGGCATCGGCGGGATCGTGCTTCCGCCCCGGGGAGGAACGACCACGTTGGTGGGACCAGTAAAACCACAGGTGGGACCGATCAGGTGCTCGATGATCCCGATCCCCTTCGCTGCCGGCGTCCGGGAGTGGGCCAGTCCCTCTGAGAGGTCAGACAGGTGGAGGAAATACGGCCGGACATGGTTTCTGAGGAGCGCCTTGACGAGGGTCATGATGCTCCACGGACAGTCGTTGACACCCGTCAGAGGAACCTACAGGTCTCCGAGAGGGATCCCCGCGTCTGCCAGACTTCAAGCACCGTCCGTGACGAGCCACCACGCCAGACACACTCCCCGGGTGAGCAGGCTATCGGCAGGGATAGAGGAGGAGCTGGGGACCACCGGAGGCGAACACCTCGCCGCACGATCGTGACGAACCCGCGGGTGCCAGGTACCGGTCTTTATACCTCCTGCGTGAAAACCTGAGGGGAGGAACCATGAAGGTCGTCGCGTTCAATGGGAGCCCGAAGAGGGATGGGAACACCGCTCGTCTACTCCGGTACGCACTGAAGGAGCTGGAGGCAGCCGGTCACGAGACCGAACTCGTCCAGGTAGGGGGCCTGCCGCTCCGGGGATGCCTCGCCTGTGGAAAATGTTTCGAGAGAAAGGATGGGCGCTGCGTCAACGAAACCGATGGGATGAACGGTCTGATCGAAAAGATGGTCGGGGCGGACGCAATCCTCCTCGGATCTCCTACCTACTTCGCCGACGTCTCGAGCGAGATGAAGGCCCTGATCGATCGGGCTGGCTACGTGACCCGGGCGAACGGGAACCTGCTCGCCCGTAAGCCGGGCGCAGCTGTGGTCGTCAATCGACGAGCGGGAGCCGTCCACGCCTTCGACACCATCAATCACTTCTTTTTAATCGGCGAGATGATCGTGGTCGGGTCGTCCTACTGGAACGTCGGCGTTGGGCTCGGGCCCGGCGACGTCGAGACCGATGAAGAGGGGATCGCAACGATGCTGACGCTCGGCCGGAACATGGCGTGGCTCCTTGAGCGACTCGAAGGTGGAGGACGGGCCTGATGGATGTCGAGGACTTCGCCCGGAGAGGGGTGCGCACCGGACAGGACCGGGAAGCCATCGAGGAGGCGCTCGCGGACCGGGTCCTGGAGTTCAAACCGGTCGAGAGGGCATATGCGACGGCGTTCGCCCGGGCGGTCGTCGACGAGGCACTCCTGACGAGCGGCCTTGAGGGGGACCTCTTCGAGACCACCGCGTCCGGGGTCACGATGGGAGAGTTCGGGGTCGGATCCCGGGGTACGGGCGACTTCTTCGCCCATAGCCAGATCGCCCGGATCATCGGGACGACCACGGCGTCGGTGGGGGTCGACGAGATGGATGACGCCGGGGCAGTCCGGGTGGGAGATGACTATGTCTGCTGCGCAGTGGACGGGATGCACTCCCGTCTCTCGGACTTCCCGTTTCTCGCCGGTTTCCACGCAACACGGGCGACCCTCCGCGACGTGCTGGTGATGGGAGCCCGTCCGATCCTCCTCTTCTCGGACATCCACGTCGCCGACGACGGGGATGTGGCGAAGATCTTCGACTATACCGCCGGGATCACGACCGTGGGCGAGGAGTTCGGGGTGCCGCTCGTCTCCGGTTCCACCCTCCGAATCGGAGGGGACATGGTGCTCGGCTCGCGGATGACCGGGTGCGTCGGCACGGTCGGGATCGCCCGCCACCTGACCGCCCGGCGGGGCCTCGCCCCCGGTGACGTGCTCCTGATGACCGAGGGAGCTGGGGGGGGGACGATCGCGACTGCTGCCCTCTATTCGGGCCACGCGGAGGTGGTGGACCGGACCATTAACCTCCAGTTCCTCTATGCCTGCCGGGCCCTGATCGACAGCCCGCTTCTCGAGACGGTCCACGCAATGACCGACGTCACCAACGGCGGACTCCGGGGGGACGCGCACGAGATGGCGCGCACGGCAGATTGCCGGATCGTGGTCGAGGAGAAGGCGATCGGACCCCTCGTGGACCCCGAGGTGAAGACGATGCTCGACACCCTCGGAATCGACCCCCTTGGGGTCTCGCTCGACGCGCTCCTGATCGCCGCCCCGCGTGAAGCGGTCGACGCGATCGCTGACCTGATTCGGGGTGCGGGGGTTCGGTGCGAGGAGATCGGCCGGGTCGAGGCGGGGCCGGCACAGGCCGTCCTGGTGGTGGACGGCCAGGAACAGGACTTCACGCCCCGTTTCCGGGAGGCGGCGTACACCCCGCTCAAGAAGGTCGTGGATACGCAGAAGGGTGACGTCGAGATGATGACAGCACGAGTCGAGGCGGCGGCGGCGGCGGCCATCGAGAAGAAGAGACGGATTCGGAGCCGTCTCGCGGCCCGGCGTTCCTGATCTCGCCTTTTTTTATGGGTGGGGCTTTCGACCGGTCGCACAGATGTTGTAGGCCAGGTACGGGAGCCTCTTTTCCACGATCGGCTCAATCCGCCGCGCAAGGTGGTAGACCGGACGCGCCAGGTTGAGGTGGGCGAACGAACACCGCTTCACCCGGACATCGACGAACTGGGCCCCGGTAAAGAGGGACTCCATCTCTGCATCCGTGTAGTAGTGCTCACCAAAATTGCCCATCCCGACCTGGCGCACCCGTGCGAGCTCTCCCAGAGTGTGGATCGCCGGCAGGCCCGCGGTCAGGAAATTCCTCCCGAGCGTACAGAGCGCGACCCTTCCACCTGGCCGGAGGACCCGAAACACCTCGGCGAGCATCCCCTCGGGGTCCTTGAAGTACGAGAAGGCGAGGAGGCTCGAGACCGCGTCGAAGGTGTTATCGCGGAAGGGGAGAGACTCCCCCGTCCCCACGGTCCAGTTGGCCAACGGGGCACGGTCCCGCGCTCGCTCGATCATCTTCGGTGAGATGTCCAGGCCAATCCCGTGGCCGCCCCGCTCGAGGTACCGCTCAACGAAGAGGCCGGTGCCGCACCCGATGTCGAGAAGACATCCGCCGGGCGGGAGCCATCCGATCACCTGGTCGGAGATGTGCCGGTGGTACGACTGGCCCGTCCCCTCGGTGTACCGACGGTCGTATATCTCGGCCATTTCGTCGTAGTGGCGCTGGACTTTAGCCGGCTCCGTCATCGGCAATCCTCCATGATATCGGCGAGGAACGCCCCGATCTGGATGAACTCCCCGGCTCCCGCGGCAAGCCGCGCGTCGGTATCGGCGAGCGCGATGGCAATCCTGGGGTCGTTTCGCTGGCGACGGACCGCCTTCCGGAGTTCCAACAGGGCCTCGCGCCCGGAGAGCCCTCCATCGATCATCATCGACTCGACCAGGCGCTGCGCCGTTGTCAGGTCTCCCTCATCGATCGCCGCCATCGCCTCCCTCGCCATCGCCCCCGCCTCGGTCTGCTCGTACGCATCGATCTGCAGGGGAGTTCCCGTCCGGACGGTCAACTCGAGCAGCATGATCGCGCGGCGGAGGTCCCCCTTCGATGCAGCGGCGATCATCGCCAGGTCGTCCTCGGGGACAGAAATGCCCCCCTGATCCAGTAGGATCCGCTCGAGGTGGGCGATCACCAGGTCGACAGGGATCGGTTGAAAGGGGACCGGAAAACACCGGGACGCGATCGGAGGAAGCACTGCTGATTGCCGCGCCGTGACGAAGACGAACCGGCAGGTCCTGGATGATCGCTCCATGGTCCGGCGGAGTGCCTGCTGCATCTCAACGGGGAGGGCGTCCGCCTCGAGAAAGACCATCAATTTGAACTCGGCGTTGAAGGGGCGGATCGCTGCATAGGTCCGGACAATCCGCTTCACATTGGCAAGCAGACTCTCATCCTTGCGGTAGAGGTGCGAGAAACGCTCATCCGCCTCGAGGTAGGCCCGGCCCTCTCCAAAGAGGTCCCCACTCGCGATGATAGTGGTATTCTCTTGTACGTATTCACCGTACAGGGACCGCCCGAGGCAATGCACGGCACTCATCCGTCCCGATCCGCTCGGCCCGGCGACCAGGAGATGTGGCATGGAGCGTCGCTCGGCAAACGAGCGAAGAAATGCCGTGGCCCGTTCCTGTCCGATGATCTCGTCAAAGGTCCCGGGACGGTATCTCTCAATCCAGAGCACGACTCAACTCCCGGACGATCTCAGCTATTGCGGCCTTCAAAAGATAAGTATTATCGTACCCGCTGACGAGGGTGTCCGCCTCTGCCGGGCTCATACCGCGGTACGCCTCTACGATGAGGGGAAGAGCACGAGTCAGCTCGTCCACAACCGTCAGGGATGCCTTCCGTGCCGTTCGCGAGAGCGGGTTGAGGTCGATCGTGACGACGGTCCGACCCATCTCCCGAAGGGCTTCGCACCGGTCCCCGTCCTCGAGCGGGACCAGGACAAGGTCGGCGCTCCCGATCCCATGGGGGAGGCAGAGAGCCCGGTCGTGCTGGAGCGGGATACAACGCTCTGGGGTTCCCTTCAGCACGGTCGCTCCCTCATCCTCAAGGATCCGCGTGATCCGGGTGATCCGCTCCTCGGTCCGGTGGAACAGGTTCACCTCGATATCACAGCCGGTGACCTCCTGGAATAGGGCGCATTCGGCTGCCGCCAGCGCGGCCGTATTCCCATTCACCGAGAGGACCGGGTGACGAGCCTGATAGACGAGTGCGGCGGCAACCCGGGCCGCCTCTCGGGCCGAAGCGGTGCTCCTCTCGCCGATCAGGTAGTCGAAGGCCTCCGCCCGGCCGTGTGCGGTCAGTCCCTCGAGGGCCACGACGCCCTCGCGTGCGCAGCGAGCGAGCCGCTCACGGATGACGAGCGAGCGATACCGGGGGTGGTCTGGAGGGATCATGCGCCTGTCTCCATCAGGTGGAACCCGTGGGTCGCCACGGCGAGCCGGTACACGTGCCCGAATGGAGCGAGCACCACGGGGGCATCCACGCCGACGGCAAAGACGCCTTCGCCGAGCATTGTCATCGAGGCCAACACCCCGGCTTCGTCGCACGCCTCGAGCGCGGCACGGACGCGTCCTGTCACGAGCTGGCTCGTCTCGGCGAAGCCGCGAGAGATCTCGACCATCGAGGCCAGACCACCCGGCTCGGTTCCTGGAAAGGCGGCCCGAATACGGTCCATCGCCTCCTCGGAGTCCAGGACGCCTCGAGTCGAGATGGGGCCGAACGAGACGGCCCAGATCGGATCGTCGGTCCGGTGACGGAGGATCTCACCATTGATGCCCGGTGTGCGCCGGACAACGACACCACCCCCAAGTTCCGCAGCGACGTCCCCAAGGCCGGTCCGAAAGAGCACCTCGACGGCGTGGGCCTCGGCAGCGATCGAGGCCCGCGAGAGCCTGAGTCGGAAGAGGGCCGAGAGGGCCGTTCCCGAAGCGAGGAGGGCGGCGGCCGAGAGCCCGAAACCGGCTCCGATCGGGAGGGTACAGGTCGTGGTCAGGTCGGCTTGAACACCGAGCCTGGCCATGAGGTGTTCCACGGGAGGAGATCCTTCCGTGATCCTGAGGCTGCCCCCGGGGCTACGGCAACAGATCCGGACCCGGGGTGACGACGAAGGCACCGCCTCGACCGTCACACCCTCGGTGATCACCACCCCGCCGCCGATCGACCCGGTCACACCCCCGTCGTGATCGGTGCACCGCTGAAAATACCCCGATATGTGCCCGGGAGACCAGGCTACTGCACGCTCGACCATAGGGCTGCGGCCACCTCCTCCTTCGTCCCCTCGACCTCGAGGATCCCCCGCGGTGAGTGGAGAGCGAACGTCCCCTCCGATGCCCCCATCGCCTCGGGTGTGTTCGCCACCACGAGAGACGCCCCCTTTTCGAGAAGGGTGGCGGCCTGGGCATCGGCGTCCCGTGCGAGCTTGAAGGCGATCGCGGTCGGTCGGTACCGCTCGATCACCTCGTCGAGGACCTTCGGGAGCGTCTCGAGCATGATCGTCGCCGGGCTGCCGCTCGGGATCTTTCCGGAGTATCGGACCGGTGCGAAGTCCGAGACCGCGGCGGCAGAGACGTAGATGTCGATACCTTCCGTCTCACCGACGGAGAGGACCGCATCGCGCATCTCCCGGGCACTCTCGACCGCGATGTTCCTGACGCAGGGGAAGTGATCCGCGTGGACCACGGTCACCTCCGCTCCGCGCCGGAAGGCCTCGAGCGCTATCGCCCGCCCCATCCGGCCGGACGACCTCGTCGTGAGAACGCGAACGTCGTCGACCGTTTCGCGGCAGGCGCCGCTCGTCACGAGGACGCGCCGCCCCCGGAGGGGGCCAGGGTTGACCGCTCTCTCGGCTCGGAGCACGATCGTCTCGATATCGGCGATCTTGGCGCGTTCCTCCTCGACTCGAGGCGGCACCACCTCGACGCCGAGGGAGTTCAGACGTTCGAGGTTCTCCGCGACCGCCCGGTGACGGTACATCGTCTCGTGCATCGCCGGGACGACCAGCACGGGAGTCCCGCTTCCGAGCGCGGTGGTGGCAAAGGTCGTCACGGTGGTGTCGTCGATCCCGTTCGCGATCTTACCGATCGTGTTCGCCGTGCAGGGAGCGACCAGAAGCAGGTCGGCTGCCCCCTTCGCACCGCACCAGGTGACGTGCTCGACGAGGCCGGAGAGTGCGGTGATCGCGGGGCGACCGGTGGCGTAGGTGAGGGCATCGGGGTGGACGATGCGGGTGGCTGCGGGCGAGAGGACCGCCTGCACCTCTGCGCCCCGGCGCCGTAACTCGTGCGAGAGCCGGACCGTCTCGACCGCGGCGATCGAACCGGTCACCGCGAGCACGATCGTCTTTCCTTCAAGTGTCTGGAACATCACGTGATCACCAGGTCGTGGACCGTGTGAAGACGGCCCGGCGCGTACTTCTTGATCACGCGAACAGAAGAGGTGAGCGGAAGTCCCATCGCCTCTGCCCGCCGGGCAAGGTCAGGACCGAGCTCACCGGCACGTGACTCGATGGCATGAACATGGAGCCGGCTCCCCACCCTGACATGGGCAAGGGCGTCCTCCAAGAAACAGGGTCCGTCGAAATGCCCGAGCACGAGCCGGTCGTATATTCCCCTGAGAAGATCGCGACAGTCCCCACATTCCGGCTGCACCCGGTCGGCCAGTCCGTTCTCGTCGACATTCCGGCAGAGATACCCGTGGGCCACAGGGTTGATCTCCATCGCATGGACACATGCCCCTGCGCGGGCGAGCCCGAGAACGAAGTACCCGATCCCGGCAAAGAGGTCGGCTACCCTTTCGTCGGGCTGGACGAGGTGAGCGAGCCGAACCTTCTCCTCGCGGTTCCCCTGGGAGAACATGACCTGCGACGGGTCGAGCCGGTAACTGAGTCCACACTCACGGTGAACGACCTCCCCTGACTCACCCCAGAGAACCTCGACCCTAGGGAGCCGCTCGTTGCCCTCGTGCCCCATGACCCAGAGCACCCCCCGGGGACTGCAACGCCGGACCGCGTCCTGCACCGCACCACTGTCCGGGCGCTCCCCGTGAAAGAGGACCAGGTCACCGAGACGCTGGAACCCCCGGACTGCGCGATCACACCGCTCGGGCAGGTCCATCTCCCACGAGTACCCGTCCCGGACGGGCACGAACGCGGTGGTGCCCACGACGTACGGCCGGCGGTCAGGGTCGACCCAGTCGGCACAACAGTACTGCCGGATGGCCGCTGTCGGAACCTGCCTCACCCGCAACGAAATCACCCGAGGACGAGGAGACGGTCCCCGTCCCGAAGAACCCTGACCTGGTCCCCTGCCTCCACGTTGAGCCACTCGGGCCGTGGGACCTCGAGGGTCCGTCCCGATTCCGGTTCGAGGAGTCCGAGCATCCCGCGGTCAATATAGGCGACGAGGGCATCGACTGCTCCGGATCTGTGTCCTATCAGCCGTTTCTCCTCGCTCTCCCGGACCGTCCTGGTACGGCCGGAGAGCAGGTCGACGGCCCTGAGGTGGTGACCCTCGACCGAGACGACCTCGAGGTCGGACCCCTGCACCCGGATCACGTCACCACGGAGGTATGGGTGGAGCCGTACCAGGTAGGTGACCCGATAGATCGGCCGACCGGCCTTCTCCCCCACAAGCTTCGGGTGGGTCGAATACCGTCCGCCGAGACGCGTGGCGATCGCCTGGGTGATCCCGAGACCGATCGACTGTGACCCGACGACGATATCGAGACCGTCGCGGGTCACCTGCAGGTCGGAGATGTACGAGAGGCGGTCCCCCTCGGACTGGTGGGCGGTCTCCGTCTCGTTCGCAATCCTCTCCGCCTCTCGAAGCTCGCGCTCGGTGAGCTTCCGGCCGGTCGCGCGGACCTGGACGACCCCTTCGTAGTACGACCCGGCGATCCGGTTGCACCGGGTGCACTGCTCTTTCTGCCAGACGAGCTCCACGGTGCACACCTCCCGGACGGGCTCGCCGAAGAGAAACCCGCTCACCTCCACATCGGCGGAGGAACGGTTGCTGGAGATATCTCGGATCGTGACCTGGAACTCGGGCCGGCGGACCTCGTGATGGAGGTGGACCGCCGAGAGGGCGAGTGATGGGCCGATCTCGTCTCTCACCTGCTCGGAGTCGGTCCAGACCTGTCCTCGCTTCTGGGCGCCACAGCTGGGGCAGTAGGTGTGGACGGCACGCGAATCGCACTCGATCCATTGCGTCCCGGCGAGTCGGCACCGACCGCAGAGCCCTTCGCCCTCGGTCGATGCCCCGCACCGCGGGCAGAACGAAGTCCGGATCTCCATGTCAGATGAGATAGACCTGGGCGTGCGGTACGTCCTCAATCATCAGGCAGTCCGACTCGCTCAGGAGCCCGATGTCGCACGCGAGGCGTACCGAGCGTCTGCCGAAGAGATTGATGTTCCCGGCCGAACGGAGGGCCTCCCGTGCCTCTTTTTCGTCCACGAGCCGATCACCGAAGAAGCCCCCGGTGATACGGACGTCCACGCCCCCGTGCCTGAGGGTCCGGTTCAGCAGCTCCCGGTCGCAGATCGCCACCACCTCGCCCTCGCCCGGCACGCGGTGAACCTTGAGATACATGCTGCTCATCTGGTCGCCCGGAGTGATTAAAAAAGTGCTCGTATGGGCGTCTTTTTGTCAGAGGACGATCTCGACCCCGTAGGTGCGAGACGGGGTCTCCACGTGGCAGCGGACGAGGGCCTCCTCGTCGAGAGCACCACTCTCGATCAGGCGAAGCGTGAAGCGCGGGACGGATTTAGGCCCGATCACGGCTCCCGGCCGCTCGAGCTCGTCCATGTAGTCGCTCTCGAGCATAAATCCTCGCCCGGTGCCGGCAACCTCGGGGACCGCCTCGTGCCGGGCTATCAGGGACGGGACGAGGGGGGTCGAGGGATCGGCGAAGTGTTTGACCACTCGGGTGGGGTCCATCCCGGCCGCGCGGGCCATGCCGACGACGTCCTCGCACGGACCGCTCTCGGCATGGATCTGGAGGGCGCACCCCTCGCGAGCTGCAAGGGTGAGGGCCCGGGCCAGTACCCGGTTCGAGAGGCAGGCAATCTCCTCCCCTGCGTCGTAGTGCGGGCGTCCGCTCTTGAGGGCCACGGCGCGCCCCTCCCGCACGTACTCTGCTGCAACTTCGAGCCCCTCCTCCATGATACGGGCGGACTCCGCTGCGGGGCGGCGATCGGCGAAGTACGTGATCTCCGCCGGGTGGACACCGAGCACCGGAAAGACGACCGGGCCGACCTGTCGCACCTTGTCTGCCACCGCAAGGGTCGCATCGAAGACCGCCCGGTAGTCGTCCCCGCAGGAGGGAACGATGCCGAACGACCAGGACGGCTTGGCGACAAGGAACATATGCGTCCCGCCGGCGCGGAAGAACTCCTTTGCCGCTTCGACCCCCCGTCCGTTCAGGAGGTCGATATGGATGTGATCATCGGTGATCGGAAACCGATGCGGCATCATGGATGGAGAGGATCGACATCAGGGGATATTCGCCGTGGGGGGCGAGGCGAGCGCGGCAGGTTGTATCGTTGCACCGGGTCGTGATCTCAACGTCGAACATCAGGCCAGAGAGCTCGCTGTACCCGAACTCGTTCGGGCGCATCCTCCGTGTATCGAGACGAACCGTGATCTCCTCGACGCACGGCTGGAGGCCGACCGCCTGCTCGATCGCCTCCTCGACCACCTCGGAGGTCTGGGGTGAGATCGGGGTTCCCACCCACTGGTGATAGAGCGCCCCGAGTTTGATACCCGCCTCGAAGATCGCCTGATCCCGGTCCACAGTCATACCAGGATGGTTTGATTGGGAAGGGGATTAAGCCGATCCTGTAGATCGGCACCTATCGGGCGATCCCCCAACCGTCGAACGGGTACCACCGCTGGAACGGTCGGGAGGTCGTGCCGGACTCACCGCCACCCCGCCCGGTCGGGAGCAGGGTGGGCGAGGGGGTCGTCACCACCGGGCCGGTCGTCCCGCCCGACCCGAAACTGCTACCGGAGGAACGTCGACCGAAGGGAGTCCGGCCGAACTCGACGGTCGGGACGGGTGTCGGTGTCGGGGATGTCGGGGTAATCACCATGCCCGGTGTCGTTGTCACCGGGGTTGGGGGCAACGTCGGTTGAGGAGTTACGGCACCCGTGGTGATGATGCTGTACATCGTGAGTGCATCGGCGCGTCCGTACCCGAAGACCGGGTCCCACCCGAAGGCACCGAGGTCGGTCGCCGATCGATAGAGAGAAGATCGCACCTCGTCCGCGGAGATTCCTGGACGAGCGGACCAGACCAGGGCGCAAACACCGGCAATATGGGGTGAGGCCGCCGACGTACCGACGAAGGTCGTCCTGAACCCTCCGGCCCCCGAGACTTCGACCCGGTCTATCCCGCAGATATCGGGCTTCTGGCGGACCGTTCGAACCGGGGAGACGTGGGTTACGGGCCCGTTCGAGGAGAACGGTTCGATCGTCTCGGGGTCCGCCGCGCTCACAGCGCCCACGGACACAACGGACGGAACTGCCTGGTGACCATAGATCCCGTCTCCAGCGACCAGGTTCTCGTCGTACAGGGATGCGGTGGTCGATGGATACGCATAGAGCTCGAGGGTCCTGCCGGTCCCACCGCCGCTCGCGTCGAACACCACGATCGCCGCCTCGAGGTCCTGCCCGTAGTTGTTCCAGACGAACGCCTCGAACGGATCTCCGTTCCTGTGCTGCGCGTTCATGGAGGAGTCGAGGATCTCGCCGGTGATCGTGTCGACCAGGAAGAGGTCGAAGTCCTGGCTTGAAGCGCCGAACGGCTCGTCCCACTGGAGCACCACCTGGATCGAGGAGCCGCTGGGGAGGTCTGCGTAGAGGAACGGGCGATCGGAACCGGTCCCCGAGAAGTCGTGGAAACCATCGTTTCCGTTTCGGAAGAGGCCCTGGTAGTGCTGGCGCGCGTAGTTGCCGGTCGCACTCACGTAGACTATGTCGTGGGAGGCCAGGAGGCCCGCCAGGTGAGTGGCAATCACGCCATCCTCGAAGAAGGGCTCACGCGGCCAGGCCACGTCGTCGACGATCACCCGGCAGCCCGCTGCGGCAAGGGAGTCGATCGCCTGGTTGAACTCCAGGATGCTGTCGCCGTGGTCGTGGAAGTAGAGCTCGGCTCCCGGGGCAAGGTCATGAACGATCTCGAGCATCGCCGTCCCCTCGTCGCCACCCTGTTGGTTCGAGACGATGTGGATACCCTGGGGGGCGTCGCCGCCTGCCTGCGCCTCGGCGAGGCTCTCGACCCCGTCCGAGATCACGCCCACCCGGATGCCGCTCCCCGTGAGCCCGGTACGGGCCCGAACGAGGTCGGCCCGAAGGATCGCGTCGCCGGCTGAGGTGATCCGACCTGATGAGAGGACCGGTCGGCTCACTTCGCGGACAGACCGGACCGCCGGAGTCACCGCGAGAGCGCGGAGCTCGTCCACCGTAACCCGCGCCGTGACGATCCCGGCTCCTTCGTCCCGGTCATCGATCCCCGTGAGCACGCGGTCCAGGACCGATGTCGGGGTGCCAGCCTCGAGAAGGACATAGACGAAGGTCCGCGCCTCGGGACCGGTCGAAGCCTGGAGTTCGGGCTGCCCGTGACTGTCGAGCCATTCCAGGAGCGGGGTCGAGAGGCACGATTCCTCCTGATGGTCGGTGCTCTCGGCAGCAAGCACGGAGGCGGCAACCGCCCGGGAGGACTCCCCGGGGTCGACGGCGGCCGCAGGGCCGGCACAGAGCGCACCGGCCAACAGGATGAGCAGCAGTGCCATCCCGGCACGGCAGCCCTGCAGGGTTCGCTGGTTCATACGGAGATACAGCCTCCAGGACGAGACGTCATACAACCATTACATCGCGGGTACATCAGTATTGCGGCTCACAAGGGTTCAGGTGCGACGGCGCGTGGCGAGGAGGAGCGCGAGGACGAGTGCCGAAGTTGAGGCGGACAGGGAGATGGCGGACTTCGCCGGTGTCGTGGTCGCCGTCGTCCGGTTCGACGGGGTTGTAATCGATCGGGCCAGTGTCCGGTTCACGAGCAGGGTCTCACCGGCTATCACAGAGATCGTCTCCTCGTGCGATGAGTACCCCGACACCGAGAGGACAAGTCGGTGTTCCCCCGGCGAGAGCCCCCGTACCGTTCTCGGTGCGACCCCCCGCTGCTCCCCGTCCACGATGATTGCGGCTCCCTGCGGCTCGGAGACGACGCGAACCGAACCCGTGACGGAGGAAGGAGACGCCGTCCCACTGGTGGCGGGAAGGAGGGAGAGGTGGAGCGGGGTCTCGTTCCCGCTCACGACCTGCGCGATCACCGTCTCCGCCTGGTACCCGTCCGCTCCCAGCCGGACCTCGTGCACTCCTGGGGATGCCTCGAGAGTGATGGGGGAGAGACCCCGCACCACTCCATCGAGAGAGACATCTGCCCCGGAAGGTTCCGACGTGATGAAAAGGCGTCCGGGAGGCGGCAGGGGTTCGAGGGTCGTGACGACCTCGGTCCGCCGGTTCGCCCCGACGACCGCCTGGACCCGGTAGTCCTGATACCCTGCCATTCGCAGTTCAACCAGGTGCGTTCCGGGTCCGAACCCCCGTCCCTCGAACGGGGTCTGGCCCCGGTCCACCCCGTCGACCCGGACCGACGCACCTGCCGGGGAGGAGAGGACCGCGAGGGTGCCCGTCGTCGGCGTCCGGGTGAGCGCCACCTCGACCCGGGTCAGTCGTCCATCCAGGACGGTGATCTGCTCGACGTACCGGTCGAAGCCCTCGAGGACGAGGGCGATGTCGTGCGTCCCCGCATCGATTCTCCCCGAGGCGTAGGGTGTTCGGCCGATCACCGTCCCATCGAGATAGACCTCCGCCCCGTCAGGGGTGCTCGTCACCCGGAGCGTCCCCACGCCGGGAGCGACCCGGAGGAGCGCCTCCACCGATCGGCTTTCGTCCGATGCGAGCAGGACGACGGTCTCGTACGGGTCATAGCCATCGAGTCGGAAAGTGACGGCGTATGTGCCCGGAGCGCGGGTGAGGTCGACCGGGGTCGTGCCCGCCACGCTTCCATTTACCAGGACCTCGGCGCCGGGAGGAACCGAGGAGAGCAGGAGCCGGCTCGCACCGTCGACCGTGGGGACGGCTGTGACGACGAGGAGGAGGACGAGGAGGCAGGTGGATGCGTGCATGGAAGACCGCGAACAGTTCTGTTTAACTACCATGGGATAGGATGCATCGTTAGCATTTTCGGTTCCCTGGAATGAGAAAGGAGTATCGGTATGTTCTTAGAAATAATTCGGTCCGAAGGTCTGGCCCACCAGTCGTACCTCGTCGGGGGCAACGGCGAAGCGGCTGTGATCGACCCACGAAGGGACGGTGACGTCTACCTCGACCGGGCGGCGGCGCACCGGGCGTCGATCACGCATCTCTTCGAGACGCACCGGAACGAAGACTACGTGACGGGCACGGTCGACCTGGCACGACGTACCGGCGCGGCGATCCATCACGGCTCCGCCATTCCGTTCGCATTCGGCTCGCCCGCGCACCACGGGGACCGGTTCCAGGTCGGCCCCCTCCAGGTCGTCGCGCTGGAGACACCAGGCCACACGAATGAGTCACTGTCGTTCGCCCTCTACGAGCCATCGGTCCCGCATCGGCCGGTGATGGTCTTTTCCGGGGACGCCCTCTTCGCAGGCTCCGTCGGTCGGGTCGACCTCGCGGGCGATGACCCGGTGGCGAACGCACGGCGCCTCTACGACTCGTTGCACCAGGTCCTCCTGCCCCTCGGGGACGGGACGATCGTCTGCCCTGCGCACGGGGCCGGGTCGGTCTGCGGCCCGTCGATCAGCGACCTCCCGTTCACCACGATCGGAATCGAACGGACCTCGAATCCGTACCTCCAGCTCGACCGTGAGACGTTCGTCAGCCGCAAGGCGCGAGAGAGGGGGTACATCGCACCCTACTTCAGGGAGATGGAGCGCCTCAACCTCGCCGGCCCGCCGGTGACGCCCGATCTCTGCACCCTGCATCCGCTCACACCGGCGGACCTCGAAGGGATGCAGGTGGTCGATATTCGTTCTCCAACCGCGTTCGCGGCGGGCCACGTCCCGGGGAGCATCAACATCTGGAGGGACGGGCTCCCCCTCTTCATCGGCTGGACACTCGACTACGACACGCCCATCGCCCTGGTCGACGATTTCAACCAGGAGATCCACGATGCGGCGGCCCACTTCGTCCGTCTCGGGTTCGACAACATCGCCGGGTACCTGGGAGGGGGCTTCGCCTCCTGGCTCCGCGGGGCCCGCGCTGTCGGCAGGATCGAGACCTGGACGGTGCAGGAACTGAACGCTCGCCTGGACGAGGTCCTGGTACTGGATGTCCGCGACAGCACGAACCGGGAGGAGAGGGGGGCGATCCCGGGTTCGATGCACATCTATGCAGGGGAGCTCCCCCGCCGGATCGACGAGGTTCCACTCGACCGGCTTATCATGGTCCACTGTGATGTCGGGTTCAAGGGAAGCCTCGGTGCGAGCCTGCTGGCAGCACGAGGGGTACAAATGGTCGGAAACGTCCTCGGGGGGTTCGCTGCCTGGGTAGCGGCTGGGTTCCCAGTGGAGAAGACCTGACGACTCGGGCCTGCTATCTCACTCCCTCAACCTGAAGACGAAGCGGTTCGTCGCGCTGTTCTCCCGGACGCGCACGGACCGGATCTCCTCCACCAGGTCGATCCTGCAGTCCTCCTCCAGCCGCCGGCTTCGGAGTGCTCCGCAGACGGAGGGCATGCGGTTCGAGAGGCCCATCGCCCGGTGCACCTCGCCCGAGGTGACGGAGAACTCGGTGCGTCCTTCCTGCCGTGCACGGGAGGCATACTCGGTACAGACAAACCGGCGGACCTGCTCTGCGAGCGAACCCGTGGACTCGTCGGGCCCAACGGCGTCCGAGCAAACCCCTGCGGCGACTTCGAAGGGTTTCTCCCCTGCGGGAGGAGGGGCACAGGACTCCTCGGGACGGGCGAGGTCCGCAATCGCACGGGGTATCGCCTCCATCCGGGCGACGAGCGCATCCATCCGCTCGACGAGCGCCTGCTCGAGAACGTAAGGGGCGCCGAGTGCGCCTGGCGGCGGTGGCGGGCGAGCAGGTGCATCTCCTGAAGGGGCGATTCCCATCGCGGAAACGACCCGGAGCTCACGGACGATCGCGTCCATCTCCTCCTCTCCGATCGTGAAGCCCGCGTGAACAAGATGCAGCCGTTCCACCAGCGTATCGGCGGTCACGATATCGAACCACCTGACCCGGTCCTTCTCCACCTGGCCCGGCGGGTAGGTCGAACCGGGACGGAAGTATCCCCATGCGGCGACCTTACGCAGGTCAGCGTCTTCGATCTGCGGGAATGCATCATCGTGAATCCGAAAGAGCCGGCGGATGAGGTCGTACCGGAGGGTCCTGAGCTGGTGAAAGAGGTTGACCGGGAGGAGGGTCTCGGTTCCGTCGGGCCCGATCACACGCCATTCTCCCTCCTCGACCCCATCGACCGTGCCGAGGTACGCCTTGAGGTCGAGGATCACGAGCCCGTGGGGCATCACGAGCAGGCAGTCAACCTCGCCGTTCGCGAGGAGAAAGTTCGATACGAGAGAGATTGGACCTTCGAGGTCCGATGCCGCAAGGGTATCCGCGACCTCACGGAGCTGGGCATGCTCGTGCGAATGCCGGGAACGCTCCCCGAAAAAGAACCGGAGCACAGTCATGACCAACGTCGTCCCGGGGTGGATAGGAGGGAGGTACTGTCCGGATCACGGGAGCCAGATGTCGTTGAACTCGCTCTTTGCATCGTCCGACTCGACAAAGGGATCGACCATCGCCCGACAGACGGTGGGGCGGAGTCGGACCGGTTCAGGCGCCGCCAGAGTCTCGGAGAGCCATTCTCCGCACCAGCAGTCTTCACGCACGTGCGGAAACCCGGCAGACGCTCCATCCCCGGGGAAGCGCGGCGCCCGTCTGCGACATTCTCCCTGGTCTGGAGACATGGGATCGGAAACAACATAGTACTGGCAGGTCATGCAGCGGATGTGGTCGATGCTCCCCACCTCTCCCTATCGATCATGATCTATAATGCTAATCAACCTTTCATCCTCCTTTTTGAAACGGCGAGCCCGGACCTTTGTGTACCGGAACGGTTAGAACTCGGCGCGCATAACCCTCTTTGTGGATACACGATGAACAGACGCCTGCTGCTGATCGGAGGGGTCGTCCTGCTGATGCTCGTCGCCCTCTTCCTCGTCGCCCTCGAGCCGTCAGACCCCACCACCTGGTCCGCCGACGGCACCAGGATCTCTCCCACCGGTTCAAGCCCGCTCTACCCTGAGACCAGCGGTGACCTCGTTGCCTGGGAGGAACACGGAATCGGACAGGTCACGCAGATCGAGGTCTTCTCGCTCATCAACCACACTTCGCGGATCGTCTCCCCGCACCCCTCGCTTCAGTTCACCCCCTCCATCTGGCGGGACCGGGTGGTCTGGCAGGACAAGCGGAACGGGAACTGGGACATCTACCTCTTTAACCTCACCACGGGGGAGGAGACACCCATCTGCCTGCACCCGGCAAAACAGTCACACCCCGTCATCTCGGGGGATCGGATCGTCTGGGTCGATGAACGGAACGGGGACCCCGACATCTACCTCTTCGACCTCGTCACGGGAACCGAACGGGCGATCTGTATCCAGCCCCAGACTCAGTACGACCCGGACATCGACGGGGACGTGGTCGTCTGGGAGGACTACCGGATGGGATACGAGACGGCGGGGGATATCTACGCCTACAATCTGTCAAGAGGTGAGGAACTGGTGATCTGCAGGGAGAAAAGGGGTCAGTGGCTACCGTCGGTCTCGGGGAACCTGATCGTCTGGCAGGACTACCGTTCGGGACGTGGTTTCGACATCTACCTCTACAACCTCTCTTCGAAGGAGGAGCGAGTCGTCTGCGATGAGCCGGCCCGCCAGTGGCTCCCGAAGGTCCGAAACGACACGGTCGCGTGGGTCGACGGGCGGCACCAGAACTGGGACATCTACGCGTTCAACCTCTCCACGATGACCGAGTACCCGGTCTGCACCCAGCCCGAGGACCAGGGTTGGCCGGCCGTCGGCCGCGACTCCATCATCTGGCAGGACTACCGGGGAGGAAAAACCGCGATCTACGCGGCGCCGGTCCCGGGATGATCGTAACCTTTTTCTATCCGATCGATACAATGAGAATTATGAAACGACGCGATCTGTTGATGATCACGATCGGCGGGATACTCGCGCTCGTCGTCGGCCTCTCTGCGGCATCACTGCTGGGAGTCGACGTGGGGCTCCTGCAGGGAGCCATCGGCAGCGGATTCAACGGCATATATCCCCCGTGATCCGGGGACACATCTCTCTTTTCTTTACCCGGAATTATCCGACCCAGTTGGTACGAGGAACCAGCACATCTGCCCTGTACCCAGCGATCACATCATGCCGTAGAAGACGGCACCCACGGGGAAGAGGGCCGATCCGAGCAGCATGATCGCATACCAGAGGCGGGAGCCACGAGCGTAGGCTGGCAGCCGCCGATCGAGCCAGATCAGCATGAATCCGACCAGCCCGAACATGAACACCGAAAGGGTCAGGACGTCCTTGATCGTGTACTTGCTGCCATAGTAGGCGAAGGTGATGAAGATCAGGGAGAAGAAGACCACCACGCCCCGGTAGAGCCAGTCCTCGGATACCCGTGTGGGGACCGTCTGCTTCAGGATCCAGGCGACGGCTCGTGCCCGCCCATCCGTCGCACCTATCAGGTAGATGAAGAGAGTCAGAAACGAGATCGCGACGAAGATGGTCATTCCAAAAGGGATCACGTCCATGGTGTGGCCGATAACCGAGACCATCAGGTCCTGCTCGAAGGCCGGCATGCCATGCTCGTTCAGGACCACGAACCCGATCGTCAGGTAAAAGAAGGAAAGGAGCGCGAGGATTGCGAAACCGAGCCGAAGGTCGAAGTAGACCGACTTCATGTGGTCCCGAAAGAAGGTCTCGCCGTGGTTGTCTCCGATCTGCTTCTGGAGCCACATCGATGAACAGAGGAGCGAGAGGCCGGTGCCGAGTGAGCACATGATCACGCCCGCGTAGTAGAGGTGGTCCTCGTTCCCGAAGGCGGGGTAGAAGAGGCCGGTGGCAATCTCGGACGGAGAGATATAGAGCGAGAGGAAGTTGACGCACATGCCGGCGATGATCACCAGTCCAGCCCCGACCATGATCCTCTTGAAGAACGGATACGAGTTCTGGAACAGGATCAGGGTGATCAGAACGAAGATGCCGATCATCGCGTACTGCACCGGGACTCGCATCGGTACCATCCCGGCGAGCAGGTTCGCCGCGACGAGCGCTCCACCGGCGTGATAGACGATCTCGACCACGTAGATGGCGCCGATGAAGAGTACCTCCCAGTTCCTGAGCCCGGGAATGCGCTGCAGGCCTGCGTAGATGTTCTCTCCCTGGGAGACGGTGTATCTCGCGATCCCTGCCGCAAACGTGTACTTGTAGATGAGCACGCCGGCGATCGACCAGAGGAGGGCGTAGCCCATGTTCGCACCGAGCGAGAGGAAGACGAGGATGCCGACCCATCCAGCCGACGACATGGCGAGGATTAAACCTGGCCCGAGGAAACGGGCCCGCTCGGAGTACCAGGCCCGGAGCATGGCGGGGAGTGTGTCGGGCACGGATCACCTCTTTATTGAGATCTCGACATGGAGACGGTTATGGATGCCGGTGAGAGAGAGAAGTGGGTATTAAGACGTCCGTGGATCCACCTCTCCAGGTGGAAGCCCCCGGCACGCCCCTCGCCCGCCTCGCAGCCCTCTCCTCCGCCTTCTACCTCCTCCTCGCGATCTCGATCGGCCTCTTCGGGGTCGTCCTGTTCACCCCCGATCACTCCTTCCCTGGCTTCTACGACCTGAGCAACTACACGCAGCTCCTCACCTCGTCGGCAGTCACCATCGCATGCGCGTTTGCGTATTTCCGGTGGTCGCGCGACGTGCTCCTGATCCACGTCGCGTTCGCGGCCGGCGGCTGGACGCTCGCGAACGCATTCTGGTATGCGTATACCCTGATTATCGGGACGAGCCTGCCGTACCCTACGGTCGCAGATGCCGGATTTGTGGGTGTCTTCCCCTTCCTGATCGCCGGGTACCAGGAGGTCTTCGTCCGGAACCGGCTCCCGTCCTGGATCGGCCTCGTGGTGCCCGGGCCGCTCGTCGCCGTCGCGCTCTGGCTGATGATGGACATTGGAGTGACGCCCGCCACCCTCCTGACCCTGCTCTTCTTTGTGCTCTGCGGTAGCCTGGTGGTGGTCTCACTCCTGTATTCGGTCTACCTCTACCGCGTCCTCTTCCTCGGGACGCTGGCGATCGCCGTCACCCACATTCTGAATGCCTACCGTTCCACCGTGCTCGAGCCCCACTGGCTCTTCGGTGTCGTCGGCCCCCTGGCCGCAATCTCATTCGCGTTGCTCGGCATCGGGCTGCTCGGCCGGACAAAGGAGGCGATGGAGTGATCCTGGAGTTCTACCTCGCCGCATCGCTGCCCCTCTTCTTCCTCCTGGTCTTCCTGGAGGGCGAGCAGCGGCGGATCCTCGCGTTCCTCGTCTGGGGCCTGTCCGCCGGGGCGATCGCCTACTTTGTCAACTATCACCTCTTTCTCCTCTTCGCGTCCACCGCCGTGGTGCCCGAGGTGACCATCGCACCCGTGGTCGAGGAGTTCCTCAAGTCACTCCCCCTCTTCGTCCTCCTGCTCGTCTTCGGAAAGCGCTACTCCAAGGAGCTCCTGGTGCTGGCGATGGCGTCGGGCTTCGGCTTCGCGATCCTGGAGAACTATGTCTTCATCACCCACTACGAGATCGCCGGAATCGGCTCGATCATCTACGTGATGATGCGAGGGATCACCACTTCGGTGATGCACGGGTGCATGACGGCGATCATCGGCTACGGCATCTTCCTGACCTACGGGTTCTCACGACGGTCCCTTCCCGCAGTCCTCTTCGGCCTCTTCACCGTGGCGATCACGGTCCACGCGCTCTTCAACCTCCTGATCGGGCACACGGGCTTCGGCAAGCTGCTCGCGATAGACCTCCCACTCCTCCTCTTCGTGCTCCTCCTCGTGGTCTACAACCGCGAGGTGCTCTTTCCGGGCCCTCCCGACCTGATCTCCTGAACAGAGACCGAACCGGGCGGGGAGTGTCGCCGCCCACGCTTCGATCGCGGACCGGTCGCGTGTGTCCTTCGGTTCGGACCCGGAAAAGAGCCGACCGACAATCGAAACCTGTTCCCATGAGAACCGCCCGCCGAAGAGGGCGAGGGCGGTGACAGGAATTCCCTTCCGAACGGACTCGGCGATCGCACGACCCCGTTCGTCCTGGCCGGGATCGCCGGCAGCGATCAGGGTCCCGGAGAGGAAGAGCGCCACGGGCATGGTGCCGAGCGCTGTTCGGTGGCGGGAGAGAAAGGTCGCGACGGGTTTCAGGACCCGTCCCACGTAGAGGGGACTGCCGATAACCACGGCGTCGATCCCTTCGAGGTCTCCGACTTCGTCCGCCTCCCGCACGAGGGCAGTCATGCCGTTTCTCTCGAGCGCTCCGGCAATCCACTCTGCGATCTCGTGCGTCGCCCCGTGCCTCGACGCGTATGCAACGAGAACCGTTGCCATGAACCCGGGATGAATCCAGGACCTGTTAACCGTGCCGAATTGATGCCGGGGGACCGGGGCTCATCGGCTCGTGGAAGGGTCGGCCGGCGGCAGCGGCGGACCCCCCCGGGCGTACGCCGTCGTCCCGACAACGACGAGGCCGTCGAAACCCTCGATACTCCTAGCGGTGAGCGGGAAATAGGTGGAGTTACGCCGGCTTCCCGACCGGGGCAGGAGGCCCGCGAGGGCAGTCCCCGAGGGGGGCCGCGCTCCGCGCGTGGGGACGAAGACCGCTTCGTTCGGGGCGCGAAAGAGACGTGCCTCCAGGGTGCCCGCCTCGGGTACGCCGATCCCGTTCTCCTCCGAGACCGCCACACCAGAACCGATGACGGCATAGCTCGCACCGAACCGCGCGTTCAGGTGCGCACCAGCCGGCCACCAGGCGAGGTGATGGGGGCCGAGCTGCCATTCGGCGCGTTCGCGGGAGAGATGGCTGTTGTGGGCAAAGACGAGCACCCGCCCCCTCCCCTCTTCCCGTTCGATGATGTGGGCGAGGTTCGCCGCCATCATCGCGTCGCGCATCCCGAGCATGCGGGCGACGCGCCTGCCCGCCTCGGATGCGCGCGCCGCCTCGGCGTGGTAACAGAGGAGCCGACGTGCCGACTCCGCGCAGAAGAGAGCCTCCCGGTACCGCCCGATCTCGTCTTCATCGGCAATCCCGGGACGCTGGAGCTCGAGCTCCATCACCAGGTCTTCGACCCCGACCCGGAGCTCCACCGCCCCGGACGAGAGCCCCACCGACTGCGACGGGTCCATCATCGCCGCCGGGTTCTTCCACCGGGCGTCTTCGCCGACGAGGGCCAGGAGATGAGCCCGCTTCAGCTCACCTCCACCCCTGTGATCGAGCGAGTCCAGATAGTCGAGGGCGACCGTTATGAGCTCCCGCGGGCTTTCGGCATGGGTCATCTCCGTCGGGCTATCGAAGCCATAGAACCGGAGCGGGACTGGATGCGAGGGATCCCGGTTGTACTCTCGCATCTGCTCCACGAGCTCCCGGTTCGCCTCAAGCTGTCCGAATCCATGACTGAAACCGGAGTCGCAGACCTCGCCGAGCGAAGCGGTTCCCTTCCCGGCGACGTAATCGTCGACGAGTCGGGCCCGGAGATAATCGCTCTCCAGCGCGATGGCCGAGAAACCGTAAGCCTCCGCCAGACGGGAGAAGAGTCGGTTGCGAAGCTCGAGGAGTGCCTCTCCCCCGTGGAGCGCTTCGCCGAGTCCGAGCACGACCACCTGCCCGCCCAGGGCGGTGATGAAACGGTCGGCGGCGGCATTCAAGGTTCCCTGGTCGATCGAGAAGGAGGTGGCCTCGGACGCGATCCAATCGTCCAGGGTGCGCATACGACCGTCCATCGCCACCTCACCCACCTGCCGGATACCTCATCGGCCGTTCCCGGAGTCACCGTTCAGATTGATCGTGTTCACCAGGGCAAAAAGCCCGGAGAGTTCCATCTCGAGCACACCCTCGCGGGTCATGCCCATGCTCGTCTCGCCGTCGGCCGTGAGCATCTCGGGGCCCCGGATAACGGTTCGAGAGACGCCGTCGGCCGAGAGGACCGCCTCCGCCTCACCGTCGTGGACGAGGGCCCGCCCGGGAAGGACGATGACCCGTTCCAGGCAGGCGAGATCGATCTCGCGCAGGTCGTCGACCGTGATCAGGCAGGCGATCTCCTTTCGAACCGGCACCACCGTCGCCGTTCCCCCGAGCCGTTCGAGAAGGGGGCCAAGGAACGGGGCCGCCACCGCACCCGTCACCACCGAGGCCCGCCCGGAAAGGCGCGGGAGCCGCATGAGCAGGTCAGGTTCGTTGCGGATCGCGAACGGGGAGCCGATGGCGGGGTCGAGGAGTGGCGTGCCCGTGATCCTCATCCGGTGTCGGCAGGAAAGGTCCCTGACGAGGGTGGCGAAGGACTCGACCGATTGGGGCTCGACCCCGGGAAGGACCGGGGCGTTCCCGAGAACCAGCCCCTGATGCGGTTCATTCGCGAAGCGCATCAGGATCAGGCCCTTCGCCCCCGCGTCCTCGAGCCAGGAGGTGGTCTCTTCCAGGACCGCGCCGTCGTTGACGCCCGGGAGCACCACGACTGCGGCGTAGAGGTCGATCGAACCGGCGAGCCGTTCGATCACGTCGATCGAGACCTCTGGGGTGGGGTCGTGCATGTACCGGCGCCTGAGCTCGGGATCGGAGGCGAAGACCGTGAAGGAGACCTCCGCGAGACCGTGCTCGACTAGGCGATCGGCCACACCGGGGTCGTCGAACCCCTTGCCCGAGGTGTACCCAATATGAAGCGGTGCCTCGATCGCGGCGAGCACCTCGGCGAGGTCCTCGAACGCAGGGTAGCAGCTCGGATCGCCACCGCCGCTGATCGTCACCCGGTCGATCTCGCCCGAGGCCATCTGAAGCCGGGCCAGGGTCTCCTCGGCGACATCGCGGAACGGGCGGAACCCGTCGTACTGTTCGCGGACCATCCGCGTGCAGTAGTCGCACCCCTTCTTAAAAGGGAGGCAGTGCCGGCACCCGAGCGGGGCCGGGTCCCTGACGTGCTTGAAGTAGCAGTAGGCACAGAAGCCCCGGCAGTCGAGCCCCGGGCGCCCGCCGACGTCCACGATCAGCTCGCCCATGGGAGGATCTGTCGGCGGGGGAAGGGTAAAGGGTTGCCCTCCAGCCCACACCCCGGGGCTGTTCTGAGAGGACAGGGTACCGGGCCGGCCTGCGGGCGCGGGCGAACACCATCCTATCCCCCGCCGGCCCCGCCTCCAGGGCGAGGAGAGGGGTGAGCCTACGGGTTCAACCGGTCCGGGTCTCGAACCCCGAAGACGGTGCCGAGCGCCCGGAAGGCGTCCTCGATCTCTTCGAAGTTCGGGATCTGGTGTTCGCGCAGGATCCGGAGGCCCGCTCGGATCGAGTCTCCGCCAGCGAGGCAGCCCACGATCATCTTGTCCGTGTGCTCGCTGAACCGGACCACCTCGTTGGCCAGGTGCGCGGGGTCCATCGTCGCGGACGGCACGGCGATCACGACGGCGATGTCCCAGAGGTCCTGCCGCCGTATGAGGACGTCGAAGACCCGAGCGAACCGGTCAGCACCGGCGTCACCGATCAGGTCGAGCGGGTTCTGGTGATTCCACTCGTCGGGGAGGAGACCATCGAGCTCTGCGAGGAGATCGGGAGGGAGCTCGATAAGGTCCACCCCATAGCGCTCTGCATAGTCCGAGGAGAGGACGGCGAGTCCCCCTGCACTCGTGACCACGATCGCCCGTCGGCCCCTGGGGTAGCCCTCGGAGCCGAGGAGCTCGGCGATCTGGAAGGCCTCGGAGAACGAGTCAACCGCGATCACACCCGCCTGCTCGAAGGCGCCCCGGTAGACCGCGTAGTCCCCGGCGATGGAACCCGTATGCGACGACGCGGTCTTCTGGCCCCGCTCCGATGACCCGGACTTGAGGACGATCACCGGTTTGCGGGCAGCGACCCGGCGGACGATCCGTAAGAAGCCGCACCCATCCCGGATCTCCTCGACGTACATGATGATCGAACGGGTGTTTCCGTCCTGCTCGGCATAGCGCAGGTAGTCCTGGAACGATAGATCCGCCTGGTTTCCAACGCTGATCACCATCGAGAACCCGATCTCCTCGGGGAGCGACCAGTCGACGACCATCGTGATAACGGCCCCCGACTGCGAGATGAACGCGATGGTTCCCGGACGGGGCGAGACCGGGTCGAAGGTGGTGTTGATCCGGTACGGCGGCAGCATGATCCCGAGGCAGTTTGGACCTACAATCCTGATACCTGCATGCGACGCGTTTGCCAGCAGCTCGTCCTCGAGCCGGGCTCCCTCCTCGCCCGCTTCGCGGAAACCGGCCGAGAGGATCACCGCGAGCCGGGCGCCGGAGCGTCCAGCCTCCTCGATCACGCTGGGGACATGAGCGGCGGGGATAGCGACCACCACCATGTCGACCGGGCCGGGGAGCGATGTGAGCGATGGATAAGCCTTCCGGCCCAGGACCTCGTCACGTTTCGGGTTGACTGGATAGAGGTCCCCCTTGAACCGGAGGAGGTTCCGAAACGCGGCATAGCCGACCTTTCTCGGGTCGGTGGACGCCCCCACGACCGCGATCGACCGGGGGAGGAAGAGATCGGGCGGGATCGGGTCCGGCTCGATGCAGGGGGGTTCGGTCGTCGCGTCCTCGGTGTAGAGCCTCGCATCGACGACCAGGACGCCTGACTCGTAGAGCCGGACCGGGTTGAGGTCGAACTCCGCAAGGGTCGGGTCTTCCTGGAAGAGGCGGGCCACCCGACCGATCAGGGAGACGAGCGCCGCCTCGTCGAGAGGCGGGTAGTCACGGTACCCCCTGATCAAACGGTAGGCCTCGAGGCGTCGGACCATCTGGACGACCTCATCGTCGGATAGGGGCAGCACCCGTACCACGACATCCTGGAGAAACTCGACCAGCGTACCGCCGAGCCCGAAGGTCAGCACCTTGCCGAAGGACGCGTCGGTCCGGCCCCCGACGATCAACTCGAGACCGGGGGGTGCCTGGCTGACCACGAGCACGCCGTCTATCCGGGCCCCGGGGACCTTCTCACGCACGTTCGAGAGGATGCGGTCGAAGGCCTCTCCCGCCTCTTTGGGAGTGCGGATCCCCAAAACGACAGCGCCCGCTTCGGTCTTATGGACAACGTCCGGCGAGACGACCTTCATCACGACGGGGAATCCTATCGCCTCCGCGGCGTTCTCCGCCTCCGCTCGAGAGGCTGCCTGCACGGAGTCCGGTACCGGTACGCCAGCCCCGCGCAGCAACCGGTATGCCCTTTCTTCCGGCATCAACGTCTTGGCCATTGCGACGACCTCCACCAGACAGAAGGGCCCTTCGAAGAGATAAAAGGGTAGTGATGCTGGAGCGACCAGCAGGGACCGGCTGAACAGGGACTCCAACGGGCTCGGTCGGCACCAGTATGACGATAAGGCCTGGTCACCCGTAGGTGTGGCCAGAGGCGACACGGAGGAGGGCAAAGACGATGACCAGGTACGCGGTGGTCCTCAGCAAGATGATTACGAGGTCGTTGGAGACGAGGCCGAAGAGGGTGAGAAGGTGAGAGATCGCGAAGAGGCCGAAGGCACCACCCACCAGCGCTTCCGTCAAACGACCACTCTTTCGGTACCCCCAGTACCCCAGGAGCATGATCAGGATCGTAAGGACCAGGTTCACCACGACGACCGGGTTATCGGAGAGGGGCACGACGGGTACTCCAGCAGTCTTGAGCAACGTCCCGGCATATTATCCTGCCGGGAGGACAGCCCGGGCCGCCTCCCGATCCAGGAATCGCCCCGAACCCCTCGTCCCCGTGAATTCTCCGTCCTCGACCACGACTTGGCCGGACGAGACCGTCATGACAGGCCATCCCCGCACCCTGAGGCCCTCGTAGAGACAGTAGTCGAGGGGGGTATGGAGGCTCCCCGCCGAGAGCACTCGCTCGACCGAGAGGTCGACCAGGACAAGGTCGGCATCTGCTCCAGCGACGACCGCCCCCTTGCGCGGATAGAGACCCAGGCATCGGGCCGGGTTCGTGCTGGTCAGCTCGACCACCCGCTCGATCGTGATCCGCCCGCGGGCCACTCCCTCGGAGAGGAGGAGGGGCAGGCGGGTCTCGATCCCCGGCACACCCTGCACCACATGGGTGAAGTCCGGGACCACGTCACCCGCAGCATCCCGCTCCAGGAGCGCCTCCTTTGCCTCCCGGGTGTACGCGCAGTCATCCGACCCCACCGTGGAGATGGTTCCGTCGGCGAGCCCCTCCCAGAGCGCGGTCACGTCTCCCGGATTCCGGAGCGGCGGGGAACAGATAGCCAGGTGACCGCGCCCGGGGTCGTCATAGACCGAGCGATCCAGGACGAGGTAATGGGGGCAGGTCTCGACATAGAGGACCTGGCCCCAGGAACGGGCACGACGGGCGCAGTCGAGGGCCGCTCGGACCGTCGTGTGGACGACATAGATGGGGCACGAGACGGCGCGAGCGAACCAGGTGATGCGGCTGAACGCCTCCGACTCACAGGCCGGAGGTTTTACGTCCGGGTACCGGGACCACGAGCGGTCGCCCCCGGTTAACGCCCGGGCGACGAGGTGGGCGGCGATCGGGTCCGACTCGGCGTGGACGAGTGGCAGGGCGCCGCAGGCGGAGGCACGGGAGAACGCATCGAGCACGGTGGAGTCGTCCGCCATCAGGCCGAGATCAGGATAGGTCAGGTAGAGCTTGAATGATGGGCATCCGGCATCCACTGCGCCAGCGAGCTCGTCGATCTGCTCGTGTTCCAGGACGCGCCCGTGGACCGCGTAATCGAGTGCGGATTTCGCCATCTGTTCCTTCCTCCGCTCGATCGACTCGAGAAGCGAACCCCCACGAGGCGTGGCGGCGAAGTCGAAGAGAGTGGTGGTCCCGCCGAAGGCGGCCGCGACCGACTGGGTGAAGAAGTCGTTTGCCGTGGAGAGACCGAGGAAGTCGTTCTCGACGTGCATGTGCGGCTCCACGCCGCCGGGAAGGACGTGGAGGCCGGAAGCGTCGATGGTCCGTCTGGCGCTACCCGTCACCACTCCCACGGCAAGGATCTTCCCGTCGAGGATGCCGATGTCGGCCCGGCGGGTCCCCGCCGGCGAGACGACGAGCCCGTCCCGGATCAGCAGGTCGTACACGACCGATCATCGTCGGCCTGCTACATCAACGTGCGGACGACATGCGGACCACCGTCCCCTTGCACAGCACGAACCGGCAGACTGAACCGTGGCTCCGCAATAACAGACACCATGAATCCGGAGTGTATCGGAATCAACCGCACGCTCGACAGCTATGCCGTGCTCTACGGTCAGCGAGACCTTGGGGGGGTCGTATCCCTCGTCGAGCCCGACTTCCATGGGTACGGGACCGGCCCCGACGAGGTCGTCTCGAACGCGGACGAGTTTCGCCGGTCAGTCGAGCGCGACCTGTCCCAGGCCGAGTCCATCGCGCTCTCGTTCGCGGACCGTCGCTGCACGGTCGAGGGGTCTGCCGCATGGGTGATGGGAACCTGCCGGTTCGAGTTCGCCACCGGCACCACCGAGGGCCTCATGGAAGGGCGTTTCACCGCCGTGCTTCGGAAAAACGAAAAGGTCTGGCGCCTGGCCCAGCTCCACCTCTCGATGCCGTGCGCCGACCAGTCCGAGGGCGCGTCCTGGCCCTCGGAGTGAGCGAGTCTACACCTCTTCGTCGGCCTGCTCCCGGGGCAGGACACGGAGCTCGCAGACACGATCGCCGGCGCACGCAGCACGGACGTACCGGAGCGTGAACGCGGGGTTCAGCAGCTCGACGAGCGGAATCATGAAGGCAATACACCGGTCGGGGAGGAGCCCGTGGTCGATCTCGACGAGATCGGCCTCCTCGACGAACGGGCACCTGCGGATGCGGAGCGCTGTGCTCTCCTCGTCGCCGTTGACCCGGTCGAACTGGAAGTCTCTCCCGAAGAATGCCCACGCGAGTGTCGAGAGCGTCCCCGCCAGTTCCACGGCGGTCTGTCGGGGCAGGTGAAAGGCATCGGCGAGATCGCGGGCCTCGCGGGCCATCTCGATCCAGATCTCGTGCTCCCGCTCGTCGTAGGACTCCCCGACGACCGGGCGGTAGACGATGTCGTAGAGCAGGGGCAGTTTCGCCAGGAGGCGGGAACAGACCATCCAGCGCGCGGATTCGGGGATTCGTTCGAGGTCCTTCGGGCTCATGCAGCCCTCCCGACGCCCTTTTTGGGGCAATGGTCCAGGTTCATCGTCCTCAACGTGAGCCACGAGAAAAGAAAAGCCTGCGGGTGAACCACAGGGAGACGCCCTGCCCAACGGGCCACCAGTCCAACATGGTGGCGCCGATAGAACAGGAGAGCATTCACCGGGCTAACCGGATCACGTCCTCGATGGTATCGACGTACTCGGTCCTGATCCCGATCTCGGACTCGATGTACTCTTTCGCATCGACCCGCTCCGGTACCCTCTGAATTATGGTATACCCGTAGTAGTCCCGGGTCCGTTCGGCGTAGCGGACCAGCTGGCTGTTCTCACGGGGGAGGAGGAAGAGGGTCTTGCCCTTCGCCTTGGAGGCCTCTGCCTTCTCCACAACACCGCCGATCGCTCCGACGTGCCCTTCCTGGTCGATCGTTCCGGTGAGGGTGATATCTGAACGGACCGACGATCCCTCGATCGCAGAGACCATCAACAGGGTCATCAGCGCCCCTGCCGATCCCCCGTTCACGGCGGGCACCTCGTCATCGGCGACGATCGATACGATCACGTCCGAACCGGAGAGGTCTCTCCCGGTCCGGGCCTGAGCAACGAAGACGGCGGTATTCGCCGCGTCCTGGAAGACCTCGCCCATCAGCGGAGTCGTGTGGACGAGCACCCGTCCCCGGCCCGGCGCGATCTCGACCGAGATATTGATGAGGGCTCCTTCCTGTTCGATCCGCTCCGAGACGAACGGCCCGTCCCGTTCGTAGACCTGACGCTGCATAACCGCCGGCGCTTCGAGCGAAGCCGATCCCGAGAGGGCGGTCCTGTTCGATCCCGGGACCGTGACGACCGCCTCCCCGAGTTGGGACCGATAGAACGCGAGCTGGTTCTCGTACGAACGAATCGAGAGGTTCTCCTGTTCGAGCCGCTCCCTGAGGTCGGCGTTCTCCTGTTCCAGCGCGTTCACTCGCTCCAGGAGCTGCTGCTCGCTACCGCCCGGAGACTGGGCTGTACGATCGAGGCATCCGCTCACCGAGAGCAGGACGACAAGGGCGAGCACTATAGCCCTTCGACCAACCATGCTCTCTCTCTTCGTGGATACGAGATAAGTGTTGGGTCTTTTTCAGGCGTAGCCCGAGATGTCGTACCGGATCTCGGTGGAGCGCCGCGCACACTCGGGCCCGTCGCGCTCGAACTCCTCGATCTGCTTCCTGATGGCGGCCGGATAGATAGCGCCGACGGTCTCCCGCAGGGCCCGTCCGCTGCAGAAGAATGTGAAGGTCGGAGTGGAGCGAATGGCAAACCGCTCGATCGTCCAGGGGTTTTTCAGGATGTCGAGACGGGCGAACCTGACCCGAGCCTCGAACTCGTGGGCGATCTCCTGGTAATACGGCATGATCGTCGCGCAGTGGGGGCACGTCTCGGAGTAGAACATAACCACCACAGGTCGCTCGCTCTTCTCCACCTCGCGCTCGAAGGTGTGGTCGGTCACCTCGACGACTGGTCCAGGCTTCTCTTCCTCTCCGGTCATTGGGGGGTCGGTCTCCAGGCGGGAGGTTTGCCCCCCGGGGGATATAGCCTTATCCCGGCAGACGGGTCGCGAAGGGGTTCTGGACACCCAGGTAGAACTGCAGGCCCGGATCCCCGACGATGTGCCGGAAGCTCAGGTTCGTCTCTCCTTCGAGCTCGTCCGTCTCGTTCCAGACCCGTACCAGCAGGAGACGGTCTCCGTCTCGTTCGAGGGAGAGGACCCGGGTACCGTTGGTGAGCGGGGCCAGGTAGCTGAGGTTCAGCCGGTTCTCGCCGGTCGGCTCCCACGACCCGTTGCGAACCTGGATCGTCTTCGCAACCCCGAGATCGATCAGGAATCGGAGCTCGGCCGAACGGTTCTCCGAGAGGTTTATGAGGATATCGGGCTCACCCGAGCTCTTGAGCCAGTGGCCCGAGACGTCACCGAGCCCCACCTCCGCCGGCGGGGTGTCGAGACAGCCCGCTCCCAGGAGAAGGGCGGCGAGGAGGAGGAGAGAGAGGTACGCGCGTCTCATGCCAACGAGGTGGGACGGCGGATGAGATAGCGCTACCCGATCAGGCGACGGAGGAGGGGGAGCTCGAGCACGATCGCATCGGCGGGGCAGAGTTCCTGGCAGCAGTAGCACCGAATGCAGTCCTGGTGCCGGATCCGCGGATATGGCCCGCGAACTTCGATCGCGCCCGGCGGGCAGTTCTCTGCGCAGGCGCCGCATCCACGGCACCGGTCCTCTGCCACCCGCGGGCGAACGGCGAAGAAACGGCTTGCTGCCCGGATGAGGGGAGCAGGCACCCGCGAGGAGAGGTGAGCCCCGGGCCGCTCGAACTCGACCACCGGGAGCGCGTCGAAGGAAGCCCCAAAGAGCTCGATCTCCTCGGCGGTTCTCGGACCCGCTCCCCGGTCAGCAGCCTCCCGGACCGTCGGGACGGTGAGGGGGTCGATCCCCATCACCATCGATTGGACGAAGTCGAGGTCCGGGGCGTGGTCGCTCGCGAGGAGGAGTCCGAGCGAGCGGGGACTGCCGTTCGAGGGACCGTTCCCCTCCATCCCGACGACGGCGTCCATCACGGAGAGGACTGGAGGGCGGGCCAGGTAGAGGTCGAGCAGGAGTGAGGCAAACCGGCGCGGGTCCTGGCCGGAGTGGAGGTGGTACTCGGCCTTTGCCACGCCCGGGATAAAACCATAGCAGTTCTTGACGGCCCCGGTGCAGAGTGAGAGCTGGTGGGTCTTGCACTTCGAGAGCGAGACCACCGCCTCTGCCTCCGCGACGGCACTGGCGACACGGAACCGTCGATAGACCCGACCGTCGGGCGAGGGTAATTCGCTCGATGCCTCGTCGAAGAAGACAGCCTCGCACCCGCATTCCTCCAGGACGGAAGAAAGACCGGTGCGACGAAGGAGCGATGCATACCGCTCCGCGGTGTTCCGGCCGCCGGGCGAGTCGCCGACCACGACCTCGGCGCCGGCGGACTGAAGTGTCCGGATTGCCGCCCGGACGACGGAGGGATGGGTGGTCACCGCTGCATCGGGCGGCCGGCTTGCAAGCAGGTTTGGTTTGACCAGGACACGGGAGCCGCGGCGGACGAACGCCTCGATCCCACCGAGCGGCGCGAGGCAGGCGCGGAGCGCGTCCTCCACCAGGTCGGGGTCGTAATCGGGACAGCGCGTAAGCGAGACGCGGCGGGTCATTCACAACTCCGGACCACGCCAAGGTCGGGACGGATCTCGATCCGGCAGCTCCCCTCGTAAAAGACCCTGACCGTACCGCCGCTCTCCGAGATGATCACGGCAACGACCGGAAGGAGCGTGGTGATCGCCGCCGCAGCACGGTGCCGGCCCCCGAGCCCGCTCGGCAGAGAGACGGACTTCGAGTCGACGTCGAGATAGCGCCCTGCTGCGATCACCGCCCCCGATCGGTCCACCACGAACATCCCGTCGAGCTGCGCGAACTCTTTCACCGACTCCCAGTTCTCCCTGGAGAGGATGGTGGTCACCTCAGGAGGGTGCCCGAGGTAGGGATTCAAGATCAACTGGTGCGACATCGCCAGAATCGCATCTCCATCACCGATGACGAAGGCGGTGCCGACGGCCTTACCCTCGCGACCTTCGCGCCCAATCTCAAGGGCAAGCCGAAGAGCGGCAGCCATCACCCCGCGGGGGGCCGTCGTGTCGAACTGGGCGAGGTCGAATCTCGAACGGACTCGGTCGAGGGCGAGGACAACCAGGCCGTCCGAGAAGATTCCGACGACCTCACCGCCTGTCGAACCGTCGAGGGCAACAGCTCCCGCCGCCCTTCCAAGCCGTTCGAGGAGGACGTCGTGCAGCCCCTCGAGGGTGGTGGCACCCTGCCCGAGCGCCAGCTCTCCTGCGCGGAGGATGGGGACCTGATGCGGTCCGCATGGAACCTCTTCCGCGACGAACAGGACCACGGCGCGTGCGCCGATCGCCGTCGCGAGCCCGAGTCCTGCCTCGAGCATCTGCCGGTCACGGCTCATACGAGGCTGCGGACCAGGGCCGGGATCTCGGAGGGCCGGGAGGCAACGGTCACACCCATCGCTTCCAGGGCACGTATCTTGGACCGGGCATCACCCTCGCCCCCCTCGACGATCGCTCCGGCATGCCCCATCCTTTTATCCGGCGGTGCAGAGACGCCGGCGACGTAGGCGACGAGCGGGAGCGTGGTGGAGGCCGCGCCCTCCTGCTCGAGCGCTCCGCCGACCTCCCCCACAAGGACGACCGCCTTCGTCGCCGGGTCCTTCTCGAACCGTGCGAGGATATCCGTGAACGTCGACCCGATGACGGGGTCGCCTCCGATCCCGACCACGGTCGACTGGCCGATCCCCGCCCGGGTCAGCTCGTCCACGATCTCGTAGGTGAGCGTTCCGGACCGGGAGACGACGCCCACGGGGCCTGGTGTCGCGAGCTGGGCCGGCATGATCCCGAGCTTCGCCTCTCCTGGCGAGAGGAGGCCCGGGCAGTTCGGCCCGATCACGGTCGATCCGCAGAGGCGGGCATAGGCGAGGGCCTGCATCGTGTCGTGGACCGGGATATGCTCGGTGATCGCGACGACGAGCGAGAGCCCGTTCGCCGCCGACTCCATGATCGAGTCGCCGGCTGCGCCCGCCGGGACGAAGATCACCGATGCGTCCGCGTCATGCTCCTTGAGGGCTGCACGAATACTATCGTAGACCGGCACCCCGGCGGCCTCCTTACCACCCTTCCCTGGGGTGACGCCGGCGACGACGCCGACACCCCCGACCTCACGAGCATACTCGTTCATCAACTGGATGTGGAAGAGCCCCTGCCGTCCAGTCGCGCCGGTCACGATCACACCGGTCTCTCTCCCTGCGAGGATCATACCTTTACCTCCGCGGCGGCTCCGACAGCCCGGTCCATCGAGTCGTACATCTCGTACCCGTGCTCCGTGAGCAGGGCCCGGCCCTCTGCCTCGTTCGTTCCGGCCATGCGGACGATCACCCGCTGCGAGACGCCTGCATCGATGATCCCCTGCGCCACCTCGTCGCAGCGGGTGATCCCACCGAGCAGGTTCACGATGATCACCCGCACGCCCGGGGAGCCGGCGAGCAGCCGGACCGCGTGGGCGACCCGTTCACGGTCGGCACCGCCCCCGACGTCGAGGAAGTTGGCGGCTCGGAGCCCGTAGTGCTCGATCAGGTCGAGCGTCGCCATGGTCAGGCCGGCGCCGTTCCCGACGACACCGATCTCGCCGTCGAGCTCGACGTAGCTGAACCCGTGCCGCTCGGCCTCGGCCTCGCGCTCGGTCAGGTCGCGGTTCTGCCGGAAGCCCTGCCGGGCGATCGCGTTGTCGTCCACGATCACCTTCGCGTCCGCGGCAAAGACCCGCCCATCGTCCAGGACGACAAGCGGATTGATCTCGGCAAGGAGGGCGTCTTTTTCGAGGAAGACACGATAGAGAGCGGATACCACAGGGCCGAGCGCCTTCGGCGCTGGGCCGACCAGGTCACGGACGGCGAATGCCGGGAGCTCTGTGAGAAGGGGCGAGATGTCGAACCGCCGGATCCTGTCAGGGTCCTGCCGGGCAGTCTCTTCGATCTCGACCCCGCCCGCCTCGGTGAAGAGGACGACGGGCTGGCGGGTCGACCGGTCGATCAGGACCGCGCAGTAGTACTCGTGCGCGATCGAAAGACACTCCTCGACCAGCAGTTCGCTGACCGCGAGACCCTTGATCGTCTTCGAGAAGAGCTCGGCCGCGCGGGCCGGCGCCTCATCCACACCGCAGATCACGACCCCGCCGGCCTTACCCCGGCCCCCGACATCGACCTGTGCCTTCAGCACGACCCTGTCTCCGAACGAGGAGAGGTCGTCCAGTTCATCGACCGACTGGACGACGCGCCCCGCCGGCACCGGGATCCCCGCGTCGGCGAAGATCCGCTTTCCTTCGTGCTCTCTCAGTTTCACTCTCTCGCCTCCTCCCCTCTGGTATACCCCTGCCGGAGCGCCCGGAGGTTCAGGTCTTCGGTCCCCTTCGGCACCTGGTCCAGCACGGCCCGCTCGATCGCTTCGCGTGAGACGACCCCGGTCGAGGCGACCAGGGCACCCAGCATCACGATATTGGCGACGATTACCTTTCCAAGGATGCCGCGGGCGTCCTCGGTCGCCGGGATCTCATAGTACCGGCAGCTCGGGCGCGAGTGGACAAGCCCCCGGTCAAGGAGCATCAACGCGTCGGCCCTCGCGTTTGCCCCGTACTTCTCGAACCCCTCCTGGCTCATGATCACCAGGATGTCGGGGTCCGACACCTTCGGGTAGAGGATCGGCTCATCATCGAAGACGACGGCCGCCATCGAGGCGCCGCCACGTGCCTCGGGTCCATAGACCTGGGTCTGGACCGCGTACATACCGTCGTACATCACCGCGGCACGTCCCACGATCACGGCGGCGAGCATGATCCCCTGCCCCCCGAAGCCTGAGAGCCGGAGTTCTCGCCTCATGGCACGACCCCCATCGCAGGGTTGGACCGTCGCACGAACTCTCCGACTACGATCGCGTCGGAGGGAACGGGTCGCCCCTCCGCCACGAGCCGGTCGAACTTCGCCTTCAGCATCGACTTCGTCCGGAAGTACTCGGCCAGGTCCGTCACCTCGCGTAGCCGATTCTTACGGCCGTAGTTGGTGGGGCAGCCCGCACGGACCTCGATGAACGAGAGACCCGGGGTCTCGAGCCCTGTCTGGACCGCCCTCTCCAGTTCCCGGACGTGGTACGCGGTCCACCGGGCGACATGGTTGGCGCCCGCCGCGACGGCGAGAGCGACCAGGTCGAAGGCCGGTTCCGAGGCTCCGTAGGGCGTCGTCGTTGAGAGGGCGCCGATCGGAGTCGTCGGCGAGCCCTGGCCTCCCGTCATGCCGTAGATGAGGTTGTTCATACAGACCACGGTGAGGTCGATGTTCCGACGGCAGGCATGGATGAAGTGGTTTCCCCCGATGGCGGCCAGGTCGCCGTCCCCGGTGAAGACCACCACGTTGAGGCTTGGATCGGCGAGTTTCACCCCGGTGGCGAACGCGAGCGCGCGTCCGTGGGTCGTGTGGAGCGAGTCGGTCGAGATGTACCCCGGAGCCCGGGACGAGCAGCCGATCCCCGAGACGAAGACGGTCCGGTCAGGGTCCCAGCCCTCCGCCTCGACGGCGGCGAGGGTGCAGTTCAGGATCGTGCCGTTCGAGCAGCCGCTGCACCAGATGTGTGGCAGGCGGTCGGCTCGGAGCCAGTCGGCGAAGCTCATCGGGACCTCGCCTCCTCAATCGCCCGGAGGAGCTCGGCGGGGGTGTGGAGTTCCCCCCCCAGCTTCGGCACGGAGACCACGGGGACCAGGACGTGCCGCTCGACCTCACGGGCGACCTGGCCCAGGTTCTGCTCGGGGACGAGGAAGACCCGGGCATTGGGAAACTCGGCGAGTGCGTGTTCGGGGAAGGGCCAGACCAGGCGGAGGCGGAGGATGCCAAGCCCCAGGTCGGGATGGTCGGCGACGACCTGTTGGACCGCGCGGGCTGGCGAACCGTAGCAGACGAAGACCACCTCGGCGTCGGGATTCGTGACACGGTAGTCCGCAATCTCCCTCCTCGCATTCTCGACCTTCCCGACGAGCCGACGGACCAGCGCCTCGTGGAGGACAGGGTCGGTCGTCACCGGGTATCCGCGTTCGTCGTGGGTCAGCCCGGTCACGTGGACCCGATGGCCCGTACCGAAGACAGGGAATCCGGGGACACCGTCCTCGCCCGCCTCGTAGGGGAGGTGGCCCGACTCGAGCGGTCGTCGGTCCACGACGTCGACATGATCGGGGAGCTCGATCCTCTCGCGCATGTGCCCGATGATCTCGTCCGCCATCAGGAACGCGGGGCACCGGAACCGCTCGGCGAGGTTGAATGCCTTCACGGTCAGGTCATACATCTCCTGGACCGAGTCGGGAGCGAGAGCGATGACCGCCATATCTCCATGAGAGCCGAAACGGCACTGGAGCATATCCCCCTGCGCGGACATCGTCGGCTGACCGGTCGACGGACCACCACGCTGAACGTTCACGATCACGAGCGGGGTCTCGGTCATGAGGGCAAAGCCGATGTTCTCCAGCATCAGCGAGAAGCCGGGCCCCGATGTCGAAGTCATCGCCTTCTTGCCCGTCCACGACGCGCCGATAACGGCAGCGATCGAGGCGATCTCGTCCTCCATCTGGACAAAGACACCCCCGATCTTCGGCATCCGCCGGGCCATCGCCTCCGCAACCTCGGTCGAAGGGGTGATCGGGTAACCTCCGAAGAACCGGCAGCCGGCCGCGATCGCGCCCTCAGCGGAGGCGGTGTTGCCCTGCATGAACTCGAGCTTCGTCAATACTCCACCTCGATCTTCGCGGGTTCGTACGGTCGTTCCCGCACCCAACCAATCGCCTGGTCCGGGCAGGTGAGCTGGCACACACCGCAGAGGGTCCTGCCGTAGAGCCCCTGGAGCCGGCAGTTCGTGCACCGCTCGGGCCGGTCGAGCTCGGGGACGAGCACGCCCTTCCGGTTCGCCCGCGTCCCCGGCCGGAAGATCCGGTAGGGGCAGACCAGGGTGCAGAGGTTGCACCCCTTGCAGCGGTTCTCGTCGATCACCAGTTTCATCGATCCCTACCTGTGTAAAGTATTCTCCCCATCCTTCGAAAAGGTATTTGAAGCGAAGCCGTCACCGGAGCTCGGCGACCTGCCTGGCCCGCGCCTGTACCCCGGTAAATAGGTTACTACCATGGCTGTCGATCCCGACAACGAGAGGGAGGTGATCAAGCCGGATCGCCCAGATCGCCTCTGCCATGCCGAGCTCGGGGAATGAAACTCCCTCAAGCCGCATCCGGGCAGCCGCGAGAGCGGCGCACCCGCCGGTGAAGGCGAGGTAGACCCCACGTCCCCGCAGCTGTTCGGTGACGGTGGCGTCCATCCCTCCCTTGCCGACCAGGGCGCGCACCCCTGCATCGAGCAGGAACCCCGAGAGCCGGTTCATCCGTGAGGACGTGGTGGGGCCGGCGGCAACGACCCGGTCCCCCGCGATCACCGGGCCGCAATGGTAGACAGCCGCTCCAATGGGGTCGAAGGGGATACCTTCCCGGATCATCATGAGATGGGCCTTGTCGCGGGCGGTGTAGACGACGCCCGAGAGGGTCACCCGGTCCCCTGCCGCCAAGTCAAGCACCTCGATACCGAGAGGGGTGACCAGGTCGATCATCCGTCCACCTCCACGAACTCGGTCGCATGCCGATTCGCCCAGCACTGGACGTTCACCGCGACCGGAAGGGACGCGGTGTGACAGGCTGCACGGCGGACCTTCACGGCAAGGGCGGTCGTCACCCCGCCGAGGCCCATCGGCCCGATACCGAGCCGATTCACAGCATCGCGGATGGCGTTTTCGTAGGAGTCCATCGTATCGATCGGTTCGAGGAGCGCCTCCTTCGCGAGCGCGGCGGCGAGGTCGAAGGTGCCCCCGATCCCGACCCCGAGAACGAGCGGTGGACAGGGGCGAGCACCGGCTTCAAGGACGCAGCGGACCACGACATCGGGGATCTTCTCCACCTCGGATGGGAGGAGCATCTCGATCCGGGACATGTTCTCGGCCCCCGCCCCCTTCGGCAACACCGTGACCGAGAGGCGGGCTCCCGGACGGACATGCACTGCCGGCATCCCCACGCCGACGTTGTCACCCGTGTTGTGACGAGTGACCGGGTCGACGACGTTCGGCCGGAGAGGTACCTCTATCGTTGCCCTGCGCACACCGGCCGCGATCGCATCGAAGAGTTCGTCCTCGAACGGAACGGTCGGGGGCAGTGTGACGTAGACGACCGGTACGCCGGTGTCCTGGCAGAGGGGGATGTGGCCCTTTCGGGCAAGGGAGATGTTCTCGAGGATGTTCTCGAGTTCTCCCCGCGCCACGGGGTCCGTCTCCTCGGCGAGCGCCCGGTTGAGGGCAGCCTCGACGTCGGGAGGGAGCGTTGTCACGGCCCGGGCATAGGCACGAGAAGTCGCGTCGGCGATCCGGGAAGAGAGGCGCGGGTCCATCAGAAGATCATCGGGGCCGCGGGATGAAAAATCGACCGGCGGGTATTAGTCCGGGCGAGGCCAACGCACGATCATATGGCCCGCGAACTCACCGAGCGCGACCTCGAGATCTTCGCCAAGCTCGTCCCCGAGTGCGGGGGGACGGTCTGCGGGGGATCAGGCCACGCCTACCAGTCGATCCTCCCCCCCGTATCGAACCACTTCGCCGAGTCGGCAGAAGACTTCGAGCGCAGGCTCGAGGCGCTCGACGGTTCGGACCTCCAGTGGCTCGTCGACAGGATCCTGGACGGCTCGGAGAGCCTGGGGTGCGTACAGGAGGAGGACATGGAGGCGTTCATTCGGCAGGTGAAAAGAGACCTCTCCGAACGGACAGGAGAGGAGGTGCTCGCCTTCTACCTGGCATCGGGCGCCTGTGAGCGCTGATCGGCACCACCGGGTTCGTCCCTGAGCGTGCAGAACGAGCCGCAAGCATCGCAGCCTGCGTCGCATGGCTCGACCTGGATCACCACCGAACAGCGCGGAAGCGACGCCCGGATCTCCGCCTCGAGCCGGTCCGCGAGCCGGTGCGCCTCTTCTACCGTGAGGCTGCGGGCCACACAGAGGTGGAGGTCGACGAACCGATTCGGGCCTGACCGCCTGGTGCGGAGCTCGTGGAACTCAGCGATGTGATCCCCATGATCGGCGATGATCGTTCGAATCCGCTCCTCTTCCTCGTCTGGCAGGCGCTCGTCGATCAGGCTCGACCCAGCACGGAGGCAGAGGTCCCATGCCGCCTTGATGATCAGGAGCGCGACCCCGATCGCGATCACGGCGTCGAGGGCGATGATTCCGGTCAACCGGATCGCGACGAGTCCCACGAGCACCCCGAGGGAGGTGTAGACGTCGGTCCTGAGGTGCCAGGCGTCCGACTCGAGCGCGATCGACTCGGTCGCCTTTGCCACCCGCATCAGTCGGCCAGATACGTACCAGTTGACCGCCGATGATAAGCCCATCACCACGATACCGGCCCCGAGCGCCTCAAGGGCCAGACTGTCGTTCCCGGCGAGGAGGGTCTCGACCGCTTCGAAGATGATCAGGCCGGCGGCGACCAGGATCAGGGCCCCCTCGAAGAGCCCCGAGAGGTCCTCGTACTTGCCGTGGCCGAACTGGTGCTCAGGATCAGGTGGACGGCCGGATGCGCGCACGGCGAGCCAGGCGACGAGAGCAGCGACCAGATCGATCCCCGAATGGACCGCCTCGGAGAGGATCGCGACCGAACCGAGCCAGAGGCCGACTGCGAGCTTCAGCACTACCAGGGCCGTGTTCGAGGCAACAGAGAGACGCGCCGTCCGCTGTTTCTCGAGGTTCCAGGCCTGTCGGTCGTCCATAACCTTTTCGATTATCGGTCATTGCCAATAGGTATTTCGGACCGGGCCGGCACAACCAATATCGGGAGCCGGGCTCCACCTGGAAGGACACGATGGCGACCGACACCCGTGTCCCGATCCTCTTCGCCCTCCTCGCGGCGACCCTCTTCGGAGCCAGTGCGCCGCTCGCGAAGCTCCTCCTCTCGTCGGTCCCGCCGGTGATGCTCGCCGCCCTCCTGTACATCGGGGCCGGTTCGGCGGTCGTCGTGGTCAGGCTCCTCGCCCGCTCGACCGAACGCGAGGCTCCGCTCTCCCGTCAGGATGCCCCGTGGCTCGCAGGGAGTGCGCTCGCCGGCGGGTTTCTCGCACCGGTGCTCCTGATGCTCGGGCTCTCTTTCACACCCGCGGCCACCGCTTCGCTCCTTCTGAACGTCGAAGCGGTTGCAACGGCTCTGCTCGCGGCCGCCTTCTTCCACGAGGGGATCGGACGGCGGGTGCTGGGGGCGATCGGTCTGATCACGGCGGCAGGAATGGTCCTCTCGTACGACCCCTCGGGCGAATTGGGCCTCTCACTTGGAGCCCTCGGAGTCGTCGGCGCCTGTGCGCTCTGGGGCCTTGACAACAACTGCGCCCGGCAGATCTCGGGCAAGGACCCGTTCGCCATCGGGACCGTCAAGGGGCTCGGTGCAGGCACCCTCTCGCTCGCGCTCGCTATCGTCCTCGGCAATCCCCTGCCGCCCTTTGGATCCTCGCTCACCGTCATCCTTCTCGGCGCCTTCTGCTACGGGATCAGCATGATTACGTTCCTGCTCGCGTTGCGTCATCTCGGGGCGTCACGAACGGCCGGCATCTTCGGAGTTGCCCCGTTCATCGGCGCCGGCATCTCACTCGTGATCACCCCGGAGATCCCCGACTGGCAGTTCGTCGTCGCGCTGCCGCTGATGGCCGTCGGGGCGCTCCTGATCGCCCGCGAGCACCACGAGCACCGGCACGTCCACGAGCCGATGACGCACGCCCACCGGCACCGCCACGACGAGCACCACAGGCACTCCCACGAGGAGGGGCAATCGGCCGACGTGCACGCGCATGTGCATACCCACGAACGGCTCGAGCACAGCCATCCTCACACACCGGATCTCCACCACCGGCACAAGCATCGAAAAGAGGAGTGATCTCCCCCCGGGGAGGGTGTGTCCCGGAGGGATTGGATGGTTACGGTGTGACCGAGATCTCGACCGAGAAGGTGCCGGCGTCGGCGGTCTGGTTCTCCCAGGGCCGCACGTAGACGCCGCGGATCTCCTGGATGCCCGCCGCAGTCGCCCGGAGCTGCCAGTGGTGCTGACCGCCAGCCCCAACTCGGGTCCCGGCGGGGTCATCGGAGACGAAATCGTCCGAGACGATGGAAAGGCCGGATGTGGTGGTGAGGTTCCACGAGTATCCTGTGGTCGGGTTCTCCTTCAGGGTCAGGTTGATTAGGGAGTTCAGGGGGGCTGCATGCGTGGTGCCGTTCGCGCTCTCGTTCAGAACGAGCGGGCCCGTGATCGTCGGTTCGGTCGTAGAGGGGGGGGTGTCGCCGCCCGTGGTGCAACCGGCGACGAGGGCCGCCGCGAGCACGAGCCCGGCAATGAACCAGAGTTTCGGCTGAGGTGTCATGTCAATCGCCCCATCGTGGGGCACATTCCTATTTGAACCCATCATACTTATTTCCTTATATAACTTCGAAAATGTTCGAAGCGACCCCTCACGGCCGGCTCTCATCTCCGCGGTTCAGAGGGAACGGGAGAGAATCATCGATCCTTCGCATGCAGGGAACGAGGCCCGTATGCCAGCGCTCCCTCGACTGGACAGACCTCGACGCACCGACGACAGAGGTAGCACTCGCTCTGGAGGTCGGTCGAATGAGCCTCGCCCGCCGGGCAGATCCGTTCACACCGGTGGCAGTTGATGCAGGCCTCGGTTCGACCGAGCTTCCACCGTCCCGGCGCCGCTGCGAGCTGGAAGAGGGCACCGAGCGGGCAGAGAACACGGCAGAACGGGCGGTAGATACAGAGCGAGACGAGAACGATCGCGGCAAAGACAGCAAAGCCGGTGGAGAGGGTGAGCGTGAAGAACTCGCGCAGGCCAAAGAGGGAGAGGACGCTTGCCCCCGCGCCCAGTCCGGCGCCAAGCAGGACGAGCAGGACAATCCATCGAACCGTGCTCAGCTCCCTCTTCCGGATTGTCCTCATCTTCGGCACCGGTGCAAAGTAGGCCAGTTCCTGGACTGCCCCGATGGGACAGAGATAACCGCAGAAGTGACGCCCGAAGAGGAAGGTGAGGAGGAGCATGACGCCTATCCCGATCAGACCTCCCAGGAGGCCGAACCCGATGCGGGAGTCCGCCCGGAGGACCAGCTCCTGGAACTGGTGCGGGAGCATCGGGGAGAAGAAGAGAAATCCGACAAGGACCGTCATCAGGAGCAGAAGGTACCGTACCATACGAGAGAACCGGCCGGCCCGCCAGAGGAGGGCGGAGACGACGACGAAGAGAACAGCGTAGACGAGGCCCACCAGCTGGAACGGGCTCATGCCCTGAGCTACCACGAGGGATCACCCAGCATGCTCGACCATCGGCGCTGCAGGAAAAAAGGGTTTGGATTGGAGAGGGAAACCAGGGAGGGTGGTCTGGCCAGGCAGACCGAAAGACACTATACCGAGAGATCGAAGGTCTTCGGCTCGAGCGGGTTCGGCCATCCAACCCGGTTCTCCCCGGTCGCCAGGATGATGGCCTCGGCGAGTTCCCTCGCTTCGGCCTGATGGACGGCATCGTCGGGAACGGTCACTGCGTATTCGATTGGGAGACCGACCCGCTCCGTGCCGATCGCGGTGAACCGCTGGAACCCGAGATGGACGGTCGCTTGTCGGAATGCATTGGCTCGGGACGCAGAGCCCAGGTTCACGGTATCGGGAAGTAGGATATAATGAAGGCCCCGGCCCTCAGCGACCGATCGGTACTCGAATGCATAGTCGATCCCGCCGGCCTCCAGCAGAGAGAGGAGAAAGACCGATCCGTCGCGGATCGCAACCTTACCGCCCGTTGCGGGTCGGACAATCTCTGGAAGGCGCACCTCGAGGCCCGAAGCCCCCGCAGACGGGACCAGGCGCGGCGAGAGGTGGTCCCCTAGCACCGGGCCGAAAGTCTTCTTTCCGCTCTGCTGCTCCTGGAGAAGGAGCACGAGCATCGCCCGATATCCTGCTGCGTCGAGCATGGGATTTGCAATACCTACCCGGACGTCCGGGCGGGAGAGGACCTCCGCCCAGTTCGTTCCGCTGATCTCATCGGCATAGCGACTCTGGTTCGTGTACGCGACCACCACCTCGGTAGTGCCGAATGTCGTATACTTCTGCGTGGAGCCATTCATCAGGTCCGGGATGAGCGACGCATCCGCGACGACGACGAGGTCAACCGACCGGTGGAGGTCCGTCACCTGCCGGATCGCCTGTATCGACCCGTGCCCCTCGAAGCGGACGTCGATGCCGGGATGGGCCGCCTCGTACTCCACCTCGAAATCGGCGAGCGGATCGACAAGCGAGCCGGCGATCATGCAGGTAACCGGTACTGGGGTGGACGGAACCGTCGTACACCCCGCCGCGAGCAGAAGAATGAGGAGAACGAGGGCGGGAGCGAGGAAGCGCCTCACCTGACCTCGATCCGGTCCACCCACTTGACCCATCCAGACCCCTCGGTGATCACGGGAGTCCCTGCCTCGTTCAGCACCGCGATCCGGAACGGTCCCCCCTGCTCTTCGGAGAGCCCCGTCCCGTTCTGTTCGTACATCAGGACCGGAACCACCCGTGGGGGCGGTTCGATCTCCTTCAAATCGGGCGTGAAGACGATGAAGCCAGCCCCATCAATCTGGTCCGCGCCGAGTACCCACATGTACCCGTCGGGTGCGTGGACACGGAGCGTCTGGTTCGGGCCGATCCCGCCGACCTGTTCGGCGAGCGTCCGGAGCGAGACTCCCCTAATCTTGAACGGTCCGTACCGAATCCCGGTCGTCGATACGGCACCGCCGACGCCGCTCACGGACGGTAGAGCAAGCACGTCCTCGTAGGAGAGGATGACGCTCGTCGATCCGTTCAGGACGAGCGTCGCATTCGGGGTGGTGCTGGAAGCCTGTGGCTGAGGCACGGTGGTGCATCCGGCCACGAGGAGCGCGACGGCGGCAACGCAGAGGAGGAGGAGGAGGGGGCGCCTCACCTCAACGCCTCCGGAGGAGCACGGCGCTCCCGATCCCGAGAAGGACCGCCGGAAGAAGACCCGCCGCATGGGTCGTCTCCGGTGCCGTCGTCGCATTGGCAGCAGACGTGCCGTTCGTGAGCGACTTTACTGGCGCGTGCCGGTCACCCAGGAACCCGCCGCGGTAGAGACGGACCTCCGAGACCCACTTCACAGAGATCCCACTGGTCGAAGGGAGGAGGTCACTGTAGAAGTACTGGGCGTTCTCGGGAAGGGTCTCGCGCATGTCGCTGTTCCCGAAGACGTGCAGACCATCCGGGTTTGTTGAGGTGTCGGCGAAGAAGACCAGGCGCATGCCAGTGTAGAAATCCGGCGGATAACCGGTCCCCTGCTTTTCACCCTCAGCAGCGTCGGCACCGTTGTACCAGGCGACCACCAGAGGACCCTGACGGGACGGAGGGTAGACGATCGTGTCGTACCCATAGACCACGTTGTACCCATCGGCCGACGCGACCATCGCCTCGTCACCGGGTTTGAGCCCGCCGACGAGCCTGCAGAGGTCCGCAACATCCGTCCCCTTGACGGCGCCTCGATCTTTAAGGTTTACGGTCTCGTTCGGATCCCACTTGTCGCCCTCGAACGCAGGGCCCTGGTGGTAGTAGTGGGTCACCCCGTCGCCCTTGACGGGCAGGTTCGCCTCGAGCCAGCGGTAATCGACCGTGGTCGAGTTCAGGACGGTACCATCGGGGCCGATCTCGGAGATCAGCAGCGACGTGGTCGGCTCTGCGAGCGCCGGAGACGGGATCAGCACGAGCAGGCCAACGAGGGCGGCAACCAAGATGGCCGCCGGGTGGAGTCTGGATCGGTTGTTCAGGAGAATCACCTCAAATAAAGAAGGGGTCGATCATCGCCACGATTGCCTTGATCGCGGCCCAGAAGGCCCCGAGGGGAGAGTATGGGGAGACCACCGCGCTCCGCGACTGGCGGGGCTCGATGACGGGCATACCGTCACCGCTCTCGCGAATGGTGAACGAGAAGGTGAACCCGAGGGATCGGGTAACCGTGCGGTTGTACGAACGGTCGTCCGGCGTCTCAATGGCGGTGGGTACCTTAACGAGGACGCCGGAGGTGACCGGGGTTGCCGCGGGGTAGACGGGGGTGGCGATGACCAGTGGATCAGCGGTGGTGGTGCTCGGCTCGTGAGTCGGTGTCGCCGTCGTGGTGATGGTGGTAATTGGATCTCCACTCGCGCTGGTCGTGTAGTCCACGCTGCCTGAGTATGACCAGTCCGTCGAGCTCGAATAGTCGGTCGGACTCGGTGCCGGCTGTATGGTCGACGGCTCGATGGTGATATTCCCGGTGGTGCCGGGAGTCAGGTTTGGGACTGTGACGGACGGGCCGGGGGAGATGGGGGATGCGGTCGTCACCCCTGGCGACGGGGCAGTGGTCGTTGAGGACGTGCCTGCGGGAGTGCTCGTCGTCGCACCTGGGAACCTGGTGGGCTCGATGTCGCTCCCACCCGAGGAGGGGAAGACGGTCGTCATGCCCGTCGTCACGTCAATGGTCGTCACGACTCCGCCGGAGGTGACGGTCGTGACTGGAACGGGGGTCCCGGTCACGACGGGTAGCGTCGTACCGGACGGGTTGGGCACGGTCCCCGAAGGAGCCGGAGTCGCCGATGGGGACGGGGTCTTCGTCCCGGTGCCTGACGGGATCTGGGTGACAGTGGGAGTCACCTTCTGGGTCGGTGAAGGGGTGACGGTTGGCCTGGTGGTCGGGGGTGCGGTGGTCGACGCAGGGAGGGTCGACAGGATCCGGATCTCGCTCACCGACTGGACCGAGAGGCCAGTGGTCGTCGGGTAGACACCGTTGAAGTAGTGCCACTCGTTCTGGGGCATCGATGCCTTCATGTCGCTGTTGCCGAAGACATGGAGGCCGAACGGGTTTGTGGAGGTATCGGCATAGAAGACGATACGCATGCCCGTCGAGTAACCGGGGACATACCCCTCGTCGGCCCGGTACCATGTCAGGACCATCGGCCCCTGGCGGGCGGATGGTGAGTAGACGGTCCTGTACGAAAACTTCTTCGAGAAACCGTCGCCGGAGCGGACGACCAGCGTGTCACCGGACTGCATCCCCCCGACGAGGCTGCAGAGGTCGCGAACGGCGGTCCCCTTGACGGCGCCCATGTCCTTGTCCTGGACGTTCTTGCTCTCGCTCGTGTCCCAGAGGTCCGCGTCGTCGAAGGTCGGCCCCTGGTGATAGTAGTGGGTCGAACCATCGCCGCGGACCTGCAGGTTCGACTCGAGCCAGCGATAGTCCACGGTCCTCTCGGCGATCACGGTCTTCCCATCGACAGCGAGCTTTACCACGTGGACCTCGGTGGTGACCGCCCAGGCGCTGCCGACGAGGAGGCAGAGACAGAAAGCCAGGCCCAGTGAGCGGGATACCGCGGATAAAAAGGAGGTATGAGGCACCATCGCCTCCTCTCTACCTGACCGTAACGAGATTCACCCGTTCGACGGTCTCAGACGAACCGTCCGTATAGGTGATCTTCACGAGCGGGGTGTAGGTGCCGGTCCTGGGGTAGAAGAACGTCGGGTTTGTCACCCGAGAGTTCCAGGTACCATAGTGGCCGACCTTGTCGAAGGTCCACCAGGCTCCGCGAACGGTCTTGCCGGCCGCCGGGACCAGGGTGAACCTGATCGCTGCCGACTTCGCCACCGGGTTCGGCGCGACGTTGAAGGTCGCACCCTGCTGCACCGGGGTGGTCGGCACGGTGACCTGGCCGGAGGAGAACTCGACCCAGTTCAGGTTCTGACCGTCACCCGAGAACTCAAGGCGGAGGTCGTGGGCACCTGTCGCCATTGTGAGCGGGACAGAGACCGTCGTGAAACGTGAGAAGTCACCGGTATCCGGCACCTGGACCGTTGCTGCCTCGGCGCCGTCGACGACGACGCGGATGGAACGTCCAGTTCCAGGTGTGGAGACGCGGGCGGTCATGCTTTTGACGCCACCGTCACCGACCTGGACCGTGTAAGCGAGCCACTCGCCGTTCCGGATCCAGCCGACGTTCGGGGTCTGCTCCCAGGGGTTCTGTTCGATATCGACGTCGTCCTGCCGGTACGCGCCACCAATGTTTCCCGGCGTGGTGTCCTGGTAGGCGACGCCCGCGCCACCGATGTCGTAGTCCTCAGCCTCGACCCGTCCGGGGAGGAGGTGGGGTGTATACGGCTGTCGACCGCCGGGGATGATCGTCACCGTGGGCTCTGGCGTACCCGTCCCCGTCGGTTCTACCGTCACGGTCGTGTTCGAGGTGACGGTCTCCGTGGGGGTGACCGGCGGGAGGACCAGGATCTCCTGGTACATGGTACCCCCGCCGTTTGGACCGCTCCCGGTGAGCGATGCTGTGTAGGTGCCCGGGTCCCGGTAGATGTGGAGCGGGCTCAATGTGTTGTAGGTACGGGAACCGTCTCCGTAGTCCCAGACCCGGTTCTGGATGTTCGTGGAGTGGTCGGTGAACCGGACCACGAGCGGGGCTGGGCCGGTCGTCCGGTCAACCGTGAAGTTCACGACGGCATCGCCGCCACTCGGAAGGCCGACCAGTTCGATCGTCGCGACCTTGGCAACCGAGCGGTGCGGCGGCACCGAGGAGCCGACGAGCCGGAGCGGCCACATCGTCTCAGCGAGCGGGGCGCCGTTGAGGAGATCGGCGATGATGAACCCGGAGCTCCCGGCGATCTCGCTCGACTCCAGGGTCACGTTGTATCCATCGACGGAGGTGACCCGCACCAGGTAGCCCTGAGCGGCGAGTGAGCTGTCGAAGGTGGGCGTTCCGGTGCCGGCATCATCGACGACGCCAACGAGGTACCACAGAGGCAAGCCCTGCCACTGGCCGGAGACGTCCGAGTAGGACGCAGCGTTTCCGGTAGCCTTCGCCTGCTCGATATCCGCCTTGGTGAACGTGACCGTCCGGGCGCCCTTCAGCTCGACCGAATAGTCACCGGCGGACGCAACAAAGGCACGTATCCGGACCACCGCGGTGGCAGACTGGAGCGAGCCGCCGCGAGTCCCGTAGAAGAACTCGATCCGGTCGCCGTTCTTGACCTCGAGGTTGCTCATCCCCGTGTCGACCGAGTTGTCGTTCATCACGACACCGTTCACGGCATAGGCCCAACAAAGGTTCTGGTTCTTGTCGTAGTCGAAGCCGGCGATCCCGTCGAGCAGGTAGGAGTTGATGTACTCCCAGCGCTTATCGGTCGCGTTGTAGGTGAAGGGGCCCTTCTTCGACGCAGCGTCGAGCGCACCGTGGACCGTCAGGTTGTTGACCGGGCGTGTTGCACCGGAGTTGTACGCGAAGGCCGGGAATGTACCGTTCACAAGGGTGAGGTCACCGTCGAAGACGACGGTCTGCCGGGGGATCTGGACCCGGACGCGGATCACTGCGGTGGCATCCTCGAAGGCCGCACCGTCGGCTCCGAAATAGAACTCGACCAGGTCGTTGTTATTGAGCCGGTAGACTGACATTCCCTCGGTCGCCGAGAAGTCGTTCTTCTTCTCGCCGTTCACACGGTACGCCCAGACCATCTGCGTGGTCCGGTTGTAGTCGTAGGCGCCGGCTCCATCGAGCAGGAGCGTGCCCATCGTCTCCCACTTCTTGTCGGTCGCCTTGTAGGTGAAGCCGCCTGCCTTCGACGCGAGCTCGAGTGCCCCGTTCGGAGTCAGGTTCTGCACCTGGCGGATCTCACCCGAGTTGTATGCAGTGCACGGGAAGGTTCCGGGCAGGAGCGAGAGGGTGCCGTTGAAGAGCATGTCAGTCTCGCCAGTCGTTGGGGTTGGCGTTGGCGTCGGGGTCGTCGGCGCGGTCGGAAGGCCCTCGAGCCGGATCTCGACCACGTTCCCGATCGACTTCCCGCCGGTGGCATTGGCCCCGACGAGTTTCACCGGCCAGACGTTCTTGCCGTTGATCTGGGCCGGAAGGGCGGTACCGTTCAGGCGCGAGGCGAGAAGGTAATTCCCCGAACGGAGGATCTCCTGGCTCGTGAAGGTCCTGTTGTAGTTGTCGCCGGCGATGACACGGACCGTGTAGCCCATCTGGGCAAGGGTCTGGTTGTACGCGCCGATCAACACCTCGTGACCGAGCTGGTCGTCGACGAGCCCGACGAGGCGCCAGAGGGGCAGGCCCATCCACTCGCCGGTGGCATCATTGTAGATGCCGGTGTGCCCGCCGCAGGACATCGCCTCGTCCCAGTACTGGCTGGTCATCGTGTAGTCGGTGTATCCCGAGACCTTGATGGTCCACGTGGGTGCCGGGGTGACGGAGGTTGACGGCGATGGCGTGATCGTGGTCGTCGGGGAGACGGTCGGAACCGTAACCGGAACGCCGTTGAGGCGGATCTCGGTGATGTTGCCGACCGACTTGCCGCCGGTGGCATTTACACCTACGAGCTTGAGCGGCCAGACGTTTTTACCGTTGATCTGCGCAGGCAGGGGTGTCCCGTTCAGGGAGTTGGCGACGATATAGTTGGAGTTGAACGCCACCTCACCACTCGAAAAGGTCCGGGAGTAATCGGGCGCGATCACCGTGATCGTGTACCCCGGATCGAGCAGCGTCCGATTGAAGGCGACCTGTCCGTGCTCGTTGTCGTCATCGACGTATCCGACGAGACGCCAGAGCGGCATGCCCTCCCATACCCTTCCGTCCGAGTCCGTGTACTGGGCGCGGTGCCCGGGCCACGAAAGACCCTGCTCGAAGTAGGACTTGGTGATATCGCGCTTGATGGACCCGTTCATAAGGAGCGTCCAGTCAGACGCGGATGCCGGGAAGATCTCGATCTTGGAGACGAACTTGTTGGAGAGCTGGGCCGCCGAGGGGAGATTGCCCTTGCCGCCGTACCAGCCCCAGTACTTCTCGTCCATCGTCTCCTTCATGTCCTGGTGGCCAAAGACGTGCCAGCCGTACGGGTTCACCGAATCGTCGGCACCGAAGAAGAGGCGCATCCCCTCCTGGTACCCATACCCCTCGCGGGCGGTCCACCAGGCGATCACCGGCGCGCCCTGGCGCGGCAGGGGCGTCATGACGTTGTCATACCCGAGCCGGACCGAAAAGCCGTCGCTCGCGCTGATCTTTACCTCACCGCCGGGCTGCATGCCGCCGACGAGGTTACAGAGGTCCTTGAGGTAGGAGCCCTTGATCGTCTCGTTCACCTTGCCCAGGTTGCTGTCTTCGGCCGGGTTCCACTTCGCCGGGTCTCCTGCCGAGGACTCGACGATCGGTCCCTGGAAGAGGTAGGGTGTCGTGCCGTCACCGAAGATCGGGAGGTTGCTCTCCATCCAGGCGACATCATGGGTCACCTGGTCTGCGACGGTTGTACCGTCGCTCTCGTAGCGGATTACTGACACCTGCGTCGTCTGTGCGGCAGCCGGAGCGGCCACGAGCAGTACCACGAGCAGGAGCAGCAGAAGTCGAGTCTGTCTCATCATAATCTCCTCTGGTCGGGAGCGAAGACCGAAGGTCGCCGCTTCGCCAAGATCAGAACGACAGAAACTTCACCCGCGTGCGGTAAATAGATTTTTGTTTCTTTCCCAGATTAATTAAGTAAAGTTGATCAATTTAACTCAGAGCTTCTCGAAGAGGCGGACCACATCGGCGAAGTCGATCCGGTTGTTGTTATTGAAGTCAAAGGCGGGGACCGGTTCGTTCGTCGCGATCCAGGTCATCTGGTTGAAGAAGAGGACCACGTCGGCGAAATCCGCACGCCCGTTGCCGTTCACGTCCTCGTACTTTCCATCCCTGTCCCAGTCACCCGGTGCCACCTGTTGAGGAGGCACGGGCACTGGAGTTGGTGCGGGGAAGATCTCCAGCCGTGCGACATGTGAGATCGAGAGCCCTGCGGCAGACGGGTAGTTCGCCTCCCCGTCCCAGAAGTAGTGCCAGTACGAGGGAGAGAGACAGATCCTCATGTCATCGTTGCCGAATACGTGCCAGCCCTTCGAGTTCGTGGAGGTGTCGGCGAGGAAGAAGAGGCGCATGCCGTCCCTGTACGCCTCTCCTTCCCGTCCGTTCCACCAGGCGAGGACGGGCGGCCCCTGCCGGGGGTGGGGCGAATAGATATTGGTGTAGTTGAGACGTTTCTTGAACCCGTCCGCCGCCCGCACCTGGACCTCGTCGCCCGGACGCATGCCGCCGACGAGGTCACAGAGGTCGCGGACTGCGGTGCCCTGTATAGTCTCGTTTATCTTGTCCAGGTTGACGTTTTCAGAGGGGTTCCACAGGTCAGTTGAGACGAAGGTGGGGCCCTGGAAGTGATAGTGGGTCGTCTCGTCACCCATCACCGGCAGATGGATCTTCATCCACGAGACGTTCACGGTCGTGCTCTCGGCGACCGAGGTGTTGTCCCAGCTGTACCGGATCAGCTCGAGTGAGGTCGTCTGCGCCGATACGCAGGGGGCCATCACCACGAGCAGGACGACAAGTGCCAGGAGTGCAACAGAACGCCTTCCTGTGATCATGCGGACACTTTCACCGGCGCTCCCATTTGTCGGTATCGGTTTTGCGCGCCGGTTAATTGGGTAAATTGAACCAATTCCACTATCTCCGGTTGAACCGAACCCGATCATGATGTCCATGATAGGCAGCGAGCACTTCCAGTCATCCAGAGCGGCTCGTGGGGCTATCATACTCTCCGGCTCCCTCCTCGTCGGTCTTGTCCTGCTCTCTCTCGTCACTCTCGGGCTCCGGGCGGCGGGGGAGCCAGAGGCGCTGGCACAGGCGGCCGTCGACCCTGAGGTCATCGCCGCAATAAGCATCACCTTCGGAGCGGCTGCGCTGGCCGTTGGGATTCTGGCCCTCCTCGGCACCCCCCTCGCCTACCTGATGAGCCGGACGCGAAACCGGACCCTTCCGCTCGTCGAGGCTCTCGTCGACCTTCCGCTGATACTACCGCACACGGTTGCCGGCCTTCTCGTCTACCTCCTCTTCATGCGAAGCGGCCCCTTTGGTATCGTCTTCGGAGGGCTGGGTCTCTCGTTCGAGGACGCCTTCCCGGGTATCGTGGCGGCGATGCTCTTCGTCGGCATACCCTACTACGTGGGGGCCGCACGGGACGGTTTCGCCAAGGTCCCAATCGAGCTCGAGGAGGTTGCGAGGACACTGGGCGCCGGCCCTGGATCGACCTTTCTTCGAATTGCCCTTCCTCTTGCAGGGCGCGAGTGCCTCTCAGGCGCTGTCGTTGCCTGGGGGAGGGCTGTTGGGGAGTTCGCTGCCGTGGTGATGGTCGCCTACCACCCGCTCGTCATCTCGACCCTTATCTACACGCGGTTCACGCAGTACGGCCTCGCTGACACGGTGGCGATTGCGGTCGTATTCCTCCTCGTCTGCGGCGCGGTCCTCTTCGGCCTGAGGCGGGCGGCACTCTTCCTCTGGAGGCCTGATGCTCCGGTGTGAGGGGTGCCGGATCCGGGCCGGGGCCTTTCTCCTTTCCGTTGACCGGTTCGCCCTTGCTCGGGGTGAACATTGCCTGGTCATCGGACCCTCGGGGGCGGGCAAGAGCCTCTTTCTCCGGGCGATTGCGGGCCTCGCCCCGCTCGACAGAGGATCGATCCGCCTCAGGGGAGAAGAGGCGAAGGATCTCGTCCCCGAGGCACGCCGGATAGGGCTCGTCTTCCAGCATTATAGTCTCTTCCCCCACCTCTCGGTCGTCGAGAACGTGGCATTCGGCCTGCAGATGCGCGGCGTCGGTCGGCGAGAGCGGCGTCGCGAGGCAGAGGTGGTGCTGGAACGGCTCGGATGCGCGGCACTAGCCAACCGCCGACCGATGACACTCTCGGGGGGCGAACAGCAAAGGGTGGCGATCGCCCGGGCACTCGCTGCCGGGGCCGATCTCCTCCTTCTGGACGAGCCGTTCGCTGCCCTCGACCCGACGACGCGGGCTGCCTGCCGCGCCGAGCTCCTGCAGGTCCGCCGTACAATCGACCTGACCGTGCTTGAGGTGACCCATGCGGCCGACGAGGCTGCTGCTGGAGCTGACCGGGCGGTCGTCCTCGAAGGCGGTGAGATCGTCGCGGACGGGGTGTACGCGGACCTTGTTGGAACGCCGCCCAGCCTCAGGGCCGCCCGGGCGATCGGGGTACCGAACCTCATCCCGGCGAACCATATCGAACGGGGATGGAAAGGATGGATTATGGTTGGAACCTCTCACGTCTCGGTCAGGCCGATCGACAGCGTTACCCCTCAAGGGGCGATCGGACTGGCTGGGACGGTCGAGACGGTCGAACCGTTCGGGCCGGTCGAGCGTGTCCGCATCCGGGTCGAAGGACCGGACGGACCAGCAGTCCTCGTCGGGTTCGTCCACGGTACTCCTGGCTTCGGCCCGGTACCAGGGGCGCAGGCGCGGGCTGTATTCTCCCGGACGGTGCTTCATCTGCTCCCGGAAAAGAACGGAGAGCGAGGAGAAGGGTGAATAAAAGGGAAGACATATCACCCGGTCTACCGAACTTCTGTCAGCCATGGTCCAGGTTCAGCCTGGCCCGCCGGCGACCGGGACGCACGTGGACGGAATGCTCCGGAAGGTCAACGGCGGGATCGTGCAGGAGAGAAAGCCGCTTGAGCACCTCCTTGCCGAGCGGATCCCCTCGACGGTCTGTCGCGACCGGTCGGAGTACCGGTTCGATCCATTCGTCCTCCGGGAGCTCGCCTCCCTGCTCCCACCGGAGCTCCGAGAACGCACGAGGCTACCGCTCCTCTTCTTCGTCGACCTTGACGACGGCGAGCGCTGCTTTATCCTGAGTGCCGACACGCTCGCCGTTCTCCGGAGGGTCGGGGTGCTGCGGGGCCGGCACGAGGTGATCGACCACAGGCTCTATCTCGACCGGAGCGTGGCAGACGCGTTCATCGCCGGGTTCCCGGGTCTGGGGCAGGTCGCAGTCGTCCGGGGGCCGGCATGAACCGTTCAGCGAAAAATCAGCCTTTTCGGGCTACCCGGTGGACGCCCGGTACTCCGCGAGGAGCGCCGCTGCGTAGACCTCGCGCTTTCTCGTCGGGATATAATTCCCCTTCGAGAGACGTGAGAGGAGCGCGTCCGAGATCTCGGCATCGGTCTTCAGTCCGAGCTCTTTGACCAGGGCGATACATTCGTCGAGCCCGGTGATACCGGTCGGTTTTCCGTCGATCAGCACCTGGCGGACGCCTGGAGCCTGGCTCACCATGCCCCCACAGATGGTGCAATAGACACCTTCCTCGTCCTTTCCCATACCCTTTACCCCCGGATCATGGTGAGCGTCATCTTGAACGGGGTCACCGCCGAGAGCGCGTGCGGGACGTTCGCCGGGAAGATGATCGTCTCCCCCGTCTTCATCTGGTGGGTCTCGCCGTCGACCCAGACTTCTGTCTCGCCGTCCAGGATCGTCACCACAGCATCGTACGGGGCAGTGTGCTCGGAGAGACCTTCACCCTCGTCGAACGAGAAGATCGTGATCGACCCTGCCGGATTGTTGACGATCATCCGACTGGCGACGGTGCCCGAACGGTAGTCGACGAGATCGGCGAGCTTGAGTATCTTACCCCCGAGTTCCTTGCGTGACTCTGTGCTCATGTCTTGTTCCTCATATGGGGGTTTCTGTTCAAAAAGGGTGAGGATGAGGCTACCAGGAAGACAACAGAAGGGGTCCAGGACCAGGGCTCGAGAGTCGAACTGCCCGGGCGAGGGACAGGGACGAGCAGTTCGAACCGGGCGCCCTTGCTCCGAGATCGCCGTCATCCTGACGCCGAATCACATGTTCGCCAGGAGCTTCCTGGTGAGGGAGAGGGCCGAGTCCCGCACTCAGTGTTCATGAGCCGCTCCGGCATGGACCACCATATGGATGGGTTCGGTGTCCTGGACTGACGTATCGTCTCCGTTCAGAATCGAGAGGTCCACCCCGGGTTCAAACCCTACGACACCACCCCCCTCCCGTTCAGGGGGTGCTCGAGCAGTTCGATGACCATCCGAACGGACTGTCCGCCGACTCGCCGGTCGTGACCAGTCCATTCGAGTTCGGGTGGTCCCTGTTTGACCAGATCTGGCTCTGCATCGACATACGGTACCAAGAGAATGTCAGACCATTCAGATGATGAAAAAGGTGGATTCGGCTCCCATGCCGCATTTCGACTGCGCCGACGTCCGAAAGGGTAGCGTGAATCGGGAACATTCCGCAATCTTTTTAATGAGAGAAAGAGAGGCGGATGGGCAGAAGACCGGAGCAGGGATGATGACACGATCGCTGATGGAATACTTCAATCGGGCGCCCCGGATCGGGACGATCAGCACTGCCGCCAAGGACGGGAGAGTCGACGTAGCGGTTATGGGGTCGCCGCGGATGACCGACGAGAAGACCGTGGTGCTCGGTTCGGGTTCGAACCGGACGCTGGAGAACCTGCAACAGAATCCGAACGCAGTCTACATGATCATGGAACCGGGCCAGGGATTGATGGACTGGAAGGGTGTCCGGGTGTACCTGAAGATGAAGGACCTTGCCACCTCGGGGCCCGCGTTCGACGAGTACCGCCGGCAGCTCATCGCTGTCATCGGCGAGGCGGCGGGGGCGATGATCCACGCCCTCGTCACATTCGAGGTGACCGAGGTGCGGCCGATCGTCGATATGGGCCAGGGGTGGGAAGCGGGCATCTGAACCGTCCACCTCAGTCTACTGCCATCGCTGCGTGAAGTGGCCGGCTCGAGCGGACTGGAGGTGCCGGTTGCCTCAAGAGTTCACCTTGGGAATTCACACGGCAGGAATGGTGAAGGTGAACGTGCTTCCCTGTCCCGGCACCGACTCGACACGGACTGATCCACCGAGGCCCTCCACGATCTTCTTCACGATCGCAAGCCCGATCCCCGTCCCCTCGTACTCGTCACGGGTGTGGAGCCTCTGGAACATCACGAAGATCCGGTCGAAGTACTCGGGATCGATCCCGATCCCGTTGTCCTCGACCGAGAAACGCCAGTACGAGCTCTCCCGATCGGCCCGGACGCGGACCCGTGGTGGGACATCCGGCCTCCGGTACTTGAGCGCATTCCCGATCAGGTTCAGGAAGACCAGTTCCAGCTGAGACGGATCCGCCATCACCACAGGAAGAGGGCCGACATCCACCGTAGCGCCGTCCCGGTCTCCAGGGACGCCGAGGGTATGGAGGACGCTGTCCACCACAACCCCCGCGTCGACGGGTTCCAGGGGGCGTGCCCCTGTCTCCACCCGCGATACGAGGAGGAGGTCCTTGATCAGCTCCTGCAGCCGCCGTCCACCCTCGACGATGTAGCCGAGGTACTCGTCAGCATCCGCGTCGAGCCGGCCCCGGTACCGCCGGTCGATAAGCTGGCTGAAGCTGACGATCGACCGTAGCGGTTCCTGGAGATCGTGGGACGCAACGTATGCGAAACTCTGGAGCTCCTCATTGCTTGCCTGAAGGCGGGCAGCGTACTCCTGGAGAGAGTGCTCGACCTGTTTCCGATCGGTGATGTCGTGATAGAGGCCCACCAGGCGGATCGACCGGCCACTCACGTCCCGCTGGTGGTCGCACTTCTCGTGGACCCATCGGATCTGGCCGGATCCCTTCTGAACGATCCGGTGTTCGATCGCGTAGCCGTTCTGTTCGTCGCACCGGTGGGCCGAGTACGCAGCCACCACGGCCACCCGGTCGTCCGGGTGGGTGGCTTCGACCAGCGCATCGAAGCTCGGCTCGCAGTCACCCGGTTGAAGGCCAAGGATACGGTAGACCTCGTCCGACCAGGACAGCTCGTGGGTGACCAGGTCCAGTTCCCAGGATCCCAGGTGAGCGATTGCCTCGGCGCGGGCGAGGTGTTCGCGGCTCCTCTCGAGCTCTGCGGTCAGGGCGTCCCGTTCGACGAGCGTCCTGGCCAGCCGCAGGTTGCTGTACCCGAGCGAGGAGATGAGTCCGGCGAGCCGCCGGAGAAAGGTAATCCCGCTGTCCACGGTCGCACGAGAAAGACGCGGGACAGCCCGGATCGCCTCGAGATACGATATCTCGTCGAATCCATGCCGGCGTGCCTGGTCCCGGAAGAGGGATTCGTCCAGCTCCTCGTCCATGAAGAAGAACTGGCCGAAGATAAGCAGGCCCAGCCGACGGTCGCCCAGCATGATCGGGGTAGCAATCTCCCACAGGTTGTTCCGGCACTGATAGAGCTGGGATTCGCCGGGTGGAATATCTCCCGAGAGCAGCAGGTCGCTCTCGATGCATTTCCGGAGGGTCTCGGGGTGGCCCCGGTGAAAGTCCGAGCAGCACGACTGCAACCTGGTGCCGACCACGATGCGCCCCTCGGGATCGACGATCCCGGCAACCACACCCGTGAGCCGCTGGAACTCGTCCAGCAGTTCATGCATGGTGACAGGATCGAGGATATCGACCAGGTCCAGGTTCGGTAGTTCGTCACCCGGGGAGAGAAGGCGTTCCAGAGTTCGACGTACCCGCTGCTCGCTCGTACTGAGTGCTTCCCGGCTGAGGGCGAGTGCATCGAGTTGCTGACGGAGCTCATGCTCCTGTGCCAGGAGTTCCTCGTTCTGTTGGGCGAGGGTCTCCGCCATCGCCTCGTGCTGCCGGGCCGTGGTCTCGGCCCGGGCCCGTCGCTGGTGCTCGAGTTCGAGGGACCGGGTGAGGTCGGTGACATCGGACCATGCCGAGAGGACGCCGATTGCGGCTCGGTCGCAACCGACGCGTGAGGCTGATGCCCGGATCGAGAAGATGGAACCGTCTCTGGCAGTGACCAGCAGCGGACTGTCAGCGGCTCTTTTTCCATTCAGCACCTGCGCCGCGGGGAGATCCCCGGGAGTGATGACCGTCCCGTCGGGATGACGGATGGCCAGACGTTCGATCAGCTGTTCGATCGAGAGGCCCGCCGGCGAGCCGCCGATCATAGCTTCGGCTGCGGGGCTCGCGGAGACGACCACACCGTCGTTGCCGTAGAGAAAGACAGGGAAAGGAAAGGCGGCGATGATGCCGCGGGCGTCTGACGAAAGACCGGGACCTGGCCATGCTTCGTCCCTGTCGGAACCTCTCTCGTCCTGGACCACTAGGACCCCCGTACTACCGTGGGGGGGTGCAGGGAAAAAAGTTCAGAAATGTTCCTGGCAGAGGGGCTGTTCAGCCGAGAGTACCGGGTCGGAGAGGCAGCTGATCACACGTTCAATCACCCGGGGGTTACGCGGCAGGTGGATATGGCAGTAATGGAACGGTGGAACAGGGCCGTCAGGCTCCGGGACGACGAGGTCGAGCGATATCCCTGGAAGCGCGGACTCGGAGTGGGCGATGCACCCGTCACCCTCCAGGACCGGCTGCTCCACTGGTCCAGCCTTCTCCCAGGTTCGGCCCCCGAACCAAGGAAAGAATCCGGGATCTCCCGCGGGATTTCCGGTGACGATGACATGGTAGAAGATGTCGGGGCGAAGCCCAGCGGAGCGGAGGCGCTGCATCGCCGGCGCGTTCGGACGGACGTCCTGGACGATCGGGTCGGCGAGCGGGTCGAACCCCTCGGGGACAAAGACGCCGGTGAGTTGCCGGATGAACGCCGGTCCCTGCCCGGGATTGCTGAAGAGCTCGGCAAGGGCTGACCCGTTGTTCGGGGGCCCGAGCCCGATCAGCCGGCGCACCCGCTCCTGGCGCGCCTCGCCGTCAGCCACCTCAAGGTACTCTCTCGCAATGCACGTCCCGAAGGAGTGGCAGACGATATCGATTGGACCTTTGTACCCGGTCTCGTCCCTTTCCGCGCCGATGAAGGACGCGAGTGCCGCTGCCCTCCCGCGAAGGCCGTGATTCACCAGCCGAGAATGGTCGAACCGCCAGCAGGGGCGCGATTGGGCCTCCAAACGGGGTGCGAGACGGTTCCAAACCCCCGGGTGGCTGTTCCAGCCGTGCACCAGTACGACCGGGCATCCCGGAGCACAGCGTGCCGCCCGTGCATTCTGCTCCATGCCGTTCAGATCAACTGGGCAGGACGAACCGAAGAAAGGCTCGGTCCTGTGGAGGACGGAATGAACGGGAAGACGGGTCGTGAAGACCGGAAGTGACCTCGCTGCCGGCCCTATACGCATGGAGCGGCCGGACCGTGCCACGGGGGCAGACATGGGGAGAAGAGGCGGTAGCGCCCCTGTCGAATGACCGACCGGAGATGGTCGGTGATGCCGCCCCTGGCTGAACTCACTCGGCAAGTGGGATGAAGACGTTCTCGTAGAAATGGGCGTCGACGGGGTGTACCAGGCGATGGACCCGGGTCTTCTCCTCGACGGGTGCCAGGATCGGGAGCTTCGTGTCCTGTCCGGGCTTGTTCCGAAGATCTTCGAGAGCTCGATCTGGTGCGGGTTCATAAATCGTGCGTTCGGGATCTGTATGAGGCAGTTCTTCTCGTACTGGCCGCAGTTCACGCACGAGTCCTTCACAAGGGCGAGGCGGAGAAGGTGGAACACCGGGCTGACCGGGAGACGGCCCGGCGGGACGAGTGCCGGGTTTTTGGTACGTCTCGATCGCACCAAGACGGCAGCACGCCGTCCCGGGGCACGCGACGACGTTCACCAGCTCGTTTCGTTCCGCGCCGAGCGGCATCCCATTCTGTTCGAGCGCCTTGGGCAGGGGGCTGATAACCACGGGAACGATGCCGGGGAACTCAAGGGGCTGGTGCATCGTCAGATGCATCCAGTCGATGCCGACGTCCCGCGCAATTCGACTGAGATCTTCGCGCCACTCCTGCCCCCGGGAGACCTGTAGGGCATTATGGGCGCACGGTGCACCGGGACGGATCGCGGTGAGTGATGACACCACCCACCGATTCAAGCAGTTCTGGGAGCCCAGTCCAGAAGAATGGCCACGAGGGTTAATAAGAGGGATGAATAACCCTGTTCAGTTGATCAGATCAGATACTCATACGTGCAGGCTGTTACCTTTCGAACAGGCCCGGGCTCGGATCATTGATGCCTTTCCCCACCGGGGACGTACCATCGAACTCCCGGTGGAACAGGCGGTCGGGCGAGTCCTTGCCGCCCCAGTCCTTGCAGAATATTCGGTTCCCGGGACGGAGGTGGCAGAGGTGGATGGGTTCGCCCTGCGAAGTGTAGACACTGTCCGCGCCGATCGAGAAGAATCGGTCCTTGTAGAGACCGCCGGGAGGGTCGATACTGGCAGGGCACTGCCCGACGGAGCTGACGCCGTCGTCCCGATCGAGGACTGCGGGAGAGTGGGGGATCGTATCGTGATTCGGGCACCAGTGCAATCGGGGGACGGAGTGAGGCACGCCGGGAGCGAGATCGTCCGCGGCACCGTCCTCCTCGACACCGACCATCGGGTGCGTCCAGGAGATATCGGTCCTCTCGTCGCAGCCGGTGTCACCCATATCCGGGCGAGGTCTGCAAAGGCCGGAGTCGTCCCGACGGGGGACGAGCTCGTTGTTCCGGGATCGATGCCCGGTCCAGGCGAGAGCGTCGCCTCGAACCCGGTCGCGATCCGAGCGCTGCTCGGTCCGCAGGGGGCGGAGACGGTGATCCACCCGGTGACCCCCGACGACCCGGTGGCGGTGCGAAAGGCGATCGAGGCGTTGCTTGAAGAAGGGTGCGACATGGTCGTCGTCTGCGGTGGGAGTGGACGCGGCACGCGCGACGTCGCCTTCGGGGTCGTCCGGTCGCTCGGCGAAGTGGTGGTGGATGGCGTCGCCGCTCGACCCGGGCGCGCATTCCTCGTCGTTGAGGCGAACGGCATCCCCATCGTCTCCCTCCCGGGCCGCGCGCAGCCAGTTACCCTCCTGACCGAGTATTTCCTTGTCCCGTTACTCGCCGCATGGGGCCTGCCAGCGCCTGGTATGCCCCGAATTCCGGTGCGACTGGGGCTCGCGATCGAATCGCACCCCGGATTCACCGAGACGGTTCCCCTGTCGATCGCCCGCGTCGGGGGTGAAGTCGTCGGCCTCAGGCAGCCGCGCGGTGCCCGGGGGGCCCTCTCCCAGCTCCGGGCGAACGCGCGTCTCCTGGTCCCCGATGGTATCGACCAGCACCCGGTTGGGGAGACCGTTCTGGTCGAGCTCATGGGCGACCCCGACGTGATCGACCGGACCATCCTGATCGCCGGTGTGGTCGACGGCCTTCAGATACCGGGACACGAGTATCGACCGGCTCTCGTCCCGTGCAGTTCGGACGAGGCGTATGCACTGCTCGAGGGATCGGCATGTCACCTGGCAGCGTTCGATACCGCGAAAACGGTGGATAACCCGTCCTGGTGCTTCCATCAGCCCGAAAGAGGGACGCGGGTGCTCGCAGCGCCTCGGGGTCTCTGCGATGACCCGAAGGTCCGCTGGGTGCTCTCGGCCCTCGGGATCACCAGGTGATCACGTCCACCTCGTCCCCGGCGTTCAGGCCTTTGTCGTTCGGCGGGACTTCGACGGTCCCGCCGCACTAAAAGAGGGGCGAGAGCAAACTGGGTTCGCCATCCACCGGGGTTGCCCACCCGTCCCGGATGTGGACGAGCCGGTAGGTCTCTCCTCGGCGACGGAGCGTGACGGGTGCAGCGAGGCGGACGGTCTGCCGACACGTCGTACGCCGGCACCCATTCTGCACTCACTCTGGAGGCGCGCGAGGAAGAGCACGAGGATGATGAACGCGGATGCCGGGTTCCCGGGCAATTCGATGACAGGCAGACCGTGGACCATCGCGACCCGCGTCGCCTTCCCGGGCCCGATCGTCATAGCAGGCATGGTACGGTCCAGAGCCGGGCGAGCACCTGGCCCGTGATGTCCCGTTCGCCCCGGGCACTTCAATTTGAGACCACCATTGCATCGCCGTCGGCGACCGACCAGAGGACCGCGCAGGTGAGTTCGTCTGGATCGTCACGGACGACGCCGGAGATAGACCCCGATCAGGTGGGAGTTCACCTCCGGACCTCCCCGAGATCGGGCATCTCGCTCCATCTGAAGGGGCTGGGACGGGCCCTCCCCTCGATCGGGCTCGTCTGATTCATACGGGAAGGGTGCGAACGGATGGTTACGGTGCCTGATGGCGTCTCTGCCGAGTCGGGCGCCGGCATGCACCACCAGGCTGACCTCTCCCCCTTCTTCGACAACCTGCCCCCTTCGCTCAGGGGGACACCGAACGCCGCCTCGGACCCGGGATCGGGCTCGACCTCCATGGCCGAAGAGATGGGACGAGCCGTTCGGCGCCAGGAACCTCTGCTCACCTTCGACGAGGACCGGGCGGCGGTGCACCTCCTCATCCCCTCATGCCTCTCTGCGCCCGGGGTGGTCCCCCTATCGACACTGGTGGCGACCCGTCGGGAACGGTTGGGCGCGACAAACATCCTCGACCACCGGCGCCCTCGACCCCTTGACGGCATAGCCAGCACGGATCATGGTCCTGGAAGGTTTCAGAGCGATCGCGATGGACCGTACGGTGTTCAGATATCGGCTCGTACCGGCGCTTCACCCGGTCCTGGACTGGTGCTCAGGTGCATGAGGAGCGTCCAAGAAGATACGGTGGTCCTCTTTGTGTGATACGATCGGAAAAAGAGGGGGTCTCAGATCTTCTCAAAAACGTCCTTTCCGAGCATGCAGAGCGGGCAGACCCAGTCTTCCGGCAGGTCTGAAAAGTCGGTCTCCTGAGGAATGCCGCCATCACTGTCCCCAATGGCAGTATCGTAAATGTAACCACATGCCGTGCACCTGTATGAATCCATGATACTCTCCTTCTCGTTCTCTCCCAGGGCGAGGGCGGATCGGGACCCTCCCAACGCACCTCCCGGGTTGCTGTCAACAGTCTGTTCACTCTTCTGGTCGTGAAGCGTCAGACCCCTGCACCCTCCCCCGGCATACGCCGGCTTGAATGGGGGTGTGAGTGGGATCACCCGAGCCACTTGACGAAATCGCCCATCAGGGAGGTCAGGCAGGCACGAGTCGGGCCATGTCTTCCTCGACCGTGGTGTTCGGTCCGATATTGAACGTCTCGACGAGCACCTTGAGGACGTTCGGCGATACAAAGCCCGGGAGCTTCGGACCAAGGGTGATGTTCTGGATCCCGAGGCTCAACAGGGCCAGAAGGACGAGGACGGCCTTCTGTTCGTACCATGCGATGTTGAACGAAAGCGGCAGGTCGTTGATCCCGACCCCGAACGCCTCGGAGAGAGCCTGCGCGATGACGACGAGCGAATAGGAGTCGTTGCACTGGCCCGCGTCGATCACACGGGGAATACCGCCGATCGTCCCGAGGTCGAGGGCATTGTACCGGTATTTGGCGCACCCTGCGGTCAGGATGATCGTGTCCTTCGGGAGTGCCTCGGCGAACTGCGTATAATATTCTCGCTCTTTCTGACGTCCGTCACAGCCGGCCATCACGATGAACCGCCGGATGTCGCCCTTCTTCACGGCATCGACGATTGTACCGGCGAGCGAAAGGACTGCCTTGTGAGCGCACCCGGTGATCAGGTCACGACCGGTGCCGGGGAGGGGTGCCGGTGGCGTTGACGCCTGGGCGTGCTTGATGACCGCCGAGAAGTCCTTCTCTCCGTTTGGCCCGGCGGGGATGTGTGGGACGTTGGGCCAGCCGACGGGGCCGGTCGTGTAGAGCCGGCCGATGTAGGAGTCCTTCGGTGGAATGATGCAGTTGGTCGTGAAGAGCACCGGGCCGTTGAACGGCTCGAACTCCTCGCGCTGGTGGTGCCAGGAGGTCCCGTAATGGCCGACGAGGTGCGGGTACTTCTTGAACGCCGGGTACCCGTGGGCAGGGAGCATCTCACCGTGGGTGTAGATGTCGATGCCGGCATTCTTCGACTGCTCGAGGAGCTGCTCGAGGTCCTTCAAGTCATGCCCCGTCACCAGGATTCCCGGCCTTGTGCCAGGGGTGGTTCTAACGGACGTGATCTCGGGGTCTCCGTAGACCGACGTGTTTGCCCTATCGAGCAGGGCCAGGGTCGAGACACCCACGCTCCCGCACTCGAGGACCAGCCCGATCATCTCGTCGACCGAGAGGTCCCTGACGGTGGAGGCGAGGCCCTTCACCATGAACTGCTCGATTGCATCGTCCTGGTATCCGAGCACAACCGCATGGTGATAATACGCGCCCATCCCTTTCAGGCCGTAGATGAGGGTCTCACGGAGAGAACGGACGTCTTCGTTCTCGGTCGCGAGGACACCGACTGTGGACGCCTTCGCATCGATATCGGCGCCGTCCTTCGGCGTCCACGTGGCGGCATCGTGGGCGCCCGTGGCCACGGGCGGCAGGGAGTCCCGGATCGCAATAGCCTTCCAGATCATCTCCCGGATCCGAGCAGGGTCGAAGTTCACATTCGTGAGCGTCGCAAAGAGTGCTTCGGCGATAAAGTTCCTGGCCTCTTTGCTTCCCGTTCCACCACTCTCTCGAGCTGTGAGTTCTCGGATCGCGATCCCGCGGCTGAGATACAACAGGGTATCCATGAGCCTGCAGAGTTCCTCGTCTTTGCTGCAGACACCCCGAACCGTGCAACCGGTCCCCCGTGCTGTCTCTTCGCACTGGTAACAGAACATACCTTTCTCACACCTCGTGTTGGATCACTACAAGGTATCATTATAATACCAACGCATAAATATTGTGGAGTTACGAGAATGTAACCGTGTCATTGGCACGGTTAGACGGGGCGGTGCTCTGCCTCGATCATGGAGGAGGTGCCCGGATCGATGACAGAATAGACCGAAAACGGGAGATGGCGACGCTCGCCTGCAGGCCTGCCAACGAGCCGGCTGGATGGTGTGAAGACCCGAAAAAGCCCCCCTACCCGTCGCTGACAAAGAAACCCGCAATTGCGTCGATCCAAGGGCCGGATATGAGCGCATTGCCCCCACACTGAAGGCCCCTCAAGCACAACTGTATGCGGTCGACGAATCGTAACCGTTCCCGATACCCCGTCGCTAATTGGCAGGCAGTCCGTCAGGTTAACCGCAATCGAGCAGGTAATGGCCTCTCCGACATTGAAGGAGGACTCTTTTTGGCATCCGAATGAGAGACCGGGACGTGTTGACAGCAGGGCGAGACGACGAAGAACAAATCCGTGCTGTTGACCACGACACCGGGGGGCATCAGGTTTGACGGGACGAACCACGACCTCACCATCCTTCCCGACGGGTCGAAGAAAACGATATGATGGTCATTGATGTCGAACTCATCAACCACTACGATGTGGCCGGACCCCTTTGAATGCAATGCCATTGGTGACACATTGCCAGGGTGTCCCGCCCTCGTTAGAGAAGGATTCCACCGACAGGAATCTGCCATACGTTGCAATAGGCACTGATGAACCAGGACGAAGAGGATAACCGTGGAAGGAGGGCTGAGCCCAGTCAATTGGGCTCGCGACGACCATAGAGTCTCTTCTCCAGGACAGTCCGTGGATACTGATGTCTGGGTCACTCAGGAACAACACCCATCGATAGCAAAGGAGATCAAAAATCAACTCGAAGATGCCTGCTCTGGTCAACAGTACGGATAATGATCGGCCAGGGTTGGGCCACTTACACAACGCACCTCACCGCGTAACCGGCTCCAAAAAAATGGGGGCGATGGACCCGGATGGTGATCCCGGCCCCACACCACGGGTTCTTTTTCCCTTGTTACTAATAGAGATAGAATGCGTTCGCCCTGGGATAGAAACCCATTCCGGGGTTGATCACGCCTCCGTAGTAATAACCATTCGGCTGCGATGTCGAGACGTAGATAACGCACCGAATTGTGTTCGAGTTGATGAAGGTCTCACTGGTTGCCTGGAGGGCTGTGGCCCCACCCTTATAGATGATGACCTGGGCACCCGGCTGGAAATTTGAACCGTAGACGTAGACAGTCTTCGACACCCCTCGGGTTGCATAATTGGGTGAGAAGGCGCTGATGGACGCCGGGGTACTTCCGGACTTCGTGAACATCCCCGTCCGATAGACCGCGGTCGCACCCGGGTTCTGCACATACACGGCATACGAGCCCGCAGCTGCCGAAGACGGGATCACAAGCGTGCCCCGGACCGTGGTCGGACTCAGGGTCGTCTCACCGGTCGCTGCGTACAGCACTCCGGCGGGAGAGCGGACCCAGACCTGGGCACCGCTCGCGAAACCGGTCCCGTAGACATAGTACATCCCCGACCACCCGGACGCCGGAACGGTCACCAGGCTATCACCCGTGATCGTCGCCACAGACCCGGACTTCGTGAACATCCCCGTCCGATAGACAGCGGTCGCGCCCGGGTTCTGCACATATACGGCATACGAGCCCGCAGCTGCCGACGACGGGATCGTCAGGTATCCCCTGATATACGTGCCAGCTATAGCCCAGGCGGTCTCTGTGACCTGATACGTCACACCGGTCGGTGATCGGACCCAGACCTGGGCATTGATCGCGAAACCGGTCCCGGATACGGTGTATACGTAGTTTGACAATCCCGAACTCGGCACAGTCACGAGGTTATCGCTGGAGATTACCGCCGCAGCTGATGCAGCGGTCGTCAGGACCATGATCGCCAGCATAACGCACGTTACGAATTCAACGACTCTTTTCAGTCCCATAGTATCATCCTCCTCCCCTGCAGAGTGCCGGAAGCCGAAGGCGGATTCACCCTGGATTGAGACCGTTGCTGTGGCGCTCAGGGGATTGTGGAGCGCTACGCTATTCAGCAATATTATTATATGCCAAGCAATATTGATTATATTTTATCTTCAAACGTTTTCCTGAAATATTTGCCCACCGTTCAACGGTATCCTTTCGCAACCTGGATATTTCGGCAATCGTGCTGTCCTATCGGTTCATACCGGATCACGTTTTCGAAAAGTGGTTCACTGAAACGGCGCTCACCACTCGTACCGATACCGGTCCACCTCGGAAAGTCGGCGTCCACCCGAGCCCGCGGTGCCATGACCAAGGGAGAGAAGATCGTGCAGGAACGGAAGAATGCCGCGCCGATCCCGGCATGGACAAACACCCTGTACCGGAGGAGGTCGCCGAATGGAGTCCTTCTTATTGTGACGACCAGCACGAGACCCGGACACCGAAGAGGGCAGAGCGACTGCTTTTGCTTAAGAGAGATGGCCGGAGATGATCGGGAGAAGGAGAACGCCCTTAAGGTAAGGAAGGACACTGCGCCAACCACCAGTAGGACGACATTGGTCGAGAGGTGCACGCGTACACCTCAGCCAACAGTCCTCAACGCAATGTATACCGGCGGGAGAATGAGGAGTCAGAGGATCGTCCCTGGCGCACCCCTCCCCACGCCCCGAGCGATGACGACGGGTACCCGTCGTATGTCGAGGAGGCGTCAGGTCGCTGTTCCATACTGATGGTACTGTCGTGACGGTAGCGGGCAGAATCGGTCACCATGGATCATGGGATCGACTGATCGGGTGGGGCCCAGAGGTGGTTAGACAGGATGATGCTCGCGAGGAAACGAGGAGAAGGGGGGCGGGTGAACAGATCCCATGTACGAGTTTTGGGAGAGGGCAGAACCCAGGAAAGATCGGTGGTCACCCTCCCGAGATCCCAACCAGATCGGGTTGGAGAACCACTCTCGCCCAGAAAAACCGGTCCCTGCCCTCAGAAGTACGTCCCCCTGGTCTCCAGCGACTCCCGGCGGTCGTGCGCCATCTTCATGAGAAACGCCTCCATCTCTGGATTTCCAGCCTTATAGCCCTTCCAGAAATCTGTCCCCGGCTGTTCAGGGACGATGATGATCCCGTCCCCCATCGCCATCCTATCGAGGACGTCACTCGCCGCCCGATCGGCAGGATACGCGTCGTCCGGGATCGCCAGCTGGTCGTGCACGGTGCCGTCGATGGACTTCTTGAAGATCGGCGTCGCGATGTTGGATGGGCAGATCGTCGAGAACCTGATCCCCTTCTCTGCGTATTCATACCGCAGGCACTCGGTGAGCCCTGTGACCCCGAACTTCGTCAGCGCGTAGAGCCCCTGCATGGGGAAGGGGACGATGCCCGCGATCGAACTGGTGTTCACGATGTGGCCGGAGCCCTGTCGGAGCATGATCGGTACGGCCGCGTAGACCCCGTAGATAACGCTCCAGGTGTTGGTGTCGATGATGGTCCTCCAGTCCTGGAGAGTCGCCTTCTCGAACTGGATCGTCCCACCGATCCCCGCGTTGTTGAAGAGCATGTCGAGCCTGCCCGCCTCCGCGGCTGTCCGTTCGATCGCCTGCTGAACCTCCTCCTGCTTCGTCACGTCCACGACGATGGTCCGCACCCTCTCACCGTGGTCCTTCAACACTTCGGCGGCTGCTGCGAGTTTCGATGGGTTCCTCCCGGCCATATAGACCGTTGCGCTCCGGCGCAGGAGTTCCTCGGAGAGGGCGAACCCGATTCCCGAGTTGCCTCCCGTTACGATGCAGACCTTGTCCTTATAGTAGCCTTTCATATCCATGATCTTCTCTCCCTCTTCTCTTTCGAGGCCGGCGACCATCGGTAAACTCCAGCAGGCCGTCTGGGACTCGTGGATTGAGCCCCGCTCCGGAACTCGCTTGTGCGATTCACTCGAGCACGCGCCCCTGGCTCGGTTTCAGGACGGCAGTCCCTCTGGTCATGAGTACGGGGCCCATCTCGAGGATGGGCAGGTCGGCGAGCGCGGTTATGATGTGGTGTTGCATGGGGTTCTGCCACGGAGCGACCTTGATCCATTCGATCGAACCGGTGCCCTTCCACGCCGCCCGGAGCTCGAAGCCCTGGGGATAGAGAATGGGCTGGCTCAGTGCCGCTCCCGGACCGCTCACGTTCGGTATGTACCGCCATCCGAAGAGGTTGATACCTGTCATCGAGCCCCGCATCGCCTCGAATGCTTCCCCCTCGACGGGTTCCGGGTTTCGCATCTCCATCCGAACGAAGGTGTTCCCCTCGTAGCTGGCGTTCGTGAAGTAGTCTGGCCCGTTGAGGTACGCGGCCGGCCACGCATGCAGGTCCTCGATGTCAGCAAAGATCTTCGGCACACCGTTCTCTTCCCTGCCCCCGATGATGGGCGTTGCCCGGTTCTCCCAGGTGACCAGGTTGTAGTTCCCCTCGATTCGGTCCCTTTTTCCAACGAAACGAACCGGAGCATCCGCTGTGACCACGTTGTAATGCGAGCCGGCAAGCCAGTCGATCTCCCGGAGCTGACCGAAACCAAAGACGATCTGCGGCCCAAGGAGCTCGAAGCAGTCCGGGATGTACTGCGCGAGCCGATCGAACTCCGTGGTGCAGGTGAACATGAGACTGGTGCTGTCCCGGTTGTGCACCGCCATGTCGGACGCCGGGGGGGGCGAGCCCCCGAAGTGGGGTGGCATCCGGTATGTCCTGGTATCGTCGAAGCTGAACATACGAATCAACAACGGTCCATTCTCTGAGACATCATACTTAAACAATTGTTTTAATTCCTCGACACGGGAGCGCGAGGACCGCGATTACACGAGTGTCAGGAGGAGATGAGAGCCTCGAAACAAGGTACCGGGATTTGAGGCGTGCGGTACGGGTCAGGGAGGTGCAGGAGAAATCGGTACCTGACAACGAGGGGACCGCTGTCTCTCTCTGGTTCTGCCGCAGCTCTCCACCTCCACGCCATCGCTCTTAGTCCGCGAGAGTGATCGGAAATGCGGGGTCCCCGGGTCTCAGGTCCTTATCAGTCCAGGGTTTCATCTCGGGAATCCATGATGGATCGATGCACTGACACAATCGACGTCCAGGCCCCAACCGGGACGTCACCACGCCCACATCATCCAACCCCCGGGAACGTCGACCAGAGCCGGGAAGGTACAGGACCGCATAGTTCATCCTCCCATGCGTCAAGTCTCATGCATGGTCTCCGCTCGCCAGATCACCTTTGCCGGAATGGTCCTCAGCGTCGTCGGCATCGTCTTCGGCGTCGCCGCGCTGGACCTCCACCTTGCGATGATGCCAGGAGCAGCCTGGCTCGACGGCGTCTTCGTCATCGGGCTCGTCCTGCTCGCCCTCACCCAGGCCCACCTGAGCGCCCGCCTCCCGGTGTGATCCAGACGCCGGTGCCGGCTCTCCCTCCCGCTGAATACACCCAGTGCGGCAGTCCGGACACGTGTCTCGCCGTCTGGCACCCAGCCCCAGACCATTCACAAGATATATATATATTAAGGGTATAGTGTCAAACTAGCCCCTAACCTCCTTCTCCAATAACTCAAGGATGCGCTTCATTTTCATTTTGTCGCTCTCCTTTCTGTGATTATATCTCCAAACATATTCACCTAAATACAGGAATAATTTATCTCTC
>CASGHK010000038.1 GCA_949320185.1 uncultured Methanomicrobiales archaeon | reverse complement strand
GGGAGATCTTCCAGGATCAGGTGATCGCGACGGCCATTCTCGATCGGTTGCTGCATCATTGTGTCACCGTGAATATTCGAGGTGAGAGTTACCGGCTGAAGGAGCGGAAGAGAATTGGACTGACGCCACCGCTGCAGAAAGCATAATGATGGAGTACGGAGATGCTACCTGGGGATTTTTATCCCGCCCTTCCTGGGGAAAAGTGCGCCGCCCCTGACACTGGTGACCAATATGACCCCGGAGTTCTGGAGGATCCTTCGGTTGCTGGGAAAGGAGTATGAAAAATACTATTGGTGAAAAAGGACCTGCGAAATGTGGGATGTGAGGTGATACTGCGCCTATAAATCCGGAAGTCAGGATGCGCTTAATTTTCCGGAAGTCAGGGAGTATGCTGCATCAACTAGATCGGAACTATGAGGCCCTGACCGAAACTCAGTATTTATTAAAAATGATCAATACCTCTGGGTGGGTCGATTAGTGAGGGGCAAACGATCGGATGTTCTGATCGATGTTTAACTGAATCAGAAAATTTTATAAAATTATGATGTTGGGCTGTCATATACAGCGGAAAATGTTGTTTCAAAAAATTTTCTGTGGTTTCATCAAATGCCCACATTTCTAATAGTGAGACATTATTGGTTTTTGCAACATTAATTGCACACTGTACTATGGATTTGATTGCATCAGGATAACTAGATTGAATACAGATGTCCATCTGTTTCATTACAATAACATCTGAAGAATTCCGACGGTGAATATCAAATACCATATAGCCTGCGAGAATATCCTCTCGTCTGTGTGTACACTGGATAACGATCCTTTTTGACGGGGTAATAGGAGAAAAATAGATCCAATTCAACACTTTTTGACTACGCGACATTGCTATATCGCATCGAGCAGTCGACGACATCTGGATTCTCGAAAATGATTCGTCACAAAAAGAGCAGAGGGAAGATGAATACTCTTCTGCCTGGAGTTGATTACAAAATGTTCTTCTTGGTCCAGTCATGAATTCCTGAAAAAATTGCATTATTGAGACGCTCATGTTAATCAATATGGGAAAATTATTAACTCTTTTTAAAATTCGCATATCTTTTAATAAAGAGGACACCTTACGTCTATTAAGGATGTGAAAATATTTTTTTTGATAAATTGGGAGGATATATTCCTGGAATCCAAATTTTTTGACTAGTCGTATCAAATCATTTGAATCGGAGTTAAAAAGGAATACTGCAACATTTTTCTGGCTCAGGTATTCACTGAACAGCCGTAGACTGAAAAATCCGCGGACATCAGGATCTACATACCAGGCAACCGCAGCTGCAGCAGTCTGTTCTTCCCCGTACACACAATACTTCAATGGAACATTCCCAATAAATCCGAGGATTTGAGTCCCGGATACCACAATCCATCCCATTGAGCATTGAGTATTGTATGCTGGATTCAAATCCCACCAGGTTCTGAACCTGCGGACCCATATATCCTTGGTTGTATTCAAAAAAGGAGGTTGAGCAGGCAAGTAATCCGATAATGAATCGAGATCCTCTTCGGAGACTTCTCTGATATTAATCATGAATATGTATCCTGCACAATGTTTGATTCCCGAATAATAAAGGGGGTGTCATTTTGTTCCCTAAATCTAATCATTCAGGAGGGGCCTATGAACAGGGATGATTTGCTCGCGACGGCAGTCCGTGTCGCTGTATGGGATGAGCATGGGGGATTATCGATGATCATAATGTCGGCACGATTCTCGTCTCCAACTTTTCTCCTTCGTTCTGATCCGACGCCAATGGAATACGACCATCACCTGACTCCTGCACGATCTGGGTAAATAGAGTGTCCTATCTGCAGGATCATGAAAAATCAACACCTCGTGAGAGGGAGACGCGACATTGATGCAGGTATTTTTCCTGGATCTAAGGGTGACGGGCATGATAATTGTTCAACCTCTTTGAACCATTCGCATAGTAATTCATTGGATTGCAACGCAGGTCCGTCCAGTTCGTCTTCGACCCGCTCGTGATGCCCTTTCACCTTGTCTCCCCCCCAGAAGGTCTTTTATCACTGCACGGAACCCTTCTCGTCTTCATCTCTCTGGTCAATGCATCCGTGCTCGCCCGTAAAGCCGGATGGATGAGCCATCCCTCGAGGAGATCCAACAGCCGGTCATTGAAGAGCACGAGCAAGATCGCCGGCAGGGCGCCCTCGAGCACAATTGATATCAGACCCCCGCTCCCGATGAAGACCGTCATCATGGGACGCTGTTCGCGATCACCGCCGCAAGTCGGAGCGCCGAAAAGAAGGCGGGCGTGCAGGCGGGGGCACGGACGTATCGCAGCGCCTAGAGAGGAGAGAGCCCGATCCCGCGTGCGGCGTCGATCTCGGCCGCAGACGGACTCGTCCAGCCGAGCTAGGCGGTGCGTGCGATCGGCAGGAGGGTGCTCGCCGCGACCACGTCCTGTACAGGCACAACCCCGATGCCACAGGTTTTATCGCCACCCCCACGTGAATGAATATAGTAGTGGTACGATGGACCGCATGTTCTCACGACGGCCGCGAACCTGGCTGGTTCTCTCCGCATTTCTCATCTTCGCGCTCCTGATCGGGGGCGCTGTAGACGCCACGACCCGGATCGTCCCGATCGGCGACTCGCTGACGAAGGGGATGCTCGACACCGACGACGGGGACATGCACCCCACCTACCGCTACTGGCTCTGGGACAAGCTCCGTTCGAACGGGTACGCCGTCGACTTCGTCGGCTCCTCGACTGCACCCAACTTCCCGGTCAGCTTCGACAAGGCGAACGAGGGACACGGAGGCTTCACGATCGGCGGGATCGTGAACGGCGTTGGTTCGGGAGGAAAACTCTCGTCCTGGCTCTCGGGGTACAAACCAGACATCGCGCTCGTCCTGATCGGCACGAACGACGTGCTCCACCAGACTCCGATGGCGACCCGGTTCGAGAACATGAACGCGCTCGTCAAGACGCTCCGCGCCAGGAATTCCAACATCGTCGTCTTCGTCGGGAAACTGCCCCCGACCGGCGACTCCAAGCGGAACCAGGCCTCCGGACTGATCGAGTTCAACAACCGGCTTCCCTCCTGGGCCTCGGGGATCTCCACCTCGGCCTCCCCGGTGCGGGTGGTCGATCTCTACTCGGGCTACGATGGGAAGGCGGACAACCAGGCGCCGCGTTACATCCATCCCGACGAGAGCGGGGAGAAGAAGATCGCGAACCGCTGGTACGCGGCGATCTCGTCCTACCTGGAGAAAGGCGACCTGCCCGAGACGGAGGAGCCGACTCCGACGGGAACCGAGACGCCGACCGTGACTGAGACCGTCACACCGATCCCGACAGGGACAGTCACCCCGACGACGACGGTCACGTCCATGCCAACCCCGACGTCGACCCCGACGCAGGGCGGCGCGAGCATGGATCAGGCGTATGCGTCCTACACCGCCGGCAACACCGCCTGGAGCAGGGCGTGGGCCGCGAGTGACTTTGGCCAGATCCGCACCCATCTTACCCAGGCGCGGACCTCGTTCTCGACCTGCCTTGCCCAGGTAAACCAGGTGAACGACCCGGCCAATGCAGCCAACCTGGCGTTGATGAAGTCGGTCTCGTGCGCGTACATCTCGCTCGCTGACGCGGCGCTCGCGATGTACGACGGCTCGGACGCCTACAGCGCCGGGAGGGTCCAAATGAACGGCGCAGACTATGCCGCCGCCGGCGCGTCGTTCAAATCTGCCGGCGCGAAGTTCCAGGATGCGCAGTCGCTCTTCTCCAGGGCGACGACGACGCTTCGGGGCGTCTCGTACACCGGGACGTCCTTCGGGGACGGTACCGCGTACACGGCCGCGATCGTCCCGATCCTGAACGGAAAGGCGGCCTACGTGGGCGAGTTCGCGACCTATGCCGGCGGGTGGCAGCACACCGCCCTTGCTTACCAGGCGAGCGCGGGCGGCGACACGACGGCCTTCAGGAACGAGGCGACGGAGGCGATGCAGTGCTTCGGGGAACTCAAGCAATCGGGGACCTTCGGGGCCGACGCGACGAGCAACTGTAACATCCTCGCCGGGATGCTCAATCGGCGGACCGTATCTCGATGAGGTGGACGTCCCCTTCAAAGGGTGGTCGGCGGACTATGGGTCCTCTCTCATTCTCTCCGTCTGCCCGTCCATCCAGGCTCCCGCTCGCACCAGCCCCCCCCCGATGGTGATGACATGAAAGAGTGCCCGGATTGTGGAGCAGCGGTTCCGAACGACTTCGAACAGTGCCCCGAGTGCGGTGCGCGTATTACGGTCGCGTCGCCCTCTCCCGTCCATCCGGTTCCAGAGGACTCGCTGGATTCCGAGCAGGTTGAGCTGGAACCTGCCCCTGATGCCGACGCACCCCCGGCGCCCGCCCCGGGAGTGATCTGTCCGGAGTGCGGCCGTACCAGCCCCGAGGGGGCGCAGTACTGCATCTACTGTCGGTACGCGTTCGGCGAGGAGGAGAAGCGGCCCGCCTGGCAGAAGTACGCGCTCGTCGCTGGCAGCGTCCTCGCAGTCCTCCTGGTCGCTCTGGCGGCGGCGTTCCTGTTCGGCGGGTTCTTCGGTGAAAAGGCCCCGGACTCACCTGCGGCCACATCTGCCCGAGCTGGCGCTGCCGCGTTCGTCTCACCAACCCCGGTGAATGCCACCGGAAAGGTCAACCTGACGATGGCACCCCGGACGACCAACGGCTCGGTCTCGATCCGTCCATCTCCGTCGATCCGGACCAACAACAGCACGCCCGCGCCCGTCGCTCCGGCGCCGAACGGCACCCTCTCGCGGTACATCCAGGGCGCGGAGGGGAGCGGCGGCAGGGGAGGCCGTAGCCCCGGCGGGCACCTGGGATCCGGCCTCTACTCGAGCGTCCGTGGCAATCCCGTGACGACACCGGTCCCCCGCACCCCGGAATACCCCACTCCCCGTGCCGGGGGATTCGGCTACCCGATCGGCCCGCTCGCGTGGGAGGGCTGGGGCAACTGGTCCCCGGGATACGTCCCGCTCCCCGCCGGCCCCGCCTCGGTCGTGGTTGAGTCCTCGGGGACGACGGCTGCGGTCGTGGCGGACCAGTTCGGGGCGCTGCTCGGCCTCTCGGTCGTCACGCCGCCCGGGGGGACGTTCTCGGTCACCGTCCCCCGGGACGGCGAGTACCTGGTCGGGATCGGCGCAGCGAACATCAGCGACGGGTGGAAGGCCCGGATCGTCACCGCCACCCCGACCATGACACCGGGAGGGACGGTCTCTCCCGCCCTGCCGTCCCCGGCGACAGAAACCCTGAGCTACGCGGGGAACGGCGGCGGGGTCATGCCCGCGGTCAACCTCTCCGCCGGGACGGTCTCGGTCCGGCTCAGCGCCGACCAGCTGACGATGGCATACCTGAAGGACAGCTCGGGAACGACGCTCTCGACCACGGTCGTAGGGCCGAACCCCGGCGGGTCAACGGCGACGGTCTCCCGGGCCGACCAGTACCACCTGGAGGTCTGGGGGACCGGCAGCTGGTCCGCGACCGTGACCTGGGTCGGCTCCGCCTGATCCGGGGGCAAGATCGCTGGGCTCCCCCTCTTTCTCCGGGTAAGCGGCCCCCCTCGCTGCGCCCTTCAACCCGCCCCTTTGACGAATGTGCCGTCCCGAAGCTCCCAAAAAGCCTCCGACAGTTCCTCGGCGGTGTTCATCACGACCGGCCCCTTCCAGGCTACGGGCTCGCCGATCGGTCGGCCCGCCGCGAAGAGGAACCGCATCCCGCCCTCCCCGGCCCGGGCGCGGACGAGCCGCCCCTCGCCGAACCGGGCGACCTGGGCGTCCGAGACGAAAACATGGTCCGGTCCGAGGGTGCCGTCACCTCCGTAGATATATGCAAAGGCGGTTTCGTCGGAGAAGGTCGGGTGTTCGAAGGTCGCCCCGCCGGCGAGCCGGACGTCCAGGAGGGTGGGTTCGGCCACGATGCCGTTCACGGGCCCTCGCACACCGGCATGACGTCCTGCGACCACCCGGACCATCACCCCGTCTTCGCGGTACATGGGTATCGCCCCCGCCCCGTACTCCTGGTAGCGTGGGTTTATCATCTTCCGAGCGGCCGGGAGGTTCACCCAGAGCTGGAAGCCGCCCATCCGCCCCTCCACCGGCCGCGGCATCTCCTGGTGGACGATCCCGGAACCGGCGGTCATCCACTGTACCGCGCCGGCACCGATGATCCCGTGGTGGCCGAGGCTGTCGTCGTGGGCGATGACCCCCTCGAGCATGTACGTCACGGTCTCGATTCCCCGGTGTGGATGGAATGGGAACCCGGCGAGGTAGTCTTTGGGGTGGTCGGCCCGGAAGTCATCGAGCATCAGAAACGGATCGAATCGCGGGAGCTCCGGCTCTCCGAAGCCCCTCCGGAGGCGGACACCGGCACCTTCGCGGACCGGACGGGCGGGGAGGACCTCGAGCACCCTGCGCTCATCTGTCATGTCCGCTCGGGTGTCGTGCGAGTCCATAAAGGCGCCGGTCCGGGTTCCTTATATATCTCTTCTTTGCGATGGAGTGATATGGATGCGGACCTGCGACGGGCCGTCGAGGAGAAGTGCCGGGCCCTGGAGATCCCCCTTTTCGGTTTCGCCCCGGCAGACCGCTGGGAGACTGCGCCGTTCGAACCATGGGTGCCGGAGGCCTTCCAGCCCGCCGCGGTCTTCCCCGGGACGCGGTCGGTGATCGTGATCGGGCTGCCGGTCCTCCTCCCCATCATCGATTCCGCCCCATCGATCTGGTACCACGAGCACTACGGCACACTCAACGCGCTGCTCGACCAGTACGCCTACCGGATTGCCGCTGACCTTGATGCGCGAGGACACCCCGCGGTACCGGTCCCCCGGGACGGGTACGGCTCGATCGGCGTCCTGCTCAAAAAGCCGATCGCCTTCTTCTCGCACCGGCACGCGGCGTACCTGGCGGGGCTCGGCACCTTCGGGGTCAACAACGCGCTCCTGACGCGAGAGTTCGGCCCCCGAGTGCGGTTCGTCTCGGTGCTCACGACGGCCGAGATGCCCCCGGACCCGGTAATGACAGAGTCGCTCTGCACCCGGTGCATGCAGTGTGTCGAGGCCTGCCCTGTGGATGCGCTCGAGCCGCTCGACTATCCCGAAGGCCTGACCGACAAGGGGGCGTGTGCCGCACGGTCCGAGACGCTCTATCGAAAGCACAACTCGCCCTGCGGCCTCTGCGTTCGGGTCTGTCCGATCGGAGAGGACCGTCGACGGTACCGGCGGGAGGACCCGGGCTTCTACGACGAGTCGGATGAACGGTTCGGTCCGGACCACCGGGCGTGGACGCACGTCCGGTCGTACGGCGGCGCCTGACGACCGGAGTTCGCCTGGGTGGCTCCCCCTCTCTGGGGACCTCCCCGTTCAATTCAGCCGTTTCCGGACAGGTCAAGGACGCTCGACACCGTCCCACCACTCTGTCGGCTCATTACCGGATGGGGGCGGCGGTCTCTTCCGGGATGACGGGTATGCCGTTCTCTCTGGGTGCAGACCTCCGCTCGTGCCTGGTCGGCACTCCGTCCGTGGGCCCCCGAAACTGGCCTCATAAGAAACCTTAATCTCTGGCCGATCCGAATCCACAGCGAGGAATCCTTGTGCCGACAGACGACGAACTCCGGCAGATCGCACGTGAGAGTGCGAATGAGAAGGTTGGGTTCTACTCTCACCTTGCAGCGTACGTGGGCGTGAACCTCTTTCTGGCCGCGCTCTGGTGGACCACTTCGGGGCCCGGGACCTTTCCCTGGTTCATCATCGTCACCTTCGGGTGGGGGATCGGTCTGGCATCCCACTACGTGGGCGCCTTCCACGGAAAGGCGTACACCGAGCGGATGACCGAGCGTGAGTACCGACGGCTCAAGGGTGAGCAACGATAGGGGGAGGCACCCTCCAGAGCCTCGAGTGCCGATGCATTTATACCCGCACCACGCACTCTCGTTGCCATGGAGACCCTCGATGCCATACGTACTCGCCGGAGCGTGCGGCGGTACCAGCCGGACCTGGTCGACGAGTCCACGATCCGCTCCCTGCTCGAGGCGGCGATGCAGGGTCCATCCGCTGCAAACGAGCAGCCCTGGCAGTTCGTCGTGATCGACGATCGCGCGATGCTCGACACGATCCCGTCCTTCAGCCCGTACGCAAGCGCCGTCCGCGGTGCCCCGCTCGGTATCCTGGTCTGTGCGGACACGCGGTCCCTCGTCATCCCGGGGTTCTGGGTCCAGGACTGTTCGGCCGCCATCCAGAACCTGCTGCTCGCCGCACACGCCCTCGGGCTCGGTGCGGTCTGGACCGGAGTCTACCCGCTCGAGGACCGGGTGGCGGGCTTCGCCCGGCACTGCCGTCTGCCTGATGGGGTCGTTCCGGTCGCGTTCGTCATCCTCGGTCATCCCGCGGATCATCCCCCGCCCGAGTCCCGGTTTCGCCCGGACCGGGTTCACCGGAACGGATGGGGGTCCTGAAGATGGAACGGGTTCGGGTCTCCGCGAACGTCTTTCTTCCCATGCCGGTCGTCCTCGTGGGGACGCGACTGGATGGCCGTGCGAACTTCATGCCTGCCGGCTGGTGCTGTCGTGCGAACCTGGTTCCGCCGATGCTCTGTTGCGGCATCCACCGGGCACATGCGACGACGGTGGGAATCAGGGAGAACGGTGCCTTCTCCGTGAATGTCCCGTCCTCGGAGCAGATGGTCGCAACCGACTACTGCGGCCTCGTGTCCGGCGCAACGACGGACAAATCAGGGGTCTTCGAGGTCGCCTACGGCGAACTCGGGACCGCCCCGATGATCGCTGACTGCCTGATCTCCATGGAGTGCCGGGTCGTCGAGATCGTCTCTCTCCCGTCGCACGACCTGGTGATCGGCGAGATCGTGGGTGCCTATGCAGACCCGTCCGTGGTGCGAAACGGCCTGATCGAGATGGCAGCGGTCGACCCGCTGCTGCTGACCATGCCCGACAACACCTACTGGGGACTCGGCGAGGAACGGGGAAAGGCGTGGGCTGCCGGTCGATCCCTGATGGTGGAGTAGGTCCGGACTGCGGAGCGACCTGATGCAGCACCGGCGTATGCAGGGGGTCGATCGACCGCTGCCCATACTCGGTTTCGGCGCCATGCGTCTGCCCCTGGGCCCCGTTGGCCGGATCGACCGTACGGCGGCCACCGCCCTGGTGCGCTACGCGGTCGACCACGGTGTCACCTACATCGACACCGCATGGGTGTACCACGATGGCGAGAGCGAGCTGTTCCTCGGAGAGGCCCTCGCAGATGGATACCGGGAACGGGTCCAGCTGGCGACGAAACTCCCGGTCTGGGCGGCCCAGGACCACGCCGATATGGACCGCTTCCTGGACCTGCAGAGAGAACGGCTCTGCACCGACGCGATCGACTTCTACCTCCTCCACGGACTGAACCGTGCTGGCTGGGAACGGGCCGTTGGACTCGGGGTGCTGGACTTCCTGGATGAGGCCCTCGCCGATGGCCGGATCCGACATGCCGCCTTCTCGTTTCACGATACCTTCGAGACCTTTCGCTCGATCGTCGACGCATACGACTGGACGTTTGCCCAGGTGCAGTATAACTACGTGGATGTCCACGCCCATGGGGGGCTTGAAGCCGTGCGGTACGCCTCGGAACGGGGTCTCGGAGTGGTGGTGATGGAGCCGCTCCGGGGCGGGACCCTGGCCCGCCCCGTTCCCGGTGTCACTGAGTTTCTGGCGGGAGTCAATGAATGGCGGACCCCCGCAGACTGGGCCCTCTCCTGGCTCTGGGACCAGCCCGAGGTCACCGTGGTGCTCTCCGGGATGAACACCCTTGACCAGCTCAGGGCGAACATCGCCTGCGCCGAACGCGCCCGGCTGAATTCCCTCTCCCGGCAGGAGCGAGCGGCCTTCGAAGAGGTCCGCGCCCTGTACCGGGGCAGGGGTGCAGTCGATTGTACCGGGTGCGGGTACTGTCGGCCCTGCCCGTCGGGGGTCGACATCCCCCGGTGTATCCAGCTCTACAACGACGCGGTCCTCTTCGGCGATCCGGTCGCCTCCCGGTCGGGATATCGGATTCTCTGCCGACATGGGGGAGGCGCCTCGAGCTGCACGGGTTGCGGAGCCTGTGAGGTGCGGTGCCCGCAGGGACTCGATCTCCGGACGCACCTGCAGACCCTCAACGAGTTCTTCGGGTGAGGTCCTTCCCCGGTGGGCCTCACCCACCGCACCGACCGTTCGCTGTCATTTCACCGCTCTCTCCCACGAGGCTTAATACCCGGGGGGGCGCTCTATCAATTACCATGAACGGACCACGCCGTGTCGACCTGCGTGCCATCGCCAGAACGGCCATGGAACAGTACGGTTTCGAACCCCGTTTCTCCCGGGCCGTGCTTGCCGAGGTGGACGCGATCGAACCCGGCGATCCGCCGGGGCAGCACCTCCGGGCCCAGGATCTCTCCTCCCTCATCTGGTCATCGATCGACAACTGGGACTCCGAGGACCTGGACCAGCTCGAGTACTGTGAGGAGCGTCCTGACGGGCGGGTCCGTGTCCGCGTCGCGATCGCGGACGTCGACCTCTTTGTCCCGAAAGGGTCCGCAACCGACCGGCACGCGGCCAACAATGGTACCTCGGTCTACACCGGGGTCGAGACCTTCCCCATGCTCCCCGACCGGTTGAGCAAGGGCATCAGCTCGCTCCTCCCTGATGGAGAACGCCTGGCGATCGTGATGGAGTACGATGTCCTCCCCGACGGGAGCACGGAGAGCGGAGCGGTCTACCCGGCCCGGGTCCTCAATCACGCCAAGCTCGTCTACGAGGAGATCGGGGCATGGCTCGAGGGAAAGTCCCCGGTCCCCGAGGCGGTTACCCGTGTCCCGGGCCTCGAGGAGCAGGTGCGCCTGCAGCACCGGACAATACGGAGGATGCGCGAGCACCGGCGCGCCTCGGGCGCACTCGATCTCCAGACGATCGAGGCAGAACCGGTCCTCGAGGGGGAGACCGTCCGGGAGCTCGCACTCGTCGAGATGAACGAGGCGCGGTTCCTGATCGAGGAGCTGATGATCGGGGCGAACCGGACGATGGTGGCGTTCCTGGGAGAGGCACGGGTCTCGATGATCGAACGAGTTGTCCGGGTCCCGAAGTTCTGGGGCGGGATCGTGGAGCTGGCGGCAAAACACCGTTTCTCGCTCCCTGCGAACCCCGATGTCAGGGCCCTCTCGGCCTTTCTCGACGAACGGCGCGAGGCCGACCCGGAGCGGTTCCCCGATCTCTCGCTCGCCGTGATCAAACTCCTGGGGCCGGGGGAATATGTCCGCCTCTCACCGGGCGGGGAGCCGGAAGGGCACTTCGGCCTCGCCCTTGGCGACTACACGCACGCGACCGCGCCGAACCGGCGGTACGTGGACGTCGTCAACCAGCGGGCGGTGAAAGCCGTCCTCTCCCGATCGAGGCCCCCCTACACACCTCACGATCTGGATGAGATCGCCGAGCACCTCTCGGACCGGGAGAAGGCGGCAAAGAAGGTCGAACGGTTTGTACAGAAAGCCGCGGCCGCTGTCCTCCTCCAGCGCCGGATCGGAGAGGAGTTCGAGGGTCTCATCACGGGCGCATCTCCGAAGGGGACCTGGGTCAGGATCATCTCGCCGCCGACAGAGGGGCGCGTGATGGACTGCGAGGCCGGTCTCTCGGTGGGAGACCACGTCCGTGTCCGTCTCGTCTCGACCGACCCGTACCGGGGCTTCATCGACTTCGAGTGCACTGGAAGAGAGGACTACTAGGCTCCCAACGGGCGAAACGCCGGAGGACTCTATTTTTCTCGACACCGTCTCCCGGTCGGCAGGTTCATGCAACGCCCGCCGGGATCCAATCCTCGTGCAAGGGTGTCCGCGGTGTCTCCACGGTCTCCAAGGGAGAGCCGATCGTGCCGGGTGTCTCGGGCGACCTCGATGGGGTTGGGTCCGGGACCGTTCCGGTCGGCACCGGGGTGGGTGTATCGGTCAATATCGGGGTCGATGTGACGGTCGGTGTGGTCGTCGGCGTCACTGTCGGCGTCGGCGTTCCAGTCGGTTCATCGGCTGGCGTCTCCGTGGGCGTCAGTACCGGGGTCGGAGGTCCGGTCGGAGTCGGTTCGGGGGAGGTCGGTCCTTCGATCGGCAGGGGAACGGTGGTCCGGGGCGAGGTCGTTTCGACGGTCGTGGAGGCGCTCGTCACGGTTGCAGTACGGGTGGTGGATGTACGGGTCACGGTGGGTCCCGTGGTCTCGTCCGGCGGTGTATTGACCGGGGCGGGAGTCGTCGATACGGTCATCCTGGTTGCTGTGGGTACGGGGATCACCCCGGTCGGCTGGGCGCTCGTCCGGACCGGTGTGACGTCCCCTGTACCGGGTCCAGTCGTCTCGGGTTCTCTCGACAGGGGCGCTTTCAGGGTCGGCGTCGGTCGTGCCGTTCCGCCGGTCGTCAGGGGGATGACCGTCTGAACCTCGGCGAAGGGCACGGTATTCGGAGTCCACGAGGAGATCGGAGGGTTATCTGAGATCGGCGGGGTTGAGTGGGGGCTTGTGGGTCTGGTCGTGGTCGAGAATGAGGTCGAGCGGACCGTGGCAGTCCCGGTCGTGACCGTCTGGATGATAGCCGGCAGCTCGTCCGGCGCGTTGTCACCCGGTGTTGTGAATGGCGGCACTGTCCAGTTCGCCCCACCCGAAGCGGACAGCGAGGTCGCATTGATGGTCAGGGCACCACCGGTCCCGGTCACGTTCCCCGCGGAAGGTAGGATGGTCTCGACCGCGAACGGGATGGCGGGGGAGACGAACGCCACGGCGAAGAGCACGATGCAGGTGACGACACCGAACGTGATCAGGGTCCTGATGGTGTACTCATCCTGCATATGAGTGGCGGATCGCTCTCCAGGCTGATTAATGTTGTGACGATGATGAAAGGTCCCGCCCGTGACGGGGCGCCACAGGCCCTCCGGGAGGTCATCATGAGGTGCGACGTGACCGAAAAGTATCTCTTGTACTGGGGCAGAGAGACGGTCTGATGGGCCCGTAGCGGCATTGCATGATTCAGAGAGTCTCTATGCAGCCCGTGGTGTCCCAGGAATGGCCATGGTCAACTCCCCGGTCCTGATCCGGATTCAGGAGCAACTCGATGCGCTCCTGATCCGGCGGCGCCCTCCATCTCAGGCGCCGTTTGCCCAGGATGAAGAGGCGCTCGTCCGTCACTACCTGGAGTACCTGGAGAGCGCTCCTGGACTACGCCAGGTGAACTACGACGGTACCCAGACTCCCCGGGCCCACCTCGAGTACTTCGATGATCTCCGGGATAGACTCCGTCGGGCCGGCGTACCGGTCGTGGATCGACCAGTCGAGCTCAACGCCTTTTCCGAATGGATGAAAAAGTTCCGTGTGATCGATCTATTCTACCGCCGGTTCCGCGACATCTGGATCGAAAAATGCCTCGAGCACTACCTGGTCCACCGTGAGCTCGGGCTCGTCTCCGGGGATATCTACATCGATGTGGCGTCGGCGGGCAGCCCATGGGCCCGCACTCTCAGGCGCACGGGTGTCAGCGCCTACCGGCTCGATTTGATCTATCAGCCGGGGGTCCATGGGATCAACATCGGCGGGGACGCAACGGGCTCGGGTCTCTCCGCCGGGTTCGCCCGGGCACTCTCAGTCCAGTGCGCGTTCGAGCTCTTCCACGGCACCAGTGACCTCGCGTTCATGGAGGAGACCGCCCGTCTCCTCGTGGACGGGGGACGGGCGGCGGTCACCCCGCTCTATCTCGATGACACCCACTTCGTCCTCCATAGCCCACGAGCCCTGCCCCCACCCGGATCAGAGGGACCGGATGCGTTCAGAGTCTGGCGCGACGACGGGGTCCTGGCTCCCTTCTCGCGCCACTACTCCCCTGAGTCCTTTGCCGAGAGGATCGCCGCTCACCTCCCGGGGTCGCTCCGGGGCAGGGTCGTCTATGTACCGAACCTGGAGGAGGTGATGGATTCATTTCCGGGCCAGCGAATCTACAGCTTCTTCACGTACGTGGTCGACCGGCTCGGGGCGCCAAGCTCGTCCTGATCACGCCCTCGCCGCCGCTGTTGACCATCCAGAGACGGAGAGGTCCGGGCGGCATTCCAGCCGCGACGGTTCGAGCCGGTCTTCACCTCGACAGGCTCGTCCATGTTTCTAGAGCGCCGTCGTTCGAACGCGATCGTGCCCGGATCGCCCCCGTCCGTCTCATACGGGGTAAACCCGTTCTTCTCCAGAACCCTGATGGACGCGAGGCGATCGGGGTAGGTGTACGCGACCACCTGTTCCACCCCCGGATCCCGGAATGCGAACTCGACCAGTGTATCGATCGCCTCGGTACCGAGCCCTCGCCCCTGCCACTCCTCGAGGATTGCATACCCGATCATCACCCGTTCTGGTGACTCCCGGAGAATACCTCCGCTGCCGATCAGGGTGCGTTCGCCCCCACCCCGGAGGACCCAGTAGAAACTGGAGAAGCCCGAATTCGGGTCCGAAGAGAGGGTGATGAACTCGCCAAGGGTCTTCTCGTCCATGAACTCGGGCGGCCAGGTTGTGGGAACATCGGCGTCAAGACAGTGCCCCAGCGCAGTTCGGTCCTCGATGTCGAGTTTAAAGAGCGCGGGAGTACCGAGCAGGAGCTCGAGCCGGGCCGTGCGGAGGGAGACGGGTCTCACCCAGAGGTGTCGACGCTGGAGGGGAAGAGGATAGGCCGGTTCCGGCAGTCCGCTCCGCGGCATCGCGTGCGAATACCGTCTATACCACCTGCCGGCCCCGGTTCATCTATGGCTGGACCCGATGTGACCCGGCTCGCGTCCGACCAAGTCCCTCAACCTTCAGCGCCTACGGGTGCCGGCAGTGCGGTCCGGCCGTGCTGCCGCTGGTGAGCCCAGACGTCCGCCGCCGTCTTCAACAGGAGGAAGACGACGACCATGGCGACCGAAGCATCCAGGCCCGGCCCGGGAAAGAGGGCGGTCGCGAACCCCCCGAGGATGATCGTCAGGTGCATCGGCACGATCCGGTAGTAGGGCTCAATGAAGAGCTCGTCCGGGCTCCGAGTCTCCCGCGCCCGGAACCAGAGAAAGGAGACAAGGTGGTTCACGAAGAAGATCCCTGCCCCGAACAGGACGCCCAGGAGGTCCGAGAGGCCGTAGACCCCGAAGAACGCGAACGCGAGAATGAAGGAGATGTAGACGAAATGGAAGAGCCCGTAGTGGAACGCGAAGAAACCGGCGAGGAAGAGCCGGCGCATGGGTGCTGCACCCCCCTCCTCTCCAGACGGGCTTTGGGCGCCCAGTATGCGGATGAAGGTGAAGAGGCCGATCGTCACCGACTGGCACCAGTAGACGAGGAGGACGGTCCCGAGCTCCCACTGCTGGACGGTGGCGAGGACGAGCGTGATGCCGTTCGCCAGGAGGAGCGCGATGAGGGGTGGGTCTACCGGACCCACGAATCGTTGCACGGATGAGTGGTTGCCTCTCGACGATATAGCCTCGATGGACGCTGTATTCAAATAACTTCGTGATCGAAGACGAACGGTAATGGAGGTGGAGGAGAAGACGGCCTGGCACGCGCTCCCGGCACCCGAGATCACAGCTCGGCTCGGTACCGGTCCCTCCGGACTCGGTGTCGCGGAGGTGGCGGCCCGGCGGGAGCGGTACGGGCCGAACCGCCTTCCCGAACGGGCCCAACCGGGACCGGTCCTCCTCTTTCTCCGCCAGTTCAAGAGCCCTCTGATCTACGTTCTGATAGTGGCAGCCCTCGTCGCCTCTGCCCTTGGCGATCTCCGGGACGCCGCCTTCATCATGGTGGTAGTCCTGGTGAACGCACTGGTCGGGGCATACCAGGAGTGGAAGGCCGAGAGCGCGGCTGAAGCCCTTCGCCACCTCCTTGAGACTGAGGTGCGGGTCCGTCGGGAGGGGCGTGACTTCACGGTCCCGGCCGTGGACCTTGTCCCGGGAGACCTGGTCCTGCTCGAGTCGGGGAACCGGGTCCCGGCGGACCTGCGCCTGATCCATGCGGACGACCTCGGGGTAGACGAGTCGGCCCTGACCGGCGAGTCTCTCCCGGCCGAGAAGTCGACCTACCCTGTGCCCCCTGAGACGCCGGTCGCGGAACGCCGATCCATGGCCCACGCCGGCACGGTCGTCACCTCGGGCCGGGGATTGGGTGTCGTGGTGGGGACGGGTGTCGCGACCGAGTTCGGAGCGATCGCAGCTGCCGTCTCGGGCGCGGAGGGGACGAAGCCCCCCCTGATCGAGCGGATGGACCGGTTCGCCCGGACCGTCAGCATCGCCGTGGTGGGCGCCGCGGGTCTGCTCGCGTTGGTCGCAATCTGGAGGGGGACGCCGCTCGACGAGGTCTTCTTCGTCGCGATTGCCCTCGCCGTCTCGGCGATCCCCGAGGGCCTCCCGGTCGCCCTGACCGTCGTCCTCTCGGTCGCCGCCTCACGAATGGCCCGCCGGTCGGTGATCGTCCGGCGGATGGCGGCGGTCGAGGGGCTCGGCTCCTGCACCCTGATCGCCTCCGACAAGACCGGCACCCTGACGGTGAACCAGCAGACCCTTGAGACGGTCTGGCTCCCATGGATCGGCCGGGTCGCCGCCGCAGACCTTCTCGCGGACAGGGGGGACGACGACCGGTCCCGACGGTTTGCCCGGGCTGCGCTCGCCGCAAGCGAGGCGGTCGAGGTGGAGGGCGATGGGGGCACCCGGATCATCGGCGACCCGGTCGACGCCGCCTTCCTCCGCTTTGGCCGGAGGCTGGGAATCGATCCCGTCGACGTCGGGGCCCGGGTCCTCGGCCGGATCCCGTACGAGTCCGAGCGTCGGTACGCCGCCGCCGTCGCCGCCGACCCCCACCACCCGGGCGGGTACCCGATGGTGGCCCTGAAAGGAGCCGTCGAGGTCGTCCTCGACCGGGCCGTGACCATATTCGGCCCCGACGGGTTGGCTCCGATTGACCGTTCCCTGGTCGACGCCGCCTTCCTGGCCCTCTCCCGGGAGGGCTACCGGGTACTCGCGGTTGCCGAAGGACCCCTTATCGACGGGACCCGATCCGAAGACCTCGACGAGGCGTCCCTGCCGCCGCTCACGCTCCTGGGTCTCGCCGGGTTCATCGATCCGCTCCGGCCCGACGCGATCGAGGCGGTCGAGGAGTGCCGGCAGGCCGGCGTGCGTGTCCTGATGGTCACCGGGGACCACCCGGTCACTGCGCTCGCGATCTCGCGGCAGCTCGGTATCGCCCGGGACGAGAACGAGGTCGTGACCGGGGCTATGCTCGCCGCGTCGATGGACCCGAGCCTGGTCGACCGGGCCCGGGTCTTTGCCCGGGTCACGCCGTTGCAGAAACTCGACATCATCGAGGCCCTCCAGGCCCGCGGGCACTTCGTCGCGGTCACCGGGGATGGGGTGAACGACGCCCCGGCCCTTCGGCAGGCGAACATCGGGGTAGCGATGGGCTCGGGCACGGATGTCGCCAAGGACGCGGCATCGATGATTGTGACCGACGACCGCTTCACCTCGATCGTCGCCGGGATCGAGGAGGGGCGGTACGCTTACGATAACGTCCGGAAGGTGACCCTCCTCCTCGTTGCCACCGGTGCCGCGGAGGTGCTCCTCTTCACGTTTGCTCTGGTCGCGGGCATGCCGACCCCATTGTTCGCCGTCCAGCTCCTCTGGCTCAACCTGGTCACCGAAGGGGTTCAGCACATCGGGCTTGCTTTCGAGCCCGGAGAGTCCGGTGCGATGAAGAGGCCCCCGCGCCCCCCCGATCAGCCCATCTTCGACCGGCTCATGGTGCGTCAGGTCGTCATCTCCGCACTGACGATGTCGGCTGTCGGGTTCGGCCTCTTCGCCTGGCTCCTGGGCAATGGGTGGACGGAGGGTGACGCCCGGAACCTCCTTATGCTTCTCTTCGTCCTCTTCGAGAACGTCCAGGTCTTCAATGCACGGTCAGAGCAGACCTCGGCCTTTCGGCTCCCGATCTCTCGAAACTGGCTGGTGGTCGCTGCCACCGCCGGGTCGATCCTGATCCATGTGACCGCGATGCACATCCCTCCGGTGGCGGAGACGCTCTCGATCGCCCCGGTTCCCCCCACCTGGTGGGCCCTTCTCCTTCTCATCTCGGCCAGCCTTCTCGCCGTGATGGAGGTCCACAAGAGGGTGCTGGCCGGTCACCCGGCCTGATGTGATTCCAGGCCCTGTCCCCAGCCCGGCTCCGACCCCGTGCCCTCTCCGAGTGGGTCCAGGGGATCTGAAGTGGACCCTTAAGGATCTAAAGTGATATATAGGGGCACATTCGATACTCAGTCCGCCGATGAGGTGGTGAGTATGCCAGATGTCTCACGGACCGAGATTGGTCAGCGGATCTACCAGCTGACGAAGGAGAAGAGCGCCGAGAAGGCGCTCGAGAAGATCCGGGCTCACGTGGGGTCACGATGGGCGGAGTTCGATCGCCGGGAGATCGAGACTCTCAAGCGGCTCCTCGGGCAGGCCTGGACATGTGTCGACTGCACAACCTGGGACCGGATCCCGTTCCAGGACTTCAGCTACGACGACGTTCGACGGATCCTGAACACCAGCCGATGGTCGGGCGACGACCTCGTCTCGGTCAACCGGCGAGGAGACGAGGTGGTGAGGATCCTCCAGTCAGGAGCCTCCCGGGTTTAGGTCGTCCCTCTCGTGGTAATCCGTGACTGCTTCTTGCGCCGGTCGAGCATCCGCTTCACCTTTTTCAGGCGGAAGAGGTCCTCGCGCTCCCGCTCCTCGATCGTGATCTTGATGTACTTCGTCTCCCGATAGAGATCGGGGATCATCACCTGTTCGAGCGCGTTCACCCTCCGGCGTGTCATCAGGATCTCGTGGCCGATCCGGCGGAGGGTGGTTTCCGTCTCGGCGAGCGCGATGATCAGGTCGACCTCGGCCTCGAACTTCTCGGCTACCTCGTCGACGCGTCCACTCGTACCGATGATACTGTAGCCGCGCTCGAGAACGGTCAGGGCCAGGCTCTTCTTCTCGATCACCGGTATGGGGACCCCCATGATGCTCCTGGTGTCGATATCGAGGAGGATACGGCGCTTGGTCACGAAGGAGGCGGACTTGAGGGCCACCGGGTCGTCGACTGCCTGGGCGATGAGGAGCGATCGGTCGGCGATGCGTGCACTCCTCTCGAGCTCCTCCCGCGAGGCGGAGACATCGTTCATCACCCGAAAGAACTCCTGGACCAGGGCGTCCATCTTCTCCCGAAGGAGGTCCCGTCCCTGCTCGGCAAGCCGGATCTGCTCTCGCTTCCGGATCAGCTCCATTCTTGTCGGCCTGACCGGTTCGGCCGTCACGGCGTCTCCTCCCGAAGGGCAGGGTGATAGCGCTGGATCATCTCGGGTCCGATCCGCTTCAGCTCGTCGACGGGCAGGCCGGCAAGGAGGTCCCACCCGATACCGAGGGTCTGTTCGATCGATCGGTTCTCTCCCCGCTGCGAAACGAACTGGTTCTCGAACTGCTCGGCGAAGGTGAGGTATGCCCGGTCCAGGTCTGTCAATGCCTCCTCGCCCACGATCGCCACCAGCCTCCGGAGGTCCCGCCCGTAGGCGTACGAGGCGTAGACCTGGTCAGAGACGTTCCGGTGGTCCTCGCGGGTCTTGCCGGGGCCGATACCCAGGCTCATCAGCCGGGAGAGCGAGGGGAGGACGTCGATCGGCGGATCGATCCCGCGGCGGAAAAGGTCCCGCGAGAGGACGATCTGCCCCTCGGTGATGTAGCCGGTCAGGTCCGGGACCGGGTGGGTGATGTCATCGTCGGGCATGGTCAGGATCGGGACCTGGGTGATCGACCCGCGTCGTCCCGTGATCCGGCCCGCTCGTTCGTAGAGGGAAGAGAGGTCCGTGTACATATAGCCCGGGTAGCCTCGCCGACCCGGCACCTCTTCCCGTGCGGTCGAGATCTCTCGGAGCGCTTCGCAGTAGTTGGTCATGTCGGTCATGATCACCAGGACATGCAGGTCGTGGGTATACGCGAGGTGCTCGGCAGCGGTGAGGGCGCAGCGTGGCGTCGCGATCCGTTCAATCGTCGGGTCATCGGCCAGGTTCAAGAAGAAGATCACCCGTTCCAGGGCTCCCGTGGACTCGAACTCCTGCATGAAGAAGGAGGCCTCCTGCCAGGTGATCCCCATCGCGGCGAAGACAACGGCGAAGTTCCCCTCCTCGTCGAGGACACGGCTCTGGCGGGTGATCTGGGCGGCGAGACGGTTGGCGGGGAGGCCGGCGCCCGAGAAGATCGGCAGCTTCTGGCCGCGAACCAGGGTGTTCAGCCCATCGATGGCCGAGACCCCGGTCTGGACGAAGTCCGCCGGCTTGTCGCGTGCGTACGGATTGATCGGCATTCCGCCGATGTCAGGCTGCTCCTCGGGGAGGACGGGTGGCTTACCGTCCCGGGGGCGTCCCAACCCGTCGAAGATCCTGCCGAGCATCTCGATCGAGACGTCGATGCGGGGCGGATCCCCCGTGAACCGGACCCGTGTGTCCCGGTCGTCCACGCGGCTCGTCCCCTCGTAGACCTGCACCACCGCCACCTCCCTCGAGATGTCGAGCACCTGCCCGGTCCGCTCCTCCCCGTCGGGAAGGATGATGGAGACCACCTCGCCATATGAGATCCGCATCGGCCGTTCGATGAAGATCAGCGGGCCCGAGACATAACTGACCGTCCGGTACTCCCGGGTGACGAGAGGCTTCATCGCTCTGCCTCCAGGGTTGAGGCTGCCGCCTCGATCGCCCCGATCAGGTCCCCGATCGCATCCGCATCCAGCTGCTCTTTCATCCGGGCGATCTCGTTCTTCTGCGGGAGGGCGAGCACCTGGCGGAGGGGGATTCCTCGCCCCATCGCGGCGACTGCGGCATCGTAGAAGCTGAGGATTGCCTTCAACATCATGAACTGCTTGACGATGGGACAGTAGGCATCGCTCGCGCTGTACGCGCTCTGCTGCAGGAAGTCCTCCCGGACCATCCGTGTGATCTCCAGGATCGCCTTCTCGCTCTCGGGGAGAGCATCGGGCCCGACGAGCTGCACGATCTCCTGCAGTTCGGCCTCTTTCTGGAGCAGGAACATGGTCCGGTCCCGCATCCGGCCCCAGTCGCTGGAGACCGAGGTTGTGAACCAGTCTCGAAGGCTCTCGAGGTAGAGGGAGTAGGACTTGATCCAGCTGACGGACGGGAAGTGCCGGCGGTAGGCGAGGTTCGTGTCAAGGGCCCAGAAAGTGCCGACGATCCGGAGCGTGTTCTGGGTGATCGGCTCGGAGAAGTCCCCTCCGGGGGGCGAGACGGCGCCCACGACCGTGATCGAGCCGGTGCGCTTGTCCGCGCCGAGGCAGGCGGTCCGTCCGGCTCGTTCGTAGAATGCCGCGAGACGGGCGGCGAGGTATGCCGGGTACCCCTCCTCGCCCGGCATCTCCTCGAGCCGACCTGAGACCTCCCTGAGCGCCTCGCCCCACCGGGATGTCGAGTCGGCGAGGAGGGCCACGTCGTACCCCTGGTCCCGGTAGTACTCTGCCATCGTGATACCGGTGTAGATGGACGCCTCGCGCGCGGCGACGGGCATGTTCGAGGTGTTCGCGATCATGATCGTCCGCTCGAGGAGCGGTCGGCCGGTTCGTGGGTCCAGGAGTTCGGGGAACTCCGTGAGGACATCGGTCATCTCGTTCCCACGCTCCCCGCAGCCGATGTAGACCACCACGTGAGCGTCCGCCCATCGCGCCAGAGTCTGCTCAGAGACCGTCTTTCCGGTGCCGAAGCCGCCGGGGATCATCGCGGTGCCTCCCTTGGCTATCGGAAAGAGCGTGTCGAAGATTCGCTGGCCCGTGAGAAGCGGGATCGTCGGGTCGAGCTTTCGCCCGTAGGGTCGTCCTTTCCGGACTGGCCACGCCTGGCTCATCCGCACCGGCCGATCACCGTCGAGTCGAACGGCCGCATCGTCGACGGTGAGCGCCCCTTCGGCCACCTCCTCGACGGTCCCGTGCAGATCAGGTGGCACCATTACCCGGTGGTCGAGGTTGAACTCGCGGACGGTCCCCAGGACGTCGCCTGGTCCGACGACAGCGCCGACCTGGACAGAGGGTTCGAACTCCCATCGCCGCGTGTGGTCGAGGGCCGATATAGTGATACCGCGTGAGATGAAGTCACCGCTCTTCTTGACGAGCAGGGGGAGAGGGCGCTGCACCCCGTCGAAGATAGAGGCGAGGAGTCCGGGGCCCAGCTCCACGCGCAGGGGCTCCCCGGTGTTCTCGACCACCTCGCCGGTCTTGAGGCCGGTCGTGTCCTCGTAGACCTGGATCACGGCGACCTCCTGGTCGAGGCGGATCACCTCGCCGGTGAGTGCTCCGTCGCCCACCCTGACCACGTCGTACATCCTCGACCCCCGCATGCCGCCTGCATGCACCACGGGCCCTGAGACCCGGATTACTTCTCCCTCGAGCATCTCTATCGCCTCAATACCACGCTGTATCCGATCGCTCTTCGAAGCAGCTGTTCGATCGCGGCCATGCCACCTCCCCGGCGAGACCTACCGGGGATCGGGATCACGATCGGCCGGGCGGACTCTTCGATCCGCGCGGCCAGCCGTTCATCCAGCCCCTCCACGAAGTCCTCGTTGACCGCGATGATCCCGGTCTCTGTGTCCTGGATCAGGGAGGCGAGGAGAACCTTGACCTCGTCGGGGGAGGTCGCCTCCAGTGTCTCGACACCGGCCATTCGGAACCCGGCTGCCGTGTCAGGGTCCGTCAGCACCAGAAACCTATACATGGATCAGCTCCGCCTCCAGCTCCTCGTCGGAGAGGCCCGCATCCCGGCACCGGGCGATGATCCGCAGGTTGGTCACCTCTGCGAGAAAGAAGTAGAGAAACCCGATCACGACGGTCACGCTCAGGGGATTGGATCGGTAAAGCGAGGCACCCTGGCGGACCAGGTACCGGTCGAGCTCCTTGATCAGGTTCGAGTGCGGCCCGCACGTCGGTGTCTCTTCGCACCTGTGCATGAGAAAGGCATACGGGGTCCTCTCGAGTCGTTTCAGGGCAACCGGGAGAGTACCGTCCTGGATCATCCCCTCGAGGACCTTTTTCGGCAGCGCCCCACCCCCGTCAAGCAGAAAATGGATGCCATCCTCGATCCGCACCCCGTCCCGGATGAACGTGATCACGGTCTTGAGGTTCGTGACATCGATCTCGGTCCCGACAAGCCGGCGAAGGACAACAGCCTCCTCACTCTTTCCCTGGACAGCAATCCGGGCATAGTCGAAGTAGTACTGGTCGAGGGCGTGCTCCATGACCAGGAGTTCCCTGGATCTGCTCCACTCCTCGATGTGGGGGGTGAACGCCCGGGCGTAGTCGATCCTCCATGTCGCGAGCAGGTTGATGACGTCCCGGACATCGGGCTGGTTCACGAGCTCCTGCAGAGTCGCCTCGTCGAGCGTCCCCGCAGGCACGAGGCACTCCTGGATCTCGTTGGCCGGGGAGTGGATGTTCTTGCCGCGCAGGATAGCCTTCAGGTTGTGGACGTCCCAGCGGTTCAGAAAGAGTCGAACATAGCGCGCTGCTCTATCATCACCGAACATCCTGAGGATCTTCCGGCAGGTCCTGACGAGGTGCGAACGGAGTGCCGCCTCCAGGCAGGTGATCCCCGACCCCCGGATGCAGGCAGTCTCGATCTCACGCTGGTAGGAGGTCTTCCGGAGTTCTGCGACGAGGGTGTCCAGGTCCGGTCTGAGCAACAGGGCCCTGAGCTCGTCGGGACTGAGGAGGGAACGGTACATTCCGCGCACCCGGGCGTTGATGTATCCCTGGTCCATCACTCCTCCCCGAACAACCGGCGTGTGAAAGCCCGCCTGTGGACCTCGGCGGCACGGACCAGACGTGCCTCAAACGTGTTGTCGATCCTGATCCGGTCATCGGACGACATGACAACCGCTCCTCCCATGGTGGAGAGGTCGGCGATCAGTTCCACCGCCGTGCCCGAGCGGGCAAGGATCTCTCGCGCCATTCTCTCATCCCTGGGGTCGACATGCACCCTGCCACCAGGCTCACCGAGCGACGCGAGCGCCTCGTTCACGAGACGTTCCAGCACCCGGGAATAGCCTTCGTCTCCTCGTCCGTCCGCGAGCCTCTCTTTGGCGGACTCGATCACCCGCTGCTCGTACTCTCCTCGAAGACGTGCAAGTCTGGCCTTCACCTCCTCGCGGGCCCGGTAGAGCCGCTGGTGCCGTTCGACCTCGATTCGTGCCTCGCCCTCCGAGATAATCCGTCTCTGGAGTTCGTCCGCATGCCTGCGTACATTCTCCCGTTCCTCATCGATGGTCGTCTGTGTCTGCCGCCGCACCTCCTGGATGCGGCGGTCCGCATCCTTCTCCATCGATGCGATCAGTTCCTCGTACGCCATCCTTCACCCCCCATGCGAGGGGCGTACGCCGTCTGTTGACCGACGCCGCCCCGCCCTGTTCGATCGCGCTACCCGTGTCAGATCATGAAGATGATCATCGCCGCTACCACGAAACCGAGAATGACGAGGGTCTCAGGTATGGCGAGGAGTATGATCATCGGTCCCACCAGTTCGGGATTCTCAGCGACCGTGCCTGCACCAGCAGGCCCGATGCGCGATTGAGCAATGGCGGTGCCGATCGCCCCCGCGCCGAACGCGATTGCGGCACCGATTGGAACCTCCCATCCTGCCATTCAGACTCACCGATGGTTCAATAAGAGTATAATTATAAAAACTTATCGCAAAAAAATAATTGATGGTTCAGCCAGGCCCCCTTCGAAGAGGAAGCGCCCTCCATTCACTCACCCGGGCGGTAGCCGAAGGGGCGGTACGGACGCCCTCCACCCCGGTAGAACTTCGAGTTGAACTCGACGAGGTGGAGACGGATGGACTGGATGAACGGGCTGAACATGCCCATCACCAGGTTCATCAGGTGGAGGGCGACCGCAACCGGTCCCCCGACCAGCACGGTGCCCACCGCACCGGCGAGCTCGTTGGCAACGACAGCCAGCATCACTGACGCCATCCCGATCGCCATGATCCGGGCATAGGACATGATGTTGCCCATGGTCCCCATGATCTCGACCGCCCCCTGGACACCACCCCCATAGAACAGCAGGGGGAGGCCCACGAGCACCAGGATCCCGCCGACCACGAGGAGCGATGATGAGACGATGCTGATCAGGGCGAGGATCAGGAGCATGGTCCCCGAGATCACCCCGATCATACCGCACTTTTCGCAGAGGTGGCGTCGGTTGTGCTCCGACACCGCGTTCACCACGCCAAGTCCCAGTCCCAGGAAGATGTGGACCGCGCCGATCGCTATCGAGAGGACCAGGAACGGAATCATTGCCTCCATCCGGTTCCATGTCACCCCGGCAAAGGTGATTGGGTGAAGCCAGCCCATCGCCTCGCCGAAGTTGCCGAAGAACTCGCCGAAGAGGTACCCGAATGCGATCGTCGGAATCGAAGAGATGATGAAGATCGTCGAAAGTTCCCGGAGCCAGTCGCGGGCGCCGGCCCTTGACCGGAGGACGGCGGCGAGAGCGAGAATGCAGAGGCCGTACCCGATGTCCGCTACGATGAGCCCGAAGAAGAGTGGAAAGAAGATGGCCGTAAAGGGGATTGGATCGATCTCCAGGTACCGCGGAGGACTCATGAGGCGGACGAAGAACTCGAAGGGCCGGGCCCATGCCGGGTTGGCGAAACAGGTGGGGGCGTCCTTCATCTCCTCGGGGGACGGGCTGCGCTCGTAGAGGACCACCCGTCCCTGGAACATCCGGTCGAGACGGTTCCGGGCTCGGGGGATCGACCGCCTTGGGACCCACCCCTTCGCCACGAAGGTATAGTCGGTGTGGGCGAACCTGGAGAAGACGGCGAGCTCGTCGCGCTGCTCCTCGAGCACCCGTCGCATCCCCAGAAGTTCCGGCCGACGCCGCTCTGAGAGTTCTCTCAACTCCCCGTCGATGCGCAGGATCTCCGCTCTGCCCGCTTCCCGGCGCTGCTCGATGGTGCCGAGCGCGTCCTCGATCGACATGGATGCCAGGTCCTCGGGGATCCGGACTTCGTTCACGTTCTGCGAAAAGAGAAAGGTGTGCACCTCACGAGAGTACCATTTGTTGAAGATGGTGATGGCGGCGATCGTCTCCTCGTCGATGTCGGACGTGATGTACTCGATCTGGTCGTGCGTGATCTCGCGGAGCACCGGCAGCACCTGGTCCAGCACGTAGGCGTACTCCTTCTGCAGGAGGAGGACTGACATCTCGAAGCCCTCGAGGGCCTGCAGGGACTCCTGTATCGGCTGGAGTCGGCGAAGGATGCGAGCATACCGCTCCCGGGTGATCGCCGTCAGCTCAAGTTCGGCCTTTCGGTTCGTTCGTTCGACCGTCTCGGTGTCGAGCCCCCCGATCCTGGAGTCGATCTCGTCGAGAACCTCCTGGAGGGGTCGTCCCCTGAGGGAACTGGCAGTCTCCTCAACCCCCTCTGCTCCGTCTCGAACCCCTGGGAGCAGCGTCAGGAGTCCGTTCACCCTCAGCAGGAGCTGGTCGACCTCAATCACCGGTGCCTCGTCGATCCGGACGAGCCGGCTCCCGGGGGCCTGGCTCTCTGCGGTCAGATCGACCAGGTGGACGGTCCCTTCCTGGTAGAGCGTATCCACGATCTGCTCGGCCTCTTCAAGGGGGCCGACCACCAGGATGCTCGCCATCTTCTGCAGCATAGGTCATCTCCCCAGGGCAACCAGACTCACGAGCTCCGCTACGGCGTCGGGGATACGTTCCTCGACTCGCCGGCACAACTCTCTCTCCCGTTCGACAGCATCGCGTCGTAGCCCCTCGATCTCATCGTCGATCTGGACCATCACGCTCCGCCACCTCGTATCGACGGCCTCCCGCGCCTCCCGCTCCGCCTGTTCGAGCCGGCTCTGGCGCTCCCGGATTACCGCCGCCTTGGCGGCTTCCGCCTCAGCACAGGCCCGCTCGTACCGGGTGGCCAGTTCCCTCTCCGTCTCGTGAACCTGGTCGAGCGGGTTCTTCTCATCCGACATCCCGATCACAACCCGTGCCTGGCACGCATCCCGGTAGTGAAACCCCCAGTAGTCGTGCTCCGGCTGGCCTCGCGGTAACAGCCGGCCCCGGTCCGGCCCGCCCGGGCGATTCGCTCCTCGCACCGTCTCAGGACGGTATCTTGAAGCGTTCTAACAAGGTCTCGGTCAACGGGCATCATGGCTCTCGGGGAGTGCTACGCGGAGGGATGGCCTCGCACGATGATAAAGATTTCGCCTATTGTATCCCTTTTCATTCTTTTGTGGCTGTGAGTGCCGGTCCCTCGCCGGTCAGGGGGTCATCAGGCCAGACACGTCCAGCTACCAAGGGTATTTCCGGTTCGATGACAACCGCTCTCTCGCGGAGGGAGGGAATGATTGTCGGCGCAGACGAAAGGATCCCCCCGACACCGGACGAGATCGAAGCGGTCCTCGAGTTCCTTTCCGTCTTCGAGGACCCGCACTTTCTCCCTCAGGTGGTCGTGGCCGAAGACCAGGGCTGGACCTTCGAGCAGTACAGCAGGGATGTGTACGAGTTCGAGAGGACGCTGTATCAGGCGGGTTTCATCGTCCGGTTCGACTGGGCGCGCTGGGAGCCCGAGGCCCTCAGGTACTTCCGCGACCCCGGATGCCTCGAGGCGGCCGGGATGCCGGTGATTCGACGGCTCCTGACGTTCCATATCCGGAAGAACGTGACCTGCGAGGGGCACCTGGCCGAGATGCTCCAGGCTGGCCATATCCAGGGGATTCTCAGAAGGCTCGAAGTGCTCTCCTCGGGCTGGACAACGAACTCGGGCATCTCCTGATCGGATCTCATTCCTCCAGTCTCGAAGCCTTCCCCGGCGGATTTCCGGGGCCGGCGGACGGTCAGGTGAGATGCCCGAGGGCGATGAGCGTCCCCTCGACCAGGCGGTCTCAGTTGCTCTTCCGCTGGATTGCCTGGTCCTCGACCGGCGCTGGTACGGCGCAGGTGCTCGGGAGTCGGTCTGGATCGAGCGCACCGAGCCGTCTGCACGACTCGAGACGAGGGGCCGAGTGGAGTGCGCCGATGAACGGGAGGGCGAACCAGCCCGGCCCCGACGGATCGAGGCACCGTGTAACCGGTCGGACCACGTAGACCGACTGGGTATCACCGTGCCCGCCCTTGACGTAGAGCAGGAACATCACTCCCCGGTCCTCGCTGTCGTCCGCGACGATCACCCCCCTATCGAGGTGTTGTCCAGCACCGGTCGAGGCCCACGAGGACGTGGAGAAGGACCAGGGTGAGTGCATGTCGCTCCATAATGGATCGGGGGGCTTACGAGGCGGTCCATAAAAGATGTATCGGCCGGCTCCCGACTGGGAACCTCCTGTCCAGGCAGCTGTGGGACGCCGATCTCTTCTGTCCGGCATGCCTCCAATGCTCCGGAGCCCCGGTCGCCTTGCAAAGGGCGGACGAGCAATTATCCTTGAAGCTCGGAGTGTTCTCGGAAAAAATGGGGGGTCTGTTCAGACGATCAGCGAGGTCTCGTACAGGAACGTGCCCGGGTTGAGCCACAACAGGTCTGCGCCGTTCATCGATGTCGTGGGCACGAGCCAGACTTTGGCACCTGTCTGGCCCGCGTACTCCCCTGTCGTGTAGGCGTACGGCGTGAGCGCCACGGTGCCACCCTTGATCTTCACGTTGCCGTTTCTGTCGGCAACACCAACTCCGAATATGGTCTCGAGCCCTGCCCAGCTCGCCTCGTTATACCCGATCAGGGTGTAACTCTCCCCGGCGACGAGTCCGTGCCCGGTGAAGACGAAGCGGTCGTTCTGGTACATGAGGCTTCCGAACGCCCCTCCTTCTACCGGTTCCCATGTGGTTGTGTCCTTGGTGACGAGCTTGATCACCTGGGCAGATCCCGCCGCGGATGCTCCGCCGACGAGCAGGGCGATGCCGAGGACCAGCATCGCCATTTTGATCTTTGAACTCATCTTTTTTTCCCTCCCTCCCTTCAGTTCAGGGACGCACTAATTTTTCTAATATTATATAATAATTGCCGCGATATTATTCTGAACTCTCTTCTCGCTGCAGCGAGCATCGCCGTCTCCCTGGTAGGAGAGAACCCCCGGGGATTGATCGATTCCTCCTGAGCGTGTCTATCCTGTATGGGTGCGCTGTACTCCCGTTGGATCGGATGGGGCTGACACGGGACCGAGGTTTCCCGGACACCATCGATCGGGCGCCAGGAGGGCGATGGAACGGTCGATCACCGATTGGATAATGGCACAGGCGAAAGGCCGTCATATCGATTCGCCGATTGTCTCGCGAACGAATACATAACCAGGGGATACCAGGAAGGGAAAAAAAATGAAAGAAGCGGGCCTGAAGGGATTTGAACCCTTGGCCTACGGATTAAGAGTCCGTCGCTCTACCGAACTAAGCTACAAGCCCGTACTTGCGCTTCATTAGATTGTTGTTTTGAACTGATAAATCTGACGGATTTCCGGCCGGTCAGCTCAATGGCTGACATTAATATGTCCCTGCGATCCATCTCTCTCTACATGGCTGACGCCGACGTCCGGGAACCGCAGGGGGAGGTCGAGTACATGGTGCTCGGGTGCGGTTCCATCGGCTACAATGTGATCGAGGAACTCGAGACCGAGACCCGTTCGATCCTCGTCGTCGACCGGGACGAGAAACGTGTCAAGGACCTGCTCGACCAGAATTACGACGCCGTCGTCGGCGATATCCACGATCCGGCATTCTTCGACACCCTACGTGTCCCCAAGGTGGTCTTCGTCCTCTCGAACGAGAAGGACTCCAACCTCGCGGCCGTCCAGGCGATCAAGGGGCGTTTCCCCGATGCCGAGGTGATCGCACGTGCGCTCGATCCGCTCTCGCAGAGTGCCCTCGAGGCGGCAGGCGCCGAGTACGTGATCTACCCTCAGGAGGTGGTCGCGAAGGCGGCCGTGCACCAGATCCGGAGGCTGCACGTGACTCGAATCGCCCAGCGCCTCTTCCGCATGCTCGAGTCGTGGGAGGGAACGTTCGGTATCGTGACGCACAACAATCCCGACCCCGATGCGATCTCGTCGGCGATGGCCCTTGCCGAGATCGCCCGGGCAGCAGCGGACCGTCGCCTCCAGATCCGTATCCTCTATGAAGGAAATATCGGCCACCAGGAGAACCGTGCCTTCGTGAATTTGCTCGACATCCGGATGGAGCGGTTGACGCCCCAGGTTCTCGGCGAGTGCCGGTATCTCGCGCTCGTCGACTCGTCAGCCCCCGGTGTCAACAACAGCGTTCCCCAGGGTACGCCGATCAACATCATCATCGATCATCACCGGGCCGAGAACGACATCGTCGCGGTCGCCGACTTCGTGGACATCCGGCCGAACATGGGTGCCACCGCGTCGATCCTGACCCAGTACCTGCAGGACCTCGACCTCCCGGTCGAACGAAAGATTGCCACCGCCCTCATCTACGGAATCCGGGCCGATACTCGTGACTTCCGCCGGAACGTGACGCCGCAGGACCTCACCAACGTCGCGTTTCTCCTCCCTCTCACCGACAATGACCTGCTCGACAAGATCACCAGTCCGTCCCTCTCGAAGGAGACCCTCGACGTCCTTGGGAAGGCGATCCAGAACCGCTTGATCCGGTCCGGCTATCTCTTTTCCAACGTCGGGTACGTCCGGAACCGCGATGCGCTTCCGCAGGCGGCCGACTATCTGATCAACCTCGAAGGGGTGAACACCGCCCTGGTCTACGGGATCGGAGATACCGGGATCATTCTGTCCGCTCGCTCTCGCGATATCAGGATCAACCTCGGGTCGGTGCTCACCGAGGCCTTCGGCGAGATCGGGGACGCAGGGGGCCACCCGAATATGGCTGCCGCCGTCATCCCACTCTCCTTTTTCTCCGTCGTGGAGGACAAGGAGAAACTCCTCTCCCTGGTGATCGACCCGGTCCTGAAACGGTTCGAGAACATCGTCGGCCTTGAGAAGAAAGAGGGGCGCAATGAATTATGAGGACTGGGAACCGCTGTACAACGAGATCCTCGACTATTTCCAGTTCGACCGGGAGGCCGATGCAGAGGCTGCCGTCCTCCTTGGGACCCTCCTTCCCCGCGACGATGTCGCGACCCTCGAGTCGCTGATACGCGACCGGCCGGTGACCGTCTGCGGCAACGCACCGAACCTTCTTGCCCAGCTTGATCGCGTCCACGGGGTCGTCCTGGCTGCCGACGCGGCGGCGGACCTCCTCTATTCGAACGGCATCCGGCCTGACGCGGTCTTCACCGACCTGGATGGGGCGACGGAGGCGTTCTTCCAGATGAACCGCGAGGGTACGGTCATGGTCGTCCACGCGCATGGCGACAATATGCGCCTCCTTCGGGCCTGGGTCCCCGACTTCGAGGGCCCCCTCGTGGGGACGACGCAGGGGCGACCGCTTCCGGGAGTGTATAACTTCGGGGGTTTCTCAGACGGCGACCGTGCAGCGTTCGCCGCCGCGCACTTCGGGGCAGGGTCGATCGAGTTCGCGGGCTTCGACCTCGACGACGACTCGGTCGATCCGATGAAGCGGGGCAAGCTCGCCTGGGCACGCCGCCTCCTCGCCTTGCTCGGCCATGAGGTCTGATATTCGGGCAGTCCTCGTCGATGGCTACGTGGACGAACCCGCGTGCCTCGGGGTTCCGCCCTACATCGCCCCCGAGGTCCGGCAGCTCGCCGGCGTCCTGGTCGACCGGGGGTACCGTCTCCGGTACCTGACGATAGACCAGATCCGGGCCGACCCCGGCCTCCTGGCGAACCTCGTTCGGGCCGACCTCGTCGTGGTCCATGCCGGTTCCACCGTGCCGGGCAAGTACCTCGCCGGCAGTCCCGTCACCCTCGGCGAGCTCCGCCAGCTCGGACGGCAGCTTCGCGGGCCGACGACAGCGATAGGCGGCCCCATCCTTTTCGGGTACGCGGCCGGCGGTGGAGAGCATGCCCTCCCCGCGGGCCTCGATGGGTACGACCTTCTCCTCGTTGGGCACCCCGCCACCGCCCTGGACGCCGCGCTCGGAGGTGCCGAGCCCAGGGGGAGATACGACTACGCGGTGACCGACCGGTTCGCGGTTGCCGGGGCGGTGGTCCTCTCCCAGCACCCCTCGTTCCCGCACGTGATGGTCGAGCTCGAGACTGCCCGGGGGTGTGCCCGCCAGGCGGTCGGGGGCTGCTCGTTCTGCACAGAACCGTTCTACGGCCCTCCCCGGTACCGGTCCGTCTCCGCCGTCGGCGAGGAGGTGGCCGCCCTCTCCTCAGAGGGCGCGTACCACTTCCGCCTCGGCCGGCAGCCCGACCTGCTCGCCTACGGGGCGTCTCCCGGTGCCGACCCGGTTCCGGACCCCGATCGGATCCGGGCCCTTTTCGAGGCGGTTAGAACCGGGGCCCCCGATCTCCTGACGCTCCATATCGACAACGTCAACCCAGGTACGATCGCACGCCATGAGGAGGCGGCGAGGGCCGCACTCCAGGCGGTCGTCGAGGGTCATACCGCGGGCGATGTCGCCGCTCTCGGCATGGAGACGGCGGACCCGGCGGTGGCGAGGGCAAACAACCTGAAGGCCTCGGCGGACGAGGTCTTCACCGCCGTCCGGGTGCTCAACGAGGTCGGCGGCGCCCGGCGGGAGGGGATTCCGGAACTGCTACCAGGGCTCAACTTCGTGCTCGGCCTTGCGGGGGAGACGCCGGCAACCTTTGACCTCAACCTCGCTTTCCTGGAGCAGGTCCTCGCCGCCGGTCTCCTTGTCCGCAGGATCAACATCCGGCAGGTGATGCCGTTTCCCGGGACCCGGGCCCACGCGGAGAATACACTGGGCCGGCACGACCGGGAGTTCCGGGCCTTCAAGGAGGCGGTCCGGAACCGGATCGACCTCCCGATGCTCCGTCGTGTCTTTCCGATCGGGACTATCGTTCGGCGTGCCGTCGTCGAGCAGTCGGGCCCCCTGAGCCTGGCCCGGCCTCTCGGCTCGTATCCGATCCTCCTCGGGCTCCCCCTCCCCCTCCCGGTTGGCAGCGTGATCGACGCCGTCGTCGTAGACCACGGGCAGCGCTCGGTCACCGCCCTCCCCACGCCGGTGCAGGTCAATACCCTCTCGCTTACCACCCTCCGGTGGCTGCCCGGCGTGGGGAAGAAGAGGGCCGCCTCGATCGCGGCCCGCCGCCCGTTCCGGTCGCTCCCGGCCTGGCAGGAGGCGGTCGGGGGCCCGACACCGATCGACCGCTTCCTCGACCTGGACTAGAGCTCGCGCAGCTCGATCACCTTCATGATATCGGTGCGGGTGACGATGCCGAGGAGGTCGCCCTCCCGGACGATCGGTACCCGCCCGATATTCTGCTCCGACATGACGCGGAGGGCATCGACGACCGGAGCCTCCGGCGGGAGCGAGAGGGCACCCCGGGTCATGACGTCCCGGACGATCAGGGCGTCGCGGTCGATCGGGTTTGTCCGGTGAAGGTCATCGAGGGTGACCATTCCGATCAGGGCCCCGCGTTCGACGACCGGGAACCCGAGGTGCTTGGTTGCATACATCTGGTCGAGAACGACGTGGATCGGGGTCGACGGGTCCACCGTCATCACCTCGCGGCTCATGATCTGGCCGAGGGTCACGTCTTTGAGCAGGAAGGTGTAGTGGATGGCGGTCGACTCCTGTGACGCCCCGATATAGATGAAGAAGGCGATGATCACCAGGATGGGGTTGAGGGCGATCAGACCGAGGACCCCGAAGAGGACCGCGAATCCCTTGCCCACGCTGGCGGCGATCCTGGTGGCCCGTGGGAGCGGCATCCGGCGGGCCAGAAATGCCCTGAGCACACGCCCGCCGTCCATTGGAAAGGCGGGCAGCAGGTTGAAAGCGAAGAGGATCACGTTCAACAGCCCGAGGTAGGCGAGTATGAAAACGAGCGGCCCGGCGAGCGGACGGTCGACGATCGCCCCGTCCACGACGTAGACCAGTCCGATGCAGATGAGCCCCAGGGCGAGCGACGTGAGAGGGCCGACCAGCGCCATCGGGAGCTCGATCTTCGGGTCGGGCGTCGACTCCTCCATCTGCGAGACACCACCGAAGAGGTAGAGCGTAATCGCGTTGATACGCATCCCCCAGCGGAGTGCGACGAGTGAATGGGCGATCTCGTGGAGGAGCACGCCGGCAAAGAGCCCGAGCGAGACCACCGCCCCCAGGAGATATGGCATGACGCCGTTCAGGACCAGGGTCGGATCGATCTCCACCCCGAAGACCATGCCCAGGAGGGAGAGGGTCAGCTCGATCTGGGTGCCGATGATCCAGGCAAACAGGGGGATGACAAGAAGGAACGTGAAATGGAGTTCGATCGGTATCCCAAAGAGCCGGCCGATGCGTAACGAGCCGTCCATGTGAAAGGATCACCTTTTTTACTTTTATAGTATATACCTTGAACGGGAGTTCGATGAAAACACAGATCACCGATGTGCTGGGCCTCTCCGTCTATACGGAGCGTGCCATCTTTGTCGGAGATGTCGACGATGTCGTGATCGACCTGGACCGTAAGTCGATCAAGGCGCTGGCGCTCGGCAACCTGAATATGGACATCATCGACATCAAGGGATACAAGGGACTGCAGATCCCCTTCCGGATGATCCGCTCGGTCGGGGACGTGATCCTGATCAGGCATATGCCAGGGATCTTCAAGCAGAAGCAGAAGAGTTGACACCGTCTCCCGCACATCGGCGTCTTTTCTCTCCATGCGTGACCGGGAGCTCTATTCCAACCTGACGGCGCTCCCACCCCTGTTCGTACGGCTTGACGGGCGGGCGTTTCACCGCCTGGCGCGAGTTCTCTCCCTCACCCGGCCGTTCGATGAACGGTTCGGTGCAGCGATGGCTCGCGTCGCCCGTCGCCTGGTCGCCGACTCGGGCCTCTCACCGATCTTCGCCTACACGTTCTCGGACGAGTGCAGCCTCTTCTTCTCCCACCTCCCCTTCGACGGACGGGTGGAGAAACTCGACTCGGTTCTGGCCGGCTACGCGTCGTCGGCGCTCACGATCGAGCTGGGTCTCGAAACGCCGGTTGCGTTCGATGCCCGTGTCGTCTTCGTCGATCCGGTATCGGCCCGTGACTACCTCGTCGACCGGCAGTCCGAGGCCTGGCGAAACCATATCAACGCCTATGCCCAGGCAGCGCTCCTCTCGGAGGGCATGGACCCCCGGCGTGTCGCCGCCCGCCTCAGGGGGGTGGACGGGCCGGCGATACACGACCTTGTCTTCGAGCGCGGTGTCAATCTCGCCGAGACCCCGGCCTGGCAGCGGCGCGGCACGATGGTCTACCGACAGACGGTCGAGGTCGCCGGGCAGGACCCGAGAACCGGTGAGATCTCGGTCGCCGTCCGCTCGCGAGCGACGATCGACCGCGACCTCCCGCTCTTCTCCTCGGACGAGGGGCGCGCCTTCCTGTCCGGGCTGATCCCCGGGCTGTAAAAAAAGGGAAAGAATTCAGGCAGGGGCGGCACGGCAGATCCGGATCCGGATCGGCAGGCCGTCGAGGTCCCAGTCGGCGATGAGGCTCGAATCCGTGCCGGATTCCGCGATCTCCCCCTCGTCCGCGATCGAGAGCCGCACGGCACGGACCTCTTCGCCGATCCGTTCCTGCCACCCCTCCTGCACGAGCCCGGCCACTCGGGGGTCCCTGACGATGACATCGGCCTCGATGTGGTCCTCGACGGCAAGGTCGAGCTGGCGGCGCATCTCCTGGATCCGGCGGATCACCTCGCGTGCGTACCCCTCTCCTTCCAGGTCGTTATCGAGCGCGATGTCGACGTAGACCGTCGCGTTCTCCATCGGGGCCGCGAAGACGTCCGCCGGGAGCGATTCGTGGAAGACGAGGTGTTCGGAGGCGAGCTCGAACCCGTCGAGGACGATCGCGCCGTCCCGCTCGATGGCGGCCTTCAGGGCCGTGCCATCGGCGGCATCGACGAGGGCCTTGACCGCGGGGGCATCGCGCCCGAACCGTGGTCCGAGTGCCTTCATGACGGGCTCCGCCCGCCAGCCGATACGGTCCCAGCTTCCCCGTATCACGCGCACTTCACGTGCATTCGCCCGTGAACAGCAGACCGGGTTCTGACTGGTGATCGCCGCCTCGACCTCGTCATCTTCGGTCACAACCACCACCTGTCCGACCGGCCAGCGGAGCTTTCGCCTGCCGGCCTGACGGGCGTTCTGCACCGCGTCGTCGAATGAGCGGACAAGGTGGGTAGCCCGCTCCAGTGCTGGGTCCACCAGGTCCGCATCTCTCTCGGGCCACGAGAGCATATGCACCGAGACTGGGTCGGCCTCCAGCCGGAGGTTCCGGTAGCAGGCTTCAGCCAGGTGCGGCGCGAACGGGGCAATGAGGCAGAACAGACGCCGGAGGACGTAGTAGAGGGTCTCGTAGGCGTCCCGCTTGCCCGTGTCCTCTCCTTCAAGCCACATCCGCGGTCGAACCAGCTGGATGTACCAGCGCGAGAGGTCCTCGAGCACGAATCCCAGGAGTTCGCGCACGACCCGGTGCAGCTGGTACTCAGCGAGGTCGGCGGTACACTGGGCGGTCAGCGAGTTAACCCGCGAGATGATGAACCGGTCCTCGACCGGCAATAAAGGATACCGGCGGCGGATGTTCGCCTCGCCGTAGGTGCCGTCTTCATCCGCCTCGGGCGCGAACCCGTCGAGAAGCATGTACGGCAGGGGAAACCGGTAGACGTTCCAGAGGATGTTGGTCGTCCTCGAGACCGTCTTCACCCCCTCCCAGTTGAACTTCAGGTCGTCCCAGGGCGCGTTCGCGGAGAGGACGTAGAGCCTGAGCACGTCGACTCCGGCCTTCTGGACGACCTCAGACGGTGCGACCACGTTCCCGAGTGACTTCGACATCTTTCGGCCGTCGGCGTCGAGCGCGAACCCGTGCATAAGCACCGCACGGTAGGGTGTCCGGCCGAATGCGAACGTGGCGGCCCCGAGCTGGGAGTAGAACCAGCCCCTGGTCTGGTCCTGACCCTCGGTGATGAAGTCCGCGGGCCAGAGCTCCTCGAAGGCTCCGGTACGCCCGGGGAACCCGAGCGTCGCCCACGACGCAACGGCGGAGTCGAACCAGACATCGAAGATGTCGCCGACCCGGTGCATCGTCCCGCCGCAGCTGCAGGGGATGGTGACGGTATCGACGAACGGCCGGTGGGGGTCGGGCACCGGCTGTCCGGAGAGCGACTCGAGCTCGGCGATGGTGCTGACCACTCGCCGAGCGCTGCAGGACGGGCAGCGCCAGACCGGGATCGGGATGCCCCAGTACCGCTGGCGCGAGATGCACCAGTCGCGGGCGTCCCGCACCCAGTCGTGGAACCGGGCGGAGCCCGCCCAGTCCGGGTACCAGTCCACCCTGGAGAGCTCTTCGAGCATCCGCTCCTTCACCTCGGGGATGCGGAGGAACCACTGTGAGGTGGCCCGGAAGATGATCGGCGTCTTGCAGCGCCAGCAGTGGCCGTACCGGTGGACGACCTCCGCCCGTGCGAGCAGGCGGTCCCCGAGCGCATCGAGCACCTCGCCGTTCGCCTCGCGGATCGGTCGGCCCGCGAACTCACCGGCCTCTTCGGTGAAGATACCGGCCTCGTCGACCGGGCAGAGGAACGGCAGCCCCTCGCGGACGCCGACCAGGTAATCATCCCAGCCGTGGCCCGGGGCGATGTGGACGAGCCCGGTGTTCTCGAGCGTGACGAATTCGGCCTCGACGACCCGGTGGGGCATCGTCCTCTGGATCTCGATCAGGTCCTCGAGCGGAGAGCGGTAGTCCATACCAACGAGCTCGCTCCCGGGGTGCCGGTCGAGCACCGTGAAGTCCTGGAACCGGCCCCGTTTCAGGACGGGCTCCACCAGATCCTCGGCGATCCACAGCACCTCCTCGCTCTCGTTCCTGACGGCCCTGACCCGGGCGTAGACGATCTCGGGATGGACTGCGACCGCGACGTTCGCCGGGAGCGTCCACGGGGTCGTGGTCCAGATCACGAGGTACTCCCCCGGGGCGCCCTCGACCGGAAACTTCACGAAGATCGAGGGGTCGCGCTCGTCCCAGTACTCGACCTCTGCATCGGCGATCGCGGTCTCGCAGCGGGGGCACCAGTTCACGACCCGGTGCCCGAGGTCGAGCATCCCCTTCTCGTCGGCCTTGGCGAGCGCCCACCAGGCAGCCTCGATGTACTCCGGGGTGACAGTCTGGTACGGGTCCTCGAAGTCGAGCCAGACCCCGAGTTCCCGGAACTGCTCGGACATCAGCTCGCGGTTCGCGACGGCGAAACGCCGGCACTCGTTGATGAACCTGCCGATCCCGTAGTCCTCGATCTCCTTCTTCGACTCGAAACCGAGCTTCTTCTCGACCTGCACCTCGATCGGGAGGCCGTGCATATCGTAGCCGGCCCGGTCGATGACATTCCGCCCTCGCATCCGGACGTGGCGCAGGACCGCGTCCTTGATGATCTTGTTCCAGGCGGTCCCGAGGTGGATATGGCCCGTGGTGTACGGCGGCCCGTCGACGAAGAAGAAGGGTGGTTCGTGTGCATGGAGGGCCCTGACCCCCGCGTAGACCTGCTCCTCGTCCCAGAACCGACGCACCTCGCCCTCGAGTTCGGCCGGGCGATAACTGCCCGCGACGTCCTTCACCGCGACTCCTCTCCGTCCATGAGTGGTTTAAAAGTCGGTCGTCACAGCCCAAGTACTTTTTTACCGGTTGGGCCCGGCCCCCCTCTTCGCCGGAAGGCCAGTTCCGCCCCGCCATCGATCGGAATCGATCGGGTTTAATCCGAAGGAGGACGTTCATCTCGTACGATTGCGAAACGTGGGGGAATGATGATCACACGAACCTTAGAGGGAATTCTCTTCGGCCTTCTCCTCGCCCTGCTCATCACCGGAGCGGCGGCGGAGGGGGCGGAGAATGTGACGATAAACGGGACCACGACGGCCGTTCCCATGGCGTCTCCGACGGCGGAGGTCCTCTGGCAGGCGCTCTACGGCGCCGATTCCAACACCTCGTTCCTCTCGCTCCTCCCGGGGAGAGGGGACGGCTATCTCCTTGCAGGGATCGCTCGCCCGAGCGGGGACCTCGTCCTTGCCTGGACGAACCGGACGGGGGCGCTCCTCGACCAGCGCCGGGTGCCGTTCGGTCCGGGAGGAGCCGGCAATCTGGCGGCGGTCTCGTCGAACGCGGACGGCGGCCTCCTGGCGGTAGGGAGCACCCGAGCGGCGGCGCCCGGAGACGAGGACGTCGCGCTCCTCCGTCTCGGGGCCGACGGCTCGATCATCTGGAGCCGGACGTACGCGATAGGGGCGGGAGTGGACCGAGGCACCGCCGTCCTGCCGGCCGCCGACGGGGGGTACCTCGTCGCCGGGACGACCGCTTCGCCGACCGGGGGGACCACCGACCTGTTCCTCGTCCGGGTCGACGAGGCAGGCGGCAGGATCTGGCACCGCATTCACTCCCTGGGGGCGGGGTACCTGGCGGTGAGTGAGCTCGGGGCCGCGACCGGCGGGGGCTACCTCCTGGTCGGTTCGACCGACGTGGGTCGCCCAGGTGCGAGCGAGGTACTGCTCGTGAAGATCACGGCAGACGGAACGAAGGCGTGGCAGCGGACCTATGCGGCGGGAGTCGGGTCGGCCCGGGGCATGTCGCTGGTTTCGGCTTCGGACGGCGGCTCCGTCCTCCTCGCCGGGGTCGGGAGTTCGGGGGCGGACCCGTTCGCCAGTCTCCTGGTAGGGGTCGACACGGATGGACGGGAGCGGTGGCGGTCCGGGCTCGGGGGGAACGCCTCTCGTCCCGTGCTCGGTCACGGCCTGGCGACGGTCGACACCAGGGGATACCTCCTCGCCGGGCATGTCGGCGAGACCACAACCTCCCGGTCCTTCGTCACCCGGGTCGATCGGAATGGAAGAGAAGCCTGGAACCATACCTGGTCGATCGGGGGGACCGCCGACTCTGCCGGCGCAGTGATCGTCTCGTCCCCTGACCGGTACCTGGTCGCCGGCGACACGGTATCGTCGCCAGGTGGGGCGTCCGCCCTTTACCTGGTCGCCCTCGCCGCGCCGACAGTCGCTTCGAACCTCACCCCGAACCGCACGCCTACCGCCCCCGACACGACCGGGATGGTCCCCGGGAACGCGACCTCCACACCGACTGCTTCCCCGTCGACACCTCCGGATACTCCCGTCGCGACCACGACGGCTGCACCCCCCGGGGTGGTCTCCCTCTTCGCGGGCCTCGTCTCCGCCGCTCTCCTGGTCGCCTCGCGCCGCCGGTGAGCTCTTCTCCTTCTTTTATGCCCGGTCCGTCAGGGCTAACCCGTGGCACCACCCATGCTGATCCGGTGAGACGGGCAGTGGGTGCGGGGCAGGAATACCGGTGGCCTCGAAGGGGATTTTTTATCGCGGTGCTTGTCGTCTGTCTGCTCTTCCCCCTCCCGTCCGGGGCTCTCACGATCATGTGGGAGTCGTCGATCGGCGGGGCCGGGGACGAGGGGCTTGCATGGCTTACTCCGCTCCCTGATGGCGAATTTCTCGTCGTCGGGAACACATCGACCGATGCCCGGGGCGGCTCGGACGTCCTTCTCACCAGGACCGACCGCAACGGTCGGATCATGCAGACAGCCCGCCTCGGCACCGGGCCCGCACGCGAGGTGCCGAAGACCGGGGCCCTGGTCCCTGGAGGTGGAGCTGTGGTCGTTGGCCTCTCTCACCCGGTCTCCGGCCGGCCCTCGCTCCACCTCTTCCGGATAAACTCCAGGTTCGAGCTCCTCTGGGAGCGGACCTACCTGGCGTCGAAGGGTCCTGACGACGCGTACGGCGTTGCAGTGCTGGCCGATGGAGGTTTCCTTATCCTTGCCGGCCAGCCAGCGGAGACGGGCCGGTCCCTTGTCCTCCTCAGGCTGGAACCCGACGGCTCCGAGCGTTGGCGGCGCACGCTCGCCTCCCGCCCGGGGCTCGCCCGTGCGGGGGTGCTCGCCCGGCTCTCCGCCGGGGGGTTCGTGGTCGCAGGGGCCGATGACCGTGCGATCCAGCACGACCTCGACCTCTTCATCGTCCGGCTCGACAACGAGGGCCGGACCCTGTGGGAGCGTTCGTTCCCGGAGGATGGAGAGAATACCATCCCGGTGACGGCTGCCGAGTCCCCGGATCGAACGGTCGTGGTGGCCGGTATCGGGGACGGACAGCCCGGTTCTCGCATCGTGGCGATTGCCGTCGACCCCTTCGGCCGGGCTGCCTGGCACTGGAGTGGATGGCCTGCTGATGGTCCCCCGGACGTAGGGAGCGTCGTCTTCTCCGGCCGGACCTGTCTCGTTGTCGGCTCCTCCCCCGTTTCAGGAGGTCTGGACACGGCGACCCACCTGGTGATCGGCGAAGTTGGGGAGGACGGTGTCGAGCAGTCCCGGTATTCCACCTCTCCGGTGGACGGGGTCGAGCTGGGGAGGGTGGCCGTCGTCCGGGACGGGATCATGGTCCTGGGGATCGAGGCCCGCTCTGCCTGGACCCGCGGAACGGACATCCTCCTCCGCGCCGTCTCGTTCGCCAGCGAGCCAGAGCCCACATCGACGATCCCATCGCTCTCTCCTTCCCCAATACTCCCGACCGGGTCGTGGACACCTGCCGATCCCGGAACGGTGCCGTTCTCCACGGAGAGGGCAGCGTTCTCCCTCCTCACCCCCATCGGTGCCGTGCTCCTTCTCCTCGTCGTTGGCGGGCGCCGATAGTTCGGAGATTTTTCAGTGTCTTTATATCGCGCCGGTCAGCAGTTCTAGTAAACGAGTGATGGTGCGTCGATGAGATCGAATTCCTGCAGGATTATTGCCACGACAGCACTGCTGGTGCTGGCCGTACTGATCGGGCCCGCCGCCGGAGGTGTGGTGGGGCCTATTGTTGAGTGGGAGAGCTGGATCGGCGGGACCGGGCACGATGTCGTCTTCGACATCCAGGAGACCGGGGATGGCGGCTACCTGCTCGCTGGGAACACGACCCCAGTGAACGGAAACGGCGAGGCCTACCTCGTCAAGCTCGACGCGAACGGGACCAAGACGTGGGAGAAGACCTACGGCGGGCCTGGGGAGGACGTCTTCCTGGACGTCGCGGCCACAAAGGACGGGTTCGTACTCGTCGGCACGACGACCTCGAGGACGAACGGGCTCGACCGGCTCATGCTCGTTCAGGTCGACATGAATGGGAGCGTACTCTTCGAGACCAACACGTCAGGCCGGGGACTCGCCCGCGGCCTCGGCGTCACGGAGGCGTTGGATGGCTCGTTCGTCGCGGTGGGCCTCTCCGCGGTGAACCCCTCCTCTCCGAGTGACATCTACCTGGTCCGGGTCGGACCGACGGGCACGGTCCTCTGGGAGAAGTACTACGGCGGGCAGGGCGAGGACCGCGCCTTCAAGGTCGTCGGTGCGTCCGACGGGGGCTTCGTCATCGCCGGCGCGATGACCCCGGAAAGCCGGTCGGGGACCGACGCCTACCTGCTCAAGGTCGACCGCGACGGCAACCGGGCATGGGAGAAGCACTATGGGTCCGGTGACCGGAACGAGGCAGTCTTCGACCTCGTGCGGGTGGCCGACGGCGGCTACGTGATGGTCGGCCGGTCGTCCTCGGGGCCAGGCTGGTTGGGCACGCCGGAGACCTCCGATGTCTACGTCCTCCGCGTCGACAGGGACGGGGTCCGGCAGTGGGAGAAGACCTACGGCGGTCCGGGGTTCGACCGGGCCTGGGACGCCGAGGAACTCCAGAACGGCTACCTGCTCTTCGGTTCAAAGACGGCGAGCGACGGGTCCGAGGACTTTCTGCTGATGCAACTCTCGGGGACCGGGGCGGTCACCTGGGAGCAGAACCTCTCGGCGGGAGCCGGGCATGACCGGGGATTCGCGCTGCGGATGACCCCCGATGGCGGTTGGGTCGCTGCCGGTTCCAGCGAGTCGAAGGGGGCCGGCGGGCGTGACATCTGGGTCATGAAGTACGCACTTGCCGAAACCATGCCGTCAGGAACCGGGACGGTGGTGGCGAACGAGACCTCGACCCTCTCGCCCTCGCCGTCGGAGACGACCCCCGTTGTGCCGGCGACCACGGGCTCGGCGACCCCCGCGCCCACGACGCGGGCGCCACTCGGCCTTGCGGCAACCATCTGCGCCCTTGGTGCCGGGTGCGCCCTCGTCGCCGTGCGCCGGCGATAACCCAATTTTTCCCACTGCCACACTCCCCGCTGCGAGCTGATGAACTCCAGTTCGACCCGTTCTTCCCTGCCGCCAGCGAGCGTCCGGAACCCCCCGCCGAACGAACGGTGCCTCGGTGACGATACTCTCTCCCCTTCAGTGGAGCGGACGAAGGGTTCCGGGCAGTTGCCGATCGCGTTCATGGGAAGCGTAGTCGGTGGCAATGGTGAACCGATCCAACCGATATGTGGTCCGTCCTGCACCGGCGCTCTCCATGTTTTGGATCGGGAGGTGCGTGATACCATCGAGTTTCGCTTTATCTCCCTCGCCCTGATCGAGGGCTGAAGCCCGGGGGTCTCCCATATCCCAGACCACATACCACATGCGATATGAAGACCCGACCATCCTGATCTCAGTGACGCCAGACCCGTTGCCCCGATCCATCCCCTGTTCGATCCGTCTCGGGTAGACCCGATGCAGACCGTACGCTGCGATGTCGATGAGATCAGCGCGCTCGTCGCCGTTCCTGTCGCTCTCCATCCCCCTGGGGCGACGGATTCTCCCTGGGAGGCAGGAGCTTCCCGGTTCTCACGGACATGCGACTACCCGCGGCTCCCCGGTCCGGTCCCCGCGGTAACCTTTACCAGTCCTTACGGTCGATACGACTGCATGCAGGTCGCGGTCTGCGGTGCGGCCGTCTGTGACGACGACCTCCTGGCAGCGGCCGAGGCGGTCGGGAGGACGATCGCCGAGCACGGCGGGATCGTGCTCACCGGCGGCAGGAGCGGTGTCATGACGGCAGCGAGCCGCGGGGCCCAGATGGCCGGCGGAGTCGTCGTCGGAATATTGCCCGATCTCTCGGACGGCAACCCGTACCTGACCGTGCGTATCCGTACCGGCATGGGCCACGCGAGGAACGTGGTGCTCGTCCAGTCAGCGGACGCGGTGGTCGCCGTTGGGGGAGAATACGGCACGCTCTCAGAACTCGCGGTGGCGCTAAAAGAGGGAATCCCGGTGACCTGCTTCCGGTCCTGGGACCTCCCGGGGGTGGTCCATGCACCGACCCCGGAGGCGGCGGCTCACCAGGCCCTCAGGGCCGCGAGGACCGCCGCTCGCCGGTCCGGGTGAGGTCGTACCCGCCGAGTGCCTGGAGCCGTTCCCTGAAGGGTTCGGAGGTGATCGCCTCCAGGAGGGCGACGACCCGTGGGTCGTCGAGCGACGCCGGGTCGAGCGCGAGCTCGTACCGCTCGGTCGCGACGGGGGAGAAGGCGAGCCCGAGGGCGGCGGCGGCCGAATAGACCCCGAGCCCCATCTCGGCCTCTCCCGACTGGACCGCGACGGCAACCCCGAGGTGCGTGGTGAACTCGCGGTTGTACCCGGTGATCGAGCCCGGGTCGATGCCGTGCTCGCCCAGGTACCGGTCGAGGAGCATCCGGGTCCCAGATCCCCTCTGGCGGTTCGCGAACGTGTGATCCGCGATCGCCTCGATCTTCAGCCCGTCCCGGGAGATGATCCCCTGCTGCCGTTCGGCCACGCAGACGAGCAGGATCTCTCGGTCGGGAAGGTACTGGTGCAGGAACGGGCGGTTGAAGTCCCCGTCATCGGCTAGCAGGTGCATGGGGGCGGCATGGCAGTGGTTCCGCCGGAGAGCGAAGAGCCCGCCCATCGATCCGACATGGGCGGAGTGGAGGTCGATCCCCTCTGCTGAGAGGAGGTCCGCCAGGACGTCGATCGCCGGGTCGTGAGAGCCGGTCACGAGGAGGGCCCTCTCGGCCTCTTCCAGCGGGACGGTGAGGCAGACCTCGACCTCTTCGTCGGCCTCGACCCCCTCGCTCGCGGAGGGAATGCAGAGGTAGGCGTTTGACCTGACTACGGACATCTGGACTCCCGCGCCGCGGGACTGGGGGACCGCGACGAATCGGTCCGCGACCTTTCCGGCCGCGAGCAGCACGAACTCGTCGGACCCGACATCCTTGTGAAGCGGCGACGAGAGCGCCGCCGGGATCCTCCTGGCGGTCGGCACGGCAAGGCCGAAGTGCTCGAGCATCGGGAGCACCAGCTCGCGGATCACGGTGAGGGCCGAGAGCGGGTACCCGGGCAGGCCGATTACGGGCTTGCCCCGGACCCGTCCGATGATGACGGGCTTGCCCGGTTTGATCGCGACACCGTGCACCAGCACCTCGCCGAGCTCCTCGATCACGTCCGCGGTAAAGTCCCGTGTCCCCGCCGACGACCCTGCGGAGACGATCACCAGGTCGTTTTCGTCCACGGCGGTGGAGATCCGTTCGCGGATCAGGTCGTACTCGTCCGGGGTGTTCGGGTAGCGGGTGCACCGACACCCGAGGGAATCGAGCCATGACGCCGCGAAGAGGGTGTTCGATTCGACGACCTGTCCTGGCGCCGGCCGTTCCCCGTGCGAAACCAGCTCGGACCCCGTCGGCACGAACCCGACCCGGACCGTGACGACCTCGACCGTGCAAAGGCCGTAGGCGGCGAGAGCACCCAGGTCCATCGCGCGCAGCCGGCGTCCCCGGGGGACCGCCATCTCGGTCTCCCCGATGTCCTCGCCGGCGGGCCTGACGTGCTGCCAGGGGCTCGCCGCCTTCCGGATGGAAAAGGAGTCGTCCTGGTTGATCAGCACGTCCTCGATCATGATGACGGCGTTGTACGGCGGGGGTACGACGTTCCCCGTGTTCACCCGCAGCGCGTCGATGAGGCGGACGGCCCTCCCCTCACTCGCGCCCGCGGTGTCGACGGCCCTCACCGCGATCCCGTCCATCGCCGAGAGGTGAGTCTCGGGGACCGAGAACCGTGCGTATACCGGGGACGCAGTGATCCGTCCGACGGCCTCTTCGAGAGGGACGTGCTCGGTCGGGTGCGGATAGACGAACCCGGACCGCAGGATCTCTCGCGCCTCGTTGAGCGAGACGACCGCGAGGTAGCGCTTCAAAAGAGGAGCACCTCCACCTCGTCGCCGGTCTCGTACCCCTCCCGTCCGGCGGGCACCCGGAGGAGCCCGTCGGCACGGACGAGGGAGTTGAGGAGGCCCGACTTTGCGAAGATTGGCCGGACCTCCCCTGAGTCGATCGTGACGCGGACATAGTCCTCGCGCCCACGGGCCGATGGCACGTTCTCCGCCAGGCGCCCCCGTACCTTCCGCGACCGATCGGTCTCGTCACCCGACAGGCGGGCGATCAGGGGAGCGACGATCACGGTGAGGACCACGAAAGAGGACGCCGGGTGGCCCGGGAGGCCGATCACGGGGGTCGTGCCGACCCGGCCGATGATCGTGGGTTTACCCGGGGCGAGCGCGATCCCGTGCACCAGGACCTCTCCCAGCTCGGCAATGGTGCGGGCGCCCATGTCCCGGTCGTCCTTGGACGAACCGCCCGAGACGAGCACCGCATCGCATTCGGATGCGGCCCGGACCAGTGTTTCCCGAAGGGGTCCGGCCTCGTCCCGTACGATCCCATAGAAACGCGCCTCGCACCCGCGCTCGTGAGCGAAGGCCCGACAGAGGTGAGAATTGACATCGCGGACCTGGCTTCTCGCCGGTGTCAGGTCGACGGGCACCACTTCGTTCCCGGTCGAGATCACCCCGATCACCGGGCGGCGCCGGACCTCGACCCGGGTCTCCCCGACCGCTGCGAGCGCTCCCACCTCCTGGGGAGAGAGCCGCCGGCCCGCCCGGACCACCACCTCGCCGGCTGCGAAGTCCTCGTCGGGCATCACCAGATTCTCGCCAACGGCGACCGAACGGCCGATCAGCACCTCGTCCCCGAGTGGCTCGGCGTACTCGACCATCACGACCGCATCGGCCCCGGCGGGCACCTCTCCCCCGGTGGGGACATAGGCGCATTCGCCGGTCCCGAGTGTGAAACCGGCGCCGGCTCCCATCGACACCCGACCGAGGAGCCTGAGGAGGGAGGGCAGGGCATCCGATGCCCCGACCGTCTCCGCCGCCCTCACGGCGTAGCCATCGACGGTCGAACGATTGAACCCGGGAAGGTCCGCGTCGGCGTGCACGTCCACGGCGAGCACCCGCCCTGCCGCCCCTTCGATCGAAACCGTCTCGGTCCCCACCGGGCGGGCGAGCCCGGATGCCGCCCGCACTGCCTCCTCGACGGGGACGACGGTGAGAAACCGGGTCATCACTTGAAGCAGCCGAGCTGGCAGCCCCGTATCTTCACGTTGTGGGCATCGCAGTAGTCACCGATCTCTCGTCTCGGTATTCCGGTCTTCGCTGAGATCTCCTCCGCCTGGATGCACATGATCTCGTTCTCGATGCCCATCTCTTCGAGGACCTTCTGGATCTTCGATTCGTCCATACCATCGTACATGCGGCCGATCAAGAAAGGGTTTTTCCCGGCCCGGAATTCGACCGAGACTATCATCAACAGGGGGCGCCCACAGGTGAGGCAGCGATGAAGATTGCGGGCGTCTACTCGGCCCTGGACCCGGCGGGGGTGCTGCTCCACGAATGGTGTGTGCACCTCCTCGACGAGGTCCGCCCGGTCCACGACTGGCGGTTTCACGAGGTCGAAGGGCGGTTGATCCACGCGGACCGGGTCGATCAGGGCCTGGACGCCGACCTCCTGGTCTTTCTCTCGCGTCACACATCAAAGAGGCCGGTGCCGCAACTGACGGTCCACGCCACCGGTAATGCCGGGGCAGCTGCCCTCGGCGGGGAGGCGGGCCGGTTCGCCCCGTGCATGCCCGGGTTCATGCAGGCAGTTCTGCGGGCCCTGGCCAGCAGTGCACCCAACGGGTACCGGGTGAGCTACGAGCGGACCCATCACGGCCCGACCGATCTCGAGACTCCGTCATGCTTCGTCGAGATTGGCTCTGGGCCCGCAGAATGGTCAGATCCGGCTGCCGGGGAGTGCGTGGCCCGTGCCCTCCTCTCGGCGTCGCTTGACCCTGGAGCAGTCTCGCTCGTCGGGTTCGGGGGCGCCCAGTACGCCTCCCGCCAGACGGCGGTCTCGCTCGAGACACGCGGGGCGTTCGGACACATCATCCGGACCGACGACCTCGGATTGGTCGATGAGGCGATGCTGAACCGGCTCGTCGAATGCTCCGGAACCGTGGCGGCTTTCATCGATCGAAAGGCGATTCCTCGTCCCGCGGTCGAACGGATCCAATCGCTCCTGGACGCCGCCGGACTTCCCGTGATCGGCGAGAGCGACCTCGCGGGCCTCGGAAGTCTCCCCTGGGAGGACTACCTCTCCCTCGTCGCGATGGCCCGGTCAGTCGTGCCGGGGGCAGGGCTGAGGATCGGCGCGATCATGGAGTGCCCAGACCCTGTCCCGGTCCGATTCCCTGGAGAACTCCTCGCCGAGGCCCTCCGGGCGGATGAGGCGGGCGTCGTTACAGGCCTGGAATCGTTGCCGGTCGTCCTCATCATCGAGTCGGGACGGCCCGTGCCGACCGTGATCACACGAGCGGGGATCGCGGAACAGATCATACATGATTTAATAACCCTGTGTGTAAAAACGATAACGGGTAACCAGCAGACCGCTATCGTGGGCGACCGGCTGATCATCAGACGAGAACGGTTCGATCCGAAGAAGGCGTCCGCACTCGGCGTGCCTCCTGGGGCGCTGTACGGACGCCTGCAGCGCGGCGAGCCCGTGGTCATCGACGGACTGGAGATACGCCCGGAGATGGTGCGGTCCCCCTGCGCCACCGAGGTCCTGGTAGAGGGGTTGGAGAGGTATCTATGAGGTCAATAGTCGAGGAAGCGCTGGCTCGGGTCAAGGACAGCGACCATATGATGGACTACGCGCAGAACAACGAGGATCTGGAGGAGGTGCTCCGCGAGCTCCGCACCGAGGTCGTTGTCGTCGGGTGCGGCGGCGGAGGATCCAACACCATCACCCGGATGATGGAAGAGGGCATCCATGGGGCCCGCCTGATCGCGGTCAATACCGATGCACAGCACCTGTCCCGCGTCCAGGCGGACCTGCGGATCCTGATCGGCCGACAGCGCACACGTGGTCTCGGCGCAGGCTCGCTCCCACAGATCGGGGAGGAGGCAGCGCTCGAGACCGAGGAGGAGATCCGTCGGGCGGTCTCCGGGGCGGACATGGTCTTCATCACCGCCGGCCTCGGTGGCGGTACGGGCACGGGCTGTGCACCGGTGATCTCGAAGGCCGCTCGCGAGGAGGGGGCGCTCACGATCGCGGTCGTGACCCTTCCCTTCGTGGCCGAGGGCGCGATCCGGATGGAGAACGCCGAGGCGGGCCTGGAACGCCTGCGCGACGTCGCCGACACCGTGATCGTTGTCCCGAACGACCGTCTCCTCGAGGTCGTCCCGCGGCTCCCCCTCTACGCTGCGTTCAAGGTCGCAGACGAGGTGCTGATGCGGGCGGTCAAGGGGATCACCGAGCTGATCACGATGCCCGGTCTCGTCAACCTCGACTTCGCCGATGTCAGGACCGTGATGGAGCGGGGCGGCGTCGCGATGATCGGTATGGGCGAGTCCGATTCGGAGGACAAGGCGATCGACTCGGTCAAGAAGGCCCTCCGGTCGCCACTCCTCGACGTGGAGATCTCGGGGGCGACGGCGGCGCTCGTCAACGTTGTCGGCGGCCCGGACATGACGATGGAGGAGGCCGAAGGCGTCGTCCAGGAGGTCTACAACCGGATCGACCCGAACGCCCGGATCATCTGGGGTGCTCAGATCGACCCCGACATGGAGCACAAGATGCGGACCATGCTCGTCGTTACGGGCGTCCGCTCGCCCCAGATCTACGGCCGCTCCGAGAAGAAGACGCCGGTCGTGAACCGGCAGTTCGATATCGACTTCCTCAAGTGAGAGAACTATGGTGGATCTCAATAAAGTTCGCGACCAGGTCAAAGAGGTCAACATACCCAAGGTCAACGTCAACGAGGAACTCTTTCGGAAGTACTGGCGGGTGCTCAAGCTCGCCCGCACGCCGACGCGCGACGAGTTCACGAAGATCGCGATCGTGGCTGCCGCCGGTGTGGTGCTGATCGGGGTCATCGGTTTTGTCATCTACGAACTGATGCTGGTGTTGCCGAAGTGAGCGAGGACGAGGAACTGGGGCTCCACTACTTCGCGGTGAAGACAACCTCGAAGCAGGAGCGAACGGTGGCCGACAACATTAAGAAAGCGGTCGAACAGTCCGATATCAAGGTCCTGTCCGTGATCGCCCCGAAGGAGCTCCAGGGATACGTGCTGATCGAGACGCCCGAGGAGTTCGCCCGGATGGAGGAGCTGATCGAACGGGTGCCCCATGCCCGAGCCGTGATCCAGGGCGAGACATCATTCGCCGAGATCCAGCATTTCCTCGTGCCGAAGCCGGTCGTCTCCGGGATCAACGAGGGGACGATCGTCGAGCTGATAGCAGGGCCGTTCAAGGGTGAGAAGGCCGTCGTGAAGCGTGTCGACTCGTCGAAAGAGGAGATCACGGTCGAGCTCTACGAGTCTCTCGTCCCGATCCCGATCACCGTCCGCGGCGACAACGTCCGGGTGATCGACAACCGCGACGGCGACGACTACTGACCCCTCCCGTTTTTTCCGATCTTTCCTCACCCTTCCGGGCCAACCGGCCCCTTCTTTCCGACGTTTCTTCTGCCTGCACCCCCGGCACTCAACTCCTGCTTCGCGTGGGGAAACCAAATCCTTCAGGTTCCGGGCTCATCCATCAGGGAGGGTGTGGAGCAGACCACCTCTGTCCGATATTCTGACATTGGGTGGCGCGCCGCCCCCCCTCTACCGGTGATCCCAACCCCATCCTCCCCCCCGACAGGGCGTGAGATTGATAGTTATTTATTCTTCCGCCGATGACCTTACTCAACCCAGGTCGTACACGATACGGCATGGTGATACCCCATGGCAGAACAGGTCGAGGTACTGGTACCCGGCGGGAAGGCGACAGCAGGCCCGCCGATCGGCCCCGCACTCGGCCCCCTCGGAATCAACGTAAAGCAGGTCGTCGACGACATCAACAAG
>CASGHK010000037.1 GCA_949320185.1 uncultured Methanomicrobiales archaeon | reverse complement strand
TGCAGGACGCCTCGGGCGCATCGCGGACGAAGGTCTCCGGTGGCCTGGTGACGGTCACGGCGTCGTCAGGGGCCCCGTGGTATGTGCCGCACGTGCTGCCGGCCCGAGTCGAGGCCGAGGACTACGACACGGGCGGTCCCGGGGCCGCGTACTGGGACACGACGGCTGCGAACGAGGGCGGGGCCTACCGGTCGGACGGGGTTGACATCGAGCGGCTCGCGAGCGGTGGGTACGCGGTCTGTTACGTCCGGGAGGGCGAGTGGACGCGGTACACCGTCGAATCCCCGTCGAGCGCGACCTACCCAGTCGAGCTCCGGGTGAGCCGGTGGTACGACACGCCCCGGACGGTGGAGGTCTTCGTGGACTCGACGCGCCAGGCGACGGTGACGGTCCCGAAGACGGGTTCGAGCGCAGTGTATACGACCGTCACGACCCCGATCCCAGTCCCTGCCGGTCGGCACACGATCACGCTCCGGTACCATGGGGGGTCCATGAACATCGACGCGATCACCTTCGGGTCGGCTTCGCCCACCAGTCCGCCCGTCACCCCGTATGGTGACGGGGTCGACGCCCCTGACCTTGCCTGGACCTCCGACGGCGGCTCTCCCTGGACCGTACAGGAGTCCGTCACCCACGATGGGTCCGATGCGGCCCGGTCAGGGACCATCGGAAACGGGCAGCGGTCCCGGCTCTCGACCGTGGTGACGGGCCCGGCAACGGTCTCATGGTGGTGGCGGACCTCGTCCGAGGCTGCGTACGACCGTCTCCACCTGCTCGTCGACGGGCAGGTCCGCCAGGTGATCTCAGGCGAGTCCACCTGGCAGCAGTCCTCGACAACGCTCGGTCCTGGGGCCCATTCCGTCTCCTGGGAGTACGTCAAGGATGCGTCCTTTGCCCAGGGGTCCGACTGTGGATGGCTCGACCAGGTCCAGGTTTCGAACCCCGTCGACAGCAGGACTGTGGACTTCGGCGCCTCGTCAACCTGCGGACGTGCGCCGTTCACGGTCCAGTTCGCGGACGGTTCGATTGGCTCTCCGGTCGCGTGGGCGTGGTCCTTCGGGGACGGCGGGACCTCGAACCTGCAGAACCCCGTTCACACCTACACGTCGAACGGGTTCTACACGGTCACGCTCAGAGCCACGTACACCGACGGCGCCACCCGGACGATCACCCGGGAGTGGTTCATTCACACCTCGTCGTTCTTCTGAAGCAATCGAAAGTGGGCGAACGGCCCGAACACCTCATCTCCCCGCGCCCGGCACCGTCTCCAGGGCGAGATTACCGGCCTGGGAAGGGGACCGTCCGGTCTCACCAGAATCTATATGCCCCTACCGTCCCAGACTCTCTCTAATGCGACTGTCTCTGCTATGTCTCTGCTTCCTGCTGGTGCTCGTTTGCGCCGCCCTTCCGGCAACGGTTGCAGCGGCTGAGTACTATCAGTTCTCCGAACGGTGGTCGTTTGACGAGAAAGACAAGGGGTACCTGGAGCGGCCGGCAGGAATTACCGGCGACTCGCAGGACCGGGTCTACGTCGTCGACCGCGCACGGTCCGCTGTCCGGTCCTACACGCCCACCGGAGAGTACCTCGGGCGCTGGGGTGCTCCGGGATCGGGTCCCCTCCTCTTTTCCGACCCGATCGACATCTCGATCGACGACTCCGGCCGGCTCTACGTGGCCGACACGGGCAACCACCGGATCCAGGTCTTCACCACGGGGTGCGACATCATCGCCACTTGGTCCGGTATCCGGTACAAGAAACCAGTCGATGTTGCCATCGTTCGGAAGGGGAAGGCGTACGTGGCCGACCTGGACCAGCCCGAGATCCTGATCGCCGACGAGGACGGGTATGTTGAATCGACCATCGGGGTCGAGGGGACGGGCGACGGCGAACTGCGCCGCCCGCGAGCCCTCGCCCTCGACTCGGAAGGAAACCTTCTGGTCCTGGATGAGTCAAACGCCCGGGTGACGAAGTTCGACGGGGGCGGGAAGTTCGTCCTCCGGTTCGGGTCCCAGGGCGAAGGGGACGGCAAGCTCAACCACCCCGAGGGGCTCGCACTCGACGTGATGGACAATGTCTATGTCGCCGACACCGGGAACGGCCGGATCGTGAAGTACAGCCCAGAGGGCGAGGTGCTCGCCGTATTCGGTGCCCGGGGTACCGAGGACGGCGAGTTCGAGGAGGGTCCGTTCGCCGTTTGGGTCGACTCGAAGGGTGCGGTCTATGTCCCCGACGTGGCCCGGCACGGGGTGCAGATCTTCGTCCAGGGCGAGCCGCCCGTCGAGACGCCGGGAGAGAACTCGACCGCTCCATCGGGCGATGACCCCTCGGTCCCCGCCGGCAACGGCACGGAGAGCGACTCCAACCGCACCGTCGCGAACGGCACCGCGCCGAACAGCACGTCGCCCCTGGAGACTCCCCCCGGGGAGCCGACTGCCGCTGGGAACGAGACGGTGACGGAGGCGACGTCAAGCCCGTCCCTCACCCCACTTCCAGCGATAACGGCCGTGAACATCACGCCGTACGCGACCGCGACCCCTCCAGCAAGCCTGCCGGCACCTCTCGCCGGTCTCGCTGGCGCGCTGGTCATCTCCGGTCTTATCGTCCTCCGGCACCGGCGCCGCTAGCGCGTCACCGGGCGCTCGATGGACAGATGAGCCCCCTCCCTCCCCCTCATTTTTCTCGAGAATCTCGCCTGTGAAGGCCCTGCCGTCTACCGATCGCCAGGGTGGCACTAACCGCTCCGACGATGTGGTTGGAACGTGAGACTCACAAAGGGGGGGACCTGTCACTCCACCCGGCGCCAGACCCAGATGAACCGCTGCAGGGCAGTCACATGCCCCAGAACGCCGAACAGGACGAGCGTCCACCCGAGGAACGACATCCCGGCGATGGTTTCCGCGAACACCAGGTCGATGACCGAGGCGGCCATCAGGAGGACGAGCCGGTCTGCCCTGCCCAGGACTCCCCCGTAGTAGCGTCCCACACCGACCGCCTGCGCCTGGGTCCCGAGGTACGAGGACATCAGCACACCGGTCAGCGCGAAGACCCCGATCTGCCAGGAAGCGAATCCTCCGGCGAAGACCCCGGTGATGATGAAGATGTCTGCGTACCGATCGATCGCATGGTCGAGGAAGTCGCCGCGCGGCCCCTGCTGACCAGTCGCCCGGGCGAGCGCTCCATCGACTGCGTCGAAGACCGCGTTGGCGGCGACGCAGACGAGACCACCGGCGACCGAACCGATGGCGTAGAAGATCCCGCCGGCGAGCGCGAGGAAGAACGAGAGGGCGGAGAGGAGGTTCGGCGTCACCCGAAGATAGAGCGCCACCCGGACGAGGTGGTCGAGGATCCCGGCGACATGCGGCCGATACGCGTCGAGGGTCATGGACCCACCGCGAGATACCCCGAGAAGTCGAGGTGGCCGTGTGAGGGCGGTTCGCGCCCGGAGGCGAAGGCAGTGACGATGTCCACCGTCTCTCCGACCTCCCGCTCGGTCGTCTCGATCTCGAGGAGCCGGTCCGGAGAATGGAGATCGAGCGCCTCGCAGAGGACCACGTCGAGCGCCTCGGCCTCCACGTTCTCACGGACCTTGGCGGGAGAATAACCGCGCGTGGCGAGCCGGCGCTCAAGGACGTCCGGGCGGCACCGGAGGATCACCAGCCTGTCGCAGGGGAGGAGGTGGGCGAGGCCCCCCTCGACATAGCCGTCGACAGGCTGGAACGCGGCGGCCCAGGCCTCCTCGTCGACCTCCCGGACCCCGTTCACCTCGGCGACCACGAAGGGGCCGACCGTATCCGAGACCCTCACGACCCGCTCGCCCCTCCGGGCGAGCTCGTCGCCGACCGCGGTCTTGCCAGTCCCCGGCGTCCCGGCGATCCCGACCATCATCCTATCTCAGGTACACGCGGCGCAGATAATAACCGATCCTCTCAAGCAGGCCCGCCCTCGGGGCGCACGACGGCCATGGCTCGTTACAATTGGTAGTCGGGTACATACGATATTGCTTTTATCTACGGCGACAACCTGGAGGCAAACACCAGTCCAGCCCTCGAAACGATGGTGTGGCTGCACCTGGTCCCGGGGAGTCCTCGATGTCCCGATACGTGCGCCTGGCAGGTCTTTCACTGCTCTTTCTTGTCCTGCTCCCCGGCATCCTCGCCGTCCCGACGTCGTCAGTGTCGCCCGTCCAGGCGACGGACCTTTCATACACCGTCGACATGGAGGCGAGCGGCTTGGCATCTTCGCCGACGAATGGGGGGCTCGTGATCGACTCTGCCGCGGCCAGAGAGGTCTCACGCCGGCAGACGACGACCACGGTCGGTCGGAGCCTCCCCGATGACTGGGCGGCACGTCCTTCGCCCGCCCTGGTCCGGCGGGTGCATCGTGACCTCTTGACCCGGACCCTGCCGACGTCCACCGACCCCGACGCGGTCCGACGCTTCATCTCGACCCGGCTCGCCCCGCCCGGTGTCTGGGCGGGCGGGCTTCCGTCGACTGGGAGCCCCCGATCTCTCGTCATCCTCGTCGACTTCGCCGATGCCCGCTCTCTCGTGTCACAGACACCACAGGACATTGCCGGCAAGATGTTCGGCGACGGGGGGTACTCTCCCGACGCTCCCTGCGACAACCTGCGCCGGTACTACCTGGAGTCGTCGTACGGTCAGCTCGACCTTGGGGGAGACGTGAATGGCTGGTTTCACAGCCCGCATTCGAGGCAATACTACTCCGACCTCGCGACCTGGTACCAGGCGAAGTACGGCGCGACGTACGGTCCGCATATCGGCATCGTCTGCGCCCGTGGAGAACTCCTCTACGATGTGCTGAACGCGCTGGACGACGAGATCGACCTCTCCAGGTACGATAGCAACGATGATGGGACGGCCGACGCGATCTTCCTGAAATACGCAGGAGAGCCCGGGGCGTGGGGCAGTCTTTTCTGGGGATCCCAGACAAGCTACGTCTGGGATAACTCCTTTGACGGTGTTCGGCCGGGAAAATTCATCTTTTCGTGGTACTCGTCGAGCCAGTACGACGCGTCCTATCCCCTCTACATGCCCCGGACGGACATCCACGAGACCGGTCACCTGCTCGGACTGCCGGATTACTACGACTATGACAGGACGGTCGGCCCGACGGGCGGAGTCGGGGGCTGGGACATGATGGATTCGAACTGGGGCGACCACAATGTCTTCTCCAAGTACCTCCTCGGGTGGCTGACACCGACGATCGTTGGAGGTGGCTCACAGGTGATCGACCTGCAACCCTCCAGCACCAGCAGAGACGCCGTGTTGATCATGCCAGACGCCTCCCTCGACTCGTATGCCGAGTTCTTCATGGTCGAGTATCGGGTCCCAGGATCGGGATTGATCCCCACGTACGTCCCGGTCACCTCGGGGGACCGCTACACTGGATACACCGGCTACAACGACCCTGGCCTGATGATCTGGCACGTTGATGCCCGGCTCGATGGGAGCGGGACGAACTTCGCCTGGGACAACTCGTTCTCTTCCCACAAGCTCCTCCGCCTGATGGAGGCCGACGGCCAGGAGCACCTCGAGCGCCAGCAGGGCTCGTTCGACGGGTACTTCGATCGTGACGACCTCTATGGCTCCGGCTCCCTCTTCGGCACCTCGACCCGGCCCAATTCGGCGAGATACTCCGGCGATGCGACCGACGTGACCGTGCGATCCCTTGCACAGGCCATGTCCTCGGTGCGCGTCTCGGTCGGTCTGTTCAATAGCCCGATCCCACTGCCGTCATCGACCTTTTCGCCTGCGGATAAAGACCACGATGGGCGGTACGAGGACGTGAACGGAAACGGCCGGATTGACTTCGCGGACGTTGTGCTGCTCTTCAACCACCTGGACTGGGTCGCGGAGAACGAGCCGGTCGCGGCCTTCGACTTCAACAGCAACGCCCGGATTGATTTTGCGGACGTGGTCGAGCTCTTCACCAGGCTCTGACTCCCTCTGCTGGAAAAATTGGGGTACGTCCTACGCGAGATCGGCTCGTGAATTGATCGCTTGAAGGAACCGCTCGTTCTCCCAGTCAGCTCCGACCGAGACGCGGAGGTAATGGTCGGCGAGGTCGGGAAACGACCGGCAGGAGCGGACGAGCACCCCGTCCCGCGCCAGGGCGGCGACGGCCTCATCCGAGGTGTAGGGGGCGACGTCGACCATCAGGAAGTTCGCCTCGGAGGGCAGGCAGGGGAACAGGCACTCGCGGGCGATCCGTTCGCGCCAGGCGACCACGTGCCGGCGTGTCCGGTCAGTGTGGGTCCTGTCCTGGAGGGCGCCGACCGCCGCGGCGGCGGAGACCGAGGAGATCCCGGAGAAGGGGGTCGCCGCCCGGCCGTATGCGGGAAGGAGCCATTCAGGGACCTGCGCATACCCGACACGGAACCCCGCGAGGCCATAGAGCTTGGAGAAGGTCCTGCCGATCACCAGGTTGTCGCAGCTGGCAGCGAGGGAGCCGTAGTCGCGGTCCGAGAAGTCGACGTAGGCGTTGTCGAGAAAGAGGAGACAGTCCCCGCACGACTCGGCGATCGCCCGGACATCGTCCACCGCCGTCGCCGTCCCGGTCGGGTTGTTCGGGGTGCAGAGAAACGCGACCTTCGCCCCCCGGCAGGCGGTGGCGAACGCATCGATCTCCACCGCGAACTCCGGCCCGCGCGGGACGGTCTCGACGCGGGCGCCCTGCCCGCGGGCGGCGATTCCGTAGAAGGAGAAGGTTGGGGTTGAGACCACCACGCGGTCGCCGGCCTCGCAGAAGACCCGGAGGACCGTCTCGATGATCCCGTCCATCCCGTTCCCGACCACCCAGGAGTGCTCGCCGTACCGGGCGCTGAGCGCCGCCCGGAGCACGCTCATCGAGTCGTCGGGGTAACGGTGCGCCTCTGCCAGACTCTGACCGGCGGCCTCGATAGCGGCCGGCGAGGGGCCGAACGGGTTCTCGTTCGAGGCGAGGCGGGCGACACGGTCGAAGCCGTACCGGGCGGCGATCACCTCGGGGCGCTCCGCGTAGACGTATCCCGGACCGTCGAGGTACGGCCGGATAGCAGGCCTCATCCGTCGAGGGCCCGACCGAGGACGACGCAGGCCCGGTCGATCTCCTCATCGGTGATCACGAGCGGCGGTACGAGCCGGAGGTTGCCGTCGGCTGCACAGTTGACGAGCACGCCGTCGGCTGCGCAGGCAGCGGCGACATCTCCGCACCGATCGCCGACCGAGATGCCGATCATCAGCCCGCGGACCCGGGGGTCGAACCGTGAGAGGGCGCTCCGGAACCGTTCCCCCTTCGCCCTGACCATCGGGAGGACCTCTTCGATCACATCGAGCGTGGCGTGCGCCGCCGCACAGGCGAGCGGCCCGCCCGCGAAGGTCGAGCCGTGCTGGCTGCGCGTGAACTCGAGGCCCTCGCGGGCGACGATCGCGCCCATCGGGAAGCCCGAGGCGATCCCCTTTGCGAGGCTGACGATGTCGGGCGAGACCCCGGTCTGCTGGATCGCGAGCCATGTCCCTGTCCGGCCCATACCGGACTGGACCTCATCGACGATCATCAGCGCGCCCGCGTCGTCGCAGAGGTCGCGCACCCCGGCGAAGAACTCGTTCGGTGGGGTTATGATGCCCGCCTCGCCCTGGACCGGCTCGACGAAGACGCCGGCCGTCTTGCTGTTTATCACCGATTTGAGCCCTTCGAGGTCGCCGTACGCGACGAAGTCGCAGCGGGGTTCGAGTGGTTCGAACGGCTCGCGGATCGCCGGCTTGTGTGTCACGGCGAGCGAACCCATGGTCCGGCCGTGGAATCCGTGCTCGAACGCGACGAACCGCTGGCGCCCCGTCGCCAGGCGAGCGAGCTTGATCGCACCCTCGTTCGCCTCCGCACCCGAGTTCGAGAAGAAAGCCTTCGCCATCCCGGTGTGGTGCACGAGCCGCTCGGCGAGCTCGGCCTGTCCCGGGACATAGTAGAGGTTCGAACAGTGGATCAGCCGAGCCGCCTGCCGGCAGATCGCCTCGACCACGTGCGGGTGGCAGTGCCCGGTCGAACAGACCGCGATCCCCGCGACACAGTCGATGAACTCGTTCCCCTCATCATCCCAGACCCGCGCCCCTTCGCCCTTCACGAGCATCCGCTCGCGGCCGAACGCGGGCATGTAGTACCGAGCGTCGAGCGCCCGGTAATCCGTACCTGTCATGTCTGATATCCTGTGGTTATTCGTACTCGATCGTCGCCGGGGGCTTGGGCGTAACGTCGTAGACCACCCGGGCGACCCCGGGGATCTCGGCGGTGCAACGCGAGGCGATCCTGGCCAGAACCTCGAAGGGGAGTTCGAGCGGGTCGGCGGTCATCCCGTCTCTGGAGTTGACCGCCCGGACCGAGACGATCCATCCGTGGAGCCGGACGTCTCCCTTCACTCCCGTCCCGAGGCCGACGAGCGCAGCGAGGCACTGCCAGGGTGCGAACGTCTCGACGAGTTCCTCCTCGACGATCGCGTTCGCCTCCCGGACAACCTCGATCTTCTCTGCCGTCACGTCGCCTATCACCCGGACGGCGAGACCGGGTCCGGGGAAGGGCATCCTGTGCTGGATCTCCTTCGGCAGGCCCAGGGCACCCGCCAGGACCCGCACCTCGTCCTTGTAGAGGTCGCGGAGCGGCTCGATCACACCCTCGAACGCGCACTCGAGCGGCATACCGCCGACATTGTGGTGGCTCTTGATCCCTCCCTCGCTCTCGATCCGATCGGGGTAGATCGTGCCCTGGAGGAGCACAGTCGCACCCGTCTTCTTCGCCTCGCGTTCGAAGACACGGATGAAGCGCTCGCCGATTGCCTTTCGCTTCTCCTCGGGGTCCGTGATCCCTCTGAGGGCGGCCAGGAACTCCTCCCGGGCATCGACGACCGTGAGGGCGAGGTGCCCGAAGAGCTCCCGGATCCGGTCGGTCTCTCCCTTTCGCATCAGCCCGGTGTCGACGTAGATCGGGTGGAGGCGGTCGCCGACTGCCCTGGCGGCGAGGGCCGCACAGACCGAGGAGTCGACCCCACCCGAGAGGGCGATCACGACGGACCGCCCGGCGGCATCGCGCCGGATCTCGTCGATCGCCTCTGTGATGAACTTCTCCGTATTGATCATCTAGATCACCTGCTCTGCCTGTCTCTTCTCACGGCAGGCCCGGACGAACCCGACGAACGGTGGAGATGGCTTGGCCGGCCGTGAACGGAACTCCGGGTGGAACTGCGTCGCGAGGAAGAAGGGATGATCTTTGAGCTCCATCACCTCCATCCGGTCGCCGCAGGTCCCCGAGAAGACCACTCCGGCCTCCACGAGCGCCGGGATCTCCTGGGGAGTCACCTCGTAGCGATGCCGGTGCCGTTCGACGATCCCGCTCGTGCCGTAGAGGGCTCTCACCCGGGTGCCTTCGCCGAGGTCGACCCGGTAGTCGCCGAGGCGCATCGTCCCGCCTAGCCCGTCGACATCCCCCTGCTCGGGCAGGATCGCGATGACATGGCGCCCCTCCCCGATCTCCTCGGAGCAGGCGTCCGTCCAACCCAGGACGTTCCGGCTGTACTCCACGACCGCGAGCTGGAACCCGAGGCAGAGCCCGAGGAACGGGACTCCTCCCTGTCGTGCGAGCCGGATCGCCTCGATCTTTCCCTCGATACCGCGCCTACCGAAACCTCCGGGGACCAGGATGCCGTCGACGTCTGCGACCTGTCCGGGCTCGAACCTCTCGGCGTCGAGCCAGAGGATCTTCACCTCGGTCGCCGTTGCGCGCCCGGCGTGCTTGAGCGCCTCCTTGATCGACAGGTACACGTCCTCGATCCCGTATTTCGAGACGATCGCGACCGTCACCCTGCTCGTGAACTCCCGCAGGACGGTGTTGTACCAGTCCGCACTGACCTCCCTCCGGGGGAGGTACAGGTGGTCGACCACGGCGTCGGCAAGCCCTTCTTTCTCGAGCTCCGCCGGCACCTGGTAGATATCCGGCACCGTGGTGTTACTGATCACCGCCCCCTGGGCGACATCGCAGAACGCGGCGATCTTCCGCTTGGTATTGGGCGAGAGTGGGTGGCCCGAGCGGCCGACGATCATGTCGGGGTAGAGCCCGGCCTCGCGGAGGGCTTTTACCGAGTGCTGGGTCGGCTTGGTCTTCATGTCCCCCATGGTGTCCTCAGGCACGAGCGTCACGTGGATCAGGACCGTGTCCTCCGGGGGCAGTTCGCCGCGCATCTGGCGGACAGCCTCCAGAAACGGCATCGACTCGATGTCGCCGACCGTTCCCCCGACCTCGACCAGGCAGACCTCCGCGACCTGTCCCCCGGTGTCCGGCTCCGCCGCTGCCCGGGCGATCCAGGCCCGGATCTCGTCGGTGATATGCGGGATGATCTGGACCGTGTCCCCGAGGTAGTCCCCCCGGCGCTCCTTCTCAATCACCTCGCGGTAGACCTTGCCGGTCGTGATGTTGTGGGACGCGCTCAGGTCGATATCCAGGAACCGCTCGTAGTTCCCCAGGTCGAGGTCGACCTCGGAGCCGTCCGAGAGCACGAAGACCTCCCCGTGCTGGGCCGGGTTCATGGTCCCCGCATCGATGTTCAGGTACGGGTCGATCTTGACTGCCGTAACCTTCATGCCACGGTTTTTCAGGATCCGGCCGACCGATGCCGTCGTGATCCCCTTGCCCAGGCCGCTCATCACGCCGCCGGTCACAAAGATATACTTCACCCGCTACGCCTCTCGGCGTACAGGTTGGAGCCCGGTTCCAATGAGCCTTGTCATCGACGCGAGACAGCGTACGAGACGGTGGTGGTGCTGCAGAGCTTTCCATCGCCGTCGAAGACCTGCCCTTCGCCGAAGATTACACGCCGGCCCCGCTTGGTGACACGCCCGATAGCTCGGAGCGTCCCCCTGTTCACCCCCCGGAGAAACGCGGTCGACTCGGTGATCGAGGCGATCGTCTCCCCCTCCTCCAGCGTCTGGTAGACGGCAAGCACCACCGCCTCGTCCGCGAGCGCCGTGTAGAGGCCTCCCTGGACCCACCCCTCGCCGTTCCAGAGGTCGGGCCGGACATCCAGTTCGAGTTCGCCCATGCCGCCGTCCGCCCGGGCCACCCTGATTCCCATCCATGCGAAGAAGGGATTCGCCTGTTCGCCCTCGGCCCGCAACCGGTCCAGGTATGACGTCATCGAGGAGATCTGTCGCAGTCCGGACCAAAAAAGGTTCCACCGAAACGCAGGATTATTCACCGCCGCGCGCGAATAATAAGTAATGATCGGCCGGATTCCCGGCCGGACGGGAGCGAAACGGGAGTGCAGGAGGGGGCGATGCGAGAGAAGGGCGCCGTTGCGCCCACCGACTGTACGATCGTGGTGCCGGCCTACAACGAGGAGCGCCGGATCGGGGGGCTGCTGGACGAACTCGATGGGTTCGCAGGGCCAGTGATCGTCGTCGCGGACGGCACCGACCGTACGGTGGCTATGGTTGAGGCCCATGCCCAGGAACACCCCGAACTCCGGCTCTCCTGCCTCTCCTTTCCCCGGCGGCTCGGCAAGGGGGGTGGGATCCTCGCCGGATTTCGCGCCGCCGGCACGCCCTTCGTCGGCTTCATGGACGCGGACGGTTCGACGTCACCCTCCGAGATGGTCCGGCTCTTCTCCTATCTCGAGGAAGCGGATGGCGCAATCGCCTCACGCTGGTGCCCCGGGGCGGTCGTGCCGGTCCGACAGGGCCTGGTCCGCCGGCTCCAGTCGCGGGCGTTCAACATCCTGATCCGGCTCCTCTTCGACCTGCCGTACGCGGACACCCAGTGTGGAGCCAAGGTCTTCCGTTCGGCGGCCATTCGGCCCGTGCTCGACGAGATGCTCCTGTCGGGGTTCGAGTTCGATGTGGAACTCCTCTGGCGACTCCGGCGATGCGGGGGAAGAGTGGTCGAGGTACCCTCCGTCTGGTGCGACCGTGGCGAGTCGAAGGTCGGCGGTGGAGACTCGATGCGGATGCTGAGAAACCTGGTCTCGCTCAGGTTCCGATGACACGCGAGGAGGAGAAGCAGGAGGCGTTCCGGCTGCTCGAGGCCGGTGACCCGCCCGGGGCGCTCCGGATCGCCGAGGCTCTGATGCAGGAAGGGGCTGAACCGGAGCTTGCCGTGCTCGCGGCGACCGCCCTCCACCGACTCGGCCGGCTGGACGAGGCGGAGGCGCACCTGCGGGACCTCGCCCGCCGGATGCCGGAGGCATCATATCTTCACAGCCTTCTTGGGCGTGTACTCGCCGAGCGTGGGGATGAACGAGCGACTGCGGAGTTCGCGGAGGCGATCCGGCTCGACCCCGAGAACCCGGAGGCCCTCCGGGAGTACGCCCGGTATCTCGCCGCCCGGGAGGACCACCGGGCCGCCGCCGGCCTGGGACGGCGTCTCCTGCTCACGTCCTCCCGGGACGAGGACCGGGAACTCCTGGTCCGCTCCCTCGTTGCCCTCGGCGAGTGGGACGAGGCGGCGGCGGTCGTCGGGGACGCCAACCCCGGTTCACCCTCGCTCGCGGCGGTGGAGGCCCTGCTGGGTGCGGGACACGCACGTCGTGCGGCGGCAGTCGCGGCGGAAGGGTTCGAGGCGACGGGAGACCTGGCCTTTCTCCGGGCTCACCTCGCCGCCTGGGCGGTCTTCGACCCCTCGGAAGCGGCCGAAGCCTATATGGGCTGGAGTGGCACCGACCACGGCATCGAGTTCGACCGGGTCCTCCTGCTCAAGTCGCTCGGCCGGTATGGGGAGGCCCTCGAGATCTGCGCCGCCCTTGTCCAGGAGGAGCCAGCACCGTTCCACCGTCTGGTGGAGGCCGAGCTCCGGGCGCTCGTCGGCGATGCGCACGGGGCGGTCCAGGCGGCGGAGGCCCTCGCCCTTGACCAGCTCGGCTCGCTCGAGGACCTCGAGACCCTCGAGATCGTGCTCCGCCGGTTCGAGGACCTCCTCCTTTCCGCTCGTCCCGGCCCCGAGGCGCTCGCTCGGTTCGTTGAGGTCGTCGGCTCGAACCCGACCACGGTCGGCCTCGCCGCGATCGGGGAGGCGGCAGAGCGGCAGGGGGACCTTGTCCGGGCGCGCGACCATCTCTTCCGGGCGTACCGCACCGATTTCCTCCGGGGCGGCCTCTCCTATGCGCGGTACCTCGCGCGGCAGGAGGACTGGCGGGAGTGCGAGAAGGTGATGCTCTACTGCGCAGAGCACGCGACCAAGACGGCCGACCTGGAGCGGGTGGCCGAGGTCGCGCTCGATGCGGTCACCGGGATGCACCGGCTCCCGCGCCTGGTCGAGCGGCTGGCCGAACGGCTCGCGATGCACCGGGAGACGCTCTCGTCCTTTGGCCAGGAACTCGCGGCTGTTGCGCTCCTGGCCCGGGCGACCGATGCGTTCGAGGCGGGACGGTACGACCGGGCGAAGGAGTGCTGCCTGATCGGGCTCGACCTCTTTCCGGTCCACTCGGGCGAGCTCCGGCTCGACGACCTCTACGCCCTTCTCGCCCGGTGCAAGGATGAGGCGGTCCTGGACCGGCCTGTGCTCGGCCGTACCCGGTCGGCGGTGATGACGATCCCCGAGCCCTCCATGCCGATGCCCACTGTTGCACTCTCCCTCTCCCCCGAGGAGGTGCGGCTGGTCGAATTTCTGCGCGAGCACCGGTCGGCGACCGAGCGCGAGCTCCGGGCCGTGCTCGGGACGCGTCGGGTGGCCGGGCTGGTGAACCGGCTGATCCGGCGGGCAGGCGAGCAGGGTGTCACCCTGGTCGAGAGGCGGGGGACGGGGGACGAAGGAGAGGTGTATGCCTATGTCGGACGATAGGGGACGAGCAGAGAGTCTCAACATCATTAACGCGCTCCGGCGCGGGACCGTGCCGGCGAGTGGACTCGCGCGGCTTGCGGTCGGCATCGAGGTCGAGGAGGGCGTGATCGCCCGGCAGCTCGCGTTCGTCGCGGACGGCGGCGGGGACCTGAAGTTCATCAAGGGCGACTACGGTGCGGGCAAGACCTTTCTCCTCGCCCGGGCGCTGGAGCTCGCCCAGGAGCAGGGGTTCGCCACGGCACACGTCGTGGTCTCCTCGGAGACTCCGCTTGCGCGCCTCCGTTCCGTGTACCAGCGGATAGCGGCGAACCTTCGGACCCGCGACGACGAGTCCGCCTTCAAGGCCGTCATCGACTCGTTCCTGTACGCAATCGAGGAGCGGGTGCTCGAGATCCGGGGCGACGACCTCCCCGACGAGGAGCTCCGCGAGGAGACGGTACGCTCGATCGAACGCTCGCTCGCCGAGCTCGCCGAGGGCTCGACCGCCTTCGCAGCGGCCGTTCGGGCCTACTACGAGGCGAATGCGGACGAGGACTACGGCCTCGCCCAGGGAGCCCTCGGATGGCTCGCCGGGGAACCGAACGTGGGGCGACCGTTCCGGGCGAAGGCCGGCGTCAGGGGGACGATCGACGAGACGGTCACGCTAGCGTTCCTCGTGGACCTGATCGCGGTGGTCCGTGGGGCCGGGTTCTCCGGGCTCGTCATCGCCCTCGACGAGGCGGAGACGACCCAGGCCCTTCCCAGGGCCCAGCGTGAGAAGGCATTCAACAACCTGCGCCAGCTGATCGACCTGCTCGACCGGGGGGAGCTCTCCCACTGCTACCTGCTCGTGACCGGCACCCCTTCGTTCTTCGAGGGTGCCAAGGGGGTACGGTCGGTCCCCCCGCTGGCGGACCGGATCGGGACCGTGGGCGACGACGGCTACCGGAACCCGCTCCAGCCCCAGCTCTCGCTCGCCCGGTTCGACGCGCAGAAGCTCGAGCAGGTGGCGCTTCGCGTTATGGACATCTACGCGGAGGCGCACGGAGAGGTCGACCGCGAGCGGGTCAGCCACCGGTTTATCCGGGCCCAGATCCGCCAGCTGACCGGCAGGTTCGGCGGGCGTGTCGACGTGATCCCGCGTCTCTTCCTCCGCGAGTTCGTGGACGTGCTCGATAAGGCGGCGCTCTACCCCGAGTACGACCCCTGGAGCGCGTACCGCTTCGACCCGGCGGCGACCGAGGTCACGCTCAACGAGGAGGAGGAGGCGGTGATGGTGGTCGAGTGGTAGCACAGAGGCCAGTGCCGCCATGTCGCCCCCGGTCCGGGCCTGGGGGTGCTCGCCCCCTTCGACGCCTCCCCCTCGTCCCGGCCGGCCACCCGAGCGACGGCCGTCCCTGGTAACCAGGTCTCTCTCTTTTCTCCCGTTTCGCGGGCGGGATCCGGGTACAGTATACGACATCGACCCTCTCGTCCGCCCCGTCCTCGTCCGGTGCCGGTGCTCCTCCGCCCGCCCCCCCGGGGGGAGACACCGGACTTCTTGGGCCTCGCTTCTCGCTGTGGGTACCGGGGGACGACATCCCTATCCGGGCAGACGTCGACCCTTCAATCATGGTTCGGCAGATCCCCGAGCCGCGGCACGTCCCCGTCGCCGGCTCACCGCACGTGGTGATCGAGGAGTTGGTCGGTCGGCTGGTGCCGGGCAACGAGAGGTTGAGCATCGCCCGGATGCGGACCCCGGCTGGCTGGTCCGAGCCCTCGCAACGGGCACCGTTCGACGAGTACACACTCGTCGTCGAGGGGGCCCTCGTTATGGAGGGTGCCGAAGGGATCGTCACCGCCCGGGCGGGAGAGGCGTTCCGGGTGATGGCCGGGGATTGGGTCGCCTATTCGTCGCCGAACGGTGCAGAGTATGTGTCCGTCCGACTCCGGGCACACGACCTCGAACCCTCCGGGACCGGCGGTGCCAGGGTGACCCTGGATGACGGGCCGTTGGACTCACCGGCGAAGGTCCAGTTCGAGGCGCACGGCCCCGGGGCGTTCGATAGGATCGAGCCCCTCTGGGAGGAGCTCGCCCGATACCACGTGGCGTGCGCCCATGAGGCGGCGCCCGCGTTCGAGACGGAGATGGCCGCAAAGACCTTCGAGGCCCGGAGGGCTGACCTGCTCGAGAAGAACCGCGAGCGCCTCCTCCTGATCGACCTTGCGGTCGACCCGGTGACCGGCCGACCGGTCGGGTACTGCGTCTCGAGCGCTGCGCCCGGCCAGGTCGGCGAGGTGGAGTCGATCGCGGTCACGGAACCGCTTCGGGGGCGGGGGATCGGGTCGGCCCTCCTCGACCGAGCCTCGGAATGGATGGATGGGGTCGGGGTCACCGAGCAATCGCTGTCCGTCTTCGCCGGGAACAACGACGCCCTCCCGTTCTATGCGCGCCATGGTTTCGTACCGCGATATCACCTCCTGGTCCGGAGGGAGTGATGCCGACCTCTCTCCTCCTGGTCGACCTCCAGCGCGACTATCTGCCGGGGGGCAGGTTCCCGCTGGTCGACGCCAACAGGGCGGTCGAGCGGGCGGCTCTCGTCCTCGGGGCCGCGCGGCGGGTCGGCGCCCCGGTTGTGCACGTCCGCCACCTCTCGACGCGCTCCGATGCCGCGTTCTTCCTCCCAGGCACCGACGGCGCCCTCATCGCCCCTGTCGTCGCGCCGGCACCGGGGGAGAGGGTAGTCGAGAAGCACCTGCCCAACTCCTTTCTCGGGACGGGCCTCGCCGCTGTTCTCGAAGCTGCCGGCGTCGACCGGCTCGTCGTGGCGGGGATGATGACCCATATGTGCGTCGACGCGACGGTGCGCGCAGCGGTCGACCTTGGGTACGACGTCGTTCTCGCGGCGGACGCCTGCGCCACGCGCGACCTGGAGTGGCAGGGGCGAACCGTCCCTGCAGTAGACGTCCAGGCGGCCTTCCTCGCGGCGCTCGACCGGCGGTACGGGAGGGTTGTCTCATCCGCCGAAGCGGTAGCCCTGTTCGGAGGTCCGGACCTCCCCGCCCAGGGGCCCGGCCTGTTGCCGGTGTCGAAAAGCCCTTGACGGCGTTCGTCCAATCCTCTTATGATCCGGTCCCCGGGAGATCACCGGCCATGTCCCTCCACAACACCCTCCTTTATGTCCTCCTCGTCACCGCGTTCATCCTGCCGGTTGGGGCGACGGTCACGGTCCTGCCGCTCGGGGACTCGATCACACGGGGCGACACGTCGGCAGACTCGACCAACGGGAGCTACCGCTACTACCTCTACTCAAACCTGACAGCGGCCGGGTACGACGTCGACTTCATCGGTTCGACGACCGTTCCGAACTTCATCCGGTTCTCATTTGACCAGGACCACGACGGGCACGGGGGATATACGACCGGGAGGTTCCTCTCCCAGGAGGGGAGAGTCCCCCTCCGGGACTGGCTCGCCGTGAGCGGCGCTCCCGACATCGTGCTGCTCCACATCGGGACGAACGACGCCCTCTACCAGGTTGATCTCGAGTCCCGCCTCGAGAACCTGCAGGGGATCATCCGCATCCTCCAGGACGCGAACCCGCGAGTCACGGTCCTGCTCGCCCAGATCATCCCGACCGGCAACTGGTACCGGAACGAGAAGCAGGTCGATCCCTACAACGCCGCCCTCCCTGCGCTGGCGGCAAACGCCTCGACCATGACGTCTCGGGTCCTCGTCGTCGACCAGAACAGCGGGTTCGACGGCGTCGCCGACACCCAGGCGGACGGAATCCACCCGAACGCGGAGGGGATGAAGAAGATCGCGTCCACCTGGTATCGCGCCCTTGTCCCGTTTCTTCCGGCACCGTCGGCGACGGTCACCCAGCCTCGGCCGACGATCCCCACGCCAACGCCCTTCACGGTTCCCGGCGGTGTTGGGCCCGCCCGCTCGCTCTCGGAGGACGGCCTGTTCCAGGACGTGAACGGTAACGGGCGGGAGGACTTCGCCGACGTCGTCCTCTTCTTCAACGAACTCGACTGGTGTTCGGCGAACGCACCCTCCGCGTTTGACTTCAACCGGAACGGGCGGGTCGACTTCGGGGACGTGGTGCGGCTCTTCGAGGCGCTCTGAGCCCGAGACAGTATGGGGATGCCGCTCAGGCGAGAGGACGGTCCAGGAAAGGAGAGATAGCCCGGAGCAGATTCGAACTGCTGTCGGCGGATCCAGAGTCCACCATGATTGACCGCTACACTACCGGGCTGCTTGCCTATAGTGGTCGTGCTGCAGAATAAAAAAGGTGCCGGAGTAGGAGAGCCCCTAACGGCCCGCACAGCCCCTGCAAGCCTCGCACGCGCCCTTGATCGGCGAGACGTTCCCGAACCGGTCGCAGAACCGGACGAGATCGGCCGCGTCACGCCGGTGGTAGAGATGGGGGACGAGGGAGATATGCGTGTACGTCCCGATGAGGGCTCCGAGCCGCTCGGCGATCGACTTCTGGAGGTGCACGAGCGCGAACATGTTCGCGCCGGCGGCAGAGAGCATATCGTTGGACCGGAAGACGACATGCATCGAGAGTCGGCCGTCCCTGAGCTGGCACTGGACGAGCTGGAGACAGGGGCAGTCGTGCATCCGCTCGTCGGTCACCGGGTTCCAGGTGACTGCGACGGCACGTCGGCTCACCGGGGACGCGGCCAGTTTCTCGACGATGTAGGCGACCTGGTCGACCTTCACCGGCATCCCCCCTGCATCGACCCCCTGTCCCCAGCCGAAGAGGCGCGAGTGGTAGTCGTACTCGAAGACCGCGTCCGAGCCCTCGAGGAGGTCGGTGGCGTACTGCTCGAGGAACCGGCGCTGGAACCGCGACGCCGGGCTCGCCATCGGCTCGGCGAATGGGTCGCGAAGCTCGAGTGCAAGCGGCTCGCACTCGACCGTCTCTTCCCCGTTCTCGGTCGTGACCAGGTAGCCCTTTTCAAGAACGGTCCTGACCGCCCATTCATGGGCTGCCGCGAGGTGCGGGGAGCGAAACGTCCGCATACAACCGGGTCGACGGCGGAGGGGATATGTGTTGAGGATGATGGGGTGTCCGGGTGGCAGGTCCCCAATGGTGAGGGCACCCCGGGGGAAATTCGTTGTCCAGAGCGGCACCGCTGCGGTCGGTGCCCGGATAGCGGTGGCCTGAACCGGATCGATCCGGCGATATCTCCTCAATTTTTCTTTATTATTCTTAATCGACCTGAATAGTCTGCAAGGAAAAAAACAAATTATTTATACTAAGAACGGTTTATGTTAATACTGTAGCACCGTCCCGGCCTGCGGTCGCCAATTTATCTGCATGAATCTGTCGACCTTGGGGTCTGGACCCTTCGAGATGATCGCGCCATGAGATTCACCCTCTGCTCAGTCCTCCTCATCTGCATCTGCCTCGGCCCGCTCATCGTCCACGCGGACGCGTCAGTCCGGATCATGCCGCTCGGCGACTCGATCACCCGGGGCGGGGCGCAGGCCGATTCCCCCTATCCGAGCTACCGCTACTACCTCTACGAGTCCCTCACTGCTGCGGGGTACAGCGTGGACTTCGTGGGATCGACGTCCGACCCGAGGTTCACGAAGTTCCTGTTCGACCAGCAACACGAGGGGCACAGCGGGTACACCACCGTGAAGATGCTCGGGACGTCTTCATCCTCCCCCCTGAAGTCCTGGCTCGCCAGCTCCCCTGTCCCGGATATCGTGCTCCTGCACGTCGGGACCAACGACGTGATCCAGCAGGTGCCGATGGCGACCCGAATCGCGAACATCGAGGCGATCGTCGGGCTTCTCCGGCAGAAGAACCCGAAGGTCCGGGTCCTGATGGCCCAGATCATCCCGACCGGCGACAGCTTCCGGAACTCCAACTCCGGTCTGATAGCCTACAACCAGGCGCTCCCGGCGCTGGCGGCCCGCCTATCGACGCCCACGTCGCCTGTGACGATCGTCGACCAGTACACGGGCTACCATGGGGTGAACGACAACCAGTACGATGGCATTCACCCCAGGACCTCCGGAGAGCAGAAGATGGCCGCGAAGTGGCACGCCGCCCTCGTCCAGGTTCTCGGCACCCCGGGGAGCCCGCCCACTCCCGAGCCGACGGCGACGAAGACCGGGACTCCCACCCCGACCCCGGCGCCGTGGGCGAGCCACGCGGTGCCCGGGCTCGTACAGGCAGAGGACTACGCGGCGGGCGGGGAAGGGGTCGGGTACCACGACTCGACCCCGGGAAACCAGGGCGGTGCCTATCGCCAGGACGGTGTCGATATCACCGCGCTCGGCGGCGGCAGGTATGCAGTGACCCACATCACTGAGGGGGAGTGGCTGACGTACCGGCTCAACGTTCTCAAGCAAGGGATCTACCAGTTGAAGATCTCGAGCGCGTCCACCTCGGGTTCGGCCGTCATATCGGTCCAGGTGGACGGCGCGACGTGGGCTCAGATTCAGGCGTCGCAGACTGGTTCGCTCTCGCAGTTCACCACCGAGCAGCGCCTCGTCTTTTTCCCGGCGGGCGACCACGAACTGACACTGCGCCTCTCGAACGGGCTTGCCCTGGACTCGGTCGAGTGTTCGCTCCAGCTCGAGGTCCCCGGCTCGTCTGCCACCCCCACTGCGACGCCGACCCCGACGCTCACCCCATCGCCCACTGCGACACCGACGCCGACCCCCTCGCCGACGCCGGCGGGCTGGCCCATCCCGTGCCTGGTCCAGGCAGAGGACTACGACGGGGGGGGCGAGGGGACCGGGTACCACGACACCACGGGAGGCAATAGCGGGGGGTATTACCGCGGTGACGGTGTCGACATCTCGAAGCTGGACGGCGCCTATATCATCACCGGTGTCGCGGACGGCGAGTGGCTCCGGTACACGGTCGGCACCTCGACGGGAGGCCCGTTCTGGCTCTCCCTGAGGACGAGCGCCACGGCGCCCGGCAGGCAGGTCCGGGTCCTGTTGGATGGAAACCAGGTGGGCCAGGTCCAGGTGCCTGCCACCGGGAGCATCTCGACCTTCGACACGCCGGGCTGCACCATCGTTATGACGCCGGGCTCGCACACGCTCACCCTCCGGTTTGTCGGAGACCAGGTCGGCCTCGACTGGCTCCGGCTGGAGCCGGCATCGCCGCCGACGCCGACGACCGTGGCACCGACCACACCGCCGACGACCGTCCCGGCAACGACTTCGACGCAGTCCCCGAAGAACGCCGTCCCCGGGACGCTCGAGGCGGAGGACTACGATGCGGGCGGGTACTCGGACACGACCCGCGGCAACCAGGGCGGTGCGTACCGCCAGGACGACGTCGACATCGAGCCCGTCTCCGGTGGCGGCGGTTACTCCATCTGTTACGTCCGGAGCGGAGAGTGGCTCCGGTACACGGTCCCCGTCACTTCGTCCGGGCAATACCGGGCCGCGATCCGTGCCAGTGCCTGGGGGACGGCCAGCCACGCGGTCGAGATATCGGTCGACGGCAACGTCGCCGCGACGGTGCCGATCCCGAACACCGGGGGATACTCGACCTGGACGACGGCGACCGTCGACCTGCCCCTCTCGTCCGGGACCCGGGTCCTGACGCTCCGGTTCGTCGGGGACGGCCAGAACCTGGACCGCATCGTCTTCACGCCGCTCGGCATGACCAACGCCCAGACGACCGCCCCCACGACCGCCCCCACAACGGTTCCGACGTCGGCATCGACCACCGCGCCGACGACCCTGGTGCCGACGACCGCCGCACCGACCACGGTTGCGACGACCTCCACGCCGGTTCCCACGGCGACCCCTGCGGGCCGACCGGTTCCGGGGATGATCGAGGCGGAGGACTACGACACGGGTGGGGAGGGGGTCGGGTTCCATGACACGACGCCCGGGAACCACGATCACGTCTACCGGGAGGACGACGTCGACCTCTCGGTGAACCCCTCGGGCGGGTACAACATCGGGTACGTGGTGGATGGCGAGTGGCTCGCGTACACGGTTGCCCTCCCGCGGTCAGGGTCGTACACGGTCTCGGCATCGGTCGCGTCCTGGGCCGACGGCCGGTCGATCTCGCTCCTGCTCGACGGGAAGAGCACCCCGCTCGCGACGATCGCCGTCCCGAACAACCGGTGCCAGGGCTGGCGGACGGTCTCGACCACGGTGACGCTCCCGGCGGGGAGCCACCGCCTGGTGGTCCGGTTCGGGGGCGATAAGCAGATCCTGGACCGGATCGAGATCGCC
>CASGHK010000036.1 GCA_949320185.1 uncultured Methanomicrobiales archaeon | reverse complement strand
TAACGGTTGGCCGAGAATGAGTTAAAGGTTTCGAAATCTTGTCCGGAAAGACCGGTTTATTTTGCGTAATATCGGTTTTTAACCCGAAATTGTCGAATTTATCATAATTACTTGAGTTAATGAAACAAAAGTTGCGTAATACACCGGTTTTCCGGAGTCGGAATGCCGGAACAGGATAAGGAGAGTCAGAGGTCCCGACTCTCCACCAACTGAACCGAGGTACGAGCCGCACGACCCCCGCTTCGAGGGGCTTGATCCCACACCAGGATGGACATGTATCGAATTCCATGAACCCGGACCAAAGGAGCTGCAGTTCAAAGAGGCCCATGTGGTAGCGATCGATTCGGCAAGGCTGACCCGGACATCATTCGATCCCCGGAGGAGCGGTACTCCAGGGTTGGAGGAGGAGAGGAGGCGTTCGCGTCACGCTCGTCCGATGGTGTAGACCCTGATACTGAGGAGAAAGAATGTCACACCCGCTCCGAACACGATAAGGTCGGATGCTGTTCACCTGCCCCTGTCTGTGGAGCAGCAGATACTGATACGCTGAACGTGCAGTTTCCGCCGGGTTCACCGTTGGGATAACGAACACCCGGTCAAGGGGTTGGACAGGACTGTGCTCGGTTTCGGAACCCGTGATGGATGTCCTGATCGGACATGCAGACCGGGGGTGGTGTCGGCAGGAAAGCTTCCGCTCGGAGAGGAACCAAAAAAAGGGTGGTGTTTGGGTTTACCGGGCAGGGATGATCAGCGAGCGCTCGCCGGCGGGCATGAACTCGCGGATCGCACCCTTCGCGAACTCGCGGCGCGGCTCGGCGAAGTCGAAGCTGAGCGACGGGTCGGCGAACGTGATCTTGATCAGCGGGTTGAGCGTCCAGGCATCGCCGCGGGCGTAGTGACACGAACCGGAGATGGCCGCGTACTCGCCCTGGTGCCCGACGTTCATCGCGTAGTTCGGGTAGTTAGGGCCACGGAGTTCGCCGATCAGACCCTCGTCGGGACGGATCGAGAGCGAGTTCGTGGAGCCGCACTGGTCCTGCAGGTCGTAGCCGAAGAAGCCGAGACGCGACCAGCCCTCCTTGTGCATCAGCATCGAGAGGTACCAGGCGTTCAGGCCAGCGTTCGAGTTGCCCGTCGCCATCGAGGTGGTCAGGCCGGATGCGGCCGCGATGACCGATGCACGCTGGGAACCGCCGAAGTGGTCCTCGAGCATGGTCGGGAACTCCTCGTACTGCTCCATCGAGTAGAGCGTGACCTCGGTTGCGATGTCGTTGACCGCTTCCTGGGTCGACGGGGCCTTGTTCCAGCCACCGAACTTGTCCGCGACGTAGTCCTTGCCGTAGTAGCAGAAGTCGTCGAGGATGTTGTCGGTGTACGCGGCAGTCGCGTACTGCGTGAACCCGACACCGCCGGACATGTACGAGCCGAGCCAGATCTGGTCGAAGAGCATGGCGCCGGCGCCGACGACTTCGAGCGAGGCCTTGACGGGGTCGTTCGGGTACTTGCGGTCGCCCTGGATCATGTCGCAGAAGTGACCGAACTTGATGCCACCGGGCTCGTTCGGGCCACGGGCGCGGCGAGCGGGCAGGATGTCGGCCATCTGGATGACACCGGCGTGCTTGGCGGCGTACGAGAGGTCGGCGACTGCTGCCTCACCGGCGCACATGCGGTACGCGGCGATGAAGGACATGCCGAGCTGCATCGCAGACCAGCGCGAGGTGGTGCCACCGTCGCAGGTGCGGCTGACGATCGTCGGGATGTGGACAGCCTGGAACATCGACTTGCCGACCGCCTTCTTGAGGGCCTCGGCCGACTTGGCGGGGAAGAGCTTCTCGATGTTCAGGAGGAACTGCGGCTCGATGTCGTCCGCAACCTCGTCGTCACCGGTGAAGACCTTGACGTAACAGTCCGACGTGAGTGCGGGGTGCGTCTCGACCATGTGCTCCTGGACGACGGCCGCTCCGGGCATCGCGTGGTTGAGGATGTGCAGGTACTCGTTGATCGTCTCAGGCGTGACTTCCTTGCCGAGACGCTTCTGGAGCGTCTGGTGGGCGAGGTCCATGCCGACGATGATCGTCCGGCGGATGTCGTCCCACATCTGCTGCATCGCAGCGTTGTTGACGAAGTGCAGGTCGTCGCCCTCGACGAAGGTGCCGGTTCCGGAGACCTCGTAGGTCATCAGCTGGCGCTGGCCGAGCGGGATACCGCCGAGGTGGCAGCGCTTGGGGTCGTACTGGGAGATGCCGCGCTCCATCTCGACAGCCTTGCCGACCTTCATGAACTCACGCTTGCGCTCGGACTGCTCGAGCCCCTTGCGCAGGAAGGCGGTGTTGAGGCTGGACGGGTCTTCTCCGGCGAACTTCTCCTTCAGCGCCTTCAGGAAGAGCTTCTGGGATCTCTCGATTTTTGCCATGTCAGATCACTCCTTCGGCATGAAGCCGTACTTGGTCCTGAGCGCGTGGATGCGCTGGATGTACTCGACCGCCTCGGCGTCGTCACGGAAAGCCGTGCCGACGACCGAGTGGTAGATCGTCGTGTGCGCCTTGAGCCACTTCTCGTCCATCGGCTTGCCGGCCTTGACCTCGCGGTCGAGCGCCTCACCGATCTGGTTCTTGACGTACTTGACAACGCCGTCCTTCTTGTCGAGGACGCAGCGCTGGAGCATGTCGAACATCATGCCGTCTTCGTCGAGACGGAGCGAGTGACCGTGCACGGTCGCACCGCGGATGCCGACGAGGGCGGGGTCGAAGAGCTCGGTATTGACGAGTTCCTTCGCGTACTTCTCGAGGTCGCGCTCGCGGCACTCGACGATCTGACGGCCGGAGAGCGTACCGGGGTCGACACCGCGGAAGCGGTAGGCTTCGAGGTACGACCGGAGGTAGGGCTGGGACGGCGCGTTGTACATCGAGTCAGCGAACTGGATGTAGCGGACGCGGTCGCCTGCCTTCGCACCCTCGGTTGGGGCGACGAGCTTCCGGATCGGGCAGTCGGGTTCGCCCTGCTCCGCCAGCGGCGGGTGAGCGGTCGGGTAGGCCGATCCGGGTGCGCGGTGCCCCATGACCAGCACGATGTCCTCGTCCGTGACGTCACGGACCGTCTCGAGCTTGTACCCGGGGTTCATGTACTTGCGCCGGTTCTCGGCGACGACAGTGGACCCAGGTCCGTACTGAGGTTTGTATGCCATATCTGTTTTCACTCCAAAGTGATCTCTTTCATCAATCTCATTACCTGCTTGATAACTTCCGCCATCTTCTCTCGTGTGGGGGTCTGCCCGCGGGTTACCCCGCTGACGATCGCCATGACCGTCCCCTGCGTCCGGATCTTGTCGGGCGGGGGCATGACGTAGGCGGTCTTCACTCCTTCCTTTGCCAGATCCTCGAAGTCGATCGGGGCCTGAGAGACGACGATCGCCGGGATATTGCAGTATTGAAGGATGAATCTGACCTTGTGGACCACGTGAGAGCGGACATTGCCGTGGTGCAGGATCGCAACCCTGTGCCGTTCGATCTGCTGGATCTCTTTCTCGGTGAGGCCGAAGTATGCGCCGAGCACCCCTCCTGCTATGCTGGGCGCGTCCGGCGGGACACCGCTCCCCGCGTTGAGGATGAGCGTGCTGATACAGTACTCTATCCCCTGTTCACGCAGGGCGGAGGTGATATCGCAGACCGGCTTGGTGACGTGGCGCCGCCCGGGGGACATGCCGACGACGATGATATCGGGGGTGCGGCACTCGGATATGGTGCCACGCTGGGCCATACCGCCTCCCTTGCCCATTCCCATCGCCTCGCGGCAGTCGACCACCTGGGTCACACGTCCCATCGGCATGATTATCTGTATCCCTGCAGAATCACGGGGCCTTTCCGGCTCTTCGGGTCAACCAGCCCGAGCAGGATCTCGTCCGCGTTCGGGCCGTACTTCGCATAGTCAGAGACTGTCGGCTGCGTCTTCATGAATCGACCCTCGAGGATGGAGAACGAGAACTTCGTGAAGACCTCCTCGCATGCCGCCCGGATTGAAGGCAGCACGTCCGCCGACTCCAGTTCCATGTCGATTGTGCCGACATGGGTGTTGAGCTGGACCTCTTCGCCGAGAACGTTGATCGTCTGGCGCCTGGAGTGGGGATTGGGCGCTCCCCGTGCGGGCCCATAGGGGACCGTAACAGGGATGCTCTGCCCCTTCAGGAGAATCCGGCGGATCCCTGGATTCGCCGCGAGACGGTTGAGCAGCTGCTCGACCGTCTCGGGGTTGAGGAGACGCACTGGCGCGACCCTGACCTGAGGATATATGGCGTCTGTCATTCGTCAGGTAATGTTCAACGTGGTTAGACCGACCCCGCGATGGTCTGCATCGGCGTCTTGAACTCCGGCAGCTGGCCGAAGGTGTCCTGGTAGATCTTCGCGGTGCCCTCGGGCGAGAACATCTGCGTCCCTGCGTCGAGAGCGGTTGCCGCGACGATACACGGGATACCGAAGCCGGCCGAGTGGCGCGTCACGACGTGGTTGCCGTTGAAGATACCGGGACCGCCGCCACCGTAGATCGAGTGGCTGAAGAACGAGAACCCGACCGCAACACCCATGACACGGCCGTAGTCGCATCCGGGCAGGCCCGTCTCGTGCTCGAGCAGGTCGTTGAAGTACAGGAGCGTCGAGGAGACGGCCTGGGCGAACCGGCCCGCACCACAGTTGACCATCGTGGCGGCCATGGTACCGGCGGCGGCGTAGGCGTTCCACATCATCGGGTCCTTGGTCTCGTAGAAGACGAAGCCCGACTTGCCCTTCTTGCCGGCCTTGATGACCTTGTCCTCAATCGCGCGCTCGACGAGCGACTGGACGACCGTTCCGATCGTGCCGGTGGCACCGTTCTTCTTGACGAGGTCGTAGACGAGGTTGTTCGCGTTCAGGCCCTGGAATGCAAACCCGAGGAGCTGTGCCCGCTCGAAGGGTCCGATACCGTTGCCCATCTCGAACTCGCCGGCCTGCTCGAAGGTCGAGGCGAGCGCGGCGCCCTGCATCGCGTTCCGGTGGGTCATCATGACGAACTGGTTCGCCGCGACGTTCCGGAGCGCAAAGCCGAGACCCTCGTTGTTCTGGGGGATGGAGAGAATGCCGACGACGTTGGCGCCCTGCATATCCATCGTCTGGGGGTAGGTGCCCATGACACCGGCCTTGACGTACGAGCCGTTGAACATGTCAACGTTGTACTGGTCGATGACCGCGAGCGTGGTCGCCGAGGCGACAGCGGTGATGGCCGCATCGTAGGTGGCTGCAGCCGCCAGACGCGCCGAGGGGACCTCGACCATCAGCATCTTGCCGCCGCCGTAGGTCCGGATGTTGGTGTCGTCGCCCTCCTCGACCTGCACCATCGACTTGATCTTCTCGGCGATCGCCTCGTGGTCCTTGACGATCGAGAAGTCCATGCCGCGTCCGAGGATCTGGTTCATCTTGCCGCCGACCTTTCCGCTGGCGAGCGCAGCCTCGAGTCCTCCGAGGTTGACTGCAACCGTGCGCTTGGTCAGGTCGATGATCTTTCGGATGCCGGCATTGCCGACAGGGCTGATCTTGTCGATCGAGACGCCGCCCTTGAGCAGCTTGCCCCCATCATCGTAGAGGTCGATTGTTTCGGAATATTTTGCCATAACGTTCCTCTGGTTAGTTAGTTCGTCTGATCAGTTCGTGCCTGTAACTGAATAGTGAAGGTGACTACAGGAGTTGCTGGCGATCAGTGACGGTGACTACTGCACGTCCCCTCTTGGGACATTGCACATATTCTCAATCGCGTTATATATCATTTCCGTTTTTTTCCAATGTGAAGTTATTATTTATATGGTTCGATAATGTCAATTTGAGGGAGAATGTTAAAATATACGGTCAATATCCAGTTTCCTCATTCGACCACGTGTGAGAATTATATTGATTCGTAATACGAAATCGAAAAACTAGAGATAAAGTTTTCGAAGATCAGGTGCGCGCTATCAGGTGGGCTCCGTTCGGGTCGAAGACGGCACAGACCTGCAATCCGGGTTCGAGCGAGAGGGAGAGGTATGTCAGGCGTCGAACCAGCGCGACGAGGGGAAAACCGCAGTCGAGCGAGACCCGGACGAGCGGGCCGTCAGACTCGACGGCGGTGACCCTGCCGTGCAGGTGGTTCGGGGAGTCCGTCCTGCAGGAGTCGTCGTGCGAGAGCACGATCTCCTCGGGCCGGATCGCGACAGTGACCGTTCCGAAGACCGGTTCATGGACGGCGACGGCAAGGACATTACCCGTCGTCCGAACGAACGCCACCCCGCGGTCCTGCCGTTCTACCGTACCGTCGACCAGGTTCTCAGCCCCGACGAACCGCGCCACCTGGCGTGTCCTCGGGCGGTAGAAGACCTCGAGAGGGGTCCCCGTCTGCATCAGACGACCCGTCGCCATCACCGCCAGGCGATCACAGAGCCTCTGGCCCTGATCAAGGTTGTGGGTCGCCATCACGATCGTGGTGCCCAGGTCCGTTTGGGCCCGCCGGACGACGTCCTCGATCACCTGGGTGGAGAGCGGGTCCAGGTTCGCAGTCGGCTCGTCGAGGAAGAGGACGGTCGGACGGGTCACGAGAGCACGGGCGATCGCGACCCGCTGGAGCTCCCCTCCCGAGAGGGTCGAGGCACGGCGCGGGCCGAAACCGGTGAGCCCCACCATCTCGAGTGCGTCCTCGACGAGTTGACGGGCGCTATGAGGACGCTCACCCCGCAATCCAAGCCCGATCGAGACGTTGCGATAGACGTCGCCGGAGAAGACCGCAGGGCGCTGAAAGACCATGCCCATGCGTCGTCGCAGGGCGACGAGGTCGGTCGAGCCGGCAGACACCTCGGTCGAGTCGATCCAGAGCCGGCCGCTCGTCGGAGCGACGAGCAGGTCCATGATCCTGATCAGGCTCGATTTTCCAGAGCCCGATGGCCCTATGAGGCCGAAGACCTCTCCGGGCGCCACCTCGATCGAGATATTGTCGAGGACGGTCTTTCCTTCGATCTCCCACCCGATCTCCTCGCACCGGATCATCGGCGTCCACCCCCCTGCAGCAGGTTCACGCCGAAGTTCACCACGAGGGCGAGGACGAGCAGGATGATTCCGAGTGCGAGCGAGAGAGAGATGTTGCCCATCGAGGTCTCCAGGCTGATCGCGGTCGTCAGGACACGGGTGAACCCACGGATGTTGCCGCCGATCATGATCGCGACCCCGACCTCGGAGATCGCCCGTCCGAAACCGACCGCCACCGCCGCGAGGAGCGCGAACCGGGCCTCTCGAAGCAGGGCGATGAGCTGCTGCGACCAGGTGGCGCCCAGCGAGACGAGGGTGTCGCGGAGTCCGCGGTCGAGCCCTTCGAGGGCGGCGATGGTCAGGCCTATTAGGATCGGGAGGATCAGCATGGTCTGACCGATGACCATCCCCGTCGATGTGAAGAGGAGTTTGAGGGAACCGAACGGACCGGATGACGAGATCAGGAGAAAGAGGAGCAGGCCGATAATCACCGTCGGCACCGAGTAGAGTGTCTGGACCAGGTACATCAGGGCCCGCTTGCCCCGGAATTCGTTGAGAGAGATGATTCCGCCAACAGGTATGGCGATCGCTGTGCCGAGAAGGGTCGACGAGAGCGAGATGACGAGCGTGCGGATCGTGATCTCGATCACCTCGGGGTCGAGCGAGACGATCAGGTCGACGGCCTGAATAAAACCCTGAACTATCTCGTTTACCATGTCGTGACTCCGAGAGACGCGCGTTTACCCATCAAGGAATGTGTGCGGGGGGGATCATCGCTGATATGCCAACTGGTGTACCAACTGATAAACACAATTTACTGAATAATTAAGAAAGATTCAACTAGGTTATTAAACACATCGGTTCTGATGATGGACAGAAGAGCACTCTGTACAGGAGTGGGCCTGCTCGCCCTCCTCCTCGTCCTCTTTATCGGCGTCTCGGGCTGCACGGGCACCACCCCCGGCGGCAACGCGACGACAACCCCGACCGTCACGGGCCCGGAGACGGGAGCGCCCACCGGTGTCACGACAGGCGATGTGACGGCGGTCCCGACGAACGTCACCGGGCCCCGGACAGACCTTGTGATCGCGACCACGACGAGCCTGGACGACACCGGGCTGCTCGACTACCTGACCCCCTTCTACGAGGCGACGCACGCTGTGAACCTGAAGATCACGTCCCAGGGCACTGGCAAGGCGATCGAACTCGCCAAGCGCGGTGATGCGGACCTGCTCCTCGTCCACTCTCCCTCGCAGGAGACTGCGTTCTTGGAGGGAGGCAACGGTGTCAACCGTCGCTCGTTCGCCTACAACTACTTCGTAATAGTCGGTCCCGAGAGTGATCCCGCCGGGATCAGGGGCCTCTCCCCCGAGGAGGCGTTCCTGAAACTGATGAAGGACGGCAAGGCCGGCAACAAGGGCGTCGTCTTCGTCTCGCGTGGTGACAACTCGGGCACACACTCGGCCGAGAAGACGATCTGGGGCAGGGCGAAGGTGAACTACGCCACCGATGTCCAGAAGTCCGGAGCCTGGTACGTCGAGGCCGGCAAGGGCATGGGCGAGACACTCCAGATGGCCTCGGAGAAGGGGGCATATACCCTGTCGGACGAGGGGACCTTCCTCGCGTACAAGGGGAACCTGAAGCTGACCCCCCTGATCACCGAGGGTGCGAGCCTGCTCAACATCTACTCCGCCATTACCGTGGTGCAGAAAGGCAACGCGACGGCATCGCTCGAAGCAGCCAACCAGTACATCGACTTCCTCATCTCCGCCGACACCCAGGCGAAGATCGCTGACTACGGCAAGGAACAGTACGGCAAGGGCCTCTTCTCCCCCATGACAGCCGAGAAGGCGAAGGAGTTCAAGGTCGACAGCTCGACGCCGGCAACGGCGACGAAACCGGTGCTCGTCTACGCCGCCGGCAGCCTCGCCTCGCCCTTCGCGAAGCTGAAGAAGAGCTTCGATGCCAACACCACGGGCGCGGAGCTCGGCGTCTACACGGGCGCCTCCGTCACACAGATCGAGAAGGTGACCAAGACGAACGCGAAGGCAGACGTCGTCGCGTTTGAGGACGCCTACCTGATCCCGAAGCTGATGTTCCCGAACAACGCCAGCTGGATGCTCTCCTTTGCCCGCAACGCGATGGTGATTGCATACAACAACACGACCTCCGACTACGCCTCGGAGATCAGCGACAATAACTGGTTCGACGTTCTCGACCGCGCGGGTGTCAGCTACGCTACTTCCGACCCGACAACGGACCCCGGCGGCTACCGGTCGTACATGATGATCAAGCTCGCCGAAAAGCACTACGGCAAGAACACCATCTTCAAGAGCCTGGTCGGCGACCACTCGAAGATCACCTACACCTTCGCGAACGACAAGACCACCATCGATGTCTCTAAGCCCACGCCTGATGGTGTTACCCTGGTGATCCCGAAGACGGGCGACCCCAGTTACACGGACCTGCTCAAGACCGGAAAGGTCGACTATGTCTTCACCTACCGGTCCAACGCGGTCCAGAACGGGTTCAACTACGTCACCCTGCCGGCCGAGATCGACCTCTCCGACCCGACCCACGAGGCCGAGTACGCAAAGGTCGAGGTGAAGCGTCCCGACGGCTCGACCGAGGCAGGAATGCCGATCACGTACGGAATCACGGTCCCTTCGGTCGCGAAGAACCCCGAACTGGGAGAAGCATTCGTGCGCCTTCTGACCGGGCGAGAAGGGACTGAGGTCCTCAAGGCAGAGGGCTTTATTCCGATCACCCCGGCCCTGGCGACCGGGACAGTCCCCGCGGGCGCTGTGGGCGCCTAGAGATCTGAACGGCCACAGACATCCCTTTTTTACAATTCCGGGTGATCATCGCCCACCCTGAAAAGGCAACACGCATGAGGCCTTGATGGAATCAAATGGACCCCAATGGGTTTAAAATCACGAAAGTATATCAGAAACTATATATGACATCTGCTGCTATAACACTCGCCGTAGAAACCTGTCGATCATCTGACCGATAGATCGACCGGAACCGGTGAACGAACCATGGGAGAGAAGGGCACTTCAGAAAAGACGAACCGCGGGCTCGCATCCGCCGATGCGGAGACTCGCCAGCGAGTGGCACGGGCCGGGGGTGAAGCCCGGCATGCGAAACGAGGGCTCCAGGCCGCAGACGAAAAGACCAGGGAGAGAGTCGCTCGAGCCGGAGGAGAGGCACCCCACAGGGTGCGAGGGCTCCAGGCCGCAGATGAGGAGACCAGGGAGAGGGTCGCACGAGCCGGGGGAGAAGCCTCCCACGGAGGCGGGTCCACAAAGCATGGAGGAGGGCTCGATAGCACCAGGGCCGATGAACGGCCCACTCGTTGACCGATTCGATACCTGACGCCCCAGGACCCACGGTTCCGGGATTCATCGAGAGATTACCTTTTTTGAGAGGACCGTCGCCCGAGGAGATTCTTGCCTGCGGGTTCAAAGAGAGCGTGAGTATCAGGATGCCCCCGGGAGTTCGTCGACCAGGGCGGTTTCACCGGGCAAAGGAGTCGGCACTGGTGTCACGTCCCAGGGTGTCGGCGGCACGGTCAGGACGAAGCCCCCGTCCACGCTGTCCACCAGGTGTCCGTCCGCGTCGTACAGGAAGGCCCTGTCACCACCCGCATCAAAGACATCACGCGCGTCCCAAAAGAGCACACCATTCCCATCGACGCCCCTCCCAACCAGAACCATGACCGTTCCGCTGGGCTGAAGCTCGTACACCGGGAACCGGAACGATGCCGTGCCCCCCTGGTTGCCCAGGCGCCAACCCGTCATGTTCACCGGGCTGATCCCGGAGTTCCTGACCAGCACCCGGCCGGCCGCGAGGTCGAGCCCGTCCAACCGAACGGAAGTACCGGGCACCGTCACCGTCGGCCAGGGTACCGTTTCGGTCGGTACGACCGTGTACGGAGGCGGGTATGGGGGCTCGAGCATGAAGGGAGTCGGGGTGGCGGACGGAGCCGGCGCGTCGCGGTCGGCCGGCCGCTCCGGCCTGAACGGCGTGGCCCGGATCGGTTCGCACCCCGAGCCGTTGCAGGTGAAGGCCACGGTCCCGATCGTGTTCGTGAGATAGACCTTCGAACCAAGCGTCAACAGGTTCTGGACCAGGCGGTCGTCGACCCTGCTCGACGGGGGGCTTCCGGTGCTGATCACCGCGTACCGGGGATGGACCGCTTCCAGAAATGCCGGTGCGGCGGCTCCCGGTTCGCCCTGCCGGGGGACCTGGAGCACGTCAGCCGCAAGGACCTCGCCAGATTCGATGAGCCGTTCGGCGGAGGTCGGCCCAAGCCCCCCGGTCAGCAGCACCGCATTCTCGCCGTAGACCAGCCGAAAGACCAGGGAGTCCTCGTGCTGGTCCCCGGCACGGTCGTAGGACGGATTCAATATGTCGAGCCAGACCTCCGGGTCGAGGTGCACCCTCTGGCCCGCCCGCAGCTCCGAGCGGGTGATGTTTGAGGCCTTGAGGGTCGAGAGCAGCCGTTCGTATGCCGCGGGATGGCCATCGGGATTCCCCCCATCGAGAAACTGCCCGACATGGTCAAGTCCCTCGACAACCGCAGGCATCCCCCCCACCTGGTCCGCATGGGCATGGGTGGCGATCAGCAGGTCGAGGTCGGTCACACCCATAGACCGAAGATACCGGAGCAGGTCGTTCCCCCGGTCCACAGACCCACCGTCCACCAGCACAGTGCGCCCTCGCGGCGTCTCGATCAGGACCGCATCGCCGGCTCCGACCGCGACGAAATGTAGTACGACGGGCCCTGTTGGAGCCGGGAGCAGGACAGGGGTCTGCACCGGGGTAGAGGTAACGGGGACCGGTGTGACGATCGTCATGGTAACGACGACCGTCTCCCTGGGTTCCGGGGTCGGCACACCTGTCTTGATCCCGGACTCATCGGGGAAGAACTGCGAGAACCCACCGAGAAGTGCGAAGAGCACCAGGATAAAGATGAGCAGGATCAGCAGGGTGGGGAGCGTGCGCGCCATGATCCCGGTCTCCTCGTCGTAGGATTTGACTCACGACCATATAGACCCGCGTCCCCTGCTTCGTCCGGGGGACTAGAGAGGAGGAATGCTCCCCCCCGGTTCCAAGAGAGCCGTCGGGGACAAAAGGAACCTGATCGTCGAACCGTTCCGCACAAAAGGCAGGGACGAGGAGGCGGAGTACTTGCAGGCGACCGATGTCGCCTGCATCCACTGCGGTCCCCACCGGACGATCAGAGCCGCTCGAAGAGGCGTACGATATCAGCGAAGTCGATCCTGAGGTTTTGATTGAAGTCGAACGCCGAGATCGGCTCGTTCGCTGCCACCCAGTCGACCTGGTTGAAGAGGAGGACCACGTCCGCGAAGTCCGCCCGGTTGTTGCCGTTCACATCCTCGTACAGCCCGTCTTTGTCCAGGTCCTGTGGGTTTCCAGCGGCGCCCGGCAGGGGTTTGACGACCGGGTCCTCCGGGGGCGGCGAGAGGAGTTCATGCATCGCAGTGGCGTTTAGACGCCCCGCGCCGAAAGCCGGATCGTGCCCCGTGGATCCGAGGTCGTCCGCCGATTCGAGGAGCGCCATCCGGACTGTTGTTGCCGGGGCGGAGAGGTTTCCCGACCAGACGAGCGCGGCGATGCCGGCGGCATGGGGTGCGGCGGCACTCGTCCCCCAGAAGACCGACGGGAAACCGCCCGCCCCGGTGACGCGGACACCGTCGATGCCGGAACAATCGGGTTTCTGTCTGACCTCGGTACGAGGAGAAATGATCGTTACAGGACCGCGTGAGGAGAAGTACTCGAGTCCTGACGCAATCGGCTCACTCGCATCGATCGCCGCGACACCGATCGCTCCGTTCGCCGCAGGATGTCCATAGATCGAGTCCGCCGCCACGATATTCTCCGTGGAGATGCTGGCCCCACCCTCAGGGTAGACAAAGAGCTCCAGGATACGGGGTGGCGCCGATGACGGATTGTGGACATCGACCTCCACCTCCACCGTTCGAGGGGCGTCATTCTCCCAATAGAGGTACTCCACCGGATCGTCCGAACCGGACTGGGCCATCGCGCTGATCGCGAGCTGTGTCGAAGGATCGGCCGAATCGAAGAGGTACAGGTCGTAGTCCGAAGAGCTCGCCCCGAACGGCTCGGACCACTGGAGCACCACCTCGACCCCGGCGCCCTGGGGAACGGTCACGTAGAGCCGGGAACGACCCGGGTCCGTCCCACCGGAGAAGTCGTGCCACCCGGTGCCGTCGTTTCGATAGACCCCCTGGTAGTGGATGTCCGCATCATTTCCGGTCGCCGATACGAAGAGGATGCCCCGGTCACGGATCACGTCCTCGACGTGAGCCGCGACGATCCCGTCCTCGAAGAACGGCTCGTCTATCCAGCCGATATCGTCGACTATCACCTGGCAGCCCGCGTCGGCAAGAGCGTCGATTGCATGGTTGAACTCGATCACAGTCAAGCCGCAATCGTGGAACGCGAGGCTCGCGTTCGGCGCCAGGTCGTGAACGATCTCCAGAATGGCGGTCCCCTCGTTCCCCCCGAGCGAGTTCTTGAGCACCTGGATGGTCGCCGGCAGGTCTCCCGAGGAACGCGCCGTCTGCCAGGCATCGACACCGTCCGAGATCACCCCCACCTTGATGCCCGCACCCGAGAGACCGGTGGTCTGCCGCAGTGCGGCTGCTGAGAGGATCGTGTCGCCCGCCGTCGTCACGGCCCCGGTTCGGACGCGCGGGCGGAGAACGGGCCGAACCTCCCGCACCGACGGCTCCTGGGCCAGATCGAGGAGGCGGCGGGGTTCGACCCAGGCGGCGACGAGCCCGTACCCCGGGTCCTCCGCCATGAGGCGACTGATGAAGGGTCTGAGCGGACCCGCCCCAGTTCCTGGAACGGTCCGTACATAGACCCCGACGAGGTCAGTAGCCGGAGTCCCGAGCCCCCGGTACCGCTCTCCCCCCCGGGCAAAGCGCCCACTCGCGGCGAGCGCGGCGACGGCGTCCGCTCTTGACTGGCCAGGGGTGAGAAAACGGTCGTCGACGATGGCGAGCAGCCCCGTAGAGAGTTTCCCATGACCGGGCGTCAGGTTCTCGGACGGGGGGCCAAACGGAACCGGCGGGTCGGCGGGCGCTCCGGGGGCCGGCACGACGAGCAGGGCGAGAAGGAGGGGGAGAAGCAGGCAGGCAAGGATGCAACGTCGGCCTCGCATCACGTCAGAGACCTCCGAAGAGCGCGACGATGTCGCCAAAGTCGAAACGGGTGTTGTTGTTGAAGTCACAGTACAGCTCCCACCCCGAGGGGGCGATCAGGTCGGCATGATTGAAGAGGAGGACGACGTCTGCAAAATCAAGGCGGCCATTTCCATTCACGTCCTCGAAACGGCCGTCCCGGTCGAGATCGAAAGGGGAGGCATAGCCGGGGAACGGTGGAGGACCGAGCCTTCGCGCCTCACCCGAGTCGGGGTCGACCACCAGGGAAGAGACGTCGACCGCCTCGAAAGCAGAACCCGGGACGTCCAGGAGTTCGCGGAGCTCGTCGTCGTCCCAACGAGGGTCGGGCGCGCCCGAGAGGAACCAGGAGGAGCCATTGTCGGCGAGGACCATCCCGTAGGTCTTGAGGGCCTGGAGGATCACCCGGTTTTTTGGCGAGAACCCGGAGAGGTCGAAGTCGGCCTTCAGGCGAAACCGCTGTCCCATCGGAGGGTAGCGGGCCCCGGTGAGGGACGAGGCGAAATGACGGGCCGGCCAGACGTATGCCCTCCTCGTCTCGGGGGCGGTGAAGCGGAGGGCGTGGGTGATTGTGCCCGAAGCGACCTCGTCGTAGCGGACCAGGCCCGCCAGGATCGGGAGACCGGCGGCATCGGCTGAGGTCCAGGACCCGGGGCGCAGCGCGTTCGACCGGAGGTCGAAGACCGCCCCTGACCCTGCGTGCCAGCTCCCGTCGTACTGCTGTTCTGCGTCGTACACCTCGTACAGAAGACCGTTGTCACGGTCGACCACGATCACATGGTGGTCACTGCCCCATTCCCGCGGCACGTCGGGCGGAATGGGGTACGGACCGGGATCGCTCTCATCCGCGTACCCGAACTCGATCGGGACCTTCGGCTGCGTCCCGGGGACGGTCACGAAGGGGATCCCGATCGGGCCGCCATCCCAGGTGCCGGAGCCGAAGTCGGCCTTCAGGGTCCGATCAAGCCCGATCGTCGCGATCATGGCAGAGGAGTCCGTCGACACGGGGAGACGGTCGACCGGCGTGTTCCAGATGTTTGAGTCGGGAAAGAGAGGAACACCGTCGACCACCGGGGACACGGCGAGGACAGGGGCCTGACAAATGCAGATGAGGAGCAGGAGAACTGCGCAGCGCGTGGTTACACGGACGCAACCTGCAGTACTGCTTCGCCCACCACCGGGCCCGCCCAGTTCCTCCATGTGAATTTCTGGGCTGGAAGGGTATATGGAAGTATTAGTCGTGTCAATGAACCGTGATGCCGCCCCTCCGGAGCAGATAGTAGCCCGCGGAGAGCGAGAGGACGACGATGCCGAGTCCGATCACCTCGAAGTCACCGGGACTCTCGAGTTCCACCAGGATCACCTTTCGGGCGATCGCGGTGATTGCGATCGCGATGATCAGCTCGAAGTGGATCACGTTCTCCTTCAGGTAGGCCTTGATCGACTCGAGAAACTCGATCCCGATCAGGACGAGCAGGAACATCCCGAAGAGGTCGAGGATCTCGTGGTTCTCCAGCAGGTAGATGGGTGGAGAGAGAAGTCGCTCTATCGTGACGACGACCAGAGAGACCAGCGAGAACCCAATCACCACGGCAAGGAGAAGGAGGAGGACCGTATAGACAGCCCGTTCAAACTGGTTGAGATAGTTGACCAGCGGGTTCGAACGATCGGGGTCCGAGTCCATAATGAGAATGGGATCCAGAACGTATAAACCGACGGGCACCGAGTTCCTCCGGATGAGTTCCATCCGGGACCGTCTCGCGACACCCACGACTCACAGTCCCGTCCAGGTCCGGTTCAGCCGCCGACGCCGGGTTCCGGCGGTGGTCGTTCACCATGACCTCCGTGTGGAGGTGGTCGCCCCGATCGGCACCCCGCAGGAGGTGATCGAGGGGCTCGTCAAGGAGTCGGCCCCGTGGATCGAGAGGACCATTCTCCGCTTTCGCGAGCGTCTGGAGGCGGTCCGGGAGCGGCGTTACGCTGCAGGTGAAGCGTTCCTGCTTGGGGGAGAGGAGCACCTCCTCGTGATCGAGACGGGTGAGCCGGCGACGGTCCGTGCAGACGATGGAACCCTCTGCGTGGTCCTCCCCCGGAATTCCACGACAGAAGAGGCGCGTGCGCTATTGATTGCGTTCTACCGGGAGAGAGCGCTCGAGACGATTGGAGGACTGCTCGCCGTTCACGCACCCGGATTCGATTGCGCAATCCCACCCTTCAGGGTCAAGCTTCTCAGGCGCCGCTGGGGGAGCTGCAGCCGGACGGGAAGGCTCAACTTCAACCTCCGACTGGCAATGGCGCCACAGCTCCAGGTGGAGTACGTCGTAGTGCACGAGCTCAGCCACCTCCTGCACCCCGACCACTCCCCGGCATTCTGGCGCACGGTCGGCGAGCATCTCCCCGACTTCCAGGATCGCAGGCGTGCGCTTCGGGAGGCGGGCCCCCTCTACATCCTGTAAGCCAGGAGCCGGGGCCGGAAAAGGTTGTCTCCAGCCGAATGAAGACGCAACGACGCCGCCAACCAGGCCATCCGATCAGCATCTGATCTTTTTATAATCCTTCATCGTCAAACAGGTAATCGAGATTCATGGGGCGAACACGCTCTCCCTTGCGGCCGTTAACACCCACGAAATCGGTCCCTTGGAGCATAATCACGATCTGCTGGGTCCTGCTGGCGATCCTTTTCGTCGGCACCGGTACCGCCACCGGGTTTGTCCCGTTCGGCCTCGATGGTGCCACCGAGCAGCCGACTGTACCGCCTCCCCTGCCCACGGATACGGTCACGACGATACAGACAACGCCCCCCAACACACCTACACCAGTACCTTCGACACCCACCCCCACCACCGAGGCACCCACACCGACGACACTACCCCCGACACCCACACCGACGACGGTGCCCCCGACACCCACGCCCACCACCGAGGTACCCACGCCGACGACGCTACCCCCGACACCCACACCGACGACGGTGCCCCCGACACCCACACCGACGACGGTGCCCCCGACACCCACACAGCCTCCGAAGACCCCCACGCTGACGACGGTGCCCCCGACGACAGCCCAGACGACGTCCCCCGTCTCGCTCCCCCCAGTCGTCTCCCTGACGCCGCCCGAGACGAGCGGTCTGTCCGTGCGGATCGGTGGAGGCGCTCTTGTCGGTGTACCCGGGCAGTCGATCCTGGAGGTCTACTGGGATTGGGGCGACGGGTTCCACGAGGTGCACGCGTTCCCGAACACCCACACCTACTCGGCGAGCGGGACGTACATCGTAATGGTGAGGGCCACCCAGAGCGACGGCCGGTCCACCGAGAGGACCACCGCGGTGACCGTGACGAACCCGATCACGAGTACGACCGCGCAGACGACCTCGCCGACAACGGCGCGGACGACCAGCGCAGCGACAACGGTCCCCCTCACCACGGTCCTCCCGGCGGGACCGCCGATCATCGGGCTCTCCCAGCCCTCGGTGGAGAACCAGACGGTCGTAATCGGTGGTTCAGTGCTCCCGGGTGGACCCGGGGTCGCGGTGGACGCGATCGAGTGGGACTGGGGAGACCAGACGCGAATACGGTCGAACGACATACCGGCGACTCACACCTACCTGGCAGCGGGCAGTTACACGATCACGGTCACCGTCTTCCAGAGCGACGGCCAGACGGCGACCACCACATTCGACGTCAGCATTATCCAGGTGCCCGGTACCTACGTGACCACAGGAGCTCCGGTGCCGAACGGGACCGGGTGGCAGTTCCCCTCGGTCCGACTCTTCGGCATCAACATCCTGCCCCTGATCCTGCTCCTGATGGTCGGCCTGATCGCGGGAGGAATCTTCTACGCCAGGAGCCGGGAGAGTGATGCTCCGGAGATCCCGACCACGGACGCGATCGAGAAGGCTGCAGCCGCGTACCACGAAGCAAAAGAGCGAGGGGACCTGCCCGAGGCGAAGCGGCACGCCCTCGACGCTGCGAGGCTCCTGGTGATCCAGGCCGAGACGGTGCCCCGGTTCCGGGATGCCTACCTCGAAAAGGCGGAGATCTGGAAGGAGATCGCCCGTCCAATCATCGACGGGCCCGCCCTGGGTGCCGGCGATCCGGCAGAACCGGAGATGCCGGCCCCGATCAGCGCCTTCGTCCCCGGAACACCGATACTGTCGACCGGCCCTGCGAGCGACGATCTCGATCAGACACCGTTCGAAGGAGGAGCACTGCTGTCCGGGACCGACGTGGAGCCGGCCGTCTTCGACGCGGTTCTTCGGGTCGCACTCGAGATCGCACGCGAAGGGCGGGAGGGCAAGCCGGTCGGGACCGCTTTCCTCGTGGGAGACCTCGACGGCGTCCTTGCCTACTCGACCCAGTTCATCCTGAACCCCTTCAAGGGGCATACCATGGAGGAGCGGCGGATAACCAACGAAGAGCTGGCGGAGAACATCAAGGAGTTCGCCCAGCTTGATGGCGCATTCGTGATCGCAGGCGATGGCCTGGTCGAGGCGGCCGGGCGGTATATCACGGTCGACACGAGTGCGGTCCAGATACCCCCGGGACTGGGCTCGCGTCACGCCTCCGTCGCCGGGATCACGCTCGTGACCCACGCGATCGGGATCGTGGTCTCCCAGTCGGGCGGCCTGATCAAGATCTTCCGGGGCGGTGAGATCGTTCGGACGGTCTCCCCCTGGTAACACCTCTTCTCCCGGCCAAAATAGAGCCGTCTCCCGGACCGGGCACAGGACCGGTAGACCATTAGTATGAAGACGAACATATAAGTGGTCCCGGACCAAGCTTTATGTGATTCACATGATCACGGATAGGCTTGAGGGAGAGTCCGGGAAGACTGGACTCGGGCTCTTTCGGACGGCGCAGGGTCTGAGAGTGGTGGACAGCCCGACACGTGCACGTATCCTGAGCCTGCTCGGCGATGGCGAGCTCTCATTCGAAGAGATCGTCTCGCAGACGGAGAGGGCGAAGTCCACGATCTCAGTCCACCTGCGCGATCTCGTCGCCGACGGGGTGCTCGGGGCGCGCACCGACCCCGACGATGGACGGCGCAAGTACTTCTTTATCGACTCCGAGTTCCTCGGGCAGCTCTCCGACGCCGAGCGGCTCGAAGCGGACATCGGTCGCCTCATGGCCGACTACGACCCGCTCTCGGGCGACCTGTCGGCCTTTTACCGGGCGATGTTCCGCTCGATACGGGTGACCCTCCTCGCCGACGGCGTGAACATCGACCCGATCCTGTCCGCCGCCGGCACGCACCTCGGACGCCGGCTCGCCAATGCCTTCGACGGATTGTCCCTCGAGGAGCTGGTCGAGGCCCTGAGCCGCTTCTGGGAGCACCACGCCCTCGGAAGGCTCTCTGTTGCCTCGATGGCCCCACTCACCATCGAGGTGCACGACTGCTTCGAGTGCGTTGACCTCCCGTACCTGGGCCGACCGGCCTGTGCCTTCGACTGCGGAGTCCTCGCGGCGATCTTCTCCGCGCACTGTGAGGGTGAGGCGCAGGTGGTCGAGACCGCCTGCTACGCGATGGGCAGCGGCATCTGCCGCTTCGAGATCGTCCTCCCGCCCGCTCCCGAGGACGTGCCAGTGGCCTGACCCGGCAATTCTCGTCCTCCCATCCAGTCAATCCGTGAACTCTTTTTCCCTAACCTGGCCGAGTGATACTCACTCGCCCCGCTCTGTCAGAGCATCGACACGGGCCTCGAGGGCCTTCACCTCGTTGAGCCCCGCCTTCGTCGCCGCCACCCGCGGCACCGCGCCGCACCCGGCCCCGGGGGTGGTCGATGGCCGAAATGTCCCGATACGTCGGGCGATCCGGATGATCTCGTCCTTGTCAAGCCCGATCAGAGGTCGGTACACCGGGAGACGAGCGGCTTCGTCCAGGACGAGCAGATTGTCAAGGGTCTGCGAAGCGACCTGGCCGAGCGACTCTCCCGTAACGATCCCGAGCGCACCGACCTCCTCGGCGAGTTCCTCGGCGAGACGGTACATCCGCCGCTTGCAGACCACGCAGGTGAGGCGCTGGTCGCTCTGGCGCATCAGCCCCTTCGCCCGGGCGAGGTACCCGTCGGTGCGGACCCGTAGTTCGAGCTCCGGGTCGTACCTGCGAAGGACGTTGAGGACCTCCCGGGTGCGAAAGAGGGAGTCCTCATCCAGGTAGGGCTCGAGCCCGACATAGAGCGGGACGATCCGGCACCCCCGCTTCATCATCAGGTACGCGGCGACGGGCGAATCGATCCCACCCGAGAGGAGGGCGACGAGCGTTCCCTCCACCCCCATGGGGAGGCCGCCGGGACCGGGGATCACCCCGTGGTAAAGGTAGCACCGGTCGTCGCGGATCTCCACGTGCAGCTCGAATGCTGGGTCGCGAAGGTCGACCGAGAGGTGAGGATAGGCCTCGAGTACGACACCGCCGAGCGCCGCCGCCTTCTCGGGGGAGCGGAAGTCGTGCTGGCCTGAGCGTTTGACCCGCACGGCGAAACTCGACGCCCGGCCGATCCCGTGCTCGACGACGTACGCGAGGACGCCCTGCTCAAGCTCATCGAGCCGGCAGGGGACTACCTCAGAGAAGGAGGCCACCCCGAAGACCGTCTGGAGCCGCTCGGGGTCGACTGGGCCGGTGAGCCAGAGCCGGCCGCGCTCGACCCGGACGGCGACGCCGGGCATCCGGTCCCGGATCGACTGGGCGAGGACCTGCTCCCAGTGCCGTCGTACCGGGTCGGACTTCAGGAAGATCTCGGCATACCGGACCAGCCAGAGCGTCTCCATCTCACTGCCTGACCACAAGGTCGTACTTCTCCGCGATCTCATCGAGGGCATCGGCGAGGTACTCAACACGGCGCCAGGAGAGGCCGTAGGTCGAGAGCTTCCAGTGGCGCGTGGCGCCAGCGAACTGGCCGACGATCCCCCGCTTCGACATCTCGTCGGAGAGGAAGTACCCCTTGCGCTTGTGGGTCTTCGCAACCCGGTCGAACGAGCCGGTGGTGTCGACCTTGGAGAGGACGTGCTTGCGCGGGTACTCCGAGACGCAGGCGGACCCCTCAATCGCAAGGAGGCGATCGATGAAGTAGTTCGACTTCTTCACCTCCTCGTCCCACCGGGTGACCCGCTCCTGGACGGCCGGGAACGAGGCGATCATCGCAACCAGGTTCCCTCCCATCAAAGTACAGCCGAGCATCTGGACCTCTTTCACCCCGAACCGGCGCCCCGTGAGATCCCCCTCCATCCGCGTGGTCTGAAAGACCCGGTCAGCAAACTCGTCGGTGGTGGCGAGCACCCCAGAGGGTGCGGGCGCTGCCATCGACTTGTGCCCCGATCCGACCACGAAGTCCGCACCGATCGCCTTCCCGTCGACCGGCATCACGCCGACCGTGTACGCCCCGTTGTACAGGAACGGCACATCGTACTGATGGGCCACCTTCGCGATCCCCCGGACATCATGCTCGTTCGCATTCTGGTAGTCGAAGTGGTCGCACATCACCAGGGCAGGCGGGCGCCCCGTCTCTCGGACGCACGCCTCGAGCCGTTCTGCTGCGGCATCGGCCGTCACGATCGCCCGTTCGTCCGCAGGGATCTCGCGGACGGTCCCCCCCGCCTGCTCGACCGCGATGTACTCGGTATAATGGCCGAGCGAGGAGAGGATGACCGTGTCACCCTTCTCGACGAGCGCCGAGGTGACCGCCTGGAAGCCCCGCCGCGCACCGGGGACCACCCGGGCCTGGTCCATGTTCAGAAACCGGGCCAGGTCCTCGTGGAACTGGGCCGACGGAGGCTTCGTGATCTTGTCAAGACGGAACGGCGCGCGGCAGGCATCGCAGACCGAGTAGCCATCGCCGTAGACGGCGAGCGCCTTTCTCGCCTCGGACGTCAGCCGGCCGCCGGCCTGGATCGGCTGAATGTTAATCGACTGCTCCTCGCGCGTCCGGAGCTCGATCGAGCCGGCGATCCGTGTCACCCTGGTATGGCCCGTTCGGTTCCTGATATCAGCGACGGTCTCCTCGAGCTCGGCGAGCTTCGCCTGGAACGCCGCTTCCTCCTCCTCCGAGAGGCCCGTCGGCAGGGCCTGACGGTAGACCTCGCGCAGGTCCTCGAGGCAGAAGAGGGCCTCGATGATCTTCTGGATCCGGATCTCCATTGGCAACTCCCCGAGGCGTTCGCGTGGAGCGGACTTATCCCTTTGGTTCGTCCTCGCGGCCTCGAAAGGGGAAAAAAGAGGTTATTTCTCGCTCTTCACGGTCTTCTGACCTCGAAGGACCGCGATCCTACCCGTGCGATAGAGTTCGCGGATCCCATACGGGACAAGGAGGCGCTGGAGCGCATCGATCTTGTCGGAGTCGCCGGTCACCTCGAGGGTCACCGTCTTCGAGCCGACGTCGATGACCTGCGACCGGAAGATGGTCGCGATCTGCATCACCTCGGCGCGGGTACCACCGGGGTCCGCCGAGACCTTGATCAGGGCGAGCTCGCGTTCGACCCGTGCCCGCTCGGTGAGGTCGGAGACCTTGATCACGTCGATCAGCTTGTTGAGCTGCTTGATCACCTGCTCGACCTCCCGGTCGTCACCAAAGACCACGATCGTGATCCGGCTCGTCCCCTCCTCCTCACAGGTGCCCACCGCGAGGGACTCGATGTTGAAGCCACGGCGACTGAAGAGCCCCGTGACCCTGGAGAGCACTCCCGCCCGGTTCTCGACCAGGACGGAGAGCGTGTGCTGCTTCATAGCCGGCTCCCGATCATCTCGTTGATCGCAGCGCCCGCTGGTACCATCGGGAAGACATTCTCCTCGCGCTCCACGTGGACGTCAACGACGAACGGCCCGTCGTGCGCGATCGCGGTACGGAGGGCTTCCCTCACCTCGCCACACTCCTCCACGACCATGCCGTCGATCCCGTACGCCCGGGCGATCCCGACGAAGTTGACCGGCGGGAGCTCGGTGTAGGCGTAGCGGTGCTCGTAGAAGAGCTCCTGCCATTGCCGGACCATTCCCAGGAACCCATTGTTCAGCACCACGACCTTGACCGGGATACGGTACTGCGCGATCGTCCCGAACTCCTGGATATTCATCTGGAGGGACCCGTCCCCGGCGATCAGAACGACCTGTTCGCCGGGGCGGGCGAAGCAGGCGCCCATCGCGGCCGGAAGGCCGTATCCCATCGTGCCGAGGCCCCCCGAGGTGATCCAGGACCGGGGCTTTTTGAAGCAGAAGTGTTGCGCCGCCCACATCTGGTTCTGGCCGACCTCGGAGACGATGACACCCTCGCCGTCCAGGAGCTCCGAGAGCGTCCGGACCACGTACTGCGGGTGGAGGAGGCCGTCATCCCGAATCGTGAGCGGGTGGATCGCTCTCCACTGGTCTATCCGCGCGAGCCACGGACCGGTCTTCGAACCGGCAGGCAGGCGGGAGATCAGTTGCGCGAGGACGTGCCTGACGTCGCCGACGATCGGGACGTCGACCGACTTGTTCTTGCCGATCTCGGCCGGGTCGACATCGATATGGATCACCTGCGCGTTCGGGGCGAAGGTCTCGATCCGGCCGGTCACCCGGTCGTCGAACCGGGCCCCGATCGCGACAAGGAGGTCGCACTCGGTCACGGCGTAGTTGGCGTACGCGGTGCCGTGCATCCCGAGCATCCCGAGGTTGAGCGGGTGGTCTCCACAGATCGCCCCGAGGCCCATCAGGGTGGTGGTGACGGGGGCGCCGAGTCGCTCGGCGAGAGCGAGGAGTTCCTGCTCCGCCCCCGAGAGGATGGTACCGCCACCGACATACAGCAGGGGACGCTCCGCCTTCGTCAGGAGCTCAGCCGCCCGCTCGATCTGCCGGGGGTGTCCCTTCACCGTCGGCTGGTACCCGCGCAGGTTCACGCTCGTCGGGAACTCGATCTCGTCGGGAACCTCCCCCGTCGAGACGTCCTTCGGCAGGTCGATCAGCACTGGACCCGGGCGGCCGGTCGAGGCGATATAGAACGCCTCCGCGATCACCTGCGGCAGGTCCTCCGCGCGGGTGACCAGGTAATTGTGTTTGGTGATCGGCATCGTGATCCCGTGGATGTCCGACTCCTGGAACGCGTCGTTTCCGAGGAGGCTGGTCGGGACCTGGCCTGTCAGGGCGACCACCGGGATCGAGTCCATATAGGCGGTCGCGATCCCGGTGACCAGGTTGCAGGCACCGGGCCCGGAGGTGGCGAGGCAGACCCCGACACGGCCCGAGGCCCGGGCGTAGCCGTCCGCCGCGTGGGCGGCGGCCTGCTCGTGCCTGACCAGGATGTGCTGGAGTGGAGAGTCGTAGAGCACGTCGTAGATGGGCAGGACCACTCCACCGGGGTAGCCGAAGATCGTCTTCGTCCCCTGGCGGAGCAGGCCCTCTATCAGCACCTTGGCACCGGTCTTCATGTCTCCGTATCCCTGAGGAGCCGGTTCATGCCCGCGACGACAGCCTCGACAGAGGCTGTGATGATGTCGGTCCGGGCACCCCGGCTCGTGATCATCTTTCCGTCCTTCGCCATCTTAACCGTTACATCCACGAGCGCATCGGTCCCGCCCGAGATTGCGTCCACGTGGTACTCCAGGAGCTCGATCTCCCCGACCCCGGCGATCGATCGGCGGAGGGCCTCGACCGCGGCATCGACGGGGCCCGTCCCGGTGGCGGCGCTGGTGTGCTCCTGGCCATTCATCTGTATGGTGACGGATGCCGTCGGGATCGCGTTCGAGCCCGAGACGACCGTGTACTGCCGGAGCGAGAGGACGGGTGCGCACTCGATCGCGAGGACCGCCTCGGCGATCGCGAGCAGGTCCGCGTCGGTGACGCGCTTGCCCTCGTCGCCGAGCGCCTTGATCCGTCGGACGATCTCGGCGAGACGGGGAGGGTCCGGGTAGTAGCCCCGTTCGGCGAGGGCCGCCTCGACGGCCGCCGAGCCCGTGTGCTTGCCGAGCAGGATCCGGCGCGTCCGGCCGACCAGCTCGGGTGGGAGCGCCTCGTAGGTCGAGGCCTCGCGAAGGACCCCGTGGGCGTGGATCCCCGATTCGTGGGTGAAGGCCATCTCGCCCGAGACAGGGGCCTGGGTCGCGAGCGGTACCTTCGTCAGGCGCGAGACAAGGGCCGAGAGGGCATACAGCCGCCGCGTCTCGATGCCAGTGCGATAGCCGTAGAGCCGCTCCAGGGCCATCACCAGGGCCTCGAAGGCGGTGTTCCCCGCCCGTTCGCCGATGCCGTTCACGGTCGAGTGGGCCGAGGTCGCCCCCGCCTTCAGGGCGGCGACCGTGGTCGCGAGAGCGAACCCGAGGTCATCGTGGCAGTGGATCGAGAGGGGGGCGATTGCTGCGAGCGGCGGGACCACGACGGCGGCCCGCTCGGGGGTGAGAAGGCCGACCGTGTCGCAGAAGCAGAGCCGGTCCGCCCCCCGTTCGACCCCCCCGGCGAAGAGGTCGGCGACGAAGGACTGGTCGGCCCGTGAGGCGTCCTCGCCCGAGAGCTCGACCACAAGACCGCGCTCCTTCGCGTACTCCACCGCGTCAAATGCCATCTGGCGGACCGCGTCGCGGTCTTTCCGGAGCTTCTTCTCGATGTGCAGGTCGGAGACCGGGACCACAAGGTGGACCGAGTCGGCGCCGGAGTCCGCCGCCCAGTCGATGTCGACCGGGAGGGCCCGTACATAGCAGCAGACCTCGCAACCAAGGCCGGCGTCCGCGAGGAGGCGGATCGCGTCCCGCTCACCCGCCGATGCGGCAGCCGAGCCGGCTTCGATCACGTCGACGCCGACGTCGGCGAGCATATGGGCGATCTGGAGTTTCTGGGCGGGTCCAAGAGACACCCCGGGCGTCTGTTCGCCGTCGCGGAGTGTCGTGTCAAAAAAGCGCAGTTTACCGGCGAATAAAGCCCTCACTTACGGAGGTAGAGTCCATGCAGACTGGTCGGACGGCGCGACATAAAAAGGTAGGGATCGGGCCTTATTATGCGCGGAGACGAACCTTATCCCATGGGCACGACGATCGACGGCGTCCTGGTCACTCCGCTCCGGGTGATCCCCGACGAGCGTGGCTGGCTGATGGAGATCCTCCGCTCGGACGACCCGCACTTCTCCGCCTTCGGCCAGGTCTACATGACGACGGCCTATCCGAATGTGGTCAAGGCGTGGCACTATCACAAGAAGCAGACCGACAACTTCACCTGTGTCTCCGGCATGATGAAGGTCGCACTCTACGATGCCCGCACCGACTCCCCGACGCACGGGGTGGTTATGGAGGTCTTCATCGGCGAGAAGAACCCCGCGCTGATCACGGTGCCGCCCGGTGTCTACCACGGGTTCAAGGCGATCGGGAACGAGACGGCGTTCTTCGTCTCGGTCCCGAACCTGCCCTACAACCGGGAGGAGCCCGACGAGTTCCGGCTCCCGCCCGACACCTCCGAGATCCCTTACGACTGGGGCCTCCTGCCGGGCCTCCGGCACGGGTGAGACGATGCGGCTCCTCGTCACCGGCGGGTGCGGGTTCATCGGGGCGAACTTCGTCATCGACCAGCTCGCCCGCCACCCCGAGCGCTCGATTGTCAACCTGGACCTGCTCACCTACGCGGGCAACCCGAAGAACCTCGCCGACGTCGCCAACGACCCCAGGTACCGGTTCGTTCGAGGCGACATCCGCGACGCGGCCCTCGTCGGCCGGCTGATGGAAGAGGTCGACGTGGTCGTCCACTTCGCTGCCGAGAGCCATGTGGACCGGTCAATCGCGGACCCTGGGGCGTTCGTCTCGACCAACGTCCAGGGCACTTTCACGCTTCTCGAGGCGGCACGAAGGGCGGGCGTTGACCGGTTCGTCCACGTCTCGACCGACGAGGTCTACGGATCGATCCCCGAGGGGGCATTTACCGAGAACGACCCCCTCAGGCCATCGTCCCCGTACTCGGCCTCGAAGGCCGCGTCCGACCTCCTTGCGCTCGCCTACCACACCACCCACGACCTGCCCGTCGTGGTCACGCGCTGCTCGAACAACTACGGGCCATACCAGTTCCCCGAGAAGCTGATCCCGCTCTTCGTCACCCACCTCCTGGAAGGGAAGAGGGTTCCCGTGTACGGTAGCGGCACGAACGTGCGCGAGTGGATCTACGTCATTGACCACTGCCGCGCCGTGGACTTCGTGCTCGGGCACGGGACGCCCGGCGAGGTCTACAACATCGGCTCGGGTATTGAGAAGACCAACCTGGAGATCACCGCCACCCTCCTCGCCCTTCTCGATCGGGACGACTCGTGGGTGGAGCATGTCGCGGACCGGAAGGGGCACGACTTCCGCTACGCGATCGACTGTAGCAAGCTCAGGGGGCTCGGGTGGACCCCCGGGTTCACGTTCGAGCAGGCACTCGGCGAGACGGTCGAGTGGTACCGGGCCAACGAGGCATGGTGGCGTCCCCTGAAGGACCGGTCCTGATCCTCGGAGCGACAGGTCGGCTCGGGAGGGCCCTCGCGAAGGTCTACCCACGGGCTACCCGGGTCGGCCACGAGTTGGAGCTGACCGACGAGGACGCCGTCAGGACGGCGATCGAGGGGATCGGCCCTCGCCTCGTCTACAACTGCGCCGCGCTCACCGACGTGGACGCCTGCGAGGTAGAGCCGGAGCGCTCGATGGCGGTGAACGGCCATGCGGCAGGCACGGTGGCGTCTGCCTGCGCTCGGTGTGGGGCGACGCTGATCCATATCTCGACGGATTATGTCTTTGCCGGAGACCGGAAGGGCTATTCCGAGTTCGACCCGCCGGATCCGGTCAACACCTACGGCCGGTCCAAGGCCCTCGGAGAGATGCGCGTCCGGTCGGCCGGCGGGGACTGGCGGATCGTTCGGACGAGCCGGCTCTTCGGGCCGGGAGAGAACGACTTCGCGAGCCAGATGCGGACCCGCTCGCTCGTCAAGCCGTATGTCCCCGTGATCCGGGACGAGTGGTCCAGGTTCACCTACATCCCCGAGCTCGCTTCGCGCCTGCCCGAGGTGGAATGGGCCCCGTGTGGCACCTACCACCTGGTGAACGAGGGCACGGTCTCGTGGTACGGGTTCGCCCGGGCACTCATCCCGAACGCGTCACCGGTGGCCGGCGGAGAGTGCCGTCGGCGGGCGCTTCGGCCTCGCTGCTCGGCCCTCCTGAACACGCGCCTCCGGCCGATGCGTTCGTGGCAGGAGGCCCTCTCAGAGTATATACGCTCCGAAGACGAACAGGTGATCAGATGAAGGGTGTCATCCTTGCCGGCGGCACCGGCTCTCGCCTCCTGCCGTTGACCAAGGTCACGAACAAGCATCTTCTGCCGGTCTACGACCGGCCCATGGTCTTCTACCCCCTTGAGAAGCTGATCGAGGCCGGCGTCCAGGAGATCATGATCGTCTCGGGACGGGGGCACGCGGGCCACTTTCTCGAGCTGCTTGGATCGGGCTCGGCGTACGGCGTCAGATTGACCTACGAGATACAGGACGCTGCCGGCGGGATCGCCCAGGCGCTGGGCCTGGCCCACCGCTGGGCGGGCGATGAGCCCGTGGTCGTAATCCTCGGCGACAACATCTTCGAGGACTCGTTCCGCGACGACATCCAGGACTTCCGTTCGGGCGGCAAGATCTTCTTAAAAGAGGTCCCTGACGCGAACCGGTTCGGCGTGGCACAGGTCGAGGGAGACCGCGTGATCGGGATCGAGGAGAAACCGGCGCAACCGAAGTCGAACCTCGCGGTGACCGGCTGCTACCTCTACGATGCCAGGGTCTTCGAGATCATTCAGACCCTCGTCCCCTCGGGGCGCGGCGAACTCGAGATCACGGACGTGAACAACGCCTATATCCGGCGCGGTGAGATGCAGTTCTCGGTCCTCAACGGCTTCTGGTCCGACGCCGGGACGTTCGACTCGCTGATCCGGGCCGGCGTCATGGTCCAGCAGTACCGCAAGGCACGACATGGAGGCGAGCAGCCGTGACCCATGTCACGCGCATCGGGATCATCGGAACCGGCTACATCGCGAAGGGGATTCTCTACGCCTTTGCCCAGACCGACGACCTTGCGGTGACGAAGGTCTTTACCCATTCGTCACCCGAAACGCGGACGGACTACCCGAAGCAATCACTTCTCACCACCTCCATCGACGAGCTGGTCGAGGGCGCCGACCTCGTCGTCGTCGCCTCGGGCGACCCGGTGCGGGCGACGGAGCCGGTTGAGGCGGCGATCGAAGCCTCGCTCCCGGTGGTCACGATGGACGCCGAGCTCCAGGTGACGGTCGGCTCGTTCTTTGCCCGGCGCGGGTACCTCTCCGAGGCTGAGGGAGATCAGCCGGGCTGCCTCGCGGCCCTCCGGGAGGAGGCGCTCGCGATGGGCTTTTCCCCCCTTGTCTACGGCAACCTGAAGGGATTTCTGAACCACCATCCGACTCCGGAGGAGATGCGCTACTGGTCGGGGATCCAGGGGATCAGTCTGGACAAGACGACCGCGTTTACGGACGGTACCAAAGTCCAGATCGAGCAGGCGCTCGTTGCGAACGGCCTCGGGGCAACGATCGTCCAGGACGGGCTGCTCGGCCCGACAGCGGTAGACGTCGCCTCCGGTGGGGCAGCGCTCGCGGAGCTGGCCGAGAAGCGGAAGACACCCATCTCGGACTACCTGCTCGGCGTCCAGGGGGCGCCGGCGGGCGTCTTTTTAACGGGACGGCATGAAGAGGAGATGCAGCCCTACCTCCGTTACTACAAGATGGGCGACGGGCCGTACTACACCCTCCTGCGCAACTACCACCTCTGTCACCTGGAGGTCGCGAAGACAGTTCGCCGGGCGATCGAAGAGAGGCCGCCGCTCCTCAACAACGGGACCTCCCCGACGGTCCAGGTGATCGGCGTCGCGAAGCGCGACCTCGCCGAGGGCGAGGTGCTCCGGCACCCGATGGGATCGTTCGACGTGCGTGGTGTCGCGATAAGGACTGCCGACCACCCGGATCACGTCCCGATCGGCCTCCTCGACGGCGCCCGGCTGATCCGGCCGGTGCCATCAAACGGGACGATCACGCGGGACGACATCGATCTGGTCGAGAGCCGCGCCCTCGAGATCTGGCGCGGCCTTCGTTAACAACCCCTTTTTACTTCCGGTGGCGGAGAAGGATAGTCAGGGACTTGAGCACCAGCGCCGCGCCGATCAACAGGAGGCCGGCGGCGATCAGCAGGCCCGCGATGATCGAGGAGAGGACCGGTACCTGGGAGGTGGCCGAGAACTGGGCGGCGGCGATGGTTGCGAGGAAGAGACCGAGTGTTGTGAGCACGAGCCCGGGGACCCCGAAGGATAGGAGCGGTCGACGGGCCCCGATCAGGGCGATGATGTTCGCAAGCACTCCGAGCCCGTGGGTGACCGGGTTCTTCTTGTGCTTGTGCGGCACCTCGTAGATGACCGAGATCGGGACCTCGGTGATCGCGATCTCCCGCGCCGAGAGGTAGGCGATCATGTCGGACTCGACGTTGTAGCCGTCGGTGACAAAACCGGCCGCAGTCTCCAGGGCGTGTTTCGAGAGAGCCCGGAAGCCCGACTGCGAATCGCTGGACTTGAAGTCGGCGGAGGCATTCGTGAAGATGTTCAGGACGATCTGGCCGAAACGGCGATAGAGCGGGACATCGGCCCGCGTCCCGAGGAAACGGGACCCGATCACGAGGTCGGCCTTTCCGTCCAGGACGGGAGCGACGACGGCGGGGATCTCGTCAGGGTTGTGCTGCCCGTCGCCGTCGATCAGGACCACCGCGTCGAAGCCGCCCTCGCGGCCGAAGCGCATCGCGTCCAGGACGCCCGCCCCCTTGCCCTGCTGCCGCTCGTGTACCAGCACCGTGGCCCCCGAGAGGCGGGCGATCGGTGCTGTGTCATCGCTCGAGCCGTCGTCGATGACGATGACCTCGGAGGCATACTGACGTGCCTTCAGGACGAGTGAGCCGATCGTAAGCCCCTCATTATAGCAGGGGATGGCGACCAGGGTCCTTTTGGGAGCGGTCATGGGTGAAGGAGAGGAGGACGGCATGGGAATCCAGCGGGTATCGCCGCCTCCGGAAGGCCCGGGACCGTAGGGAGGGGAGATCCTGGGGGAGGGGGTGAAGCTGGTACTGATCTCGCCCCCGCTGCTTATCAGCGTTATGCCGATCCCCCGGGCCGGCGTGGCAGGATCCGGGGTCGATCCCTGAGGGCCTCGACCAGCAGGTGGATGCCGGCCTCGAGGTCGGCCAGGTCGATCACCTCGACCGGGGAGTGGATGTACCGGGCCGGAGTCGAGAGGACGGTCGAGGGGATCCCCTCGCGCGAGAGGTGGATCGAGGAGGCGTCGGTCGTGCCGCCCGACCCGACCTCGAACTGGACGGGAATGCCGTGCGCCTCCGCCGTCTCCCGCATCCAGTCGAGCATGGCAGGGTGGGCAAGGAGCCCGCGGCCGTTCGCGTCGGCGATCGAGACGACGGGGCCCTTTCCCATCTCGATGGGAGCGTCCTTGAGCTGGACGCCGGGGTGGTCGCCCGGGATCGTGACGTCGGTGGCGATGGCACAGTCGGGGTCGAGGGCATAGGACGAGGTCTTCGCCCCCTTGAGGCCCACCTCCTCCTGGACGGTGAAGACCCCGAAGATGGTGGAAGGGGATGAGGCCCGTCGCATCACCTCGATCAGCAGGGCAACACCAGCGCGATTGTCGAAGGCCTTGCCGGTGACGCGGTCGTTCGCGAGCCGGCAGAACTGGCGGTCAATCGTGACCGGGGTGCCGGGTGCTATCCCGAGGTCACGAACCTCGTCGGCGGACCGGGCACCCACGTCGATGAACATCTCCTCGATCTTGAGAGGTTTCTTCTTCTCGTCATCCTCCATGACGTGCGGCGGTTTGGTGCCGAGGACGCCGATCACCGAGCCGTTCCGGGCGTGCACCCAGACCCGCTGGCCCGCGAGCATCGGGGCGTACCAGCCCCCGATCGGGGCGAAGCGAAGGAACCCCTTCTCCTCTATAAACTTGACCATGCAGCCGATCTCGTCCATGTGGGAGGCGAGCATCACCCGGAAGTCATCGCCCCGGCGGACCGCGACCAGGTTGCCGAGCCGGTCCTCATAGAGCTCGTCCACGTGGCCTTCGAGCTCTTCGCGGACGATCTCGCGGATCGAGCCCTCCGTGCCCGAGAGGCCGTGAGCGTTGGAGAGACGCGAGAGGAGGGCGACGAGCCGCTCCCGGTCGGGAGAGGACGTGGCGTTTGATATTGAAGTGTTCGTGTCAGTCATCGAGGATTCCCCTGATGCGGTCGAGCGCGGTGGTGATGTCCCCGCGGGACGCGGAGTAGGCGATCCGGGCATGCCCGGCGCCGGCGGGGCCGAAAGCCTCCCCGGGCACGATCGTGACGCCAGCGGCGATGGTCCGTCGGACCAGGTCGTCGGCCATCGGTGCGAAGAGGTAGAAGGCGCCCTCGGGGCGGGGAACATCGAACCCCATGGCAGAAAGTCCATCGCAGAGAAGGGTCCGCCGCGCCGCGTACTCCTCACGCATCGCCTGGACGCAGTCCTGCGGACCGTTCAGGGCCTCGACGGCGGCGTACTGGGCGATGGAGGTCGCGCAGGCCTGGCAGTACTGATGGACCTTGACCGCCTGGGCAACGATCTCCTCGGGACCGGCGATCCAGCCGAGCCGCCAGCCGGTCATCGCGTAGGTCTTGCTCACCGCGTTGATCGTAACGACGTTCTCACCGAACCGGCCGGGGGAGGTCATGCTGACCCCGTCATAGACGAAGTGCTCGTAGACCTCGTCCGAGATGATCGTAACGCCGGCATCGTCGGCGTACTCGGCAAGCGCCCGCACTGAATCGGCGGGCTCGACGGCGCCGGTGGGGTTCGCCGGCGAGTTGAGGATGAGGACCTTAGCGCCGTCCATACGCTCCTTCGCAGCCTCGACGTCGACGTGGAATCGATCGTCGAGCAGGAGCCCCTCGGGCCTCCCCCCCGCCATCGAGGCGAGCGCGGCGTAGGAGACGAAGGCCGGATCGGCGATGAGGACGCGGTCCCCGTCGTCGACGAGGGCCTGCATCGCGATATGGAGCGCCTCGGATGCCCCCGCCGTCACGATCACCTGACCGGGAGCAAACTCGAGCCCGTTCTCCCGCTGCGACTTGGCGGCGATCGCCTCCTGAAGCTCGGGGATACCGCCGTTCGGCGTGTACCCGGTCCGTCCCTCATCGATCGCCCGGCAGGCGGCGGCCTTGATGTGCGCCGGGGTGTCGAGGTCGGGCTGGCCGAGACCCAGGTTGATCGCACCCGGCCCGGCACCCTCGAACCATTTTCGGATCCCCGAGACCTCGATCCCGGCAACCCTGCGTGAGAACCGTGTCATGATCACTCGATGTTGGTGTGCCGCTTCTTCATCTGTCCTTCGTCGACCTGGCCGAGCTCCATCAGGCGCGAGATAACCGCGTCGGCGAAGACCATCGCCGTCGTCTCGAAGATGGTGCCGAGCGGGGCGAACGACTTGTGCTCGCCGGTCATCTGCCTCCTGTCGAACTCGCACGAGTCGTCGACGCCGGGGTCGCGGTTCGACTCGATCTCGACCACGATGTCGGCCATCGTCGCGACGCCCCCGGTGGGATTGGCGGTGATGACACAGAGTTGTCCGCCGATCTCCTTTGCGGTTGTTGCGATGTCCACCACCGTCTTGGTCCTGCCGGAGCCGGAGAAGATCACCATCACATCATCGGGGCTGAACGACGGCGTGATCGTCTCGCCGACGACGAACGACTGGAGCCCGAGGTGCATCAGGCGCATCGCGAATCCCTTGGCGACCAGGCCGGAGCGGCCGGCGCCCATCACGAAGACCCGTCGCGCCCCCGAGATCGCCTTGATCAGGCCTTCGACTTCCCCGTCCTCGATCCGCTCCGCGATATGCGAGATACGGCTTCCCATCAGGCGCATCATCGCCTGTACTCTTCCCGCTCCCATTGCTCTGCAGGCATGGTCCCCCAGGCATGATGAGGGTTGCGGGCCGACGGGAGCCGGGATCAGGCGCTGGCGCGCCCGTCGTAGAGGTCGAGCCGGCAGAAGATGAGGGGGGCGCCAGCGATGCACCAGGCCCCGACGAACGCCGCCCGGAGGTACACCCCCAGGGAGGCTGCCGGCCCCTGGACAGGGAAGAGGATCCCGGCCCCGAACCAGACGGCGACCAGGACTGCGAGGCCGACGAACGTGGCGGCGAGGCCGGCAGGGATCGAGCGGAACGCCCGGCATCCACGGTCCCCCTCGGCCCCCAGGACGAGGCCGAGACCGAAGCCGGCAGCGACCAGGGTGTACTCGATCGAGACCGGGTCGAGGCCGGCGATCGGCCCCGTCCAGGCGGCGTCGGGCGACCACGATGCGGCAGACATCGCGACGATCCCGCTCACTCCCACAGCGATAAGCGAGAGGGCGAGGGCGGTAAGAGCCAGACGGCGGGGGGGCTGACGCCGGGCGATCTGGACCGCTTGCGGCCAGGCGAGGACGAAGACGGCGAGGAGGGCGAGCCCGATCAAATACCCGCCGACCACGTCGACGGGATAATGAACCCCGAGCACGAGGCGCGAGAGACCGATCAACAGGACGAGGAGGGCACATCCGGCGGTGACGAGCGGTCGACCAATGCGAAGCGCGACCAGGCCCCAGATGGCAGCGGCGAGCTCCGCATGGGCCGAGGGAAAGCCGAACGAGGACTGGGCCTCGTAGGGGATGATGCCAGCCGTCACCCAGTAGGGCCGCGGGGCCTGGGCCAGGAGCTTGGCCAGGTCGTTCACAAAGGCCGTCACGACGACCAGGGCTCCGAGCTCGAAGGCGAACCACCGTTCTCGCCACCAGGAGAGGACAGCGATGAACGGGAGGTAGAACGCGGGGGAGCCGATGAACGAGAAGAACGCCATCGGGAGCGCCAGCACCGGTACGGACTGCAGCTGGCGGACGAGCTCGAGCTCCCACGACATACTCCTAGGTCGACACCGTGACGGATAGATGCAACGTTTAGTGAGGAGCGGATTGGGAAATGGACCGAAATCTCATTGCAACATTTATATTGTCACAGTATCGTTATCTGTCGGGGGACAGCCCAAAGAAGCTGACCCGAGTCTGCGAGTTGACCTGCGGCGACACCAGGTGGACAATCTCTGCGCCTGACCCGCCGACGGCCGAAGGGCCGATGGTCAAACGGAGGGACGCTGTATGAGACCGATCCATTCCATACCGATCATCCTGCTCTGCGCCATGCTCTGCTCGGGCATGGCAGCCGCATTGCCCAGCGGTGCCACACCACTTCTGAACGCCGCCGGTGCCGGAGGGGGTGGCGACGCCGTCACTCTCGAGACGACCACGATGACGGCGACGGCGAACGTTCCGTTCACCCTGAGCGGGCGGATCTACTCCGTCTCCACCGGTGCGCCGTATGCGAACACCGGGGTGACGCTGGAGGAGCGGGCGCCGGGGAGCACCATCTGGCGGCAGATCGGCAGCACCACCACGAACGATGATGGGAGGTACTCGTTCCAGGTGACGCGATCGACGCCCGGCGTGTACCTCTACCATGTCGTGGTCTACAACCAGGTCCTCCAGGGCGACTGGGCCGTTACCGTGATCGGGTCGGGCACCGTGCCGACGGTGACGACGCTGCCGACGGTGCCGGCGGGAGGCGCGACGATGGCGCAGGCGTACGCATCGTACGAGGCAGGGAACGCAGCGTGGAGCAGCGCCTGGGCGGCGAGCGATTTCGGCCAGATCCGGTCCTACCTCACCCAGGCGAGGGCGCACTTCTCGACCTGCCTCGCGACGGCAAACCTGGTGAACGACCCGGCGAACGCGGCGAACCTGGCACTGATGAAGAAGGTCTCGACCGCATACATCGCGCTCGCGGACGCGGCGCTCGCAATGTACGACGGCTCGGACACCTACAGCACCGGGAGGAACCAGATGAACGCCGCAAGCTACGGGGCGGCGGCGACGTCGTTCCAGGCGGCGGCAGAGAAGTTCGGGCAGTCCCAGTCATTCTTCGGCCAGGCGACGTCGACGCTCCAGTCCGTCTCGTTCGCGGGAACGTCGTTCGGCGACGGGACGGCGTACATCGCGGCGATCGTCCCCGTCCTGAACGGGAAGGCGGCGTACGTCGGCGAGTTCGGCACCTACGCCCGCGGGTGGCAGCACACGGCCCTCGCCTACCAGGCGAGCGCGGTGGGTGACCAGGCGGGCTTCCGCACCCAGGTGAGTCAGGCGATGGGCCAGTTCGGCATGCTCAGGACTTCGGCGAACTTCGGCGCGGACGCGACGAGCAACTACAACATCCTGGCGACGATGATCGACGGCGCGACGCCAGCACCGGTGACCACGGCCCCCACAACCGCACCCAGCACCTCGTGGTCGTTCGAGGGTGAGTGGAAGGACACGTCCGGGACATACTTCTGGTTCCAGGCCCCGGAGGGGACCCGGGTCAGGGGCGGATGGGAGTTCGGCGAGATCGCCGGCGAGAGTGAGGGCTCGTTCACCGGGACGCTCTCGAGTGGGGGGAAGGTCCTATCTGGGCCCTTCGAGACGATGTACCAGGGCGGAACATTCACATTCACCCTGACCAGTGCGAACACCTTCACGGGGTACATGGACTCCCCATCGGGCAGGGTCTCCATCTCGTGTACCAGGATAGGATCGACGCCGAAACCGGTTCCTCCGACCGTCAAGCCGACCACCATCCCCACGACGGCAAAGCCGGTCACCACGGTGCCGACGACCCCACCCGGCACCTCGTGGTCGTTCGAGGGTGCGTGGATAGACACGACCGGGACGTACTTCTGGTTCCTGGCCCCGGAGGGGAACCAAGTCAGGGGTGGATGGGAGATGGCCGAGATTGGCGGCGAGAGGGAGGGTTCCTTTACCGGGACGCTCTCGAATGGCGGGAAAGTCCTATCCGGCCCGTTCGAGACCATGTACCAGGGCGGCACCTTCAGGTTCACCCTGACCAGTGCCAACACCTTCACGGGGTACATGGACGCTCCGTCCGGCAAAGTCTACATCTCCTGTTCCAGGATGTGAGGGGCGACGGAGTACTGAACCGGTAGATCAGACGAGCTTGGCCGGAGAGACGGTGCGGGTGGTTTCCACCGGTTGGGCGCCGGCGGACCCCCGCCCCCGTTCCCTCGATTGTCAGATCGACGCTGGAATGCAGACAGGAAGGGTTCAAGGCCCGAGTCAATGGCCCAACGGTCGGGGGTGGATGCGTGCGACCGGGCCAGAAGAACATTGTGAAAGATATATATTGAACCGGGTGCAGGATTCTTCAGGGACCAGTCCTTGAAGGAAGTTCAACAAGGCAGAGCCGGCATCCCGTATCGGGGAGACCAGTCGGAGCGGTGGAAGCGCCTCGACGGTCAGCCCTGCGACGGAACGCCGGTCACCCGGGGATTGCCATGAAGGCCGTACACTATCTTGTAGTCTCACTGCTGCTCGCCTGTCTCTGCACGGGGATTGCAGCCGCATTGCCCGACGATGCCACTCCGCTTCTGAACGCCGCCGGTGCCGGAGGGGGTGGCGATGCCATCACGCTCGAGACGACCACGATGACGGCGACGGCGAATGTTCCGTTCACCCTGAGCGGGCGGATCTACTCGAAGTCCACCGGAGCGCCGTACGCGAGCATCGGAGTGACCCTCGAGGAGCGGGCGCCGGGGAGCATCGCCTTCCGTCAGATCGGCAGCACCACAACGGATAGCGATGGACGGTACTCGTTCCAGGTGACGCGGTCGACGCCCGGTGTCTACTACTACCACGTCGCAATCTACAACCAGGTGCTCGAGGGCGACTGGGCTGTTACCGTGATCGGGTCGGGCACCGTGCCGACGGTGACGACGCTGCCGACGGTGCCGGCGGGAGGCGCGACGATGGCGCAGGCGTACGCATCGTACGAGGCGGGGAACGCCGCATGGAGCAGTGCGTGGGCGGCAAGCGACTTCGGCCAGATCCGGTCCTACCTCACCCAGGCGAGGGCGCACTACGCATCCTGTCTTGCCACGGCGAACCAGGTGAACGACCCGGCGAACGCGGCGAACCTGGCGCTGATGAAGAAGGTCTCGACCGCCTATATCGCGCTCGCGGACGCGGCGCTCGCGATGTACGACGGCTCGGACACCTACAGCACCGGGAGGAACCAGATGAACGCCGCAAGCTACGCGGCGGCGGCGACGTCGTTCCAGGCGGCGGCGGAGAAGTTCGGGCAGTCCCAGTCGCTCTTCGGCCAGGCGACGACGACGCTCCAGTCCGTCTCGTTCGCGGGGACATCGTTCGGCGACGGGACGGCGTACATCGCGGCGATCGTCCCCGTCCTGAACGGGAAGGCGGCGTACGTCGGCGAGTTCGGCACCTACGCCCGCGGGTGGCAGTACACGGCCCTCGCCTACGGGGCGAGTGCGACCGGCGACCAGGCGGGCTTCCGCACCCAGGCGACCCAGGCGATGGGCCAGTTCGGCATGCTCAGGACTTCGGCGAACTTCGGCGCGGACGCGACAAGCAACTACAACATCCTGGCGACGATGCTCGGCGGGGCGACGCCGGGACCGACGGTCACCACGCCGGCGCCGATCACCGGGACGACGATCACGGCGCTGATGGACCAGGGTGCGATCTCGGTCACCGGGCGGGGATCGACGCTGGAGCTGGCTGGACTGAAGATCCAGAACCTGCGCGCAGAGCCGCTCTCGTTCACGGTCCCGATCGGGACGTACCTGGACTCCGACGACGAGACGGTACAGGACATGGTGACGACCGAGACGCTCCAGGTGACGCTCGCGGCATCGGAGGAGAAGGAGGTGCTTGTCTGGGCGGCATGCGCCCAGATGACCCGCGAGATCCCGACGCGCGACGACTCCTTCGAGATCGAGGCAGCGCCCCCGGACGCCGAGCTCGTCCCGATCTTGAAGGCGCTGGAGAAGGCTGGCGGGAACCGGGCGATGTTCCAGGCGGCGGTCTCGATCATCACGGACGACGCTTCCTTCGAGGAGCTGACCGAATTCATCCTGGACGGGAACCAGATGATCGACGAGAACATCGCTGGGACGGCGATGATGGTGATCGACTACAACGGGGTCGACATCACGACGAAGGCGATCTGGGACGACCGCGAGGAGATCCTGGCCGGGATCACCGTGGCAAGCCTCCGCTCGTGGCTCGAGAACCACGCATAACCACTCCTCATTTTTGACAGCATCCCAGTGGGAGGCATTCTCCAACGAATAAGAGATGGCGGTCTGATTGGAGACCTCCTCAACCCTGGTCGACCCACTCACGACGAAGAGGGCACAAAGAGTCCGCCCGGGCCCACCTCATGAACTCCCGTACAGAGCGCGCGCCCCCGCGGATGAGATCGTGCTGAACCCATTTGGATGCAGCAACCCAGATAGATTCGTTCTCCAGCGAAACGGGGCGTTCGAGACGGAATAATCGTCGAACGGTCGCATGTTCCGTTCTCGAAACGGGTGCCCGCGACCGGGGGATTCGGCTGGAAGTGCCGGCCCTGGATGCCTCCTGATAACGCTACCAGGAGCACAAACCCCTCCGTCGCCTCCGTCACCTCGTTCGTTCGGCGGCCCTCGTCGTCGCTGAAGACCCAACATCGTAAGAGGAGAGGTTGAACTCAACGAATCGAGTTTTCAAGGACTACGATTCGGTGAACGTGGCGAGGAACCGCAGGCAGGGTTCAAGACTTCGGCATCTCTCGCCGGGGCGGCGATCTCCAGGTTGGACTGTCCGGGACGTGAATAGAGAGATCAGTCCAGCGCGTGCCGTGGAGAAGATACAACGGGGCGAGTGGACGCCGAGTGCATCCAGAGGTGTATCGACCTGTCCTTTCCTGCACGTCGACAGAGAACGGATCGACAGCGATGACGATTCGCCACTGGTTCGGTCTTCATCGACCGGTTCCAAGGGTCCTGAGTCCTCGCCTGGGAGAGTCTCGAGACATACCATAGGGGCAACCCGGCGAATGATCCGTTCTTCCCCCGGGAACGGGAGTCCACATATAATTACCAGGACGTTGATATTTTCGATCGCCTGCGAGAATAACCTGGGAAATATGTTCGGGCTATGGTGCTCGAGGAATCACCGACGATCGGCCCAGTCGCAGGAGACGGACGTGCCATGGTAGTTGGGATACGGGTCCTCTACGTGGATGATGAACCGATTCTGCTCGAGATTGGGAAGGTCTTCCTTGAGCGAAGTGGCGAGTTCGCCATCAGCATCGTCACCTCTGCCGTCTCTGCCCTCGAGATGCTTGATCGGAACGACTACGATGCCATCGTCTCGGATTACCAGATGCCCGAGATGGATGGCATCGAGTTCCTGAAGAGGGTGAGAGCCGCTGGAGATTCGATACCGTTCATCCTGTTCACCGGACGAGGGCGCGAAGAGGTGGTCATCGAGGCACTGAACGAGGGTGCGGACTTCTATCTCCAGAAAGGCGGTGATCCCAGGAGCCAGTTTGCAGAGCTGGCCCATAAGGTCCACATTGCCGTCGAGAATCACCGGGCGGCAGAGAAGATACGGGACCTCAACCGTTTATACTCGGTGCTGTCCGCGACCAACAGGGCGATCGTCCATCTTCGGACGAAGAGTGAATTTTACTCCGAGATCTGCCGGATCCTCGTTGAGATCGGGGAGTTTCGAATGGCGTGGATCGGGGTCGCCGACTCAGGGGAGACAAGGATTCTGCCGGTTGCTTCGGCAGGGGAGACCGATGGATTCCTCGAACCGATCGATATCTCCGCAGAGAACGTCCAGCAGGGCGGGGGTATAACCGGCGCGGCATACCGGGAAGGGCGCTACCTGTTCTCCAACGACATCTCGGTCGACTCAGAGATGGAGCCCTGGCGGGAGAACGCCCTCGGACGCGGGTTCAAGGCAACTGCGGCATTTCCGTTTGCTCTTGGCACCAAGCACACCGGTGTGCTGACCCTGTTTGCACCAGGGACCGACTATTTCAACGAAGAGATCATCGGTCTTCTGGCTGAACTGGCCATCGATATCTCATTCGCCATCAAGACGATCGACGAGGAGGCAGACCGGAAGTCTGCAGAAGATAACATTCGACGTCTTGAACGCAGGGAGGCGGATATCATCAACTTCCTGCCGGACGCTACCTTTGCGATCAACCGGACAGGTCAGATCATCGCGTGGAACCGTGCCATCGAGGAGATGACGGGGGTGCCGGCAGCAGAGATGCTGGGCAAGGGGGACTTCGAATACGCGATTCCCTTCTACGGAGAGCGGAAGCCGATCCTGATCGATCTGATCAACGAACCGGATGAGGTCATTGCACGCAGATACTCGAATGTCGTTCGGAGAAAGGATACCCTGATCGCCTTCACCTCGCTCACCCTGCCGAATGAAAACCAGGTTGAGCTGATGGTGATGACGAGCCCGCTCTACGGCAATCATGACGAGATTGCCGGGGCGATCGAGTCGATCCGGGACATATCCGAGTGGAAGAGGGCTGAAAAGAACCTGCGGGAGAGTGAAGGGAGGTTTTCGGCGTTCATGGACCACCTTCCGGTCACCGCTTTCATCAAGGACGAGCAGTTCACCACGCTCTTTGTCAACCGAAACATGAAACGGATCTTCGGAGCCGGCGATTGGATCGGAAAAACGGTCTGGGACCTATTTCCGGCGGATGAGGCGGAGGTGATGGCTGAAGACGATCGCGCGACGCTCCGGGACGGGTACCGTCTGACGACGGAGACACTGCAAACGGCGGACGGAGACGTGAGAACCTTCGAGACCAGTAAGTTCCGGATCGATCGGGAGGAGAGGTCACCGCTCATCGGTGGATTCGCTGTGGACATCACCGAACGAAAACGGGCCGAGAGTCTGCTCCGCGAGAGCGAGGCACGGTACCGGAATATCGTGGAGGACCAGACCGAGTTTATCTGTCGGTTCCTGCCGGACGGAACCCACATCTTCGTCAACGATGCCTACTGCCGATATTTCGGACTGGACAGTGACGAGGTCCTGGGGAACCGGTTCCGGCCACACGTCCATCGTGAAGACCGGGAACCTCTGGACCGTTTCTTTCGCTCGCTGACCCCGGATCATCCGGTCGACACGATCGAACACCGGATCGTCATGCCGGACGGCAGCACGAGATGGCAGCGGTGGAGTGACCGGGCAATCTTCGATACTTCTGGCACCGTCACGGAATACCAGTCGGTTGGCCGTGATGTGACAGAGATTAGGGAGACGCTGGCAGCCCTGGAGACGAGTGAGGAAAGGTTCCGTTCACAATACCAGAACAATCCGCACGCCATCATTACCTGGCAGCACCAGGACGGCGACTTCGTCCTGATCGACATCAACCGGGCGGCGGAGGTCCTCTCGGAAGGTCGATCACGTGCTCTGGTGGGGAAGAGACTTTCCGAGCTCTACGCAACCCGGCCGGAGATCGCACAGGAGGTCAGGCGTTGCTTTGAGGACCAGACAACGATCTCGGCGGACCTGGTCTCGGAGAACTTCCTGCCCGGACGGCATATCTCCATCACCACTGCGTATGTCCCGCCGGACCTGGTCATGGTCCATATCGACGACATCACCGAGAAAAAACAAGCCGAGGATGCGCTCCTCCAGGCGAACCACGCCCTGGAACTCCTGTCGAGCATCACACGGCACGACATCAACAACCAGCTCACCTCCCAGTTGGGAAACCTCGCGCTCCTCGAACAGGACGAGCCGGCCCTCTCGTCGAACGAGTATTTCCAGTCGGTACGCAACGCGGCCGAACGGATCTCGGCGATGATCCAGTTCACCCAGGCGTACGAGGAGATCGGGGCGAGGGAACCGGTCTGGCACGACTGGGGTACGATCATCGAGACCGTGAAACACCAGGTTCCCCTGGGAGGAGTCGAGCTGGAGAACGGGCTGCCGGCGGGTTCGGAGGTCCGTGCCGACCCGATGATCGTCAGGGTCTGCTACACCCTGGTGGAGAACGCCGTGCGGCACGGCGGGACGGTCACGACCATCCGGGTGTCCCTGGAGGCGTCCGGGGATGAACGCCTGGTGGTGTTCGAGGACGATGGTGACGGCATTCCGGCGGACGAGAAGGAACGAATCTTCGAGCGGGGGTTTGGCAGGAACAACGGGTTCGGGCTGTTCCTTGCCCGTGAGGTGCTCGCGATCTCCGGCATCACGATCCGCGAGACCGGGATACCGGGACGCGGAGCGCGGTTCGAGATGACGGTCCCGAAGGGGTCCTTCCGTCTCCCGGTCCCGTGACGGCGGGCTCGACCATCGAGACCTTCGAGGTGCTCGCGGGGTCAGCGCTGGAACGGGTGGTCGATGCGAGGATGGTGGGACGGCAGTGAGAGTGGTCGAGGTCGAGATTCCGACGAGTCCTGTTCGGGACATCCGCGAGGAGGGGCTGGCGGGGACTGCCGAGGCGTGCCCGGCGTCGACGAGAACCGCCTGCAGGTCCCCCTCCTTTTCGACGCTGATCGTGTGGGGCCGAGACGGTGCCGTCGTGGTCGTTCTGTCCAGCCGATCTGCGCGGGCGCCGAGGTGGGAGCCGGCAGCTGGGTGTGACGGGGACCCCACCCCTGGCGGCGCCGGGAGAGGGCGGGAGCGATCGCGCATACGGCGCGGCACCGCGTGAGAGGGCACGGATTATCCGTCCCTTCGTTCATCTCCGCCGGCGGCGAGCGGGTGTGCCGAATTTCCGGGTGAAACGGCGCCCTTTTCGAGACGGAGAGGGGATACATGCATATTCACAATCATAAATAATATATAGAAGGGCGACAGAATAGCAGTAGAGTCACAATTGCGGCGCGAACGCCGCGGGGTGATCAGACATGACAAAATCGAAGGAAGATGCAGTCTCGCCGGTCATCGGTGTCATCCTGATGGTCGCCGTGACGGTGATCCTCGCCGCCGTCATCGCGGCGTTCGTGTTCGGTATGGGGACATCTGTTCAGAATACACGGGTTGTAGGTTTTACCGCAGCACAAAATTCAAGCACAAATATTGTTGTTACCTATCAAGGGGGTCAAGATTCGGCCAGTCTTTCATCTGTAAATGTCTCTGTTAATGGGAACCTTGCAGCGACAAATTGGGTACCCGCTAGAGTCGGTGCCGAACAAGTCGTCACCGGTACGACAAATCCTGATACCGTAACGGTAACGGCGAAATTCAACGATGGAAAGGAACAGGTTGTCCTTTCAACATCCGTATAAATAAACAATCCCCTGAGGTAGTCCGCAAAGTGCTACCTTTTTTTTCCTCCTTTTCATCCAGATTCAACCGCCAATTGTTTTGCTATCCATACCTTTGAATACCTTCGAGGCTTTAAAAGACACACGTGACGGATCGCCCTCGAAGACCGTAAGGGGATCCGTACGCGGACTCCGAATACTAAGGCGCAGCGGCCGTCGGTAAGCAAGTGGACGTTTTTCGAACTCGGACAGGGTGTCAGTAACTAATCGCACAAAGCGTGACTCCATGCTCTCTCGTCAACCCGGCCTTTCCTTTGCACCTGTTTGGGGTTTACGGCCACATGTCCGCCGCCATCCGAATAAGATTGGCAAGTTCATATGTCTGCATGGTAAGCGTCACGATTATGCCAATCTGAGCATCGACAACAACATTGCTGCATGGACCATTGTCACCCTGTCTATCGCAATCCGTACGCCACCGCGACGGAGCGAGAAGTAGAGGTGCAAGACGGTGACTAATGCCATAGGCGGCAAGTCCATGACTTCAGTTAAGGATTAATGACCCGGGGGTGTACACATTTCGACTCGGCATCTCAAGCCGGGAAGAGATCGAACCCCCCGCGGAGGTAGACCCCGACCTCGAGCGGCGTCCCCCTTGCGCTGGCCCGGAGACGGCCTTTGCGGAGCTTCTGGACATGGCGGATCCCGTGCTCCTCGAAATGCTTTGCAGCCGCCCGGTAGAAATCAATGGTCTGTTCGAGGAACGCCACCTCGTAGGCGATTGTCTCCCCCGCGATAGCGTCGGCCTCTTCCTCCGAAATCGACGTGTGGTACTCCCCTTGTTAGCCGAGATCCGCGAGCTGCCGCCAGTCGACCCTGCTGTCGGCGCCCGGCTCCCGGTGGAGCGTGGACAAATAGACCCGACCGATCGCTGGGCCGTCCGCGTTGTGTCGACAGCGACCGTCTCCATCGAGCGGCACACAGTCGCCGTCCGGGGTGGTGCGGAGGGCGTCCTCCGAGACGTAGCGCGTGACGTGCTGGTCGCAGAGCTCGGAGTCGGACGCTGGCGTGAGTGCGTCCGGCGCGATGCGGCGGAGCCGGTCGACATCGTCGTCGAGCAAAAAGACGTGGTCGTTGTACTACCGGGTGCAGCAGCGCTTGCAGCAGTCGCAAGCAAAACCGATCTCCCGCACGATCGCGGCCAGCCGTTCGCGGAGATAGGCCTGGAGTGCTGCGAGCTCGGTCTCGAGCGCGCCGATCTGCCGGTCGAACAGTGGTCTCAACCGTGCTGCTCCGGCCTTGAAACCATCGCAGCCCTCTGCTGAAGCCCTGATCGCGCCCGGCGCCGGCACTGCTGGATATGGCCCGGGTGCCCCATTCTCTTTCCTACAAAAAACCTGATGAGAAAGGTCTATTCTCTCTCCGTGAGAAGTAATCCGGTCATGCACCCCGCCGCCCGACTCTCGTTCCGTGCCGGAACGCAGAGGGGATGCGCGGATCGGTGATGACATCAAAAAGATGAAATCGTGATCGAGTAAGACACCGAGGATGGCTGGTACATGATCAGTACTCTCGCCCTCCCCGGCTGTCACTCCCAGGGAGATACCATGGATGAGGCACGGGAAAATATCCGGGACGCGATACAGGGCTGCATCGCACCGCTGAACGATCGGGCCGTGCGCCAGGCGGGAGTGGTCGTGCGAAAGGTATCCGTCTGAGTCGATCTCCCATCGACCGGTGATCCCAGGCAGGGAGTGGTACGGGCATTCAGCAGGATCGGTTTCATTGTGGACCGTCAGACCGGCAGTCATGCGATCCTGATGAGATCCGAATAGGAGGTAACACTCGCCGTCCCACTGCATGGCAGGGTGAAACGAGGCACCCTGAGACGACTCAGTACTGATACGGGCCTCTCAGTCGAGGAGTTCCGCGCTCTGCTCCGAGTTCGTGAGTGCTGTTGTGCGATTGGACCCATGCAAATGGTGACCGCACCAGGGGTACTCTATTCTAATTATATGCGTCATCGTATCAGGTAGTATCGAGGCCACATTCGATGAGAGCTTCTGTATGGTTCGTACTGGGCACCCTGCTTCTTCTCTGGTGCAGCGTCCAGGTCGCAACGGCGGGTGAATACCAGTTCGTTACGAAATGGGGGTCCCAGGGCTTTGCCGACGGCCAGTTCTATCTTCCATGGGGTATTGCAGTCGACGGCGCGGGCAACGTCTATGTCGCCGACACGAACAACAACCGCGTCCAGAAGTTCGACGCGGCAGGGAATTTCGTCACGAAATGGGGCCGGTTCGGGGCCGGCGACGGGATGTTCCAGTATCCCCGGGGGATCGCGATCGGACCCGACGGCGCCGTCTTCGTCATCGATGGAAGGGGCCTGGTCCAGACGTTCACGTCGACGGGCACCTTCGTCACGAAATGGACGACCGGCGACGGGAGCCTCAGCACCCCCCCGAACGGTATCGCCGTCGACCGTGCCGGGAACGTCTACGTCGCCGATACCTACCACGACCGCGTCCTGAAGTACACCTCGACCGGCTCCCCCATAGCGTCATGGGGGACCACCGGCTCCGGCGACGGCCAGATGAACCGTCCGGACGGCATCGCGGTCGGCAGCGATGGGACCGTCTACGTGCTCGACACCTACAATCACCGTATCCAGAGGTTCACGGGCGCCGGCACCTTCGTTTCGCAATGGAGCACGTTGGACGTCGGAGACAACTACCAGTACCTCTCGGGGATAGCGGTCGACGGCACGGGAAATGTCTTCGTCACCGGCGACAGCGATCAGGTCCTGCAGTTCACCTCGACCGGCACATTCGTGATGCGCTGGGGAAACCGGGGCACCGGGGACGGACAGTTCGATTATCCGAGGGGTATTGCCGTCAGCAGTACCGGTGCCGTCTATATCGCCGATACCTACAACCACCGCATCCAGGCGTTCTCGCGGCAGGGAGCGACACCGACACCGACGTTGCCGGAACGATACCGGGACGACAGGATCTGGGGGACCCGGGGTACCGGGGACGGGCAGTTCGACGATCCGTGTGGCGTCGCCGTGGACCACGGAGGGAATGTCTACATTCCCGATCTCGGCAATCACCGTGTCCAGAAATTCACGTCGAACGGCACCTATATCACCCAGTTTGGATCCAGCCAGGTGAACTGGTCTCCCCGGGCGATCGCCGTCGACAACGCCGACACTGCCTACATCGTGAATTTTTCGAATAGTCAGATATTCAGGCTCTTCCAGGATGGGACGATGGCCAGATTGCAGCAGGAACTGGCCAACGCGACGGCCAGACTTCGAGGAATCGCGGTGGATAACGCGAGCAACCTCTACGTCTCCGACTCCAGCAACAACACAGTCCATAAGCTCGATCCGAATACCAATTCCTCATCGCTCATCGGAGGACTGCTTGGAGGCTCGGCACTCGGACAGTTCACGAACCCCGGAGGGATTGCCGTGAACGGGAACGGTACCATCTACGTCGCCGATACCGGCAACGACAGGATCCAGCGGTTCGGTCCGAACGGGACCTTCATATCGCTATTCGGAATTGCTGGATTCCCCGCATTCGGACCATTCACGCGTCCCGAGGCTGTCGCGGTGGATCACGCGAACAACGTCTACGTCACCGACACCGGCAACAACCGGGTCCTGAAATACGATCCGAACGGCATCCCCCTCGCACAGATCGGCGGACTCGAGGGCGCTGGGAGCACTCGCGGCGCTGGAGTCGGGCAGTTCGACCGTCCCATGGGTGTGGCGATCGATCGTGCCGGCAATGTCTACGTCGCCGACTCGGGCAACAACCGGATCCACAAGTTCGTCCGGGATGAGGCCACTACGACACCCACCATCCTGCCAGTGAACCTGGTCCCAGGCGGTACGGGGATCCCGCGGAACCTCGACGGCGACGGAAAGTATGAGGACGTGAACGGCAATGGACGCAAGGATTTCGCGGACGTGACCCTCTACTTCAACCAGATGACCTGGATCGCCATGAACGAACCGCTTGCCGCATTCGACTACAACGGCAACGGCCGGATCGATTTCGCGGACGTGACCTGGCTCTTCAACCACCTGTAACTCTTTTTTCGTACCAGCCGGTCAGGTGCCGGCCGTGATCTCGGCCCAATCGATCATGACTATGCCAAGCCGCGAGACCTGGGGGATCAGTCGGACATATTATTGATGGGTATAGTGTCAAACTAGCCCCTAACCTCCTTCTCCAATAACTCAAGGATGCGCTTCATTTTCATTTTGTCGCTCTCCTTTCTGTGATTATATCTCCAAACATATTCACCTAAATACAGGAATAATTTATCTCTCC
>CASGHK010000035.1 GCA_949320185.1 uncultured Methanomicrobiales archaeon | reverse complement strand
GAGAGATAAATTATTCCTGTATTTAGGTGAATATGTTTGGAGATATAATCACAGAAAGGAGAGCGACAAAATGAAAATGAAGCGCATCCTTGAGTTATTGGAGAAGGAGGTTAGGGGCTAGTTTGACACTATACCCTTAATCAATCACCCGGGCAGAAACGAGTGAACAGGTCATCATGGAAGTCGTTGTTATTGCGGCTGTGCTCCTCGCCTTTGCCTTCATCTATACGACCGGCTTCCAGGATGCCGCATCGATCGCCGCCACCTTTATCGCCTCTCGTTCGGCCACCCCGCGCCAGGGGATCCTCCTCGTCGCGGCCATGAATGTGCTGGGTGCGGTCTTCGGGGGAAGTGCGGTGGCTTCCACCCTCTCGGGGCTCGTCGTGGTCACCGAGCCGCAGCAGACGATCATGATCCTGCTCGCCGCCCTCCTGAGCGCGACCGCCTGGAACCTCCTCACCTGGTGGCGTGGGCTGCCTTCCTCCTCGACACACGCCCTGGTGGGGGGACTGGTCGGCGCTGCCGTCGCCGGAACGGGCGTGGAGGGCGTGAACTGGGGCGTCGGAGCCCTGGCAGGCCCTGCCCCCGAACTGATCGGTGTGACGAAGGTTGTCGTTTTCCTCGTCACCTCTGTCGCCATCGGTCTCTTCGGGGGGTTCGTCGTTCAACGGGCCGTTGCGATACTCCTCCGGAACGCTCGCCGACGGACGACCCAGGTCAACCTGGTCCGTGCGAACTGGATGGCAGTGGTGATGATGGCCTTCTTCAACGGGGCGAACGACTCGCAGAAACAACTTGGCATCATCGCCCTCGCTCTCCTCGTCGCCGGCGAGGCGACCACCCTCGACGTCCCGTTCTGGGCCAGAGCCGGATGCGCGATCCTGCTGGGCCTGGGAACCCTCTCTGGTGGCTGGCGGATCATGAGTACCCTGGGCCGGCGGATCTTCCGAATCGCACCCGTCCATTCTTTCGGTTCACAGACCGCCTCGTCACTGACCATCGCTGTCGCCACCCTCGCCGGCGCGCCAGTCTCGTCGTCTCATATCATCACCAGCTCGATCCTCGGGGTCGGTGCGGCCGAGAACCCGCGGCGCATGAACTGGGGGGCGGCAAAGGAGGTGGTGATCGCCATGATCACGACGATCCCGGCGACAGCGGTCCTTGCAGCCGCACTTATCGTTCTGGCGTCGTCTCTCTTCCAAGGAGCGTGATCGTCCATGAAGGAACAGAAATCAACGAAGACGGGAGGAGCGCGACCAAAGCTCCTCGACCGGATCTTTCCCCTGGAGCATGACTTTGAAGGTATGCTGTATGAACAGGCAGCGGAGACCCTTGTCGGCGTCGACGCCTTCATCGACTGGATCGAAGCGGGGTGCCCTGGCTCCCCCGATCGAGTGCGTGAGGTGGAGCGGCGGGTTGACCGTATGCGGTACGGACTCGAAGAAGCCCTGGTGGACGCCTTCTCCACCCCCTTCGATAGGCAGGACCTTTACAGCCTCTCTCGCCAGATGGACTACATCCTCAACTTCGCCAGCGACACCGCGCGCGAGATGCACGCCTTCGGTGTCGCCCCGGACGAGGCGATCGATCGGATGGCGCGCCTCCTGCTTGAAGGTACGAGGGCGTTGGTCGAATCCGTTCGCATCATGACCACCGACGGCGAGCAGGTCCGGTCCTATATCAGGACCGCGCGTGCCGCGATGCACGGTATCGAGGATGCCTACATCGAGGGACTTGTCCGGGTCTTCAACGAGGACGATCCCAAGGAGGCACTCAGGAAGAGAGAGGTCTATCACCACCTCCGGGACGGCGGACGGGCACTTCGCGGTACTGTGGACGTGCTCCACCGGGTCGTCGTCGGAATACAATAAAAAAGGTGGTCCGGGGATCAGGACCAGCGGTCGGAGGTGGGGTACCAGCGTTGGAAGGGACGCGACGACGGCGTCCCCTGGTCGGTATTCCATGACGAAGAGCCGCGCGGCGACCCGGTCGTCACAACCGGGAGGACACGCGTCCCGGTGCTGAAGAACCCGGAACCCGACGTGCCCGATCGGGCTCCCCAGTACCGAGTGCCGAACCCGGACCGGGACGAGACCTCGGTTGGAGTTACCTGAGGATTGGTCGGGATCGGGACGGTCGTGACCTGATACGTGGGGAACGCGGTCGGGACCACGGAGGGCTGCACGATGGTCGTGGGGATCACCGTCGGCTGGACGGTCGGGACCGTAACCGGCACTGACGGTCGGATCATCCCAGTCGAGATCAGCGCATTCGCCCATCGCTGGGCCAGGTGCATCTCTCCCTCGGTCGAGGGATGAATACCGTCCTCCTGGTTGAACAGGTCAGTCGACCATGCCGTGTTCATATCGACTATCACGATCGGCGATGCGGTTGACGTTACGCGCTGGGCATAGGAGAGAAGCTCCTGGTTGAACTTGTTCAGTTCGGCGTACTCGTTCCTGAACGTATCACCGGTCGGAGAGATCTGAGCGATCAGGATCTTGACGTTCGGGTTCTTCTGGCGGATCGATTGAACAATCCGGTCCATCGAACGCATCCGATCGCTCATAGGGACCTGCTGAAGCACGTCATTGGTCCCGATATAGAGCAGGACGATATCTGGCGTGTAGTTCATCATCAGCCGATCGATATCATCGGCCAGTTTCTCAGTCGTATACCCCGAGTGGCCATCGTGGTCCTGATCGAAGGTAAATCGCAGAAAATTTGGCTCAGAGGTCGACCCGACAAAGTCGATATCGTAACCACCGTTGTGGAGCATGGTCCAGAGTTGGTACCGATAGCTCGGATAGGCAGAGTCCGGTTCCATGCCACCACGGGTGATCGAGTCACCCATCGGGCAGATCTTTATCGAAGCGTCTACATGCTCTGTTCCAACCGCAACGGCGGAGAAGCAGACCACCATAGCACACACCAGGAAGAAGACGTTCAGTTTCATGCAGTTCTACCCGTTCTGAAGAATCGAGACGGAATACGTGATTCGTCGCGACTCACGTGTCTATTAAATGTAACCTGAGATGAAACTTATCAGTTTCGATCGCTTCAAGGATGATCGAAGCCTTCCCCTGACCCCTGCACCCCTGTACCTCACAGAGCGCATAATTTTTCGAGACAGGACCTGAGGACCAAAAAAAAGGAGTTGGGTAGGGGGTTTTAGTTCCGGCGGAGGACGAGGACCGCGACGGCACCGAGACCGACCAGGGCGACGAGCGCACCGAACCCGGGCGACTTCGTCGGGGTGGCCGTAGCCGTGCCGTTACCGGCCGTCGTGACGGCG
>CASGHK010000034.1 GCA_949320185.1 uncultured Methanomicrobiales archaeon | reverse complement strand
GGAGAGATAAATTATTCCTGTATTTAGGTGAATATGTTTGGAGATATAATCACAGAAAGGAGAGCGACAAAATGAAAATGAAGCGCATCCTTGAGTTATTGGAGAAGGAGGTTAGGGGCTAGTTTGACACTATACCCTAGTGAACCTCCGTCTGCGGGCAGCCGGACGCTGAAGGTGCTGCCCCTCCCCACCTCGCTCTCCACCTCGATCGTCCCTCCCATCATCTCCACGAGCTTCTTCGAGATCGAGAGCCCGAGCCCGGTGCCCTCGTACTGCCGGGTCAGCCCGGTATCCACCTGGCTGAACGGGCGAAAGAGCCGGTCGAGGTCGTTCTCCGAGATTCCAATACCCGTGTCACCGATGCTGGTCACGACATGGTCGCCCTGGCGCGAACACTCGACCCGGACATGACCCTGATCGGTAAACTTGACGGCGTTGCTTAAAAGGTTGAGGAAGACCTGCTCGATCCGCCTCCGGTCACCCCGCACTTCCCCTGCCTCAGGGTCGACCGCCAGCTCGATCGCGAGGCCCTTTCTTTCGGCAAGAGGCCGTACTGTGGCGACCGCCATCGTGACGACGGCCGGTATCGAGACCGACTCGTCCGCAAGAGTGAACTCTCCGGCCTCGATCTTGGAGATGTCCAGGACATCGTTGATCAGGGCGAGCAGGTGCTCGGAGCTGTCGTAGACCATGCCCAGCTGCTTTCTCTGCTCCGGATTCAGCGGGCCGGCCAGCTCCTGGAGGAGGATGCCCGAGAACCCGATGATGGAGTTGAGAGGGGTCCTGAGCTCATGAGACATGGTGGCGAGGAAGGCTGACTTGAGCCGGTCGGCTGATTCAGCCTGCTCCTTCGCGAGGGCGAGATCCCTCGTTCTCTCGGCGACGACCAGCTCGAGGTTGTCGCGGTGCGCCTGCAGCTCGGCGAGCGCCTCCCGCCGACCCCGCTCCTCGGTGCCGATCTTCTCCACCATCGCCCGGAACGACTGGCCCAGCGTTGCTATCTCTCCAGGACCCGCCACCCGGATATCCTGGTCGAGGTCGCCGGTCTCGGCGATCTGTCGGCTCACCTGGGTGAGGCTGGAGAGCGGGCGGATCACCAGATACTCCAGCCCGAGCAGAGTGAGCGCGATGAGCAGCCCGAGGGCGAGAACCACGAAGAGGAGGACGTTCTGGATCGAGTCGTTCACCCTCTGTCCGATCACGTCGAACGGCACGTAGGTCCCGATCTTCCAGCCGAGCTCGGGCGAGGTGTAGTAAACGAGGTATCGGTCCTCGAGGACCACCACTCCCTCGTCCTCTTCGAGAAAGGCCCGGGCATGGGCGCCGAGAATCGTCTCGACGTCGCCGAAGAGGAGCGAGGGGTCCTGCGCGGCAAGGACCGTGCCGTTCGCGTCGACGAGGAGCATCTCGCCGGCGCCTGCCCTGCCCACCGAGGTGAGGTAGCTCGTCAGGTTGACGAGGGTGATGTCGGCGCCGACCACACCGAAGACCGTGCCGTTCGCGTCGACGAGTGCCGTTACGATCCCGATGTTGACGTCAGGAGTCGTGACCGCACGGTAGGGATCGGTCTTCACCACCTGGCCCGGGTTCGCCCTGCCCAGCACGTACCAGGGCCGGTCGCGGGGGTCGTACGCGGTCGGGCGGGCCCGGGGGAACGAGCGGACGAACGCCCCGTTCTCACGGCCCATGTAGACCGAGCTCACGTATGGATGGGAGCGCTGGTATCCCTGGAAGAGATCGATGATCCCCTGCTCCGAAGGTGTGATGGAGTACTCGAAGGTCTCCTCGGAGGCGTTGAGGAAGCTGGTGAACCGGGCGTCGTCCGGCGTCCGGACGACCGGGTTCATCGAGAGTTCCAGGACGTCGTACCGGGCCTCGTCCAGAAAGTTGGACAGGGCGAAGTCGATGTGCCTGAGCTGGACAATGGACTCCGAGGAGACTGCGTCCAGGTGCTGGGCCTGGAGCGTCGACGGTAGCAGCCCGCCTACCAGTATGACCACCAGGACTGCGATGAACAGGTAGAGAAGGAGAACCCTGGAACGGAGAGTCATACGGGACGTGCACCCTGCTGAAGAGATGCTTTCTCCGATCAGGGATTTATTGCTTCGGTTTTCTCTTTGCGGGCCGATCCCGGGGGAGTGATACGCGGATGAGAGAGAAGAGGTTCAATTATTGTCGTGATTGAAGAGGGACAGGATCCGATCTTACAGGTGATGTCCCGGCCGTACGGTGCAACCGGGCATCGTCCCTCTCCATCCCGGTACACCGGCAGAGCACCATACCCCGCCGGTCGACCCGTCTCCCTCACGGGCCGGCCCGGACACTATCATCCGCCTCTTCCCCAGTCCTGTTCGAGCAGGAGATACGGGGCCCGTTCCATTCCCGCTCGGAAGTAGGCCTCCTGCGCTGGCCGGTTCCCTGCCTCGACGTAGAGCCGAAGGCCGGTCACGTCCGCCCGCGCCCTTGCCATCCTCTCGACCGTGCGGAAGAGTCGGAGAAAGATCCCCTGACGTCGTGCCTCGGGTCTGACGTACACCGACTGGATCCACCAGAACACCCCGTTCCGGTAGTCCGACCACTCGAAGGTGACCATGCACTGCCCGACGACGATGCCCCCGATTTCGGCGACCAGATAGAACCCACGGGACGGGTCGTCCATCACCGCCCGGACGCCGGCGAGGGCCTGTGCCGGATCGAGCGCCCACCCCTCCGTCTCGAGGGCGGTCGCACGGTTGCCGGTCGAGATGGCTTCGGCATCGGCCGGGATGGCCGGCCGGACCGTGATCTCCATGAGTACATCTCGACCTCTTCAGGTTTAGTCGTACCACCGGGCGCCCCCCGGCAGGCATCGGAGCCGACCCTGCAGCTTTTTTACCCGGGGGGCGGACAGTATTGGTATCATGGCCCCGCGCGCTCCTGCCGGCCCGCCGCCAGTCCCTGGACGGGAATCGGAGGAGCGGGGGCGATCCCTCTCGTTCTACGTCTCGGTCGCACTCTTTCTCGTGGTCGTAGGGGCGGTCCTCTACATGCTCGCCTCGGGACTGATGCATGGTTCCGAAGCGCGGGACTTCGAGCTGGCCATCACCCCATCGGGGGGGTCGATCGCTCCCGGGGAGCGGATCAACGTGGAAGTTCGGATCACGCTCCTCCGGTCCGGCCCCTCGTACTTCGAGTACGACCTCCCGGTTACGCTCCACGCCGAAGAGGTGCCGGAGGGGATTTACGTCACGTTCAACCCGACGACCGACCTGCCTGACCCGCAGTTCACCGCGCGGATGCTGGTAGCCCACGCTGGGGCGCCGCCGGGGACGTACTCCTTCAAGGTACACGCGACGGGGACGGACGGACGGAGCCTCTCCCTGCCGTTCCAGCTCCAGGTCACCGGTCCCGGGCCGAACAGGACGGCTTCCCGATAACCCTTTCTCGTCAGGCGACTCACGATCGACGCGATGAGGACAGGCGGAGTGCCCGACCGCCCCCGGGTCGGGCTCGGGGGCGAGGGTGTCCTCCGCACGACGAACCGGGAGACGGAGGCCGGCGCGGTGATCGCGGAGGCCCTCGAGAGGGGGATACGCTATTTCGACTCCGCCCGGGCGTACGCGGAGAGCGAGGTCTACCACGGCCGGTTCTGGTCCGAGCGGTCGGCCCGGCGGGACGGAGTCTTCCTCACGAGCAAGTCGGCGAGCCGGTCCTATCCCGGAGCGATCGCGGACCTGACGCAGACCCTGTCAAGAATGCGGACCGACTACCTGGACCTGTGGCAGGTCCACGACCTGCGGACGCGCCCGGAGCTGCGGGAGTGCGAGGGGCCGAACGGGGCGCTCAGGGCCTTTCTCGAGGCGAAGGAGGCCGGCCTTGTCCGTCACATCGGGGTCACCGGCCATCATGACCCGGCGGTCCTCGCCGAGGCGGTCGAGCGCTGGCCGGTCGACACGGTGCTCCTGCCGGTCAACCCGGTCGAGGCGGTCCTCGGCGGGTTCCTCGACCGGGTCCTCGAGACCGCCCTTGACGCCGGGGTCACCCCGATCGCGATGAAGGTGCTGGGCAGGGGCCGTTACGTGGCCCCCGAGGGAGGGATCACCGCCGAGGTGCTCGTCCGATTCGCCCTCACCTACCCGGTCGGCCTTGCGGTCGTCGGGTGCGAGACGCCCGACGAGGTGGCGTGCCTGCTCAGGGCCGCCGCCGCCGGCCCGCTTGAAGAAGGGGACGCGGGTGCGCTGGTCGAGGCGTTCAAACCGGTGGCTCGAAGGCTCGCGTTCTACCGCGGGGTGCTTTAGGCACCGGCACCGGGCCAGGATGGGGGAGCACGAGAGGGAGGCTCAGGAGGGCGGTTCCCGCCTCATCGGGCAGACGCCGCACCCGACCATCTCGCCGAAGCAGAACGCGAGCCGCTCGCGGATCGTCTTGGGGAGGGCCCGCTCCTCGACCGGTGTGAAGCCGAAGGTACCGTAAAACCCGATCAGCGGGATCGTCGAGTGGAGCCAGACGGGCTCGTGCCCGACCAGGTCGATCATGGCCTGGACGAGCTGCCGGGCGAGGCCGAGGCCCCGGTACGCCTCCGAGACGAAGACGCCGTCCACCTCGAGCCCGTCGGGGTGGCGCCTTGCCCGCGTCGTGCCGGCGAGCGTGCCGTAGACGAACGCGCCGAGCACCCGGTCGATCGCCCGGTCGGTCTGCTGCCCGCGGTACTGCTCCCAGAGCCGGTCGACGAGGACAAACTCGTCGGGGTCGAGCTCGCGTATGGTCACAGCCATGATGAAATCACGGTGGGAGAACAGATATAGCCGCCGGAACAATCGTCATCGTTTTTTACCTTCGAACGTCGAACGGCGCTTATGAACCCGCGAGAGCTGCTCGGGGCCGGAAGACGTCCGGTGATCATCGGCCTCACGGCGACGGCAGTCCTGCTCGTCAACCTCGCGGGAGTCCTCTTCGCCGGGGTAACGGTCGCCCTCCCCCACCTCCTCTACCTGCCGATCGCTCTCGCCGGGTACTGGTACCCCCACCGGGGCACCACCATCTCCGTCGCGATCGCGTGCGCCTACGCCGCTTTCGCCCTCCCGCTCATGCCGGGCGAGGGCGTCGCAGTGATCGCCCGGGCGGTAACCCTGGTCGCGATCGGCGCGTTGATCGCCCACCTATCCCGCCGGCTCCGGGCCCAGGAGTCGCTCTATCGGGGGCTCTACGACCACTCGGTCTCCGGAGTCCTCCTGCTCGGGGCCGACGGCCGGATAGAGGATGCGAACCTCCGCGCCGGTGCCCTGTTCGGGCAGGCGCCGGCTGATCTCCGGGAGAGGCCGTTCGCAGGTCTGGCGGCCGACCCGGAGGTGGCAGAGAGGTTTCTTATCGCCCTCGGACGGGGACCGGTCGAGCAGCAGGAGCTGGCCCTGGTCCGGGAGGACGGACGGAAAGTCCACTCCCTCGCCTCCGGAGCGCCGCTCGGCTCCGACCGACGGGTCGTCACCCTGGCGGATATGACCGGGCTCCACCTCGCCCGGGCGGCACTCGAGACAGCAAACCGGACGATGGCAAACCTCGCCGGAATCCTGGACCACGACCTGGCGACGGCGGTCGACGACCTCGAGGGGTGCCTGGCCCGGGTTCGGGCCGGGGTCGACGACCCGGAGGTACTCGCCCGCCTCCGCCCTCTCGGGGAGCGGATCGGAGCCCTCCGACGCCGAAAAGAGGTCTCCCGTGAGTTCCGGGTCCTGGGGACCCGCCCGCCGACCTGGCAGCCTGTGCAGGACGCGGTCGAGGAGGCTCGGGCCCGCCTCGACCCGGGGCCGGTCGCGGTCCGCGCCTGGACCGCCCGGCTCGAGGTCTACGCCGACCCGGCCCTGCCGGTCGCTCTCTACCACCTCCTCGACAACGCGACCCGCCCGGGAACGGGAGCGAGCGCGGTCGTCGTCAGTTACCATCACGGGCCCGACGGCTGCCGGATCGTGGTCGAGGATGATGGACACGGAGTCCCGCCCGACGACCGAGAACACCTCTTCGAGCCGACGGGCGAGCGGTACGGCCACGGGCTCTACCTGGCCCGTGAGATCCTTGGGATCACCGGGATCGGAATCGCCGAAGAGGGGACAGAGAAGGGAGCCCGGTTCGTGATCACGATCCCGCTCGAGGAGTGCCGCGTGTCATGACCTGGGACCGCGTGCTGGTCGGCACAGACCTCTCGGAGGAGAGCGCCCGGGCCGGAGACGCCTGCATAGGGCTCCCGGGAAGACCCTGTCTCGTCCTCGCCCTCGTAACGGACGGGGCTGACCGTGCCGGGGGGCTCGAGGCGGAGGCGACCCGCCTCCGAGGACTGGGTGCAGACGTCACGGCCCGGGTTGTGGACCGGGGGGGAAGGACGGTTGCGAACGCCCTCGTCGAGGCGGCACGAGATGAGGGGGCGAACCTGCTGGTGATCGGAGCCCGGGGGCGCGGGCGGGCGGTCGACCGCCTGCTCGGCTCCGTCTCGGAGGCGGTTCTCCGGGGGGGGCGGTCCGACGTCCTTGTCGTCCGGGGGCGGACGAATGGCCCGCTCCTCTCCCGCGTCCTGGTCCCGACCGACCTCTCTGCCACCTCGGTCGATGCAGCTCGCCGGCTCGTGGCCGGAGGCGGGATCGGCGGCGGAGTCCTCCTCCATGTCGGGTCCGATGTCCCGGAAGGGCTCGCTCCGCTCGCGGAAGAACTTGGTCTCGTCCCACTCCACCGGCCAGGGGAGGTCGTCCCGGTCGTCATCGAGACCGCCATCGACGAGCGGGCGACCCTCATCGCCCTCTGCCGTGTGGGGGGTCGTGACGCGGCGGCCGGGGTCGGACTCGGGCCCGTGGCGGAGGGTGTGGCCCTCACCGCCCCCTGCCCGGTTCTCGTCGCCTGTCCCCGGGCCGCGCTAGCGGTCCAGGTCCGGGAGCTCCTCTCGGCGGAGTTCCCGCTCGCCGACGAGGCCTGGCGCGACTACCACGAGACCCGTGGAGACCCCGGGATCGACCGGGTATTCGGCGTCTTCGTCGATCGGAACCTCGTCGCGCTCGCCCGGTGCCGTCGCCACCCCGATGGGTATGAGGTGGACGCAGTCTTCACCCCGGCACCGTTCCGGGGCCGGGGCTACGCGAACCGGGCGGTCGGTGCCCTGGTCGAGGCCTGCCAGAACGAGGACCTCTTCATGCACGCGGTCCACGGACTCGAGGATTTCTACGGCCGATTCGGCTTCGTCTCGATCCCCGAGAGCCGGTTGCCGCCGACGATCAGGAGCCGCTATGCCTGGGCAACCGGCGACATGGCATCGGCCGGGGTGACGCCGATGTACCGGCCCCGTGGCTGGTTCGCCCGGGCCGGGCGGGATGGTCAGGGGTAGATGGCGGCTACCACCCGGCGGTGCACATGACCCCACCCATCACGGTCTCGGGACTGGTCGCGGCCCACCGGTGCCCGCTTCGGTACTGGCACGACCTCTCCCGGCCGGCCGCGGAGTCCGTCCGATACGCGGTCGCGAAGCAGGTCGCCGCCCACATCGGCAGAGACCTGGAGCCCGCCGTGATCTGGGACGAGCTCACCGTCGTCCTCCCCGGGGTCGACCCCGGGGCGCGAGCCCTGATGGAGGCCTGGACGGTTGCCTGCCGGGATATGCGGCCCCCACCGTTCGAACTCGCGGACCGGCCCGTCCGGTCCGAGCGGCTCGGCCTCGTGGGCCTGGTGGACGGGGTCGCCCCCGACCTCTCCGCCTGCGCCGTCGTCCGGGCGGCGGACGCTCCGACCTTCGGGGTGACGTTTGCCGACCGGGTGCGGGCCGCCGCGTACGCGCTCTGCCTGGAGGAGGAGCGGGGGCGGCCCCTGGAGGCGGTCCACCTGGTCTACATCCCCACGGGGACGGTGCGACGGTACACCCCGCAACCCCGTGACCGCCGGGCTGTGCTCAGGGCCCTCGCGGTTGCCCGGCGGGTACAGGAGGGACGCCTCCCTCCCAGGCCCGCCGACGCCCCCTGCAGCCGCTGCCCGCACGCGCGGGCCTGTGCAAGCGGGGCGAGGAGCGGCCGGTCGATCCTGTGACGGGTGGACTGAGATAGCGAAGAACCCTTGTTCGTACCGGAGGATACCCTCTCGCGATAGCGATGAGACGGCCATTCATCCTCCTCTCTGCAGGCGCCCAGGCCAACGCCTTCGACCTCGCGGCCCTCGAGTCCGCATTCGATGAGGCTTACGACGTCGTCCAGGGAAGGAAAGTCGAGACCCAGTACGTGGGCGCTGTACGCGAACCCTGGTATCTTCGGCACCCGACTCCTGAACGGGCTCGACGGGGTCTCCGACCGCGAGTTCAGCAGCACTTGCCCGAGAGTTCCTCCCCGGGGGACCCCGACGGCGGCGACGGTGACGCCCGGGCCGGGGATGGCGAAGCGGGAAGGGCCCTGCCGCCTGTCCACCCCGTAAACCTGAACCCCGCCTAGTTCCCGCCGAGGAGCGTCTTCGAGCGGATATACTCGCCGACCGGCTCGCGGCTGGTGCCGACCACAAGCCACCGCTCGTTGCCGTGCGCCTCCAGGACGCCCGCCGCCTCGATCACCTCACCCTCGAGTGCCTGGCCCGAGTAGGTGTGAGTGAACGAGAGGACGCGTGAGACGTCGGAGTGGTCAACCTCGTAGACCGCCGGGACGTCGTAGGCGAGCGACGCGTCCGTGACGGTCGCCTCAACCCGCCTCGTGCCGAGGACCGGGCCCTTCGGCACCGGGGCCGGGTCGATCGCGGCATGGTCCCGGGAGAAGAGGATATCGAAGTAGGTCCCCCCCACCTGGCCCCGGTTCCATTTGCGGCCCTCGTGTCTCCGGAACTCCTCGTAGGAGAGCTCCGGACGGCGCTTCGCATAGACCCGCTGCCAGAGGTCCTCCGAGAGGTCGTCCACCAGCCCCTCCCGGATCGCCTCCGGGAGCCGGGCCCGCGCCCGGTCGAAGGCCTCGCCATAGACAACCAGGTCGATGTCGGAACCGGGCCCTTCGAGGCCGACGAGGAGCGAGCCCGTGCACCCGGCGGTTCCCGGCTCGAGACGGAGGGCGTCCGCGAGCCGGCGCACCCGCTCGTCCCGGGCGAGCACTGATGGGAAGACCGCCTCCGGTCGGTGCACGGCCGCGATCTCGTCGAGCGGCACCCGACAGAGGAGGTCGAGATACGCCGGCTTCTCGGCCGCGACACGGGCGAAGGCCTCGGCGAAGTCGAGCTTGCGGTAGCGCACCCCGGAGGCGCGCCGAATACGGTCACCCGCAGGGTCCGGAACGTACCGGAGGACGCACCCCACCCGCTCCTGGTTGTCGTAGGCGGCGACCGCGTAGAGCCAGCCGTCCCGGTCCTCAACGAAGTCCCGGAGCCGGAGCGGCCGGCTCATCGGCTCCTCAGGAACCCGACCGCCTCGTCCAGGCCCGCGCCTGGCCGGACGATCGTCAGGTTCACCAGGTCGACCACGGTGGAAGGAGTCCCCGTGAGCCGCCCCGCATCGATCGTGTAGTCCCGGTAGCAGTGGACGTCGTTGATCGTGGCCGGCTCCGGGGCGCCGTGCGTGTTGGCCGACGTCGCCGTGATCGGGGCGTCGAACCGCTGCAGCAGCTCGGCAGCGATAGGGTGGACCGGAATCCGGATGCCGATCAGGCCGGTGCCGCAGTGGAGCTGGGCGGGCAGGAGCGGACGGGCCTCGACCAGGACCGTGAACGGCCCGGGAAGGAACCGCTCGATGAACTCCTCGGCGAGGGGAGTGAGCCGGCAGACGGCGCCGAGCATCTCGATGTCGGCGACTGCGATCGAGACCGGCTGTGAGAGGGGACGGTGCTTGGAGTCGTAGACCGAGCGGATCGCCTCGTCCGAGAAGGCGTCGGCCCCCAGGCCGAAGACGGTCTCGGTCGGGTAGACCACGAGGCCGTCGTGCATCAGCACCTGGACTGCCCGCTCCACCTGGTCCATCACACCGCTCCCGGCGAGGTGGGTCCGTCCATCAGAACCGCCTCCCCTTCACGCGCTCGATGTCGAACCGCGCCCGGGACGAGACGTGCATAACGGCGAAGACTCCGGCCTGGATCGGGTCGGTCACCACCAGGTCGGCATGGTCCGGGACGCTGCCGGCCATGTTCAGCGCGATCACCGGTATTCCCGCTTCCCGGACCCGATCCACCGCACGAGAGACCTCTCCGCCCATCAGGGAGCCGGCGAGGACCAGGATCGAGGCCCGGGGAAGTCGGGCGACCGCATCGACGGCGACGGCGAGGGACTCCTCACCGACGAGCGGAATCGTGTCGACCGAGATCCGCTCGCCGCGGATGTTGTGCCGGTCCGCCTCGTTCACGGCGCCGAGGGCGACCTGGGCGACCTGGGCCCCCCCGCCGATGATGATGACGCGCGAGCCGTAGATCATGGAGAAGGGGTCACACGCGGTGGCAGAGCAGACGTACGGCACCCGGCAGAGATCGGCGATCAACGACACGGGGTCGACCGCCTCCTCGTACTCGAAGTAGAGCTCGCCGAGGCCCGAGTTCGGGCCCGAGTCGAAGGTCTCGTGGTGGATCATCAGGATGTTGGCACCGTGAGCGGCCACCACCGTCGCGATGTCCCGAAGCACCCCCTTCTGGTTCTCCGCGATCAGGCGGATCGCGTGGAGCGGCGCGTCCCCATCGGTCATTTCACGATCAGGTGGACGGGGATCGGCATTCAGGCTTGTGGTGGATGACCGGGAAGAGAAGAGAGGGGGAGGGGGCGTCAGGCCAGCGTCACCTGATCTTCTGCCAGGAGGGCGCTGTCGTAGATGAGGGCGACGTATCGGGCGACGAAGACCGAGAGCGCCGGTGAGAGGGCGACGAAGAGGATGAACCCGATGCCGAGCGTCAGCACCCCGACGACCATCATCACGAAGATGAAGGCGAAGAGGGCGATGTAGAGCGCGATCAGCGCGATGATGTACGAGCCCCAGCCGATCCGGCCGATGTGATCGAGGATCGCCTGGAAGTTGAACGCCTCGCCGAACGAGTCGGTGCGGGCGAACCTCACCGATGCCATCAGCGAGACGAGCGAGATCATGAGCGAGAGGACGAGCTGGACGAGCGAGAGCAGAGCGAAGACGAGAGTGGCCCCACCTGCCGTTGCCCCGTCGATCGATCCTTCCGGGCCGGAGATGACCGAAACGGGGATGAAAAACGCCAGGTTGAGTGCGATCGAGATGACGATCACCGGGAGCGCGTAGACGAGCTGGACGACGAAGAGCTTGATCCCGTCGATGAAGACCTGGACCCAGTCCTGGGGGTCGGGCGGCGTCCTCTCGCCACGGTAGACGAGAAGTGTGTACCCGAGCAGGATCGGGAAGACGACTGTCCCGACGAGCAGTATCAGCCAGCGGACCCATTGGCCAAGGAGCGCCGCCTTCGTGTACTCGAAGGCGTCGCCGAGCATCGTGCCGATCTCCATCGATAGAAACCTCGTGAGAACTCTCGACGAGTGACTACTTGAGCGTGACGAAAACCTCGAAAAAAAGGGGGGGATCAGTTCGGCGCCGTAACGCTGTCGTAGATCTGCGTGATGTACCGGGCCGCGAAGATCGAAAAGGCCGGCGCCAGGATGATCGAGAGGAGCCAGCCCAGGATCGGGATCACCCCGAGGATCGTGCTCACCACGCCGATGACCACGATCACGATCAGCAGGGCGACGATGTAGGAGCCCCACCCGATCCGGCCGATGTGCTCCAGGATCGCCCGGAAGTTGAACGCCTCGCCGAACGAGTCGGTGCGGGCGAACCGGACTCCCGCGATCGTGGCGAAGAGCGCGATGATGATCGCGACGACGAACATGATCAGTCCCCCGACGAACAGCCCCCCGGCGCCAGCGGCGGCAGCGGCATCGGAGCCCGACATCAGGAGGGCGGCGGAGCTGCCCATGAAGATGACACCGACGATGATCACCGGGATCGCCCAGATCAGCTGGACGATGAAGAGCTTGATACCATCGACGAAGAGCCCGACCAGGTCGTCCGTCTCGGGGGGCGTCCGGGCCCCGCGGTAGATCCGGAGCGTGTAGCCCATCAGGATCGGGAAGATGATCGATCCGATGATCAGGATCAGCCACCGCATGTAGTTGTCGATGAGCGCCGTCTTGACATAATCGAGGGCGTCACCGAGCATCGTTCCATAGTCCATTTGAGAGTCGCCTCACCAGATCCTTGACTACAAAGTATTTATAGGATGACGATGACCGTCCGCTTCAACACTCCGTGGTCGACCACACTACCGCCGCGTTTTTTCAAAACCGCACAGAAGGAACGCTTGTGCCGGAGAGGTCCGCCGACCGCCTTTATCCGGAGGAACGACCCACCCGTACCGATGAACGGCCCGGGAGAACTCTGGAAACGGACCGACGAGCTCCGCCGCCGGCTCGAAGGTCGTGGTTACCGCACCTCGGAGCCGGTCCCGATCCAGCACGGGCTGCAGTTCCGGGTCGGCGACGGAGGCGTGGTCCGGGTCTACGGGCGGAAGGACGGGCGGGTCACGGTCGACGCCTCGCAGGTCCGGGACCCTGCCCTCCGCCTGCTCGTGGAGGGGGCCGCCGCCCGGACGGGCGAGGCGGTCACCAGCCTCCTCGAACGCTGGCCCCAGGTGGGTGCCGACGAGTCGGGCAAGGGCGACTACTTCGGCCCCCTGGTCGCGGCGGCGGTCCGGGTCGACGCCTTCGAGGCGGCGGGGCTCGCCGCACGGGGCGTCCGTGACTCCAAGACCGTCTCCGACGCCGAGGTCAGTCGGCTCGCCGCGATGATCTCCCGGGAGTGTACGACAGCGACCGAGGTTCTGATGCCGGCCGAGTACAACGCCCGGTACGCTGAGCTCGCGGCCCGGGGCCGGAACCTGAACGACCTCCTGGCCGGCCTTCACGCGGCCGCGATCGGGCGAGTCGTCTCCGGGGGACCGGTCGGGGTCGTGGTCGTCGACCGGTTCTCGGCGACGCCCCGGGTCGAGGCGGCGCTCGCCGCCTGCTGCCCGGGCGTGCCGGTCCTGACAGAGGTCGGAGCCGAGGACCGGACCGCGGTGGCGGCCGCTTCGTGCCTCGCCCGCGCCCGGTTCCTGGACGGGCTCGCCTTGCTCTCGGCGGAGGTGGGCGTCACTCTCCCGAAGGGTGGGTCCTCACCCGCCGTCGTGCGGGCGGGGCGGCGGCTCGTCGAGGAGGCGGGGCCCGAGGTCCTCTACCGGGTGGCGAAGGTCCACTTTCAGACGACCGGCCGGGTGTGGAAGGGCTGATATACCGACACGACGAGAGAGATGCCGGGGAACCAGCAATGGATCGCTTCGAGGCCTTCACGGCCGAGAACCGCGGGCGAAAGCCTGCTGATCTCGGCACCGAGCTGGAGCGGCTCGCCGGCCAGTGCGCCTGCCCGGACTGTCCGACCTACAACGACTGCAGCGAGGGGGCAGGCGAACGCCTCTACTGCCTGATCGGCCGCTCCTTCGGTTGCATGACCGAGAACCTGGGGTGCGCCTGCGCCGGGTGCCCGGTCCACCGCGACCTCGACCTCAAGTTCACGGAGTTCTGTAGCAACGGGCCCGAGGCCGCCCGACGGTACGAAAGAACCCTCTCATGACAGGGCGAGAGCCCGACGATTACGACGGTCGCCCTGGGCCCCTGGGCCACCTTGTCGGCCTTGCCGTCTACCTGGTGGTCCTGGGTGTCCTCTCCCTGCTTGCGAATACGTATCCGTCCGCCAGCTGGACCGGGCTCGTCGTGTTTCTCACCGCCACGGTCTGGGTGGTGGTCGTCCTCGCCGTCGCGAACCTGCTCGCCGACCTGCTGCTCGGACTGCCGTTCCCGGTGAACCTGCCCGGCGTCCTCCTCCGGGCTGTCGCCGCTGCTGTAACCGCCTGGTACGTCGTCCAGCTCCTCCTGGAGGTCGACCGGCTCTTCGGTCTCGAGGTCTTCGTGCGCCTGGCTCCGTTCGCCCCGCTCCTCTACGCGGGTGTCTTCGTCCTCGTCCTGGTCGGCGAGACGGTTCGCCTCTTCACTCCCCGAACTCGACCCGGCTGAACCCCGCCGCCGGGTCGGCGAATCGTCGCGCATCGAGAAGGAGCTCGAAGATGACCACCTCGACCGTGGCATAGACATCGGCCCGTTCCCGGAGGCAGCCGACCGAGGTCGCACCGGTCCTGCCCGCCGCCGCGTGGAGGTGCAGGACCGGCCGGCCCTCCTCGCGAAGGAGGGTCCCCGCCCCGAGGAGCTCGCGTCCGTCCTCGAAGGCGGAGAAGACCGGGATCGGGGGCAGGTCACGGGTGCTCGGCCCCTGGGCCATTCGGCCATTGGCGAGCGCCCCCAGGACAAGGACGGCGCCGACTGCCACCCCCTCGGTATCGGCGAGCCCGACAAGTGCGGCGAGGAGGTCCTCTCCGTGGTCGACACGAGCAACGAAGACCCGGCCGAGCGACCCCGAGGTGTAATCCATGGTGAGCGTGGGCCGGCCCGGAACTTAACCCTCGTTGAGGGATGGGACGAAGAGGACCTTGTCGACCCGGTTCCTGTCCATGTCCACGACCTCGAACCCATGCCCGTCCCAGCTGAACCGGTCACCCGTCACCGGGGTCCGCTCCAGGTGCATCATCACGAACCCGCCGAGGGTCCGGTAGTAGCCCCGGTCCTCGCCGGGGAGCGGCGGCAGGTCGAACCGGTCGCGGAACTCCGCGACCGGGAGGAGTCCGTCCAGGAGCCAGGTACCGTCCTCACGCTGGACCGCCCCCGGCTCCTCGTCGTGTTCGTCCGGCAGGGCGCCGACGATCGCCGCGAGCAGATCGTGGAGGGTGAGGAGCCCTTCGACCGAGCCGAACTCGTCGGTGACGAGCGCAACGTGGGTCGCCGCCGTGCGAAGCTGCTCCATCACCTTGAGGGCCGGGAGAGACTCGGGCAGGTAGAGCGGCTCGAAGAGTAGCGGCTCGATCGCGATCGGACCGCGCCCGCCCGCGGTTGAAGCCCAGATCGCCCGGACCGAGACCATCCCCTCGATGTGGTCGAGGTCGCCCCGATAGACCGGGAAGTAGGAGTGGCCCGCCTCGCGCATCCGTGTCAGGTTCTCCTCGAGCGGATCATCAAGGTCGATCCCGACGATCTCGTGGCGGGGGGTCATCAGCGAGGCGACCCGGCGGTCCGAGAGTCTGAAGACACGGTCAACCATCTCATGCTCCTCCTCATCGAAGACGCCGGCGCTCGTCCCCTCCTCGAGCATCATTCGGACCTCCTCCTCGGTCACGATCGGACCGGCCTGCTCTCTGACTCCGATTAGCCGGAGGACCAGCTCGGTCGAGGCGGAGAGAACCCGAACGAACGGAGCCGCGACGACCGAGAGGAGGCGCATCGGTCGTGCGATCCGGACCGCTACCGGCTCGGGGTCGGTGAGCGCGAGCCGTTTCGGCACGATCTCGCCGATCACCAGGGTGAGATAGGTGATCAGCACGACGACGAGGGCGAGGGCCAGTGACGAGGCGTATGGGGCGAGGGCTGGCACCCGGGCGATCACCTCCGACAGGATGGAGGCGAAAGCAGCGCCTCCATACGCGCCCGAGAGGACCCCGATCACGGTGATCCCGATCTGGACCGTCGAGAGGAACCGGTTCGGCTCCGAGGCGAGGTCGAGCGCGGCCCGGGCACCGGCGTCGCCCTCCTCGGCCATGGCCTGGAGCCGGTGGCGCCTCGCCGAGACGATGGCGAACTCGGACATCGAGAAGAGGCCGTTCGCCAGGATCAGCAGGCCGATCACGGCGGCCTCGACAACACCAGCGATCGCTATCGCCCCCCGGCCCGCGCCGTCACAGTGCAGATGAAGTGGTCGTCCCCGGTAATAAGGTTTCCAGGAGGTTGATGAACAGCCCGGCCCAGATCAGTCCCGCTTCACCGGGATGAAGACTCCGTCCGCCTCCTCGACGAAGAGGACCGCCCGGCCCTGGAACGGGCAGGGCTTCGGCGCCCGCCGGTCCAGGCCGGCGATCCGGCCGGACCGGATCGGCCGGCCCTCGAGGGTGAGCACCTGGTCGACACCCGCCTCGAGAACCGCCTCGACGGTGCAATCGCCGACGAGGTCGCGGACCCGGCCGAGCGCCAGGTACCGTCCATCGCACCCGGTTGCGGCGAGGCCGATCCCGGCGAGCGCCCCGATCACGCCGTCCCCGGTCCCTCCGAGCGGCTCCAGAAAGACCCCCGCGTTCCGGGCGGTCCGGAGCGCCCGGTCCTGTGTCAGCACGCACCGCTTCGCGTCCTGGCCGAACGCGATCACCGCAGGCGAGACCTCGCCGGAGACTGCGCCGGCGAGCCCGGGGTCCGACCCCGGGATGAATTCGTCCCGCATCACCTCGCGGGCGACCTCGAGCACGCTGCCGAGGTCCCCTCGTCCCGCCCCGACATGAACGACGGCGCAGGAGTTGTGCGAGGTGTACGGGATCGCCGGGTCGACCAGGAGCTGGTGCCGGGTGACGCCGGCGACCGGGTGACGGGCTGAGATGGCGTCCGCGACGGCGCGGGCGAGCCGGCCCGTGCCCCGCGTCCCGGGCATGTCGGTGTCGTCGAGCGCGATGTGGAGCGTCACGGTGCGAGAAGGTGGGACCGGACCGGTCATTAAGGGATGGGAAGAGGCGCCGATGGCTGTCGATTCGCAAACCATTTTCCCGTCGTCGGGCCCACGAAGACGAGATGGCCGACGAATACGTCCACGTCACCTGCCACGCCTGCGAGGGTGCGGGGTGCACCTACTGCGACCGTCGGGGCTGGGTCGAGGTCCGGTCGCCAGCGACCGCCTGCAAGTCCTGCGAGGGCGACTGCTGCATCTACTGCGGGTACACCGGGTGGGCCGGCCTTCGGCCCAAGTACGACGACCCCGAGGCCTCCTCGTCCTGCCACGCTCCATGATCTGCCGGACCCGGACATGATCCCCTTTCATCTCCTCTTCGGACGACCCCATATACGATGCCGATCGTCACGATCCAGATGTCGAGCGGAAAGAGCGTCGGAGAGAAGCGGCAGATCGTCGAGGAGTTCACGGAGACACTGGTCCGGACCCTCGGGGTCGAACCGTCGGCGATAACGATCCTGATCCAGGAGCTGCCTCGCGAGAACATTGGCAGGTCGGGTCGTCTCCTCTCTCTGACCTGAAGAGGGTCGCGTCAGGGCCAGGAGCCCGCTGTCGTCTTCGATAGCTGAGGGGCCGTACCTCCAGGGTCCGCCGAAAGACCTGTCTTTTTCCACGGCGAGGACTCTGCATGACAGCCATACAGGGTCTCTCCCACGTCGCGCTTGCGACGGGGGATATGGACGCGACGATCCGGTTCTGGCGGGATCTGCTTGGGTGTCGGCTTGTGGGCCGGCTCGGGCGCCCGGGGCAGCGGGCATACTTCTTCGACGCTGGCCGGGGGACACTCGTCGGTTTCTTCGAGTGGCCCGGGACCCTACCGGTGGCCGAGAAGGAGGCGGGGATCCCCGTCGCGGGCCCGTTCGCCTACGACCACGTCGCCCTCGGGGTTGGGTCGCTCGACGACCTCTTCCGACTCAAGGACCGCTGCGCCGCAGCGGGTGTCGCTGCATCGGACGTGACGGACCACGGGTTCCTCTACTCCGTCTACCTCCACGACCCGAACGGGGTCACGGTGGAGTGCTGCTGCGCGGCACGGGGCGTGGACCTCGCAGCCGCACCGGTCGCGGTCGAGAGGGAACCGACCCCGGTGGCCGGGGAGGGGGCCGAGCCGAACCCGTCGGCATGGCCGGCAGCGACAACCCGCCGCGAGTGGCCGATCATCCAGGGGACCGGGTACCGGGCCTTTGCCCGGTGAAGGGATCGACCCCCAGATGGTCCCGGGGGGTCAGGTCCCATCTCCGGACCGGTAGGCCTCCGGCGGCACAACGAGTTCGAACCGTGCCCCGCGGCCGAAAATCCCGGTCTCCCGGACCTTGATACCGGTGAGGGCGAGGATCTCTCGGGCCAGGAAAAGCCCGAGCCCCGTGTTCTTCCCGACGCCCCGTTCGAAGATCACGTCCTTCTCCTCCAACGGGATCCCCGTGCCGTCGTCTTCGAAGACGACGACCAGGCCCTCATCCGTCTCTCCCGCCCCGACACGGACTCGCACGACCGCACCGCCGCTGTGACGGACCGAGTTGTCCAGGAGGTTCGAGAAGACATGTCCGAGCATCAGGTCCGCATAGACCTCGAATCCGTCGGTCTCGTCGCTCAGGACCACCCCCTCGGGAACCTGCAGGTTCGAGATGATGTCGGCGAGCGATTGCCACTCGGGGTCCCGGGAGCCGAGGTGTTCGAACAGCCCGGTGAACTCGATCTGCTCCTCGATCCTCCGCGTGGTCCCCTTCAGCCGCTCCAGGAGGGCCAGCTGGACCGGGTCGTCGGTCTGGTCCTGCGCCAGGGAGAGGTACCCGAGCATCACCATCACGTTGTTGCGGATGTCGTGCCGGGTGATGCTGGCGAGGAGACCCAGCTGCCGGTTTGCCGTCCGGAGCGCGTTCTCGGCGAGCCGCCGCTCGGTGACATCCTCGATCACCGGGATGAGGAGGGTCACCCGCCCCTGGTCGTCCAGGATCGGAAAGACGGTGACCAGCCCCCAGACAACCCGTCCGTCCCGTGCCAGGTAACGCTTCTGGAGCTGGAAGAATGGGATCTCGCGTGCGAGCAACCGCCGAACCTCGGCGAGCCCAACCTGGACGTCCTCCGGGTGTGTGATCGACGAGAAGTCGCGCCCGATGAGCTCCCCCCCGGGGTACCCGAGCATCCGTTCGAGCGCCGGGTTGACCTCCTGGAACCGGAAGTCGGTCCCGACGAGGGCGATCCCGAGCGGGATCCGCTCGAAAAGGCGCCGGAAGCGCTGCTCGCTCGCCCGGATCGCCTCCGCGGCACGCACCTGGTCCGTGATCTCCAGGGCAACGGAGCCGATCTGGACACCCCTGGGGGTCGGCATCGAGAAGACCGTCTGCCGGACGACGACCCGGGTGCCGTCCGCCCGCTCCACCTCGACATTACGCGGACTATACAATGCGATCTCCGCGGAACGAAGAATTCCCTGCACTGCCTCCTCGAGCCGGGCGCGTTCTCTCTCGGTCCGCCGCTCGGACGGTGCGCACCGGAGAGAGATCTCCCATGAGGGCATCCCGATCACCTCGTCCCTCCCGAGACCGGAGATCCGCTCCGCTGCCGGGTTCCATTCGACGATCCGCCCTTCTTCGTCCGTGATGAAGACCGCTTCGGCCATGGAATCGAAGAAGGAGCGGAGCCGGCGTTCGCTCTCGCGGACCTGCTCCGCGTTCCGGTTCTGCTCCGTGACGTCGACGACGAGCGTCAACACCGCAGGCCGCTCTTCGATCGTTATCGGGATCGCCCAGAGGAGGCCCTCCCGCGGTCCTCTTTCGGCGTGTTCGAAGGCGATGGGGAGGTTCTCGATACCTCCACGGCTCATGATCTCCCTTCCGAGTGAGTCGGAGACATCGGGGGGAACGAGGCCCATCTCGACCGCACCCCTCCCGATCGCCTCCTCGACAGGTATCCCGGTGATCCGTTCGAACGCAGGGTTCGCCGCGAGACAGCGGTTCCCTTTCACGTCCGAGAGGGTGAGAGCGACCGGGGCGTGGTCGAAGAATGCGCGGAACCGGGCCTCGCTCTCCCGGAGCTGCCGCTCCCTGCTGACCAGACGCTCGAGCTGCGCCCGGAGCTCCTCCTCCCGCGCCGCCAGTTCCTCGTTCGCCTTCCGGAGCTTCTCCTCGGCCTCTCGCAGCCCCGTGATGTCGTGGGCGATCAGCTGTACCCCTGCCAGCTGTCCGTCCTCGACGATCGGGGTCCCGTGGAACTCCAGGACCAGGGACCGGCCGTCCCCTGCCCGGTAGACGACCTCGAGTGGGCCCGTCGGCTCCAGTGCCCGGCTCCTCTCCATCGCCTCCGCGATCCTCACCCGGTCCTCGGGACGGAGCTGTTCAAGGAGGAGAGGGCCGCCCAGGAACGGGGCGGCACTGGCGCCGCTGATCATCTCGAACGAGGGGGAGATGTAGGAGAGGTTGAAGTCACGGTCGAGGACGAAGACGAGGTCCCGGATGCGCTCCGTGATCCCTCGGTACCGCTCCTCGCTCTGGCGCAGGGCCCCCTCGACCTGTCGCCGTCCGGAGAGGTCGATCATCGTGCCGAACATTCGTCGGACCCGGCCCCCGGCATCCGTGATGAACGCCCCCAGGTCCTCGACCGGGATGTAGGTGCCGTCCGCCCTCCGGAACCGGTACTCGACCCAGAAGTCGTCGGCTCGGGCGATCGCGTCCTCGAGCGCCCTCTTCACCCGGGCGCGGTCGTCCGGGTGGATCCGCTCCTCCCATTCGGCGATCCCGACCGCCTGGAATGCCTCCGGGGTCTCACCGGTCACCCTCTCGATCGGGCCGGACCAGCGGATCGCCCCGCTCTCGATGTCAAGTTCGTAGACCAGGTGACCGGAGAACTCCGAGACGAGGCGGTACCGCTCCTCGGACTCCCGGAGCGACGCCTCCGCCCGCTTGCCCTTCAGGACCTGCCAGAGGCCCTGCATCAGGAGCGAGAGCTCGGAGACGTCGGATTCCGTATAGTCGGTCTCTTTGTTCGCGACGCCGGCGACCAGCACCACCCGTCCGCCCTCCATCACGGGGACTCCCAGGTGACGGTGGATCGGCGGGTGACCCTCCGGGTACCCCCGCTTCTGCGGGTTCGGGGCCGCGTAGTCGTTGGTGATGACGGAGCGACGCTGCCGAACCGGTTCGCCCCAGAGGCCCGTGGACGCCGTCTGGTAGACGAGCGGCTTCGTCTCGGTCGTGCACATCTCCATCGCCGCCCGGGACCAGGCGTGCATCAGCATCTCGCTCTCGTCCTGGTTCAGGAAGGCAAGGTAGCCGAGGGGGCTCTCCGTCACGATGCCTGAGCCCTCGATTGCGTACGAGAGGAGGTCGTGTTCGGATTGGTTGGCCCGCTCGTAGAAGCCGAGCATGAACTGGAGACGGGCCTCCCGGAGGCGCAGCGCCCGCTCAGCCTCCCACTCGGCCGTCACGTCGCGGCCGACGACCTGGTACTCCACCGCCTGCCCATTGTCCCCGAAGAGCGCCCTGACCGAGTACAGGACATGATGCGTCCTGCCGTCCAGGCCAAGAGCGGTCAGTTCGTGGACCCGAATCGGGTTCTCCGGTGAGAGGGATGAGAGGAACGAGGGGAGGCCGGCAGGATCTGCAGTCCACATCACATCGTTGATGTTCTTGCCGATCATCTCGCCAGGCCCACGGAACGCCTCGATATGCGTTCGGAACGCCCGGTTCGCGAACGTGATCGTCCCCTCAGGGGCGAACCTGAAGATCAGTTCAACCTGGTCGTCGACGACAGAGCGATACCGCTCCTCGCTCCTCCTCAACCGCTCCTCGGCCTCCTGCCGATGGATCGCCTGCAGCACCCCGTGCTCCAGCTCGGCGTACTGGACGGGCGGTTCACCACCCTTCTGGAGATAGAAGTCCACACCGTGGTTGATCGCGGCGATCGCCACCTCCTCGCGCCCCCGCCCGGTGAAGAGGACGAACGGGAGCGAGCCGAACCGGTGCCGGACCTCCTTCAGGAAACCAATCCCGTCCATCCCGGGCATCTGGTAGTCAGAGACGACGGCGTCGAACCGTTCACCGGCGAGGGCCTCGAGGCCCCCGGCAGCGGATGAACGGGTCGTGATCTGGAGCTGCCCGCTCATCTCGAGGTAGATGCGGCCGATCTCGAGCAGGTCGGGTTCGTCATCGACGTAGAGGACCCGGTACATTGAAGGAACCCTGGAGTAGCATTCTCATGCCCGTTGTATATAACAGCCGGGGATCGTCACCCGTTTCATCCCATCCCCGATCGCTTTCCCGTGACCGCGCCAGGGTCGAGCCGGACCACGACGGTGGGAGCGAGGGCCTCGGGGGGAAACGATCCGGGGTCATTTCCAGCGTACTTCCGGGCGAAGGCAGCGAGCGCCTGCGTCTTCTCCTCCGGATCCTCGACGACCGTGCAGGTGCCCGTGCCGACGGCCGAGCGGTAACGCATCCCGAACGCGCAGGCGGACTCGCCCGTCACCACCGCGGCATCGACGACGGCGACGAATCCAGCGCGAGGATTCCGCCTGAGCAGGTCGAGCTTCTTCCCCTCCGTCGCCATGTGGAGGTAGAGCGCCCCGTTCACCAGGGCGACACAGAGCGGGACCGCGTAGGGGGCGGTGTCGTCGTGGAGGGCAAGGACCAGGTACGGGGCCGCGCCGAGTACCTCACTCACCCAGCGCGGGTCGGTCATCTCCTTCTCGGTGCGCCGCATCGGGGACCTTCCCGGCCACTGGGAGTCGTGCGTTCGGTCATGCGCAGGGTATACTCTCCGGACGTAATGTACGTTTCCCGGGGATTCCCGGTCCAGAGCGCACCTTGATGGCATCGGGGGGCGCACGTTTCTACTGTATGGGCACGGGCGACGTAACGGCGGACGCAGAGAGGCGGGCGACCTTCCGGTTTGCCCACCTGGCGGACCTCCACATCGGGGCCTGGCGCGAGCGGCCGCTCGCCGAGGCCGCCGTGCAGGCCTTCCACGACGCGATCGAGCGCTGCATTGCCGAGCAGGTCGACTTCATCGTCCTGGCGGGCGACCTCTTCGACTCGCCCCTGCCCGGAATGGACTTCGTCTGCGCGACCGCCGAGCTCCTCTGCCGGGTCCGGGAATCCGGCATACCGATCTACGTCACCTACGGCTCCCACGACTACAGCCCGACCTCGAGCTCGGTGATCGACGTGCTGGAGGCGGCAGGGCTCTTCTCACGACTTCCGGCTCCCGAGACGGTCAAGACTGGAGACGGCACGTTGTTCCGGCCCCGCTTCCTGGTCGATGCCGCCACCGGGGCGAAGCTCGCGGGCCTCCCGGGCCGGCAGCGCTCGCTCGAAAGGGAGTGGTACGAGCGGCTCGACCACGCGTACCTGGGGGGCGAACCGGGGTTCAAGGTCTTCGTCTTCCACTCGGCGGTCACGGAGGTGCTCCCCGAGCACGAACGCTTTGCCGAGTCGATGCCGCTCGCCCGCCTCCCGCCCGGGTTCGACTACTACGCCGGCGGCCACGTCCACTCGCGGGTCGAGGCGCGTTCTGACGGAGGACGCGGGATCGTCGCCTATCCGGGCCCGCTCCTGGGCTATCAGTACGGCGACCTGGAGCGCGCCGCCGGCACACCCCGCGGCTTCTTCATCGTTACCGTGGACTCGGGGGAGGTCGCCGGGCTCGAGTTCGTGGATGTGCCGCTCCCTCCGATCGTGGTGCACAGCGTCGACGCCGGGGGGCTCACCCCGGGGGAGGTCAACGCCAGCCTCGACCGGGAGATGGAGGGCCGAGACCACAAGGGGGCGATCGTCCTGGTCCGGGTGAGCGGCACGCTCGCCTCGGGCGAGCCGCACGACGTCTCGTTCGGAGCGGTTCGGGCCGCGCTCGAGGGACAGGGGGCGCTCTGCGCCAGGTTGAGCCGGAGCGGCCTGTCCGGGCCGCGCGAGCGCCGGGCGGCCATCGGAGGCGGGTCCAAGGAGGAGATCGAAGAACGGGTCCTCGCAGAGTACTGCGCGGGCTTTCACCCCGAGCCGTCGCTGGACGACCCGTCCCTTGCCGCCGAACTCGGGATCTTCCTCGAGGGCGAAGCGGGTGCCCGGACGGCCCGCCGCCTGCTCGATGCCGTCGCGGTGGAGCCGGTCGAGCACGAGAGTCTGCGCGCCTTCGCGCCGCGGGTACGGGAACGGGCGCGCGAAGTCCTCACCGGTCTTTGGGAGGGATGAATGCGCCTCGTCTCGCTCACTCTCTCCAACATCCGCTCGTACGGGGAGGAGGAGACCGTCGTCGAGTTCCCCCCGGGGGTGACTCTCTTCTGGGGCGACATCGGGAGCGGCAAGTCGACCATCCTTGCCGCAATCGAGTTCGGGCTCTTCGGCCTCGGCGACATCAAGAACACGCACCTCCTCCGCCACGGGGCGCGCCGGGGCGATGTCACGGTCCGGTTCGCGGTCGACGGCACCGAGTACGCCGTCCACCGCGCGGTCCAGCGGCGTACCCGGCGAAAGGACGGGGAGCCTGGCCCGGTTGAACAGGTCGACGGCTGGTTCGAGGAGGAAGGTGTGCAGACCGGGTATTCGACGACCGAGCTGAAGGCCCGCGTCCTCGCGGTGCTCGGGTTCAACGAGCGCCCGGACCCGAAGGCCGGGTCCCGGATCTACCGGTACGCGGTCTACACCCCGCAGGAGGAGATGAAGCAGGTCCTCGTCCTCGGGCGCGAGGAGCGGCTCGACATCCTCCGGCGGGCCTTCGGCCTGGAGCAGTACCGCTGGGCCCGGCGGAATATCGACGAGCACCTGGTCCGGGGCATGATCGCCCCCGAGCAGGAGGTGCTGGCGGGGCTCGCGGTGGGCCTCCGTGCAGCCGTGGAGGAGGAGGGGCGGCTCGAGGAGGAGCTGGCCCGGCTCGGCGAGGAGGCGCAGGGGATCGAGGAGGCCTGCAGGCTGATCGACCGGGAGTGTGCCCGGATCGAGGCGGCGATCGAACCCCTCTCCGGGACACGCCAGGAGCGGGACCGGATTGCGGGTGAACACCGGTCACTCGGCCAGGTGCTGGCACGGGACCGGCTCGAGCTCGTCGGGGTGGACGAGACGATACGAAGCCTGGAACGGTCTGCTCACCTCCCCGGAGCAGAGGAGGAGGGCCGGTTCGAACGGCTCGCCGCACAGTACGCGGAGTACGAGCGGTTCGGCAGGGAGCGGGCAGTTCTCCGTCCCGCCGCCGAGCGGTACCGGCTCCTCGAGGCCGAGCGCCGGGACCTTGCCGGGGCGATCGAACGGGAGCGGGAGAGGCTGGTCGGCTCGCTCGAAGCCCTCCGGAGCCGGGTCGAGGGGGCCGACACCGCCGTCGCGCTGGCGGCTCTCGAGACGGAGGCGATCAGCCTGGACGAGGAGGAGCGGCGCCTCTGCGAAGCGCTTGTCCCCGGGACCGGGATCGCCGAGGAGACCGCGCTCATCCGCGAGATGCGGGGGCGCGTCATCGCCGAGCGGGGGCTGTCCGAGGGGGAGAGAGAGAGGGTCGTGGCCGAATGGGAGGCGATCGCCTCCATCGGGGTCGGAGCCCCCTGCCCGACCTGCCGCCAGACTCTGGGCGCGGACCACCTGGAGCAGGTCCGCCGCGGGGCTATGGCGGAGGCGAGCCGGCTCGAGAGGCGGGCAGCCGACTGCATCGAGACCCTCAAGCTCTTCGACCGTGACCTGGCGGCCCTGGACGAGCGGCAGCACGAATGCGAGCGGGTGCGGGATGCCCTGGCCGGCGTTCGGTCACAGAGGGCCCGGCTCGAGGGGCGACGGCGTGAACTCGTGCGAGCGCAGGACGAGGCGGTCCGGGGGCGGGAGGAGTGCGAAGCGCTCGCCCGCCGGCTCGAGTCCGGCGCTTACGGCATCGACGAGCGGACCCGCCTCACCCGGGTGGAGACAGAGATCGAATCCGTCCGCGCGGACGCCTCACGCTTCGACGACTGCGAGGCGGCGATGGGGCGGATCGAGGCAGCAGGGGTTGTGGAGGCGTACCGGGAGACTGCCCGGGCGCGGGAGGAGGGTCTGGAGGCGGCACGCCGTCTCGCCGGGCACCGGGAGGAGCGCGAGCGAATCGCCCTCCGTACCCAGGAGCGGGAGGGCAGCCTGCGTGCCCTCGAACACGACCTTCGGCGGCTCGATGAGGCGGTGGCCTGTCTCGAGGGGCTGGAGGAGGAGCTCCGCCATGCCCGGCAGCGGGCGGAGGCCGCCGCGACTGAGCGGATCCGGGTCCAGGTCGGGCAGGGCCGGTTGGAGGAACGGCTCACGGCGGTCCGGGCCGAGCGCGAGCGTCTCCAGGGGATCGAACGTCGCCGGAGGTATCTCGGCGAGGTCCAGCGGTGGCTCCTCGGCCACGTCGTGCCGGCGGTCGTCGAGATCGAGGCGGGGGTCCTGGACAGCATCCGCGACCGGTTCGAGGGGCTCTTCGCGGACTGGTTCGCCCGTCTCGTGGAGGCGGACGACCTCCGCGTCGAGGTGGACGCCTCCTTCTCCCCCGTCGTCCAGTCTGGCGAGTACGAGCTCGAACCCGAGACCCTCTCGGGCGGGGAGCGGACGAGCCTGGCACTCGCCTACCGCCTCGCCCTCAACACCATGGTGCGGCAGGAGGCGGGGCTCACCCGTGAGAGCCTGCTCATCCTGGACGAGCCGACCGACGGGTTCTCGTCGCAACAGCTCAACCGGCTCCGTGAGGTCCTGGCGGAGACGGGATGCGACCAGACGATCATCGTCTCGCACGAGCAAGAGCTCGAAGGGGTCGCCGATGCCGTCTACGGCGTGACCAAAGAGAGCAACGGGTCGCGGGTCGTCCGTCTCTGACCAGGCGGATCAGGGACGGGTGGCCAGCACCAGGTAGTGATACGGTCCCGAGGGCGTGACCGATTCGATCACGAATCCGGCCTCGCCTATCAACCTTATCGCCTCCTCCTCTCCGAACCGGATCTCGACCGGCGGTCCGACCAGGTCCCTTCCCAGGAGGGTCTCCTCCTTCTTCCAGTCGATACTGGCGAGACGGCCGCCGGGCTTCAGCGCGGTCATCGCGTTCCGGAGAGCATCGGCCTGGTCGGCGAAGTCGTGAAGGCAGTTGCCGTAGAAGACAAGGTCGGCGCAACCCTCGCAGACGGCGAGCTCCTCTGCCGTGATCGCCCGGATGCGGATGTTCTCCAGCCCCTCCTCCTCGGCCGTTTCGTGGAGGCGGGTCAGCCGTTCGACCGACGGGTCGACCGCGTAGACGATTCCGTGGGACCCGACCCGCCGTGCGATCGGGAGGGTAAAGTACCCGTCGCCTGCACCGACATCGGCCACGATCCCCCCGGGAGCCACGCCGACCCTGTCGAGGATCTCCTCGGGGTCCTGCCAGCGCCGCCGCTCCTCATCGTCGTGGTGCTCCATCATCATATCACGTCTCGACAACGGCGCATATCAAGGTGCGGGCCCCCTGACGTGGAGGTTCATATACATGGACCGTCACACCAGGAGTAGGATGAGCAGCACCCCGGGGTACGTTCACGGCTACTCCGCCGAGGAAGAGCGGCGGCTGAGCGACCAGGCGGGAGCCCTCGCGGCGCTCCTTCACCAGGACACCTGGTTCCCGCCGGGGTCCCTCGTGCTCGAGGCGGGGTGCGGCACCGGCGCCCAGACAGCGCTCGTCACTGCCGCGAGCCCCGGCGCACGGCTCATCTCGGTCGACCGTTCGGCCCCGTCGCTCCGCGCTGCGCGGGCACGGGCCCTCGGGGGGGAACTCCTCTGCGGGGATATCAACACCCTGCCGTTCCGCGACGGTTCCTTCGACCACATATTCGTCTGCTTCGTCCTCGAGCACCTCTCCGACCCACCGGGAGCCCTCGTCCACCTCCGCCGGCTCCTGCGGCCCGGCGGCACCTGCACCGTGATCGAAGGCGACCACGGCTCCTGTTATTACCATCCGGAGACGCCCGAGGCGGCGCACGCCTGGTGGGCCCTCGTCCGTGCCCAGGCAGCAGTCGGCGGGGACGCCCTGGTCGGCCGGCGGCTCTACCCGCTCCTCGCAGGCGCCGGCTTCGAGGAGGTGACCGTCTCACCGCGCATGGTCTATGCTGACGAGAGCCGGCCCGGGGTCCAGGATGGGTTCGTCCAGAGAACGATCGTACCGATGGTGGAGGGGGCGCGGGAGCGGGCGGTCAGGCTCGGGCTCGTCGACCCGGACGCCTTCGACCGGGGAGTGGCCGACCTCCGCCGGACCGGCGGGCCTGGCGGCACCTTCTGCTACACCTTCTTCCGGGCGACCGGTGTGAACCCGGGCTGAGAGGGGCGAGCGGGCTGGCCACCGGGTCACACACCCGGGGTGGAGGGTGGGTCTCCAGAATTGTCGGCGGAGACGTCGTCCGAACCAGGGAGCGTGAAGAAGAACGTGCTCCCCCGGCCCGGGCAGGAATCCACCCAGGTGCGTCCTCCGTGCAGCTCGATGATCCGGGCGACCAGGGCGAGGCCGATCCCGGTCCCTTCGTACTCGTCACGGGTATGGAGCCGCTGAAAGATAACGAAGATCCGGTCGAAATATTCGGGCTCGATCCCGATCCCGTTGTCCTCCACCGAGAACCGCCAGGCCCCGCCGTTCGGTTCCGCCGAGACACGCACCTGCGGAGGGACTCCCTCGCGGTGGAACTTGAGCGCGTTGCTCACCAGGTTGGCAAAGACCTGGCCGAGCTGGGTCGGGTCGGCCGTCACCCGCGGCAGATGGCCGTACTCAACGGTTCCCTTGGAGGCCTCGATCGCAGGGGAGAGGTCCCGCAGCACATCCTCGAGGACCACCCCGCTCTCCACGGGCCGGGGAACACCCTTTCGGGTCGAGACGCGGGAGAGCTGGAGAAGGTCCTGGATCAGGGCCTGCATCCGGATACCAGCCTCGACGATGAACCCGATGTACTCGTCGGCGTCGGGCCCGAGCCTGCCCCGGTACCGCCGCTCCAGGAGCTGGCTGAAGCTGACCACCGAGCGAAGGGGCTCCTGGAGGTCGTGGCTCGAGACGTAGGCGAACCGTTCCAGCTCCTCGTTGGAGCGCCGGAGCCGTTCGGCCTGGGCCTCGAGGGTCTGCTCGGCCTGTTTCCGCCGGGTGATCTCGGAGAAGTAGAGGTTGACGTACTCCTGGCCAGCGACCGGTACCATCGCGATCGAGTAGAGGATCGACCGGCAGCGGGCCTCGAGTTCGCGCGTCACACCGAGGTCGAGCGCGATGGCCGTCTCCTCGCAGAGCCGGTCCGAGAACCGGTCCCCCTCCGCCATCCCCCAGCACTCGAGGACTCCCTCACCGGCCGGGTTGGTGTAGAGGACCGCCCCGGACCTGTCGACCCTCATCAACGGAAACGGGGACTCGGTGATGAAGGCGGCGGCAGAGACCAGCTCGGTATCCTTCTGCTCGAGGGCCTCCAGGGAGCCGCGGAGCCGGCCCTCGACCTCTCGCCGCCGGACGACCTCCGCCTCGAGCTCGGCGCGCGATGCGGTGAGCGACCGCAGGTCGGTGATCATCCGGTTGAAGGAGCGCCCCAGCTCACCCAGCTCATCGTCGCCGTGCGCCGGAAGGACGAAGGAGAGGTCCCCCGATCCGACGGCCCGGGTCCCCTCCTGGAGGGCGGCGATTGAGACGAGCACCTGCCGGAAGTTGAGCAGGTAGCTCACGAGCAGGAACGCAGCGAAGACCGCGACGAGGGAGGAGACGAGGAGGGTGTTCTGCCGCTCCACGCTCCCCTTCTCGTTTCGGAGCAGGACGGAGAGGTCGAGTGCGTCCTGGACCAGTGCCCGGTTCACCTCCGCGACCTGGGTCCAGGACGCCGGGACTCCCCCTCCTTCCACTGTGGTGGGAACCGCGCCGCCGCTGTCGGCCACCTCCTCGAAGACGTCGCCGAGTCCCCGCCAGGTCTCCTGGAGCGCCGAATAGAGGGCCTGTTCCCGCTCTCCCTCGACGGAGAAGGACGAAAGGGCCTCACCGAACGCGACGTACTCGGATCGCCAACGGTTGACCTCCTGGTCCTCATCCAGGACGAGGTACCGGGTCGAGAGGTCGCCGAGGAGGTGGGCCCTCGCGTGAAGGTCGTCGGCGAGCGCCACCCGCGTCTCGATCCCACCCAACCGGTACTGCGTCCCGACCACCGAGGCCGAGATGAGCACCACGGCCAGTCCGAAAACGAGCAGGATGATCGTCATCCGCGTCCTGATCTTCACGGTTCCGCGCCCACCGGGATCCCGTCCGGCAGCCGGCTATTGTCATCACAAGGGTATGGCTCTTGCCATTCGCATTGCCACCCGCCAGCATTTCACAACCCTGATATTGCCAGCGAACCACCCGTAGGCATGGACCAGAAAGAGGTCATCGACTTCGCGAATGCGAACCCGATCGCGTGGATCGGCACCGTCGACGGAGACCAGCCCCGAGTCCGGGGGTTCGCGATGTGGTTCGCGGACGAGACCGGGTTCTACTTTCACACGGGCACGACGAAGGACATCTGCCGGCAGCTCCGGGCGAACCCGAAGGTCGAGCTCTGTTTCTACGACCCCGGCGATGGACAGGGCGCGGGCCGGCAGCTCCGGGTGGAGGGGACGGTCGAGTTCCTGGACGACCCGGCCCTCCGGGACCGGCTCTACCAGGAACGCCCCTGGGTCCGGACGATCGTGGGCGAGAACGACGCGCTCCTCGCCATCTTCCGTCTTGCCCACGGCGCGGCCTGGTTCTGGACCATGGCCGTGAACATGCATGAGCGCGAACAGGAACGGGTCCGTTTCTAGGGCCCATCCCACCTTTCCCCTATTCTATCCGTCCCTCGTGAGTTCCTCGTCGAGCCAGTCGAAGATCCGCTGTGTCCCGAGGGCCTGAGCGCCTGCCTGGCAGTGGAGGCCGGCGCCCTCATCGGCATTGAACGTGAGAAGGGCCCGGTTCGCGGGGGGCAGGGCGTCGAAGAGCCTCTGGGCCTGGGACCCGAAGAACTGGTTCTCCTCGACGTCCAGGACCAGGACGGGGCAGGTGATCCGATCGGCGGAGCCGTTCATGGTGTACGCCTCGTGAGCCTTCATCAGGTCGGCCGGTGTCGAGACGCCGAAGGCCCACTGGCCGTGCGTGGTCGCCCAGTAGAGCTGGACGTCGTGCTCGATCATCCCCGCGACGAACCGGTTGTACTCGTCGGTCTGGTTGTAGAGGAACTCACGAAGCTCGGAGGGCGTCATCCGGGCGGCGTTCGCGTCGTTCTCGAAGACGTCGTAGACCCCCTCGTTCGCCACCACGGCCCGGAGTCGGTGCTCGTGGGCGGCGGCGCGGGGGGCGAGGTAGCCACCCATGCTGATCCCGTAGAGCACGACACGGTCAGGGTCAACCCCGGGCCTGGCGACGACCCAGTCGACCACCGGGGTAACGACCGCCTCCCAGTCGGGCCGGAAATAGAGTCCCTGCTTCCGGACGGCCCTCCCCTGGCCCGGGCCGTCGAAGGCGAGGACGTTGTAGCCTCGCCGAACGGCGGCGGCCCCGACGCCGTACCAACACTCCTCGGCGGTGCCGTCGAATCCCTGGTGGACTATCACCGTCGGAGCTTTCGCGCCGCCGGTCGTCGCGGGGAAGTAATAGCCGTGAAGGGTTGTGGCACCGTACGGTATCTCGACCTCTTCGAACCGGACCCCGGTGAGCGTGAGCCCCCGGACGAAGTCGGCGTGCATCGCGTCCCAGAGCCGGAGGATCTCGGGGTCCGCCGGGTCGTCGTGAAGGAAGAAGTCGGCCGCACGGTAGTACTCCGAGGCCCGGAGGTAGGCCTCACCGGCGCTGACCTGGTGGCCTTGCCGCTCGGCCTCGACCCCGATTCCATGGACCCGCTTTGCGGTGGCGTTCCACTCGCTGTACCAGGCGTTCAGGACGGGGTGGAGCCCCCGACCTTCATGCGCAGCGATCCGGCGGGCGGTCTCGAGCGACTCGCCGAGGTCGGCGCCGTGCTCGTAGGTCTTGCCGAGCGTCCGGACGAGCTCGAACGAGAGGGAGCGGTCCTGGAAGACGAGCGGTATCGAGGAGGTGTTCGTCATGTTTCCTTCACCGGTGGGCACCGAAGTCCCCGGCACCGTCGCCGGTCCCCCCGCGGGACCTCCGGTGCAGCCGGCGGCGAGCAGGACGAGGAGGAGGGCGAGCAGGAGGAACGGGGCGAGGAGCCTGACCATGATGACTGGTTCGGCGGAGACGAGATAAGCGTGGCGAACCGTTCCCGGCCTGAGGAAGGGGGCCAGCCCTCAGGCCGGTGTCGCCCCTCCGTCGGATCCCGCCCCGTCAGCCGTGGGTGACGGGTCCAGGGGGCGGGCAGCGGCGAGGGCGCGGACAACCTCCCGAAGGTCGGCGATCCGCTCGAGCCGCTCGGCGGCGACCGCCTCGGCGACGGAGGCGCGCTGCTCGGCCCCGGCGGCCCGTTCGAGGGCGGCGGCGAGCTCGGTCCGGGCACGGTCCCGCTCGTCCTCCGCCAGGGTCGCACGGGTCCTCGCCCGGGCCCGCTGGTCCTCGACCCGGTCCTGCTCCTGCTCCATCCGCTCGCGGGAGGCCTGCGAGGCGGCCACCTCGGCGGCTGCTACCCGGGCAAGGTGCTCGAGCTCCGAGACCCGTGCAGCGAGCGTGTCCCGCTCGGCTGTGAGGGCGGGCAGGGTCTCGTCAACGACCCGGAGCGCCTCCTCCATCCGGGCGCGTTCGCTCCCGGGGAGGGGCTCAAGACCGGCAGGGTCGCTGGTCGAGGCGGCGACGACCGCCTGAAGAGCGAACTCCTCGCACGAGACGCCCGCGGCCCTGGCACGTCCTTCAAGGGCTTCGGCAACCTCGTCGGGGAGAAGAAGGGAGAGCCTCATGTGGAGGGGTACGGGCCCGGGGGACTTCTGTCTTCTCCTTTGGCCACACGGAGCATAACGGCCATCCGGAGCCTTCACCCACGCCCCTCCACGAACCTACGTGCAAACGGGTCCCAGCCCCGAGGCGACGAGATCGGGTGCGGAGGAAACCCTGCGCTCCACGCCCGGGCCGGCGAGATGGGCAGGATCTGCTGCGTCACCGACGGGGAGCCGGGTGGGATCGACCGCGCACCCGGCGAGCTCGCGGCTGAACGGCAGACCGGGGCGATGGCGGTGCACGTGCCGCCTGGCACGCTCGATCGATCATCAATAAATCCAGGGGCGCCGACTCCCCCTCCATGAAGATGGTGGTGGCGATCATTCGCGACTCGCGGCTCGACGCCGTGAAGGCAGCCCTCGACGACCTCGGCTACGGCTCGATCACGGTCACCGACGTACGGGGACGGGGAGAGCAACGCGGGCGCCGGCAGGAGTTCCGCGGCCAGGAGTACGAGATCGACCTGCTGCCCCGCACCCGTCTCGAGGTGGCGGTCCACGATGACGCGGTCGAACGGGTCGTTGACCTGATCTGCGACATGGCGCGGACCGGGGAGCCCGGGGACGGCAAGCTCTTCATCTTCCCCCTCGAAGGAGTGGTCCGGGTCCGGACGGGGGAGCGGGGAGAGACCGTCCTCTAGGTCCTCTCGAGCCGAAGGAGGGGAGAGGCCCGGTCCAGGAACCCGCCGAGGAACGGGGCGAACTCCTCGGACCAGCAGGCCGGCCCCGCCAGGAGCTCCCGCTCCTTCAGCGCGCGGCGGACGTGCTTCCCGAGCGAGACCTGGAGGGCCTGGTCCGAACCGAGGAGGTCGCCGGCCCGGCAGAAACGGCGCGGCACCTCGACGATGTAGCGCCCGTCCTCGATGAATGGACCCGCGATGGCGGCGTTCGGCTGTGAGTACTTCTCACGGAACCGTTCGGCGTTCTCCCGGTTCCAGAGCGGGGGGCCCGGGTGGCGTGCGACCGGTGGAAGCGTGTCGACCAGGAGCTCGAAGAGGAGAAGGCAGTGGTCGGGGCCCATCTCCGCCTCCGCCCGGTTCACCGCGAACTCGTGCCGTCCCAGGAGCTGGACCAGGCCGTCGAGGCTCTTTCGGAGCTGGGGCACCACGATGTCCTCGATCAGGTTCGGGGTCGGGAACCGGACGGCATAGAGGGCTGTCCCCCGGGCGGCGAGCCGCGCCGAGAAGTCGTCGCGGCCGATCGGAGGGCGAGAACGGAGCTCGAAGAATGCCGTCGACGGCCGATCCAGGTAGGCACGGGCGAGCTCGACAAACTCCATCATCCGCGAGAGAGAGACCGAGGCGGAGACGTTCCGGTTCGGGTCGACCGGGTCGACCACGACGAGCGGCTCCTCGAACCGCTTTGCCGCGTGTCCCTCCAGGTCGATCACCTCGCCCGGCCGCCAGCCGCTCGCTCCCTCCAGGACGCCTCGGAACGAGCCGTGGTGGAGGACCAGGAGCTCGCAGAGGTAGCCTGCGAACCCCTCGGTCATCTGGTCTGAGCCGTAGACTCCACCGGCCTGGGCCATCCTCTTCAGGAGGAGGACGTCATCGACGAGGTCCCCGATCCGGGCAGTGACGTAGCGGGTGTGGAACGGGGTCCTGTCGACCGCGCTCTGGATCTCGGCAGCGGAGGCGACCCGGTAGCACGGGACAAGGTCGACGTCGATCCCGTCCACGGTCGCATTGATGTACGGGTGCTCGGCGTACTTCTCGCGGTAGCCGTCCCCGAACTCGAGTGCCACTGCACGGGCGAGGGCGAGGCCATCGCGCTCGAGCGCGTCACGGTCCATCTCGGGCGGAAAGAGGAGAAAGAGGTCGAGATCGCGGTCCCCCCGGACCCAGGTCCCCCGGGCGGCCGAGCCGACCACCATCGCCTCGACCCCCTCCCGTTCGATCGCCGGGACCAGGAGGTCGATGACGGACTGGAGGTGGGCGAGCTCGTCCGGGCGGGGCCGGATCTCGGCCAGCACCTTCTCGCGGACCTCGTCGGTCAGAACCGCACCTCCGCGAGGGTCTCGTAGACGGGGCCGGCGGGGCCAAGCGTGCTCTTCTTGAGCTGGAACGCGTCGACCCGGAAGGGACCGAACCCGTCGCCGGGGAGGGCGCGGAGTCGCCGAAGGAGGGAGGGATGGAAGGACTTCACCCGCGCAACGGTCGCGTGGCCCCGGAACGGCCGGCGCTCGGGGACGAAGCCGAGCGGGACGAGGGCGTCCGCGACTGCCCGGGCGAGCACCCCGAGCGAGCCGTCGTCCGAGGTCCCGCACCAGATGGTACGCGGCGACGAACGGCTGTTCCCGACGATCGGCCCGACATCGAGCTCGAAGGGATCCTGCCGGACATCTGTGAGGGCGCCAGCGATCGCCGGGAGCCGATCGGGCTCGACCTCGCCGAGAAAGGCGAGCGTGACGTGGATGAGCGCCGGGTCGACGAACGTGAGCCGGGCCTCCGAACCGCGAAGGCCCTGCGCCGCCTCGCCGATCCGGGCTCGCATCTCGCCGGGGAGGTCGACGGCGACGAAGGTCCGCACCATGGGGGAGAGTGTGGGCCCGGAGGATAGAAAGGGTGATCGGTCAGGACAGGGGATCGTCCGCGGTGGTGCCGGCCGCACCGGGTTCGGCCAGGCGGTGCGAACCTTCGGGGATGCGCAGCTCGAACCGCGCGCCCCTTCCCGGCACCCCGGCCTCCCGGATCGTGATGCCGGTCATCCCGAGGATCTCGCGGCAGAGATAGAGGCCGAGACCGGTGTGTCTTCCGACACCGAGCTCGAAGATCCGCTCTTTCTCCGACGTGGGGACACCGATGCCGTCGTCCTCGATCGCGAGGAGCACGCCCGGGCCATCTGGGACGATGGAGCACCGGACCGTCGAGAGGGCCGGGCCCCCGTGCCGGACCGCGTTCTCGATCAGGTTGCCCAGGACCAGGGGGAAGAGGGAGTCCGCCCTGACCTCCAGGGTTGTCGGGGCGCACTCGACACGGACCCCGGATCCCCGGAAGGGCTCGGCGGAGGCGGAGACGGCCCGGTCGACCCGGTGCCAGGCAGGGGCCCCCTCCAGGTCGCCGTCCTTGTCCCGCGCGAGCCGGCAGAGGGCGGCGATCGCCTGCGCCTCCTCCTCGATCCGGTCGAGTTCATCGAGCCGGGCCGCGTCGGACGGCAGATCCCGGGCGTTCTCGATCCGGGCGAGCAGGACAGTCACCCGGTTCGCGATGTCGTGCCGCGTGAGGCTGGTGAGCAGGCGAAGGTGCTGGTTCGCCCGGGAGAGGGCCTCTCGAGCCACCCTCGCTTCGTGGACGTCCCGGAGGACGACCAGCCATCCTATCGGACGGTCCGTCCGCCCGCGGACCGCGAGGGCCCGGGCCTCGTAATACCTTCGCGCTTCCCCGGCCCCGAGCGCGAACGTCTCCCAGGCCCCACTGACCTCGAAACCGGGCTCCCCTGCAGCGTGGAAGGTTGGCAGCACCTGATCGAGGCTGAGCCCGACTGCGGCGGTCCCGTCCACGCCGAGGATGGCGGTGGCTGCCGGGTTCACGGCAAGGACCCTGCGGTTGAGGTCGAGGACCAGTACGCCGTCCGGCGTGGTGTCGAAGACACGGTCCCGCCCGATCGGGACCACCTCGAAGATGTGGTACCGGAGGGTCCAGGACATCACCAGGCCGCCGATCACTGTCATAACGAGGGGCGAGGTGTCGACGTTCGCTATCGGGCTCGCCTGGAGCACGTACGAGACCCCGGAGAGGGCGGCCAGAACCGAGCCGCCAGCGACCAGGAGATAGCCCGTCCGATCCGGGCCGCGGGAGAAGACCGCGCCCCGGACAGCGACCAGGAGCGAGAGGGCGAGGGCGGCGTAGACACCCGCGATGAAGACGAAGTAGAGCGGCCCCTGGGTATAGAAGAGTGAGAGGCGCCCTCCGATCTCCACCATCGCCCAGGATGTGTAGAAGAGGTGGTGGAACGGCGTCGTGAGCGCGGAAACGAGGAGGAGGGCCGTACCGAGAACGAGTGGGGGCCGGACGGGGGCGGGCAGGCTCCAGGAGCGATCAGCGAGGGTGAGCACGAAGAAGGTCCAGTTGGAGACGACGACCGCGATCCCGATATACTGCAGGAGGCTGAAGAAGAGCGCCATCGTCGGGTCGGTGCTTACCAGCTCGCAGACGAACCCGAGGTTCCAGAACGCCCCCGCGGCAGACAGGAGCATGAACTCTCGAAACCCCGGCAGGTGGCGGCGCTGGTAGCCGATCGCTGCCAGGACGAGAGAGGCCGCTCCGGTGATGAGGAACGGGATGATCAGCGGTGTGTACTGCATGGCTCTGCCGAACGCACCGGTCCGCACCAGGCGTACAGGCGCCCCGCACGCCACCGGCGTTAGAGAGAGAAGAGCAAGGTGATAGATAAAGTGTGTGGAGCCGGCACCCTGGTCCCCTCCCTCAGATGACAGCCCGGGCGAGCCCTGTCACCTCGGCCCGGATCGAGGGGTCGAGGAAGAGGACGGCGGCGAGGTAGACGACGGCCCCGAACCCGACGGTGCCGGCGGTGAAAACGAGGCTCGTCGGTGCGGCGACGGTGCGGAGCGCGAGGACGACGACCGTCATCAGCGCGGCGGAGACGAGCACCGCCGCCACGGGCCGCCGCTCGAACCGGACCGTCACGGTGCGGGAGAGGAGGAGGCGGGAGAGGACGGTCGCCGTCAGGGTGGAGAGGAAGAGACCAAGGGCGGCGCCGGTGACACCCAGGAGAGGGATCAGGGCGAGGTCGGCCAGGACCAGGACCACGGCGCCGGCGCCGGCAGCGACGAAGGCCCCGCGGGGCCGGCCGACCGCTGAGAGGGCCATCCCCTCGAGGAGCGAGCCGACCGCGACCAGCTCGGCGACCAAGAGGAGGACGAGGGCGGGGGAAGCGGAGGTGAAGTCGGCGCCGTAGAGGAAGTAGAGGAGTCGGTCGGCGAGGAGGACACCGCCGACGGTCGCGGGAACCGCGAGGAGGAGGGCGAAGGTCCAGGCCCGGGCGAGGACGCCGGCCACCTCGTCGAGGGCGCCGGCGCGGGCCCACCCGGCGATCCGGGGGGCGAGCGAAGCCCGGATCGGCATCGTGGAGAGGACAGCGAGGGAGGCGAGCTGGAACGGGGTCCGATAGAGGGCGACCTCCCGGTCCGTGAGGAGGTAGCCGATCAGGAGGGTGTCGGCGTTGGCGCTCAGCACGGCGACGAGCGAGAGGAGGAACGACCAGACCGCGAACGAGGCGAGGGAGGAGAGGTGCCGTATCCCGAAGCGAGTGAGGCGGAGCGCGAGGAAGCGGCGGTTCACGACCGCGGTGGTGACCGTGCCGGCGACGAGACCCCCTGCAAGGCCCGCGGCACCGAAGCCGAGCGCGACCGCACCCACCTGGACAGCGACCCGTACCCCGACCCCGATGAGGTCCGCGGACTGGGTCACCCCGGCCTGCCCGCTCGCGTAGACCCCGGTGGCGATGATCCCGGCCGCGGTGGAGGCGAGGACGGCGACCGCGAGCCAGGCGAGCAGGCCCGCGGCCTCCAGGTCGACCAGGAGGGGGCGGGCGGCCACGAGGGCCCCGACCACGGCGAGCGCGAGCGAGACCCGGACCACGGCGTAGGCGGAGAAGTGAGCGGCCGGCTCGTCGCGCTCGGCGATCCGCTGGGCCGCGGCCCCGCCGAGCCCCGGGTCAGAGGCGAGGAGGAGGAAGCCCAGGTAGGCCGAGAGGACGTAGTAGGCCCCGAGCGCGGCCGCACCGGCGGCGTGCGCGATGTACACGGTCGAGGCGAACCCGAGCAGGGTCGAGCCGACCGTCGCAAGAAGGCCGATCAGGGACTGCCGGCGGACCGGTGAGACCGTCATCAGCCGGGCGAGGCGAGACCGCACGGATCTAGTATGCGCGCGCCCTGAGCGATAAGAATGCCGCTGTCGATGCCTTGATGACAGGATGAGCTCCACGGACTCTCATGAAGGACGCCGTGATCCGGGTCCAGGGACGGGGCGAGGTGGGGGCCGAGCCCGACCTGGTCGTGCTCTCGTTCAAGGCAAGCGACCGGTCGGTCGACTACGCCGATGCGGTTGCGAGGGCCACTCGGTCCGTGGAGAGTCTCCGGGGAACACTCGAGGAGCACGGGGTCGCCCGGACTGATTTAAAGACCGTCCAGTTCAGGGTCGAGACCGACTACGAGTGGGACAGCGACCACAAGGAGCATCTCTTCCTGGGGTACGTGGCGACCCACGCGCTCCGGCTCGTGCTCGATCGGACCCACGACCCGGGGAAAGTGCTCCAGGCGATCGCCCTGGAGGCACCGGGGGTAGAGGTCAGGATCTCGTTCGAGGTGGGGGACCGGCGGGGCTTCCGGCAGCGGCTCCTCGCCGCGGCCGTCGAGGCGGCGCATGAGAACGCGGCCACCATCGCCCGTGCGGCCGGGGTGCGGCTTGGCCCAGTGCTCGGGATCGAGTACGGCTGGACCGAGGTCCGGTACAGCTCCTCGCTCAACATGGACACGATGGATCTCTCGGAGCTCGCCGCGCCGGTGATCTCGTTCGAGCCCGAGGAGGTCCGGGGCGAGGAGTCCGTCACGGTCACGTACGCGATCGCCGGACCGGCTGACCCGCCCCGATAACACAATTATTGAGCGAGGCCAACGATACCCTTCGTACGAGTGGTGGCGCTGATGGATGGGGTGACCGTGTACAGGCTCGAGTTCTGCCCGAACTGCGAGACGCTCAAGGCATATCTGAAGGAGCGGGGGGTCGAATTCGTCGAGGAGGAGATGTCGTCGGCGGCCGCGCTGACCGAGCTGCGCATCAACGGCGTCTTCGTCTCCGAGGCGCCGGTGCTGAGGAAGGGGAGCACCTTCCTGACGTCCGCCGAGCTCTTCTGCGGCGGCGAGGTGAACCTGGACGCGGTCGACGCGCTCCTCTCGGGTGCGTGAGCCCGTGGCCCCTTCGAAGACGGGCGGCCAGGCGACCCTCGACGGGGTCTGGCTCCCCGCGATGCCCCCCGTCCGGCGCTCGGACGGGCATATCCTGGATTGGGACCGGGAGCGGATCGTCCGGCAGATCCTGGTCGAGACGAGCCTGGTCCGGACCTTCTACGATGGCGAGGGTGCGGACGAGGCGACCGCCCGCGAGATCGCCCGCGAGGTCGAGGACCGGGTCCGGCAGCTCTCGCTCCGGACGCTCTCGGGCCCCCTGATCCGGGAGATCATGAACATCGTGCTCCTCGAGCACGGGCTGGTCTCCTACCGGAACGTGCTGACCCGCGTGGGCACGCCGGTCTACGACGCCCACCTGATCGACGTCGGGCGCGGGTTCGAGGCGCACGACAACGCGAACCTGCAGGAGAACGCGGAGACCTCGCACAAGAAGAAGGCGGACAAGATCTCGAAAGAGCAGTACCTGCTCCAGCTCCCGCCCGAGATCGCGGACCACCACCTCTCGGGAGACCTGCACATCCACGACCTGGAGTACTTCGGGACCCGTCCCTTCTGTCAGGACTGGGACCTTCGCTACTTCTTTTATTATGGCCTGATGCCGGACGGCAACGGGACGAAGGCGTCGGTGGCAGGGCCGGCGAAGCGGGCCGAGGTGGCGGTGCTCCACGCGGTCAAGGCGCTCGGATCGGCCCAGACGAACTTCGCGGGGGGCCAGGGGTACTACAACTTCCTCACCTTCCTCGCGCCGTATATCGAGGGGATGCCGTACGACGAGATCAAGCAGCTGATGCAGATGTTCGTCTACGAGATGACCCAGATGATGGTTGCCCGCGGGGGCCAGCTGGTCTTCTCGTCGGTCCAGCTCTCGCCGGGGGTGCCGGCCCTCTGGAAGGACAAGCCCTGCGTCTACAAGGGCAAGGTCTGGAACGGGGAGCAGGCACCGCTCCGTGCTTACGGGGAGTTCGAGCGCGAGGTGCGGCTCCTCTTTCTGGCCCTGATGGAGGTGATGCTCGAGGGCGACGCCTGGGGCAAGCCGTTCAACTTCCCAAAGCCGGAGATCTCGATCGAGCCCGACTTCATGATCGAGGACGAGGAGTACAACCGGACGCATCCTGACCTCCCGACCTACCGCGACCTCTACCTGAAGTCGTTCGAGCTCGCCTCGAAGTTCGGGACCCCGTACTACGACAACCAGCTGCCAGCGTATCGCGGCGCGGGCAAGGGGATCTCGTGCTACCAGTGCTGCGCCTACCAGTTCTCGGCGGTGGCGGACGAGGACTCGCAGTTCGAGGACAAGCTCTACTTCCTCGAGGGGAAGCACTTCTCGATGGGCTCCTGGCAGGTGGTCTCGATCAACTGCCCCCGGGCAGCCTACATCGCCGAGGGCTCGGACGACCGGCTCTTCGCCGAGCTGAAAGCCCTGATGGACAAGGCGGTTGAGACCTTCCGGATAAAGCGGCGCTGGATGAACATCATCCGGACGAACGGACGGATGCCGTTCGCGATGCAGCGGCCAAAAGACCCGAACACGGGCGAACGCGGTTCGGTGGCGGTCGACCTGGACCCGCTCGTCTACACGATCGGGGTGGTCGGGGTGAACGAGATGGTCCAGCACCACTGCGGGGCCCAGCTCCACGAGAGCCGCGAGGCGTTCGTGCTGGCGGTGCGGGCGATGACCGAGCTGGAGCTCTACGCCCGCGAGCTCTC
>CASGHK010000033.1 GCA_949320185.1 uncultured Methanomicrobiales archaeon | reverse complement strand
GTCTCGGCCGGTCGATGGGTGATATTCCCGGTGTGCGGTTCGTGGTCACACAGGTCAACAACGTCTCGCTCCACGAGATGGTGATCGGGCGCAAGGAGAAGCCGAGGCGTTAATCATGGAAGCAGAGACCACCGAGCCGGTATCGACCGGCACGACCAAGCTCCTCTTCAACCTCTACGACGTCGGCGATGTGAAGATCAACGACCCCGCGCTTGAGCGGTACGTGAACCTTCACTCGATGATCGTGCCGCACTCGTGCGGCAAGCTGAATGGAGCGGACTTCACGAAGAGCCAGATGCTGATCGTCGAGCGGCTGATCAACCGCCTGATGCAGTCCGAGCATAACACGGGCAAGAAGCAGCTCGCGATCCGGATCGTCAAGGACGCTTTCGAGATCGTCGCCCGGAAGACCAAGGAGAACCCGGTCCAGATCCTCGTCCAGGCTGTCGCGAACGCAGGCCCCCGCGAGGAGACTGTTCGCCTGAAGTATGGTGGGATCAACGTCCCGAAGTCGGTCGACACGGCCCCCCAGCGGCGGGTCGACTCGGCGCTCAAGTTCATCACCGAGGGCGTGCAGAAGGCGAGCCGCGGCAAGAAGTCGGTCGCGGCGGCACTCGCCGACGAGCTGATCGCCGCCTCGAAGGGCGACGTCAAGGCCTACTCGGTCGGCAAGAAAGAAGAGCGCGAGCGGATCGCAAAGTCCGCCAGATAATCTCCCCCCCTTTTTCTGGTGTATACATGTCACGCGGCAAGAAGATGGTAGACCGGGTCACAGAGCTCATGGACAAACCGGAGCTGATCCGCAATATCGGGATCGTTGCACACATCGACCACGGCAAGACCACGCTCTCGGACAACCTGCTCAGCGGCGCCGGCATGATCTCCGAGGAGCTCGCCGGGCGTCAGCTCTTCATGGACTCCGACGAGGAGGAGCAGGCCCGTGGGATCACGATCGACGCGTCCAACGTCTCGATGGTCCACGAGTACGACAACAAGGAGTACCTGATCAACATGATCGACACTCCCGGTCACGTCGACTTCGGTGGCGACGTGACGCGTGCGATGCGCGCGGTCGACGGTGCTGTCGTGGTTGTCGATGCGGTCGAGGGGACGATGCCTCAGACCGAGACGGTGCTTCGGCAGGCCCTCAAGGAGCAGGTCGTGCCCGTCCTCTTCATCAACAAGGTCGACCGGCTGATCAATGAGTTGAAGGTGGACGAGCAGGAGATGCAGATCCGCCTCGGCAAGGTGATCGACAAGGTCAACAAGCTGATCAAGGGCATGAACGAGGATATGTACAACGCCGGTTGGAAGCTGGACGCCGCGAAGGGCACCGTCGCCTTCGGGTCCGCGCTCTACAACTGGGCGATCTCCGTCCCCTTCATGAAGACCTCGGGCATCTCCTTCAAGGACGTCTACCAGATGTGCCGGGCCGGCGAGATGAAGGCGCTCGCCAAGAAGTCTCCCCTCCACGCGGTCCTGCTCGACATGGTGGTCCGCCACCTCCCGAACCCGATCGAGGCGCAAAAGCGGCGTATCAACGTGATCTGGCATGGTGACAAGGAGTCACCCGAGGGGAAGGCGATGTACTCCTGCGACCCGAATGGCCCCATCACGATGATGGTCACGGACATCTCGTTCGACGCAAACGCCGGTGAGATCGCGACCGGCCGGCTCTTCTCCGGGACCATGCGTCGCGGTGCCGAGGTCTACATCATCGGCGCGGCCCAGCGTGCGAACCGCGTCCAGCAGGCCGGCATCTTCATGGGCCCGTCCCGTATCCAGGTCGAGGAGCTTCCCGCCGGCAACATCGCGGCGGTGACGGGGCTCAAAGACGCGATCGTCGGCTCCACGGTGACGAGCCTGCGCGAGATGACGCCGTTCGAGTCCCTCAAGCATTACTCCGAGCCGGTCATGACCGTCGCCGTCGAGGCGAAGAACATGAAGGACCTGCCCAAGCTCGTCGAGGTGCTCCGGCAGGTGGCAAAGGAGGACCCGACGCTCAACGTTACGATCAACGAGGAGACCGGCGAGCACCTGATAGCCGGCATGGGCGAGCTCCATCTCGAGATCATCACGGGCCGGATCAAGCGCGACAAGGGCGTGGAGATCATCACCTCGCCGCCGATCGTCGTCTACCGCGAGACCCCGACCGGTATCGCGACGAACGTCGAAGGCAAGTCGCCGAACCGCCATAACCGGTTCTACGTGGACCTCGAACCCCTGCCCGAGAAGATCGTCGAGATGATCAAGGCTGGAGAGATCTCGATGAACCAGCCGATGCTCGAGCGGCGTGACGCCCTGATCGCCGCCGGTTTCGACAAGGACGAAGCGAAGTCCGTGAAGGACATCTACGGGACCAACATGTTCATCGACATGACCAAGGGTATCCAGTACCTCAACGAGACGATGGAACTGGTCCTCGACGGCGTGCACGAAGCCCTCGACGGCGGACCCCTCGCCGACGAGAAGGTCCAGAACATGAAGATCCGGCTGGTCGATGTCAAGCTCCACGAGGACGCGATCCACCGCGGTCCCGCACAGGTGATCCCTGCATCCCGTTCTGCGATCAAGGCGGGCCTGCTGATGGCCGGCGACTCGCTCCTCGAACCGATGCAGAAGATCTCGATCACCGTCCCGACGGACCAGATGGGCGCTGCCACCTCACAGCTCCAGGGACGCCGCGGACAGGTCTTCGACATCACTTCCGAGGGCGACACGGTCACTGTCGTGGGCAAGGCCCCCGTCGCCGAGCTCTTCGGGTTCGCCGGCGATGTCCGTTCCGCAACCGAAGGGCGCGCGATGTGGTCCTCGGAGTTCGCCGGGTTCGAGATCGTCCCGTCAGGCATGGTGAAAGACGTCGTGATGGCGATCAGAAAGCGCAAGGGGCTCAAGGAACAGCTCCCGCGCCCCGAGGACTACCTCGCGTAATCCTCTTTCCCACTTTTTTTTCTCTTTCTCCAGGAACGGTCCTGTTCTCGATTGACCAGGAGGTCGTCCTCCTCCTTCCCTCGCGGGTAACCGGAGAAGGGCCCGTCTGGCGAGACTCGGATTTAACCCGAACCCGGTTGGAACTCGATGGGCCTTTCGCTCAGGAATCGAGCCCGTCGCGGTCGATCATCCACCAGAGCAGGAACGGGGCCGCCAGGTAGACGGCGCCCGCGAGGGGGACGTCCTGCAGTGAGAGGACGAACGCAAGCAACGATAAGATGGGAACGACGAGATACTCCCGGTTGACCCGCCCGATCGTGCGGGCGTCCGAGAGCCTCGGGTTCCGGAGGGCGGGGGAATGGACGGCGTACCGGAAGAGGGACCAGGTCATCACTCCGAGGAGCAGGAGGTTGACCTGGGCGAAGACGCCCCCGATCGGGCTGTCGAGGGCCGTGTCCAGCTGGCTGGTGACGGGAAGGAAGACGACGAAGAGGAGCGCGAAGAAGACGCGGACGACGAAACCCAGGTCGACCGCGACGATATTCCGGTAGACCCGGAAGATCATCACCCATGAGACGGCGAGCACCAGGAAGACGAAGAGATAGGTCGACAGGTCGATGATGTACCGGGCGGCCGTCATCATGATCGCCTCATCGGTGAGCGTGGCAAGGTCCGGAACAGTCAGGTTCCTGATCAGGAGGGTCATCGTGAACCCGAAGAAGGCGTTGGTGATCCGCTCGATGTTGGTCTTATTGACCGGCCCCTCCTCGTCGCTGTCCTTCATTCAGAGGCTATTGGAAAGCGGATCACTTGTAGGTTGCCACCTTGGTGGAAAAGAGAGAGAGAGAAAGGTGTGGATCAGGAGGTGATCACCGGGGTGGTCGTGGCGGACGCAATCCCCAACAGCCCGACGAGCGCGGCACCGATCACCACGGCCAGGATCACCGCGATGATGATCACGATCACGACCGAGATCACCCAGGCGATCACCGCCTTGCCCGTGTCCATGTCGTGGAGTTCACGAATGCCAAAGATCTCGACGATCAGACCCCAGATCCCGGCAAGGAAGCCGATGATGGGGATCCATCCCAGCAGGTAGTACGGGGTGAGGGCGTAGACCGTCGCCTTGAAGGTCGAGATGAATCCTCCGCTGCCTCCCATGATGATGACGCCGATGTGGAGGATGATCGCCCCGATGATAAGGCCGATGATGCCGGCGATCACGGCGATGATGAAGGCCCCGATCATCCCGCCGAGACCTCCTGCTCCTGCGATGTCGGCGCCGGGCATGCCGACTGATCGGAACCCGAGGAGGCCGACGAGCCCGGAGAGTACGGCGTTGATCAACAGCAGCACAGCGAAGTAGGTGGCGGCATCCCCGAAGGTGTCGCCACGGACGTCCCGGAATGTCTCGACGGGGCGCATGATGAACCCCGATATCTTCTCGATAAGAGAGAGAGTCATACACTCTGCATGGCCATCGTGGTGTCTTAAATTTTTGTTTTTTGTAAAGGGAAAATACGCGAGGAGGATACAAAAGAGGAGAAAATCCTGCGAGACAGTCCGTAAGTCCTCCCCTGGAAAAAGAGAGGATCAGGTCGCAGGGACCGTCACGCCGGGCACGCTCGCCATCCCGGCGGTGCCGACGAGGACTCCGAGCCCGAGGAACACAAGGACCGCGACCACGATGAGGAAGAGCACGAGCGCGACCACCACGGCGATGATCGCCTTCGTGGTGTCCACCTCGTGCAGCTCCCGCACGCCCAGGAAGAGGAGCACGATCGACCAGAGCCCGAAGATAAAACCGATCATCGGGATCCAGCCGAGCAGCAGGGCGGGGGTCTGAGAATAGACGGTCGACTTGAACGAATCGGCGAAGTCACCCCGCCCGCCGGCAACCTTCGCGCCGATATGGAGGAAGATCGACCAGAGGAGCAGGGAGATGAGCCCCCCGACGAAGGCGATGATCAGTGCCGTCACGAAGGAACCGACGCCCCCCGACATCCCCAGGTTGAGACCGGTCGAACCCGTATCGGCCGCGCTGATCCCGAGGAACGCGACGATGGCATGGAGGAGCGCGCTGATGACCAGTACGACGAAGTAGTAGATGCCGGCATCGGTGAGAGTCTCGTCCCTCGCCGCACGGAACGTCTCCACCGGCCGGACCAGGAAGCCGACCAATTTTTCGGTGAGCGATGGTGACATAGTTTCGAAGAGACAGTTATCGTATAGAAATGTTGCCCGGGGTCACTCCCATGATCCCGATCCCTTGATATGACCGCACCCCCATCCCTTGACCATGGAGAAGCGTTCAGTGCTGAAGGGCGTCCCCGGGATGCTCAGGCCGTTTCGCGAGTACGTCGAGGGGCTCGGACTCTCCGCCGGGGACCAGGTCGTCTACTGCGGTGTGCCGGGGACCTGCACGCCGTTCGTCGAGCTGCTCGCCTTCGCCATCCGGTCCTTCCCGGTGCAGCAGGTCTTCGTGCCGGGGGTGGACGAGACGAAGGCGAGACGTCTCGAGCTCGTCCCGCACCTGGGTATGCAGGGCGGAGATCCCCCGGAGGACCTGCACCCTGATGTGATCGTCGTGATGGGCGGGCTCTCGATGGAGAACAGCGGTGTCTCCCACCAGGACGTGACGATGTTCCTCGATCGGTACCCGACTGCGATGGTCGTGGGCATCTGCTTCCAGCAGATGTTCGAGAAGGCCGGCTGGTGCACGCATATCCCGTTCGACCTGTTGATCGACGCGACGATCGACCCCGTGGTCGTCTGGAGCGAATGAACCAGATCGTCACTTCAGGAGACGGGGACGGGATCGTACGTCCTCGGATGGGGACAGGTGCCGCCGCCCCTCAAAAACAATCACCACCATTTTAATACCTTGATTGCATAAATCCGTCAATATTCATGACGAGTGCCGGGTCTGGTGCCAGCGGGTATCGCGAGAGATCCGGAGTCGAGAGGTGTCGGTATGATCTCCCTTGAACGGCTCAGAAAGGAATACGACGGCGTTGCCGCCGTAGATGACCTCTCGCTCGAGATACCCCGGGGCGAGGTCTTCGGCCTGCTTGGCCCGAACGGGGCGGGAAAGACCACGACCATCCTGATGCTCGTCGGCCTGATCCAGCCCACATCGGGAAGGTGCCTGGTCGACGGTGTCGATGTGGCCCTCGAACCGATCGTGGCAAAGCGTCGGATGGGGTTCATGCCTGACGATGTCGGCTTCTACGAAAACCTGACCGCCGAGCAGAACCTCGAGTACTTCGCAGCCCTCTACGACCTTCCCCGGGCGTCCCGCTCGAAGCGGATCGCCGATGTCCTGGATCGTGTGGACCTCGCCGGGCTCGACAAGAAAGTCGGTGGTTTCTCCCGCGGCATGGTCCAGCGACTCGGGATCGCAAAGGTTTTATTGAACGACCCCGATGTCCTGGTCCTCGATGAGCCGACCGCAAACCTCGACCCGCTCTGCGTCGCCGAGTACCGGAAGATCGTCCGGTCTCTCCGCGACGAGGGAAAGACAATCGTAGTCTCGTCTCATATCCTCCCCGAAGTCTCCAAGGTCTGCACCTCGTTCGCAATCCTGGTGCGGGGCCGGCTGATCACGACCGGGTCCGTCTCGGACCTGCCGGTCCAGCTCGCACAGACTGCGCCGGGGATGGCGATCCGGGTCGAGACCCGCACGCCGCTCCCTGAACTCGATCACCCGGCGATCCTCGCCTCCAGGTTCGACCAGGACCGAACCCGGGCGAGGCTCGAGGTGACCGAAGATATCCGGGACTGGCTGGTTGACCGCCTCGGGGACGCCGGGGTGCTGATCCGGGAACTGGCGATCGAGGAGCCGTCTCTCGAAGAGGTCTTCATGAGGTACTATCATGCTGCGTGAGCCGGAGGGCCGGATGAGATGAACCTCTCGAGACTGCGCGTCATCGCCGGCAAGGAGTTCCGTGACCATATCACGTCGCGGCGCTTCATCCTGATCGCGGTTCTGCTCCTCCTGGTCGTCTCGATCGGGCTGGTCGGAGGAATGATCACCTATCGGACGGCGATCGACCGGTACGCCGGCTCCATCGGCACGGTCGGAGAGAGGGCCGCCGACCTGGGAGCTGCCGCAGGGGGCTCGCTCCTCGACATCATCAACTCGGTCGGAGAGCAGATCCTTCTCCTGGGTGCAATCCTCGGAATCGCGATGGGCTTCGACCTTGTCACCAGGGAGAAGGAGGGCGGTTCGCTCAAGCTCCTCCTCTCGCACCCCGTCTATCGGGACGAGGTGATCAACGGCAAAGGACTCGGAGGAATCGGGGCGATCGCCGGGCTCGTCTTCGTGACGTTTGCCATCATCCTCGCAGTCCTGCTCGCCTTCGGCGTGGTCCCCGACGCGTATGAGTCCTTCGCGCTCGGGGTGCTCGCGGTCTCCGCGTTCCTCCTGATCGTCTCGTATTTTTCAGTGGCACTCCTGATCTCCACGATCAGTCGGACCGGCGGGACAGCGCTCGTCGCTGCCCTGGTCGTCTTCATCGTCCTCTCGTCCCTCCTCCCGGTCTTCGTGGACCCGAATGTGGTCGGCGTCATCATCGGCGCACCACCTCAACCACCGACCCCGCGGGCCCTCTCTCCGGAAGAGGTGGCAGGGGCACCGGGGATCGGGGGGATGGATACATCGATGGTCACCGGGGCCGGGAACGGTTCCGAATCCATCGGCATCGGGATTGAAGAGAGCCTGAAGTACGAACGGGAGCTGCAGGCGTACGAGGAGAAGCGGCTCTCCCTCGAGAGCGTGATCAGTCTCCTCTCGCCGAGCCTGAACTTTCAGCAGGTCATGCGCAAGCTGACGGTCCCGTTCATGACGAGCGTGGCGACCTCCGGGTCAGAGGATGTCGTCCCGGGCGAGGACCTGTCCGGGCCTGAGCCGGCAACCACCCCGGTCCCCAACGTCCTGGAATCGATCCTTCCCAACCTGGTCGCGCTCATGGTCATCCCGGTGCTCTTCTTCGGCCTGGCATACGCACGCTTCATGAGGATCGATATCAGGTAGTGAGCCATGACACCCCCACCCGTACCCCGCCGCTTCACCGCGATCCTCCTCCTCTTCAGCCTGCTGGTGCTCTGTGCCGCCATCACATCAGCGGGGCTCCCAAAGGGCGCCGGCGAGACGAACAACTCCACCGCAGACCCGGGTGACGACGAGGAGACGACACCGGAGGCAACGAACACGCCCCCCCCGGACGATGGAGGCTCGAGCTCAGACGGAGGCACACCTGCAGAGATCCGGGTCCAGGCCGACTTCCCGGCCCGGACGGTCGAAGCGGGAGAGACGGCCGTCTTTGTTCTCAACATCGAGAACCGTGGGGCTGAAGAGAAGGTTCGTCGCCTGCGCGCCACACTCCCTGCCAGCGTCGCCGGATGGGAGTACCGATTCACTGACGATGACCGGCGTGAGGTGTCGATGATCGACATCCCTCAGGGAGGCCAGAAGAGCGTCAGGTTCGAGGTGGATACCGCGGCAGATTCGGGGAAAGGACAGTACCCGATGGCCGTCCAGATCGGTGAGAAGAGGTACCCCATCTATGTCTCTATTAGCAGGTCGCACGCAGGGGATCGGGCGCGGCTTCGGCTCGTGGTAAACGACAAGGACGGCAACCATGTCCGTCGTGCAGAGATCGATCTCCTCGCTCCGGGCAGGTCGACACCGGTCGACCGGGTGCTGACCGCCGCGGACGGGACAGTTGATGTCGAGGTCGCACCGGGAACCTACGATGTCCGGATCGGACGGGAGGGCTATGCCGACGTCACTCGCGACGGCGTCCGACTGAAGGGAGGCGTGGTCGCCGACCTCGGCACGGTCACCCTGGAGCCCCGCCCTTACGCCGCGGAGGTGAAGCTCGAGACGGCGACGGTGATCGGGACGGCGGGTCGAAACGCTCAGTTCGAGATGGAGCTCCGGAACATCGGGCGGACTGACGATGTCTACCGACTGGGAGCAGAGGACGTGCCCCAGGACTGGTACGTGCGGTATCGAGACCCGGACGGGAACAGCGCCGAGCTCGACGAGGTCGCCCTGGCTCCCGGCGAAACACGTCGGCTCACGATCGAGGCGATCCCGAGCCGGAACGCCCTCCCGGGGACCTACAACCTGACGGCGACCGTCCTCGGCGGCGGGGGAACGTATGCCCGCAACCTCACCGTGCGAATGCAGGAAGCCGCAGAGATGCGGGTCACCGCCGAGCGGTACATGTATGACGTCACCCGCGGTGAAGCACTCGAGTTCAACATCTCGATCCGAAACGGCGGCACCGCCGGCGCGCTGACGAACCTGAACGCCACTCTCAGCGCACCCCAGGGCTGGTCGGGCGTTCTCACTCCCCAGGGAATCGGGTCGATCCCACCTGGAGGCATCGCCGAGATCCGAGCACGGGTGGTCCCGCCTCCTTCGATACCGGCGAGTGAGTACCGGTTCAGCGTCCGGGTGGTCGCCGACCAGGCCGAGAAGACCGACGAATACCGCGTGATCGTCCACGAACAGTCCCTCGTGCCGCTTCTCGGTGTGCTCATGCTGGTGGCGATCGCCGGTGGAACCTGGTTCCTCTTCCAGCGCTACCGCCGGCGGTGAGGCGCACCTTCCCGCCTCGCAGCAGGTACGTCACCACCCCTCAAGGACACCAGGCGAGCGAGAAAGAGGAACCGGTGCCGGGAATGCATTCTGGAGGAGTGCATACTATGGGGATCGGCACCGAGATTGGCAGACAGGAGAGCCCGGGAAGCACGGGTTATAGGGAAAAAAGGGGTTACTTGACCCTGATGTAACTGGCCCGCTGCATCCAGGCGGACCACCCGTTCGTGAACTTTACGGTCAGCTTGACGGTCTTGTACCCGGTTGAGGTATATTTGTGGTACACGGTCTTGCCGTACGCGCTCTTGCCGTCTCCAAAGGTCCAGTAGTAGCTCGTCGGAGTGGAGCCTCCCGCGGAGCCGATGAACTTGAAGTTCGTCGACCTGGTGCCGACGGTGGGCGACGCGTAGAATGAAGCCCAAACCGTGGAGCTGCCGGGTGGGTAGACGATGTACGTCTTGATGCTCGAGTAGTACCCCGTGTTCACCGAGCGGTAGCGGTACGTACCGGCGGTGGGCTCTTTGACCGACCAGCCGATGTAGCCGTTCGAGTTGGTGTACCCGCTCCCGATCGTCGACCAGGAGCCCCCGTTCCGCGAGTGCTGGAGGGTGACATACTGATATGCATCGGGTGTGCGGACGCCGTTGTTGACGTTATACCAGTACCATCCGCCGATCGAAAACCACTGGTTGACGGTCGCCTGGGTCATCGGTGAGCCGATCGCGTTGGTGAGCGCTGTCGACTGCGCGTTTGCGACTGGCGCCTGGGCCCCGACGATCCCGATCCCGGATGACTCGCCGATCACAGGTGTGGACTGGACAACGGTCTCGGCGCTCGCCACGCCGACGGCCACGAGGCCGATGAAAAGAGCAAAGAGAGTGAGTATTATTTTGTTCATGGTATGTTAGCAATATTCTAACTAGGTGATAAATATAGTTATTAAATTTTTGTTGAACTTTCTATGGTATGCCAATACAACCCCTGAATCACCCCTTCGGTATACACGCCATGAAGGACTCTGAACTCAAGCGTGAGGACCTGGATGATGGCAGGAAGAACGAGACCACAGATGATCGAACGAGGCGGCACCTGCCTCTCCAATCCGGCCGAACACAAAGCCAATTATCTCCCGCACCCCATTGATCTCAGGTTTTTCCATGCGGACGCCGATTGAGAAGGTCACGCCCGAGACCGGGCACGCAAAGTGCGTGGGGTTCGTCCACGAGGTCCGGGACCTGGGCGGGCTCACGTTCGTCCTCCTGCGCGACCGGACCGGAATCCTCCAGGTCACGGTACCAAAGAAGAAGGTCGCCCCCGAGGTCGCCGAGGCCGTCCGAGCAGTCTCGCGAGAATCGGTCGTGATGGTGACGGGCGAGGTGAAGGCGACCGAGAAGGCACCGGGTGGACGCGAGCTCGTCCCGACCGCGTTCGAGGTCCTCTCCCGAGCCGAGACACCGCTCCCGCTCGACGTCTCCGAGAAGGTGCCGGCCGAACTCGATACCCGCCTGGATGCCCGGTTCCTCGACGCCCGCCGACCCCGCGTAGCCGCCGTCTTTCAGGTCCGTTCGGCTGTCCTCCACGAGACCGCCCGGTTCCTGCACAAGCACGACTTCATCCAGATCACGACTCCGAAGATCGTGGCGGCCGCGACCGAGGGCGGGACCGAGCTCTTCCCGATCGCCTACTTCGAGAAGGAGGCGTTCCTGAACCAGTCGCCGCAGCTCTACAAGCAGATGATGATCGGGGCCGGGTTCGAGAAGGTCTTCGAGATCGGGCCAATCTTCCGGGCCGAGGAGCACAACACCACACGCCACCTCAACGAGGCGACCTCGATCGACGTCGAGGTCGCGCTCGCTGACCACCTGGATGTCATGGACCTCCTGGAGCAGCTCGTGGTCTCGGTCTACGAGCACGTAGCGGCGACGTGCGGTGATGCACTCGAGCGGGGCGGATTCGAGCCCTGCATCGTCCCGAAGGGACCGTTCGCCCGCCTCCCGTATGCCGAGGCGATCGAGATAGCCGCTGCGGGGATCGAAGAGTCGATCGCCTACGGCGACGACCTCTCCCCCGCCGCCGAGCGCACAATCGGGGAGACGATGGGCGAGCACTATTTCGTCGTCGACTGGCCAAGCTCGATCCGGCCGTACTACGCGATGCCGTACGAGGACGACCCGTCCATCTGCAAGGCCTTCGACCTGATGCACCCCCGTATGGAGCTCTCTTCGGGGGCCCAGCGGGTCCACCAACACGACCGGCTGGTTCAGCAGATCGCCGCGAGAGGTCTCTCGCCAGACTCGTTCGAGTTCTACCTCCAGCCGTTCCGTTACGGGATGCCGCCCCACGCCGGGTGGGGACTGGGGGTCGAGCGGCTCGTGATGACCATGCTCGACCTGTCGAACGTCCGAGAGGCAGTCCTCTTCCCCAGGGACCGGCACCGGCTCGTGCCATGACCCTCCCGCCGGTCCTGCTCCCGACGACCGTGGTCGGCTCGTACCCGCCGGTCGAGGGACGGGGCCTCTGGTCACTCCTCGACCGGCACCGGACGGCTCTCGAGACCGCCGTTGACGACCAGCTCCGGGCCGGGGTCGAGATCATCTCGGACGGGCAGGTCCGGGCGGACATGATCGCCGCCTTCGCGAACCGGTTGCCCGGGGTCCGCGACGGACGTGTCATCGGGCGGATCGAACCGCCCGACCGTCCGATCACGGTGGACGACACTCGCTTCGCCCTCTCCAAGGCGCCGTTCGTCAAGGGGATCCTGACCGGGCCGACGACGCTCGCCCACGCGCTCCATATCGACACCCCCGTCTACCGTGACCGGGCGGACCTCGCGTTCGACCTTGCACGCATCCTGGCCGGCGAGGCCCGGGGGCTGGTCGAGGCGGGCGTTTGCATGCTCCAGGTGGACGAGCCGATCCTCTCGACCGGTATGGCCGACCTCGGGCACGCCGGCGAGGCGCTCGGGATGGTGGTGTCGAACCTTTCGGTGCCAGTCGCCCTCCATGCCTGCGGACCGATCGACGGGACCATCGATGCGCTGCTGGGGTATCCGGTACAGATCCTGGACCTGGAGTTTGCCGGCCATCCATCGAACCTCGACCTCCTGGCGCCACGGGAGCTGAAGGAGAAGCGGATTGGGCTGGGGGTGATCGTCTCCTCGTCCGACGAGGTAGAGACGGTGGAGACGGTCCGCACCCGCATCGAACGCGGGGTCGAACTCCTCGGTGCCGGGCGCCTCCTGGTCGACCCCGACTGCGGCATGCGGATGCGATCGCGCGAGGCTGCCTTCGCCAAACTCGCGAACATGGTCGAGGCCGTACGTGCGGTTCGGGCTGAACTCTGACCGGCCAATCACCTTTTTTTATCCGGTACCCGGCTCACCCCGGGGAGCGGGGGCATTAAGTGAAGACGCGCCCAGATCCCATCATGCACCTCGACGCCGGGGGACCGCTCGAACTGGCGGCGCACGCCGCGATCACCGACCGTCGCGGAAGGCTCCTGCTCCTCCACCGCCCGGAGACGAGCGTTCTGAATCCCGGGCGCTGGGAACTCCCGGGGGGCCGGCTCAACCCGGGTGAAGGGACTGCCCGTGCGCTGGTGCGCGAGGTGCAGGAGGAGACCGGGCTCGACGTCGTGCCGGGCCGGCTCCTGGGAGCGGGAGCCCAGGAGATCTCCAGTAGACGAATCGTCCACATGGTCCTTTCGGTCACCGAGGTTGCCGGAGAGGTCACCCTCTCTGCAGAGCACGATGCCTACCGATGGGTCACGCCGAATGGACTCTCGCGTCTCCCGCTCTCAGACTGGATGGGAACCTGGATCGATACCATGCGGGGGTGATGGGGGACCCGGGAGGACGGTGTTCCCAGTTCACCTTCCGGCACCCCCCAGCGTCACCTGGGCGCCTGATCTTCGGGCCGCCGGTTGATCATCTGCCAGTAGCACCCGATCTCCCGGATCACCTCGGCAAAGCGGTCGAACTCGACCGGCTTGACGATGTAACTGTTCACTCCCAGCCCGTAACTCATCGCCATATCCCGTTCCTCTGCCGACGAAGAGAAGACCACCACCGGGGTCTTCCGGAGTGCATCGTCCTCTTTGATGCGGCGGAGGATCTCGAGCCCATTTACCTTTGGGAGTTTCAGGTCGAGCAGGATCACCCGGGGCCGGACCCCCTCGGTAAAGAGGGCGTCGATCGCCTCTTGCCCGTCCCACGCGACCCGGACGTGGTCGCGCATGTTCGACCATTCGAAGACATGGAGGATCAGCTCCACGTCGTGCGGGTTATCCTCGATAAGCAGGATGTCCTTATCCCATGGATGTGGTTCCATTACTCCCCTCCTGACCCAGAGTAAAGAAAAAGGTTGCCCCCTGGTCGGGTGTCGACTCCACCCAGACTCGACCATCGTGCCGTTCGATGATCCGCTGCACGATCGCGAGCCCGACGCCGGTCCCCTCGTACTCATGGGCGCTATGCAGGCGCGAGAAGACCTTGAAGAGGGTGGGCGCGTACTGTGCGTCGAACCCGACCCCGTTGTCCCGGACAAAATACACGGTCTCTCCCCGGTCCTCGTAGGACCCGATCTCGATCCGGGCGACCTCTCGTCCCCGGGTGAACTTCAGCGCGTTTGCGACCAGGTTCGAGTAGACCTGCTTGAGGAGCGCAGGGTCAGCCCGGCACCGGGGAAGATCACCGATCGTGATCTCCACCTGGCGGTCGTGCTGCTCGCCGGCGAGATCGTTGATCACCTCCCGAACCACCACGGACGGGTCCAGGTCCTGCAGGTTCAGGGCTCCTCGACCGGTCCGTGCAAAGTTGAGGAGGTCGTCGATCAGGCGGGCCATCCGCCGTGCGTTCGTGCTGATCAGGTCCAGGTACCGCTTCGCCGGCTCAGAGAGGTTCTCCTGGTGCTCGTGAAGCAGGATGTAGGTGTACCCGTCGATCGCGCGGAGCGGTGACCTGAGGTCGTGGGAGACCGTGTAGGTGAACGACTCGAGCTCGTTGATCGCCTGGCGAAGGTCCTCGGTCCGCTGTCGCACCCGCTCTTCGAGTTCGGCGTAGAGCCGACTGTTCTCCTCTTCCGCCTCGCGCAAACGGGTGATGTCGTTGCCTACGCAGAGGACGCCGAGCGGCGTCCCATCCTCTCCCACGATCTGCCGGTTGGTCCAGGAGATGAATGCCCGCGAACCGTCCCGCCGAATGTTCTCGTTCAGGTTGATGACATGCCCGGTCACGTCCCGGCAGATCTCATGGACGAGGTCCCCCGTTCGCTCGCCCCGGCTGTCCACCTCGGGCACGATCGTACCGATCGCGTCCATGCCCAGGATCTCGCCCGGCCCGTACCCGAAGAACTGCTCCGCGTACTCGTTCATGTACCAGATCCGCCCGTCAGGCCCGAGACGGAGGATGATCGAGTTCGCATCCTCGACAAGTTGCCGGTACTTCTCCTCGCTCTCGCGCAGGGCGGCCTCATTCCTCTTTCGGGCCGTGATGTCCTGGCCGGCGGCGTAGTAGCCGGTCACCCGGCCATCCAGGGGGTCGCGGACCGGCATGGTCCTGTGGCTGACCCAGTGGGTGGTTCCCTCCCGGTCGTAGATGCGGAACTCGCTCTCATGCGGCCGGTTGGCGAGCGCCGCTTCGGTGTGCTGCTCCACCGTGCCTCGGTCGTCCTCGTGAACGATTGCGTATAGACCGCCCAGACGATCGAGCTCCTCGAACGTCCGGCCGCAGATCGGCAGGGGGTTTCCAGCAGTCCAGACCGAGTTCCAGGTCCCGTCCGGGCCGAGATCCATGCAGAAGGCGTAGTCGGAGACCAGCGCCAGGGTCCGGCGGTACCGGTCCTCGCTCTCGGAGAGGCTCGCCTCGTGGTGCTGTAGCTGCTCGATCGTCCCCTTGAGCCGGCCGACCATCGTGTTGATCGACGAGGTGAGGACCGAGAACTCCTTCGACGGGGTTGGTGAGATCGCGTGGTCGAGGTCACCCTGCGCGATCGCATCGACATCGTCGACCAGGCTCCGGATCGGGCCGGTCAGCCGTCCGGAGACGAGCCCGGCGGCGACAAGACCGATACCGAGCGCCCCGAGGGCGACGAGAGCGTGGTACCAGACGAGGGTCGAGAGAGCATCGGTGAGCGGGCGAGTGGTGTAGGCGAGCTCCACGATCATCGAGATGTCGGAACCATACCGCTCGTCGTACAGGTTAATGTACCGGTACCGGACCTTCCTGCCGGACGCCTCGTCCACCAGCTCGAACCCCGAGCGCGTCCTGATCGCCTGGTCCAGGCGGGCCGCGAGCTCGGCATCGGGAACGAAACTCCGGTTCCCCACCAGGTCTTTCTGGAGTGTGAAGAGTCGCACGTCGTCGACGTACGGGTTCAGGGACTTGATGTCCCTGATCGTCTCTGTATACTTGAGCCGCTGCCGCTCCTCTTTGAAACTCTCCCCGGTCATCCCGAGTTCCAGGATGTACCGGTGGTCCGGTGTCGGCGTGTAGGCGTACTTCCGCAGCAGTCCTGAGTCGGGCTCCCGGACGACGCGATCGGGATAGAAACCGCTGGTGTTCCGGATGCGGTCCAGGTACGCAGCGAACTCCGGGTCCTGCCCGAAATCGAGGTCCAGGTCGGGCGTATAGGTGGTGTACTGGATGACGTTCGAAGCGTTGATGACGTAGAGATCCATCCTTCCCGAGAAGCTCTCCCGCTTGATCCGATCGAGGTCCATCAGGGACGGATCCCCACCGGCGTCGTGGTACTCATCGAGGAGGAGGTTGAGACCCTTCTCCATCTCGACGTTCATCGTGTCATCGAAGAGCTTGAGCCCCGAGTCAATCAGGTGAATCGAGTTGTTCAGGTCGATCTCGGTCTGCTCCTCGAGGAGATGCTGATGATCCCGGAGGTTCTTCTCAGCGATCCGATAGTCCACCACCGTGATCCCGCAGACAATGCCGACTATCAGGAGCACTATGACGATGAAGAGTGTCTGGGAGAAAGGACGGGAGCGAAGCGAGAGTGTCACGATGATCCCCAAGACGGAAGAACGAACCCGATCCAGAAGAGCCTGTCAGAGTAAAAAAACCTTCTGATACGGTATTGACGGCGACTGCGACCGGAAAGAGAGTATAATTATTAATATATCGAAGCACAGCTATCCGCATGGGCCTGGACGAGGACCGGGCAGTCGTACGCAAGATCCGGACGCTCCTGAAGACGCACCCGAAGGGGCTGATCATCACCGAGATCGCCCAGCGGTTGAAGGTGAACCGCAACTCGGCTGCCAAGTACCTTGAGATCCTCCTCTTCACCGGTCAGGTCGAGGTCCGGCAGATCGGCATGGCCAAGGTCTACTCTGCCTCGCAGCGCGTCTCGCTCTCGGGCCTGCTTCAATTCGCCCAGGAACAGATCCTGGTCGTCGATGACACCGGACGGATCATCCAGGCGAACGACCGCCTCCTCCGGTTCTGGAAGGTCACCCGCGAGGACCTCCTTGGAGAGACCCTTGACCGGACCGACGTCGTGCCGCTCAGGGGACTCGCGCCCTTCAATCCTGGGGACAACGCGGAGGCCGAGAGGCGGGAGATCGCCTTCGAACATGACGGCAGAACCGTCCAGTGCCGCCTCTCCCTGATCCCGACCGTCTTCGAAGACGGCGGCAATGGTACCACCCTGATCTTCGAGGACGTCACGGCCGAACGGGAGTACGAACGGCAGCTTGCGGACAGCGAGGAGCGGTACCGTGCGGTGGTCGAGGACCAGACCGAGATGATCGCCCGGCATCGGCCCGACGGCACGATCACCTTTGCCAACCGCGCCTGGATCCGGTTCTTCGGGGGCGAGGAGATCGGTGGCCAGGTTGACCCGGTCTTCCGGGAGATCCTGCCGGGCGCCGATGGAAAAGAACCTGATACACCGCGAAAGAATCAGATCACCCAGTCCGTGCTCCAGGTAAGGAACGTCCAGGGAGAGGAGCGGTGGGTTGAGGGAACACATCGTGCGCTCCGGGGCCCCAATGGCGAGATCGTCGAGTACCAGTCGGTCATGAGGGACGTGACCGAGGCCCACGAGCGTCAGCGCGAACTCCTCGTGAAGGAGGCGGCGATCGCCGCCTCGATCGACGGGATGGCGATCGTCGGGGCGGACGAGCGGGTCGAGTACGCAAACCGGTCCTTCGCCACCATCTTTGGATACAGTGCGCCATCAGAGATCGTGGGAAGGGAGTACTTTCGTCTCGCGCACGGGGACCTGCCGACCGCCCAGGTCTTCTCTGAGATCAAGAATGCCCTGGAGCGGGACGGGCGATGGGCAGGGGAGGTTCGGTGCCTCCGCCGCGATGGACGCCCGTTCACCGCCCAGATCTCCGCATCGACCGTCCTGGACGGTTCGGGGGCCTTCCTCTGTGTTCTCCTTTCGATCGTGGACGTGACCGAACGACGGCAGACCGAAGAGGCGCTGAAAAGAAGCCACGAGAATCTCCAGGAGACGATCGAGTTTATGCCGGACGCGACCTTCATCGTGAACCGCGAGCGGCACGTGATCGCGTGGAACCGTTCCATGGAGAAGATGACCGGCATCAACCGGGAAGAGGTGATGGGGAGCCGTGACTACAGGCGTGCCTTTACTGTGTTCGGCGGCTCCTTCCCGGTCCTCGTGGACCTGATCGACCTCTCCTCCGAGGAGCTGGCACGGGCATACCAGGGTGTCAGGCGTTTTGGGGAGGTCCTGTATTTCGAGACCTGGGTTCCCTCCCTCCACGGAGGTCGAGGCGGGTATCTCTGGGGAAAGGCCTCGCTCCTCGCCGATCATGACGGAACCCTGATCGGGGCGATTCAGACCCTTCGCGACATCACGGATTGGAAGAGGGCAGAGGAGGCGTACCGAAAGGCGCTCTCGCGCGACAGCACGATCCGACGTGCCCGGGAGCAGGAGGATACACCGGTCAATCAGGAATGATCTCAGATAGAAGCTCAGATCCGGGGATCACACGTCGAAAAGCTCCCCTCGGTATCGCGATCTCGAACCGGGCCCCCTCCCCCGGTTTCCCGTCCTCACGGATCGAGAGGCCGGTGATCGAGAGGATCTCGCGGGCGAGGAAGAGACCGTACCCCGTGTTTCTCCCGTATCCCTGCTCGAAGATCAGGTCCTTCATCTCGACCGGGATCCCTTCGCCGTCGTCGTCACAGATGATAGCAAACCCCTGCTCCCGGGGGAGACCGCGGATCCGGATCCGGCTGGAACATCCGTGCCGCCGGGAGTTCTCCACCAGGTTGAAGAAGACGCGTTCCAGCAGGGGGTCGGCGAAGACCTCGACCTCACCGAGCTCCGGGCCGATCAAAGGAGCGAGCGCATCCCCCGATGGGACACCCCGCTCGATCGCTTCCCGTACGTTCTGCCAGGACGGAGAGTGAACACCGATCTCCTGGTAGTCCTTGGTGAATGCGATCTGCTGCTGGATCACATCCGCTGTCCCCTGTATGCGGGCAAGGAGTCCCGGCACCTCGGTCGGGTCGTCCGTCTCCCTGAGGGAGTCGATCAGCCCGATCTGGGCAGTGAGCGTATTCAGGACGTCGTGCCTCGTGATGCTCGAGAGAAGGTTCAGCTTTCGGTTGGCGAGCGAAAGGGCCTCCTCGGTCTGTTTCCGATCGCTGATGTCCACGATCACGCCGACGATGCCCCCGACGGTGCCCGTGGCGGAGAGAAGGGTCGTCTTGGAGATGAGGGCGTCGTACACGACACCATGAGCATCCGGCACAGGAGCCTCGTACTGCTGGATTCCGGGGTCGGCGATCAGCTCGTGATCCCGTCCCTGGTAGAAGTCGGCGAACGCGGGGGAGAAGATGTCGTGGACCGTCCTGCCGATGATCGCGTCCCGGGGACGATCGATCAGCGCCTCGAAGGCGCGGTTGCAGTCGCGGAAGACACCGGCGCAGTCGCGGTAGAAGACGGGTACCGGGATCGTATCCATGAGGGCGCGGGCGTACGCGACCTGCTCCGAGAGCTCGGTCTCCATGCGTTTCCGCTCGGATATATCAAGGACCACCCCGACCACACCTGCCACGGATCCGTCCGCTCGAAGCTTCGCGGTCTTTGAGAAGAGCACCTCGTGCATCTCGCCAGCGGCGTCCGTGATGGCGAACTCGTACTGCTGCAGGTGCGGCTTCGTGATGATCAGGGCATCCTTCTCCTGGTAGACATCCGCCAGCTCCTTCGGGAAGAGGTCGTGGATCCTCTTTCCCTTGATCAGCTCTTTCGGCAGGCCGACCAGGTCCTCGAAGGCGCGGTTGCAGTCCAGGTAGAGCCCGTCCGTGTCCCTGAAGAAGACCGGAGCCGAGATCGTGTCCATCAGGGCATGTACGTAGTTCACCTGCTCGAGCAGAGCCCGCTCCATCTCCTTCCGGTCCGTGATGTCGAGCGCGGTCCCGATGATCCGTACATCGCCGTCGATCATGGTCCGGGTGCCGTGGACCTCCACCACGATCGGCCGCCCGGTCCGCGTCCGGCTACTGAACTCTGCGTGGGCGGTCTCCATCTCTCCTGTCACCAGGACGTGCAGGAACGGTCCGACGGCTGGACGGTCGGCCCGGGTCACCAGGTCAACGAACGAGAGTCCGACGAGCTCGTCGGGCGGGCAGTCGAAGATCTCCGCAAACCGGGGATTGACATAGACCAGGCGGTCATTGACCGCGAGGTAGATCCCCACGGGAGAGCGTTCGGCAAGCACCTTGAACCGGTGCTCCGACTCGGAGAGCGCCGCCTCGAACCGCTTTCTCTCAGTCACATCCCGCCCGACCGACTGATACTCGAACTCCCGTCCCTCGGGATCGAAGAACGCCATGTGTGACCAGTGCAGCCAGCGTATCTCGCCGGACTTCATCACGACCCGGTGCTCGATGGTCTCCGTCGGATGCTCCACCGTCAGGCCTTCAAAGAGGGCATCGAGCCGGGCCAGATCAGCTGCCGGGATACTCGGGGAAAAACAGTGGCCCACGACCTGGTCAAGCGAGACCCCAAAATAACGGCAGAAGGCGTCGTTGGCGAAGACATGGGTCCCGTCGGGGAGCGAACGGCAGATCAGTTCACTCTGGCCCTCCACCACCGCCCGGTACCGTTCCTCGCTCACGCGGAGGGCCTGCTCGGCCCGTTCGCGCTGGAGGAGTTGCCAGAGGCCCTCGAAGAGAAGGGTCGCCTGGCGGGCATCGACCTCCGTGTAGGGGAGGGTCCGGTTCGCCAGACCGGCGACCGCGACGCACAAGCCGCCGTCCATGACCGGCACCTCGAGGTAGCGGTGGATCTCGTGCCGGGAGATACCGGGCAGTACTCCGGAAGATTCGTTCAGGACGATGGGTTCACCCGCACGGACCGACGACCCAAGGATTCCGGAGCCGTCGAGAGCGATCTCGGTCTCCAGCGGTACCATGTCGGAGCCGTCGCGTCCCGGTTCCTGCCAGGAGTGGACGAGGAGCCGGGTGCGATCGTCCGTTACGGACGCGAAGAACCCGACCGTTGAGCCTGTCAGGTCGACCGCCGACCTGAGGGCAAAGTCGTTCATCTCACGGATCGGGGCTCCGCGCATCTGGTTGAGAGAGAGGAGAGCGGCAAGACGGCGTTCGTTCAGGAGGACCTTCTGCTCCATCCTCTTGCGATGGACCGATTGCTCGATCATGTTGCCGAGCTCGGTGAACTGGACCCGGGGGTCTCCTCCCTTCTGGAGATAAAAGTCTGCACCGTTGTTGAGGGCCTGGATCGCGATCTCTTCGCGCCCTCGCCCGGTGAAGATGATGAACGATGTGGTATCACCCCTCCTCCGAAGGGCGATCAGGAGGGCGATCCCGTTCATCTCGGGCATCTCGTAGTCCGAGACGATCGCATCATACCGGGTCTTCTCGCACCGTTCGAGGGCTTCCGGGCCCGATGAGACCGAATCGACAATGAAATCTCCAGCCCGGACGAGGTAGAGTCTCGTGATATCGGTCAGGGCCGGCTCATCGTCCACAAGGAGTACCCGTATCATCGGAGTCGACACTAAGCTATTGCCGTTCGACGTGAAGTAGGTACTCTTCGTCACCGTTCGTAGCTCCAACGACAGGTATCGATGGTACGGCGATTGAGGCGGTTGCCGCGATTCCAGGAGGCAGTGGAGTCTCTGCGGCTTTGAAAGAGAAGGAATGCCGGGACAGGCGAAGCCAATGAAGGTGGTTCTTTCGAGCCATGGTCATTCTCATGTGGTCGAAAGGAGCGTATCCAGAGCCGAAAGGACAGTGATAATGTTTAACTCACGCGCATCCTCCAGTAATTGGAGGATGGTGGCTGATCCGCCACGATACCCTATCCGTAATGAACGCACATTTGAAGAGGAGTTGCTGAATTGGACATTCCACGTATCTTCACCATAACCGAAAGTGCTCACCGTATCCATAACCCGTTCACCCCGGAAAAGCTCGATACTCTCGGCGCAGCGTTGCGCCTGGAACCGGGGACTCGTGTGCTCGACCTCGGGAGTGGTTCGGGCGAGATGCTCTGCACCTTTGCACGCGATTACGGAATCGCCGGCGTCGGCGTCGACATGAGTCCGTTGTTCACCGAGCAAGCGAGACGCCGTGCTGAAGAACTCGGAGTCGCCAATCGAGTCACGTTCGTCCATGGGGACGCTGTCGGCTACGTCGCCGACAAAAAGGTCGGTGTGGCAGCCTGCCTCGGTGCCACGTGGATCGGTGGAGGAGTCGGCGGCACCATCGAGCTTCTGGCGAAGAGTCTCGACACCGGAGGAATCACCCTGATCGGCGAGCCCTACTGGCGGCAGTTGCCACCGACGGAAGACGTCGCCAGGGAATGCGATGCCGGGTCTATCTCCGACTTTCTCATGCTTCCAGACCTTCTCGCATTTTTCGACGACCTCGACTATGATGTCGTGGAGATGGTTCTGGCGGACCAGGATAGCTGGGACAGGTACGAGGCGGCAAAGTGGCTCACCATGCGCCGATGGCTCGAAGCGAATCCCGACGATGACTTCAAGGAGGAAGTCAGAGCCGCCCTCACCCGGGAACCAAAACGCTATGCCACGTACACGCGGGAATTCCTTGGATGGGGCGTGTTCGCGCTGATGGCGCGGTGATGTGAAGACGGCGGGCTCATCGGTGGAGCTTCAACAACCGAAGCTGTTCTGCAGCCCCCGGCAGCTCATCGACGTCTGAGTCCGTTAGATTATCCAATACTGTGGCTCTTGAAGGGCTCTCTCGGAGAGGTGGTGTCGGATAAGTGCCCTGTTCGTTGAAGGATAAAAGTGACGGCAGAACGGATACAGAACTGCCATTACACAGGAAACCCAACCGAATGGATTTTTATCTTCATTCAAGGTCATTCTCATACGGGTGAGACGAGCCCTTCTCTTGAGCCCATCTCTTCTCTGGGGGCCGGTCGAGACCCGACTCACGTTCTTATACCTGAATCGCCCTATCGTGATAACAGTAACCTACCCCGACTTTCGAGGTGCCATCCCATTGTTCAAACGGATCCTTGCGGCCGTCGACGAGACTGAGCTCGCCGAAGAGGTGCTCGAGGCGGCGATTGCAATCTCCAAGCGGTTCGATAGCGAGGTCCACGTGGTCCACGCAATCCACGGCGGAGTATTTGCCAATCTTCTGAAGAGCGATGACGAAGACGAGGGGACCGTCATCGGGCCCGATGGTCCGGTCGAAGAGGAGGACGACGACGATGCTGAGTCGGTCGCCCGCCGGATGCAGGAGCACGCCGAGATGCACGGCACCGGGATCAAGGTCCACACGCCGGAGGGGTCGCCCGGTGAGGAGATCGTTCGCCTTGCCGAAGAGGTGAGCGCCGACCTGATCGTCCTTGGTTCTCGGGAGAAAAGCCTGGTCCGCCGTCTGCTCGTCGGCTCGGTTTCGGAGTACGTGATCGAGAACAGCCCGGTCTCGACCCTGATCGTCAAGCCCGTGCCATGAGGCGGTCCCTCGAGAAGAGGGCGGCCCCGAGTCGGACCAGGACGATGTCGACTGCGTAGATCACGATCCCGAACAGCAGCAGCACCGGGAGCGAGAGGACCAGGAGGCCTGTCCCCTGTCCGACCACCATCGCGACGATCAGCATGGAGAGCATACCGGTTAGCTGGTTCGCCTCCAGGAACGTCTCGACCCGCGTTGAGACCAGTACCGAGCCCGAGACACCGAGCAGGGCGATCGCCGGACCGATCCAGGCAGCGAGGACGAGGGCTGTCGGGGTTGGGAACCAGAAACCCCCGACGAGCGGGGCCGAGACCAGGTTCACGACGACCGCGTACGCGGAGAAGTTCAGGGCGGTGGCGAGGATGGCCGGGACCGCTCCCGCGACGACCTTGCCCGCGTAGAGATCGAGGTCGTCCGCCGGGATGTAGAGCAGCCCCTCGAGCGTCCGGCGCTCCCGTTCCCCGACGAACGACTCGGCCCCGACGATAGCGGTGACCATCAACGGGATCATCAGAAAGAGCGGTGCGAGGAAGTACCCGAGCATCAGCACCACAATCCGAGCGCCGATCGGAAGGTCCTGATGCGCCGCCGGCATGAGGGCGGTGAGCGCCTCCAAAGGACCAAGGTCGCCCCCTGACGGCCCGGTATCGAACGGGAGCAGGCCGATAAGGAGAGGAATCCCGACCGAGAACAGGGCGGAGACGCCGAGGATCGACCAGATCGCGATCCGGTTCTGGCGGACCTCGAGGAGGTCCTTTTTCGCGATGGCGCGAACCGTGCGCCAGTTCATGTGACATCCCCCTGGAGGGCGAAGTAGACCTCCTCGAGGGTATGCTCCCGTCGCCCGGCGGCGATGAGGCGGCCCCCTGTGGCGACAGCGACCTGTATCGCCCCGGCGATCGACTCGTCCTCGGGAGCGGCGATCTCAATGGAACGTCCCAGGACGCCTTCGATCGAGACACCGCGAACTCCAGCGATGGCACGGACGACCGCCTCACCGGGGGGTTCGAGAAATGTGAGCGTGACCGGGGAGGCGGCAAGGAGACGTTCTCCGAGCTCCCGCACGGTCCCGAGGGCGGCAAGCCGCCCCCTGGAGAGGACGCCGACCCGGTCGCAGAGCGCTTCCGCCTCGACCAGGCGGTGGGTGCAGAGGACCACTGTCCGTCCTTCTTCTCGGATCGTGTCGACGAGATCGTGGACCTGCCGGGATGCGACGGGGTCGAGCCCCGCCGTGGGCTCGTCCAGGAAGAGGACCTCGGGGTTGTGGACGAGGGCCCGGGCGATTGCGAGCCGCTGCTTCATCCCCTTCGAGAAACCGCCGACCGGCTCGTCTGCCCGCTCCCCGAGGCCGAATTCGCCGAGGAGGTGATCGACGCGGCGCGTCACCTCGGGCACGGGGACGTCGAAGACCTCAGCGGCGAACCAGAGGTTCTGGCGTGCCGAGAGCCGTTCGTAGACAGCCGGCATCTCGGTCAGGACACCACACCGCTGACGGACGGCGGGGCCCTCTCTTGTTGGGTCGAGCCCGAGGACCCGTGCCGACCCGGCAGTGGGGAGGAGCACCCCCGCCAGGAGCCGGATCAGGGTCGTCTTGCCGGCGCCGTTCGGGCCGAGCAGGCCGAAGACCTCGCCCGGTTCGACCTGAAAGGAGACGCCGTCCACCGCCTGTACGGGGCCGAAGGCCCGGGCGAGCCCGTCCACTGCGATGGCAGCGGTCATGATGAGAATACGACGGGGTGGGCGAAAAAGAGAGAGGGTTCGAGGATCAGGCCGCTGTCGCGGCGCCGGTCGAACGGCGCCGGTCGACCCAGGACTGGACCCGGTCGACCACGACAAGGGCCGCCGGCATCACCACGATGGCTCCGATCAGACTGAAGAGGACCGCGATCACGGTCGTGATGCCGAAGTTGGAGATCATCGGGAAGGTCGAGACACAGAGGGCCGAGAACCCGAAGGCCGTCGCAAGGCCGGAGACCGTGATTGCGCGCCCGATCTTCTGGACCGAATGCTCGATCGCGGCATAGACATCGGGCGTCCTCTCCCGCTCCTCGAGGAACCGCTCGAGGACCAGGATCGTGTACTCGGCGGCGACCCCGATCGTCATCGACCCGAGGGTGGCTGTGAGGGGAGTGTAGTCGATCCCGAGCACGGTCATCGCGACCGCATTCCAGCCAACCACGGCGACGATGGGGATCAAAGGTGTCGCCGCGTCAATCTTGCGATAGACACCGAGGAGAACCGCCAGGACCAGGATGAACCCGAGGACGGTCATCCGGTCCTTGTTGTCAGCAATATCGCTGATCAGCTTGGTGAAGAGCGCGAACGATCCCGTGGGCTGTGCGGTAATCCCTGCCGGAGGTGCGATGAAGACGAGCTCGTCCTCGAGCTGTGCCTTGAGGTCCGCCTGGGCGGGGACGCTCATCTCGGTCGAGGTGAACGAGATCTGCGCCGTCCCGTGGCCCGAGAGGTACTGGGCCTTCGTGGTCGCAGGGATGGCGGCGAGGACGCCACGGAGCTCGGCCTCCGTTGACGGCAGTCTCCCGCCGTTATGCTGGACCACGAGGTCGGCGATGCTGGTCGCCCCCGTCAGGAGGGACGAATGGTGCTCGAGGGCGTACTCCTCGAACTCCAGCATCCAGGTAAGCGAATCCAGGCTGTCGACCGCGTCGCCGCGGACGAGGATCGGGAGGGATTCGGTCGAGCCCATCGTCCTGGTCGCCTTCTCCATCAGGACGAGCGCCGGCATGTCCTGGGGGACAAAGGTATCTTCGTCCGTGGAGATCGGGATGTGCGGGTCGAGCGCGACTCCGACGAGGGCAACGACGCCGACGACGGCCAGCAGGGGGAGCGGGTTCTTAGCAATCCGGACCGAGAAGGTGCCGAGGAACCGGTCGAAACCGGTCGCCTCGTGGACCTCCTGGTGCACGCCTTTCGGGGTATAGTTGATGATCCGGGCGAAGACCGGAATACCGATCAGTGAGACCACGTAACAGGTCGCGATCCCGATGATCGAGACGAGCGCGAAGCCGTGGATCATCGGGAGTGGGGAGAGGAAGAGGGCGGCAAAGCCCATCGCAGTAGCGAACATCGCGTAGAAGACGGCGGGGCCCGTGTTCTCCATCGTCTCCCGCACCGCGTCAACGAGCGAGCCCTTCCGCGACTCCTCCTCAAGGCGCGACTGGAACTGGATCGCGTAGTCGATCCCGAGCCCGATCAGGATCGGGAATGCGCCGATCGCGGCCATCGTGATCTTGATCCCGGCGAGGCCCATCACCCCAAAGGTGATGATCAGGCCCATCGCGACGATCAGGACCGGGAGGAAGCGGTGATTGACGTACCCGAAGAGGAGGCCCATCACGATGATCATGAGGACCATCGCCACCCCGATCAGGGTGCCGGTCGAGGTCCCCATCTCGTTGCCCATCTGCTCTGAGAAGGCGGTAGACCCGGTCACCGAGACGGTCGTCCCCGGAGGCACCTCGGTGTTCGCCACGAGCGACTGGACGTTGTGCAGCACGGATGTCGCCTGCTCCTTCGACAACCCGGTGTCAAGGGTAACCAGGACCATCGTGAAGGTGTTGGACGGAACGTACCGCTCGAGCATGCTCGCGGGGATCGCACCCTTGATCGCAATCACCTCGGCGGCAGAGGTCGGGATCGTCCCACGGTTCGCCTGCTTGATCAGGTCTGCGATCGACGAGACGGACCGGATGTTCGCCTGCGAACGCACGTCCTGCGATATTTTATCCAGGAACTGGAGCTGGGGCACGCCGGTCGAGTCGTCGGTCTCGACGAGCAGGATGAGGACGTCGGAACTGAAGGTTGAGGTGTACGTATCGTAGTTCTGCCCGAACGGGGTGTTCTTGTCGAGATAGCCGGCCGTACCGGTCTCCATGGAGATCAGGGTCGTCCCGTAGAGCGAGACGAGGAGTACGGCGACGAGGAGACCTGCCACTACCCTCGGGTGGCCGTTCACCAGTCGGGCAAGGAGCGTGAATGGAAATCTCATGAGACCTCCTGTGGCGAGAACGTTGGCCGGCAACGAGGGCCGGCCGGACGTTCACTCTAGGCGGAACCCTTCTGGCGGCGGTAGACGAGGTATCCACCACCGATCACCAGGACAGCGATGATCGCAAGCACGAGCGGGGAGGTGAGCAGGTCAGCTATGCCTCCGGACGCGGTGACGGTGATGGGGACCTTCATAGTGTCGGAGATCTGGGAGTTGTCGAGCGCGTCCCGGTACCGGATCTCTGAGTCGAGGGCGTAGTCCTTGACGGTGGCGGAGGCGGCGGTGGAGACCTCGAAACGTGCAGTCTTCTCCTCGCCAGGGCCCATGTCACCGAGATAGGCGGTGTCATCGGAGCAGGTGAAGGGGTCGACCGCGGAGAGGCGAGCCTGAGCGGCCCTGACACCGGCGGCGCCAGCGTTCCGGTAGACGACCTCGAGGACCGTCTTGCCGCCGGCCTTGATCGACGGGGCCTCGGAGACGACGGAGAAGGCGATCTTGCCGCCGACCGGGACACCGAGGGTCTGGAGGCGGCTCGTCCGGTTGAGACCGTCGGCGTCGTTGTAGGCGACGACCAGGTCGACGGGGTACGACTGGGCAGCGGCCTCGGACGAGATAGCGACCTTGTACCGGACCTGGACGGTCTCACCGGGCTCGAAGTCGCCGAGGTAGACCGAGCTGTCGACCGGGGTGATCGGCGACTGGCCGTTGCGGACGATCTTTACGACCGCGTCCCTACCGTGCTCGGCACCGGTGTTGGTGATCGTCAGGTTCAGGTATCCCTCGGTACCGACGTTCAGCGCTTCGGCCGTCACGTTCTTGACAAGTACAACGACCTCGGGCTTGACCACGACTGTCACCGGGATCGTCGCATGGACGTCGCGGTAGGAGTACGTGATCGAGTCACCGCCTATCTGCTCGGCGGAGGAGAGGTAGGTGTAGGTTGCGGAGAGCGGCAGAGTGTAGGTGCCCGAAGCGATCGTCGCGGGGATCCGCACGTTGAACGTCGCCTTCGCAGCAGCACCGCCAAGGATATCCCCGACCATCTGCGGGTCCGTCTCGACCGTGATGCCCGAGGCGCCGCCGAGACCGACGGTCACCGACTTTGCCGTGTTCGGCAGGTCAGTCCGGTCCACGATCGTCGATCCGACCACCTTGGAGTCGATGAGACCGCTGTTCTGCACGATCACGGTCACCGGTACGGTCTGACCGGCAGCCACCTCGCTGGAGCCGGCAACCGAGGCGGAGAGCACCGGGCCACCGGAGGTCATCTTCGCCCCGGCGGATGCCGGGGAGGCGATCAGGCAGACCAGCACAAGGCCGATGGCCAGGAGTCTGATCAGGTTGTTGAAGGGTTCTCGAATCTGCATGACGATTGCTCCGCGTATGCCTGTATAGAAAATACTCGATATTATTTAAACATTTTGAGTATAGGTTACACTTGATGGACACCCAGTAGGGCTCCCATAAAGGATACAAATGAGGGATAGAAATAAATATAGTTCGAGTGCACCACCTTAAGGGATGGCCAGGATCGAGGGTGAGCTTGCACGGATCAGGGAGATCCTCCGCGAGCACCGACAGGGGATGTCCGTAACGGAGATCGCCCGGGTGCTCGAAAAGAACAAGCATTCGGTCGGTCGGTACCTTGATGTCCTTCGGGCCTCGGGCCAGGTGGAGATGCGCTCGTTCGGCATGGCGAAGGTCTTTACGCTCGCCAAGCGTCTCCCCCTCGCGTCGATGCTCTCGATCACCACGGAGCCGATCCTGGTCCTCGACGAGGAGCGGCGGGTGACCGAGGCGAACGATGCAGCCATCGAGCTGATCGGCCTTTCGCGCGAACGTATGCTCGGGCAGCGGCTCAAGCACCTTCCCGCGCCCGATCCCCGGATCGTGGACCTCATCGGGCACCTTGACCAGGCGGCGGTGGATGGCGGAGCCGCTCACGACGAGATCCACCTGGAGGGTGAGGATGAGCGCTGGTACTGGTGCCGCGTCGTCCCGATGGTCTTCGAACAGGGTGAGCAGGGCACGGTGGTGATCCTTGGGGACATCACTGAGCACCGTCGGGCGGAGATCGCTCTTACCGAGTCGGAGGCCCTCTTTCGAGGTCTTGCCGAGAACGTCCAGGACGGGATCCTGATCGCGAGGGACGCCGAGTTCGTCTTCATGAACCGGCGCGCGACCGAGATCCTGGGGTACACGAAGGAGGAGCTCGGTGCACTCCCCCCGCTGGCGTTCATCGCTCCCGGGGAGAGCAGACGTGTCTCCCAGCTCTTCGATCGGCACCTCAGGACGGGGGAGGTGCCGGACGAGTTTCGTTTCTGGGCGCGTCGCAAGGACGGGACAGATCGATACCTTCGTGCCCGTTTCACCGTCGTCACGAGCGAGGGGCGACTCAATAAATATATCGTGCTGACCGACGAGACGGAGGCGCGCATCGCCGAGGAGGAGCTACAGAAACAGGCGCTCTTCGTCCGCTACTTCATGAACGAGTTCCCGCACCCGCTCTACGCGATCGGCCGGGACAGCGTCTTTGTCGGGTGCAACCGCGCGTTCGCCGAGATGTTCGAGAAGGAGCAGGGTGAGATCCCCGGACAGAGAGTTAACGACCTTGTCCGGCCCGAGTACCTGGCCGCTTTCGTCGCAACGGACGAGGACGTCTTCGACAGGACGGGCGAGTCGCTCTACTGCACGACACTTGGATCTCGAGACGGCTCCCGCCGCGTCTTGGTCCGGAAGATGGCCCTGAGAACAGGCAGCGATGGCATGCCGGTGCTGGTTGGGGTAATCCTCGACCCGCCCGAGATCTCTTTTTAAAATTGAATTTTTTTGTACAACAATGAATAAATACGTACATCGTCTATCAAATGTACGATGTTGTACATTGATGGACACAATCTTCTAAGGACAGGGGACGCACCATGCCCCGTGTCATGAACGAGGCCGAACGGCTTCGCTCTCTCATTCGGGAGATCGACCGGCCCTGTTTCGTCCCCTCCTATTGGACCGAGCCGCTCGGTGGGCGGTCCCCCGTGCGCTTCTACGAGGCTCTCCGGGGCAGGACCGGTTTCCTCCTGGAGTCGGTCGAGGGGCCGGGCAGCCAGGCCCGGTTCTCCTGCCTGGGGGCCGACCCGTCACTCACGATTGACGTTCACGAGGAAGGTCTCAAGATTACCGGCGACAGGAAACTGATTGAACTCGCCGATGGAGTAAAAGGAGCAGGAGGTGCCCACACTCTGCGCGCGCTCCTTCCCCGGTTCAGGGTGGCGGACGTCCCGGTCCCTCGCTATGCCGTCGGGTTCGTCGGTTCGTTTGCCTACGAGTTCGCGACCGCCCTCCATCGGGGCACGCCGGTCGGTCCGCGCCGCACCCCCGACGGTCCGCTCGCCAGGCTGCACCTGGCCGAAGACCGGCTCGTTATCGACCATGTAGCCAGGACCTGCAACATCGTTACCGCTCCGCTCGTGCATCCCGGGGACGACCCCGATACCGTGTCCGTCGAGATCGACCGGCGCCTGTCGCGCCTCCAGGCCGCCATCGAGACGGTTGGACCGGGGGAGGCGGCACCGCCGGATCCTCCAGATGACCTCGTTCGAACTGAAACTCAATCCGATAGAGCCAGGTTCGAGGACGCGGTTGCGAGCGCGGTCGGGTACGTCCATGCGGGTGACTGCCTCCAGGTCGTGGTCTCCCGGCGCATCGACCTCCCCTTCACGGGTGACCCGCTCGCCGTCTACAGGGCGCTCCGTTCCGGGACGCCGGGACCGTACCTCTACCTTATCGAGGAGGATGACCGGGCGATCGTCGGTTCGAGCCCTGAGATGCTCATCCAGGTTGAGGGGCGCCGCGTCATGACCGTGCCGATCGCCGGCACCCGTCCGCGCGGTGCCGACCGGTCAGCGGACGACCGACTTGCTGCCGAACTCCTTGCCGATCCGAAGGAGCGCGCGGAGCACCTGATGCTCGTCGACCTCGCCCGGAGCGACCTCGGGAGGATCTGCGAGACGGGGACCGTAACGGTGGAGCGGTTTATGGACGTCGAGCGGTTCTCGACTGTCCAGCACCTGGTCTCGACTGTCTCCGGAGCCCTCGGGAGCGGCCAGGACCAGGTCGGTGTCCTCGCCGCCGTCTTTCCTGCCGGCACCGTCTCTGGGGCGCCGCGCCTCCGCGCGATGGAGCTAATCGAAGCCCTGGAACCCGAGCCGCGCGGGGTCTACGCCGGGGCGATCGGACACCTCGACCTGCGCGGCCCGATGGATCTCGCGATCGCGATCCGGACCGCGGTCATCCGCGAGGGGACCGCCTCGGTCCAGGTCGGTGCCGGCGTCGTCGCGGACTCGGTGCCGTCACTCGAGTTCGCCGAGACCGAGGCGAAGGCGTCCGGGATCCTGCGGGCGCTCGCTGCCGGAACGGGAGGTATGGGATGAGGGTTCTCGTCATCGACGCGTTCGACTCGTTCACCCACAACCTCTCCCAGCAGCTCGGGCGGCTCGGGGCCCGTGTGACAGTGGTCACCGCCGACGCGTCCCTCGACCATGTCGCATCCGTTCCCTGCGACCGGATCCTCCTCTCCCCCGGGCCCGGCGGGCCGTCATCGGTCCCCCTCTTTCGAGCGGTGCTCGAAGGGCTCTCCTGTCGGGTCCCCACCCTCGGGGTCTGCCTCGGTCACCAGGCGATCTGTGCCGCCTTCGGAGGGAAGATCGAGAGGGCGCCGCTGGTGGTCCACGGGAAGGAAGCGACCATCGTCCATGATGGACGGGGGATCTACACCGGTCTCCGATCGCCGATCACGGCCATCCGGTACCATTCACTCGTCGCGGACGAGGCGTCCCTCCCTCCGGAGCTCCTCGTCACGGCCCGGGCGGTCGAGGACGGGACCGTCATGGGAGTGCGCCACCGGGTATTCCCGATAGAGGGGGTCCAGTTCCACCCCGAGTCGTACCTCACCCGGGACGGGGATGCCCTGATCAGGCGGTTTCTCGACACGGGAGGGGCGGCATCATGATCCGGGACGCGATAGCGGCAGCTGTCGGAGGCCGGGAACTCTCACCCGCACTGGCGGCGGGGGCGATGCGGAGCGTGATGCACGGAGAGGTGACGGACGGTCAGCTCGGCGGGCTTCTCGCCGCCCTCCGCACCCGGGGCGAGACCGCGTCGGAGATCGCCGCCTTCGCGCGAGCGATGGGGGAGGTCGCCCGCACAGTCCGGCTTCCCTCGTGCGGCCCACTCGTCGACACCTGCGGAACTGGCGGGGACGGCTCCATGAGCCTCAATATCTCGACCGCCGCCGCGCTGGTGGCAGCCGGCGCTGGAGTCAGTGTCGCGAAGCACGGAAACAGGGCCGTCTCATCTGGTTGCGGCTCTGCCGACGTCCTCGAAGCGCTCGGCGTGCGGCTCCCCCTGACGCCCGGAGACGAGGCGCGGGTTATGGCGGAGGCGGGGATCGTCTATCTCCATGCCCCGGCCCACCACCCGGCCATGCGGTACGCGGCTGCCGTCCGGAGGGAGATCGGCATCCGGACCGTCTTCAACGTCCTCGGGCCGCTCCTCAACCCGGCGCAGGCCGACGCCCAGCTCCTCGGGGTATACGACCCCGCGCTCGTCCTTCCCGTCGCCGGGGCGCTCGTTACCCTCGGCAGGGAGCGGGCCTGGGTCGTCCACGGGTCAGGGCTGGACGAGTTGACCACGACCGGGGAGAGCCAGGTCGCCGAGCTCAACCGGGGAGCGATCGAGACCTTCACGATCGCGCCTGAGGAACTCGGTCTCTCCCGGGTGCCGGCATCAGCGCTCCGGGGTGGAGGGCCAGTCGAGAACGCAGGAATGGTCGTGGAGGTACTCGAAGGAGCCGGGGGACCGGCACGTGAGATCGTGCTGCTCAACGCGGCTGCAGCGATCCTCCTCGGAGGACGGGCCCGTGACCTCGCCGGGGGGCTATCAGCCGCCGAACGCGCTGTTGAACGAGGGGCGGCCCTCGACCGGCTCGAACGGCTGGTCCGTGCAACTGGAGGTGTACCATGTTTCTCGACGACGTGATTCGGGCCGCCCGGTTGCGGAGCGCGACCCTCCCGACAGACACCGACCTTGCGGGCGCCGACCCGGTTCGCTCGCTCGAAGCTGCGATCCGGAACTGTCCCGATCCCACTGCGGTGATCGCTGAGATCAAGCCGGCGTCGCCCACACAGGGCCTGATCCGGGACGTCCTCGACCATGGTTCCCTCGCCCGCGAACTGGCCGGTGCCGGAGCCTGCGCGCTATCGCTCGTGACTGAGCCCATGTTCTTCCGCGGCGCCCCCGATCGGTTCGGCGAGGTCCGAGCTGAGGTCTCCGTCCCGGTCCTCCGAAAAGACTTCATCGTCGACAAACGGCAGCTGGCCGAGACGCGTGCGCTCGGAGCCGATGCGGTCCTCCTGATCGTCCGGGTCCTCGGGGACCGGATCGGGGAGTTCGTCGATCGCTCCCATGCACTCGGTCTCGAACCGCTCGTGGAGGTCCGCACTGAGCGTGAGGTCGAGCAGGCGCTCGGAACCGGTGCAGCGTTGATCGGGGTGAACAACCGTGACCTCGAGACCCTGAAGATCGAACTCGCCACCACGTCCAGGCTGGGCCCGCGACTCCGGGCAGAGGGCCGGACGGTAATCTCGATGAGTGGTGTAAACATCCCCGCCGATCTCCGCCGTCTCGCCCCCGACTGCGACGCGGTACTGATCGGAACAGCTCTGATGCGGTCTCCCTCTCCGGCAGGCGCCCTGCGGGAGCTCTGTTCCGCATGACCCCAGACGGACGATTCGGTGCCTTCGGGGGCCAGTACCTCCCCGAGGCGCTGATGGAGGCGGTGATCGAGCTCGAGACCGGGTACGAACGGTTTCGAAAGGACCAGACCGCGCAGAACGAACTCGACCGGTATCTCGCCGAGTTTGCCGGGCGTCCCACGCCGCTCACCTTCGCGCCCCGGATCTCCGAGGACCTGGGATGCCGGGTCTACCTCAAGCGTGAGGACCTGCTCCACGGCGGGGCCCACAAGCTGAACAACACGCTCGGTCAGGCCCTGCTCGCCCGGTACATGGGTAGGACACGGCTGATCGCCGAGACAGGGGCCGGCCAGCACGGGGTCGCGACAGCGATCGTGGGGGCGGCGCTCGGTCTCCCGGTCGAAATCTACATGGGAGCGGCTGACATCGAGCGCCAGCGGCTCAACGTCTTCCGCATGGAGCTGCTCGGTGCCAGGGTCCACGCAGTGGAGTCCGGCACCCGTACCCTGAAAGATGCGGTCAATGCGGCTCTCCGCGACTGGACCGCCTCGTCGGAGTCAACGCACTACCTGCTCGGGACCGCGGCGGGGCCTCACCCGTACCCCACCATGGTCCGGGACTTCCAGGCGGTGATCGGGACCGAGCTCCGAGCCCAGTGCCTCGCGGCCGCAGGGCGTCTGCCGGACCTCCTGGTGGCCTGCATTGGTGGAGGGTCGAACGCCATCGGGACCTTCGCTCCGTCCCTCGCCGACCCCGGCATCCGGATGCTCGGCGTGGAGGCGGGCGGAGAGGGGGTCTCGACCGGCTGTCACGGGGCAACCCTCTGCTGCGGCTCTCCCGGCGTGCTCCACGGGACACTCTCCTACCTGCTCCAGGACCCGGAGGGCCAGGTCGCCGAGACCCACTCCATCGCTGCCGGACTCGATTATCCCGGCGTCGGCCCCGAGCTCGCGGACCTCCAGGAACAGGGGAGGATTGCGTGCACCGCCGTCACTGACACCGAGGCGGTCGATGCCCTCGGGTATCTGGCGCGCCGGGAGGGGATCATCCCCGCGCTCGAGTCGGCCCACGCGATCGCCGGGGCCCGGCACTGCGCCGGAAGCCTCACCCCCGACGAGATCATGGTGATCACCATCTCGGGCCGTGGCGACAAGGATATGCACGACCTGGCGCGGCAGCGGGGTGTGGTGGTTTGAGCCGGCTCCTGGAGGTCTTCCGGGCACGGACACGACCTCTGCTGGTGACGTTCGTCGTCGCCGGCGACCCCACTCCTGACACCTCGACACGGATCGCCTCGACACTGGCCAGAGCGGGCGCCGACGTCCTCGAACTCGGCATGCCCTTCTCCGATCCCACGGGTGACGGCCCGGTGATCGAACGCGCGGACAACCGTGCACTCCAGGCAGGCATGACCCCAGGAAGACTCCTCGACCTCGTCCGGCAGGTCCGTTGCGAGACCGCCGTCCCGATCGTCCTCCTTTGTTATTACAACAATCTCTACCGTTACGGAGTCGAGGCCTTCTGCCGCGATGCGGCGGAGGTTGGGGTTGACGGCATACTCTGCGTCGACCTCCCGGTAGAACACGGGGAGGCTCTCGGGGTCGCCTGCCGTGATGCGGGGATCGACCGCGTCCTGATGGCCGCACCCTCGACCGCTGACCGCCGGCTCGCCCGGATCGGAAAAGAGGCCGGGGGGTTCGTCTACGCGGTCTCGACGATGGGTGTGACAGGGGTGCGGGACCATGTCCCCGGAACGGTGGGGCCACTCCTAAAACGACTCCGTGAGGTCACGGACCTGCCGATCACGGTCGGTTTCGGGGTCGCCACGCCGGCACAGGCCCGGGCGGTGGCCGACCTCGGAGCCGACGGCGTGATAGTCGGGTCTGCGCTCGTCTCGATCATCGAGGCCAATGCCACCGACGAAGAGGCACTGCTCGCTGCCCTCGGCGCGCGAGTCCGGGAGATACGGGGTGCCCTGGAGGGATGTCCTGCTGTACCTCAGGGGGTGGGACATGTGAGCAGGAGCCGGTCCTCGCCGGGGCCGAAGTAGTCGGGGAGCCGGCACTCCTCGGTAAAACCCATCTCCCGGTAGAGCGAGAGCGCCGGCACGTTCCCGGGCGCGACGGTGAGCCGCACCCGTGCGACGCCGCTGGCCCGAAGACGTTCGAGAGCCGCTCCGAGCAGGGCCCGTCCGCAGCCCGACCGACGACAGTCCTCGCGAACCCTGAGTCTCAGGACCCATCCCACAGATGGATCAGACGCCAGAGCGGCGATAACGTACCCGGCGGGCCCGACGGTGTCCGCCGCGACGAGAAAGGTCTCCGGGTGAAGCTCCGCCGCCTGCCTGACCACGACGGCGGACGGGTATCCCTTTTCAATCGCACCCCGTTCCATCGCCCAGACTCCGGAGAAATCGTCGTCCCTGAATGGGCGGACGGTCCAGTGCATCGATCAGGTGTACCCCCGGCAGGAATAGAACCTACCGGGTCCCTGCTCCGGCGAACTCCTGCCGAGCGGGTGAGAAGGACGGGAAGACCGGATAAAAGATGCGAACAGTTGCGGCGAGGAACACCCTGTCCCACGAGACCTCGAAAGGACAAGAATTAATAGTGTACGGGGTTCTCCATCTCGTTCGGGAAGGATAATGAACTGCGAGGATGAGGTCCGGGTGCTGACCGAACTCGCCGAAGAGGCGGGAGCGCGCGCTGCACCGATCAGCGCACGGGAGGTCGTTGTCGGCGACTGGGTCCGGTTCAAGTGCCGGTACGGATGTAAGGGGTATGCCAAGCACCTCTCCTGCCCGCCGTACGCACCGTCGCCGGCGGAGACGCGCGCGATGCTGGCCGAGTACGAGACCGGGCTGCTCCTCCGGTTCGACGGGGTGCCGGGTCGCCCCGCTTTCGGCCCGGACGAGATCCCCGACGACTTCCACATGTTCTACCGGGACCTGATCCTCTGGGTGAACACCACGGTCCACCGGGTCGAGAAGACCGCATTCTACGACGGATATTACAAGGCGTTCGGATTCGGTGGCTACCCGTGCGCCTTCTGCGAGGAGTGCGTCGCCGAAGAGCAGGCAGGGTCTGTCGACGAGTCGCTTCGTCGGTGCTGCCGTGAGATGGACCGCGTCCGCCCATCCATGGAAGCGGCCGGGATGGACGTCTTCGCCACCGCTCGCAAGGTCGGATGGGAGATGACGACGATCCCGGTGCGGGACCTCGAGTATGGACGGATCCTCCGTCCCGACATCACCTCGGTCGGTCTCGTCCTAATCGAGTGACCGCGCCAGCGGCTACTCCCCCGGACGGAAGGCCTGGAGAGCAACGGCGATCGAGAGCAGAATCAGTGGATCCTCGCCTGGCGCCACCTCCACTCCGTACGTCTCCCGGATCGAGAAGAGGCGTCGAGAGACCCGTGCTGCTTCCATCCCTCTCCGCTGGATCGTATACTCTCGCCCGATTATGTCGCCAATCACCTCGAGGTCGCCATCGGAGCTCTCGACGTGGTACCGGGGACGGAGAAGGGTGAACAGGGCCCTTCGTACGGTCGCCCTCGGCAGGCCCTCCCGCTCGATCACCATCGTCTCACGAAGGGAGACCAGAGGCGCACGGATCCGTGCACACACCCGACCGGAGAGGTCCCGGAGCAGGAAGGTCTTTCTGAGGGCAAGTACACGGCCGTCGACAACGTAGACCGGCCGGCCCTCCTCGTCCTGAATCGAGTAATCCTCGCCGAGGTCGAAGAAGCGTTCGCGGATCAGGAATCGACGAGCCCGGCCCGTCGCGGCATCGGCACTCATCGCTCACTCCAGGACGGAAAGAGAGAAAAAGGCGACGGCGCGCAGGGCATCACCATATCCGGGATCGACACCCAGGGCAGAGAACCCGGGCATCCGTTCCCGGGTGCATTGCACACTCCTGATCGCGACAGGCATCGAGCCCCAGGGTCCGACCGACGGCACGCACGACCTCTCCGATCTCACCCTCCTCGAGGTGCACCAGGAGCGTGGCGGTGCAGCCATCCCTTGTGACCTTCGAGTCGCCCAGGAGCCGGGCAGCTGTCACTCCCACCAGGCGGGTGCGGCAACCACATCCCCAGGATGCACCGAGGGCGGTGTGGACGGGTCCCGGGTCGATCAGACCATCCACCACACCCGCAGACGAAGGGGGCACCATCGGGTCGACGATAGCCACCTCGCGAAAGAGGACGGCGGTGAGACGATCGGCAGTTGCCTCGATGAGGGCACGTGGGGGGAGGGGGACCACCGGGACCAGCAGGATCTGCGCAGACACAGGCATACTACTCCGTCTCCCCGGTTGAAAGATATGGTCAGGAGTTCCGTGGGTTTGATAAAGACCCAGTACCGATCTCCTATCAATGCTCGTGGTGCACGGGAGACCGGGTCCAGGATGTTACGTCCCTCCCCGGAGAATCGTGCACTCCGCAGTCGTGTTCGCCCTCACCCTTCTCCTATTTGGCGGTCTCTCTCCGGCAGCGTCCGCCGTGAACGGAACGCCCAGCGTGCTCGTGCTCCATTCGTATCACCCCGGTTTTGGCTGGACCGATGAGGAGTCCTCAGGTATCCTCGAGACGCTTCGAGAACGATGGCCGGACTGCGACCCGTTCATCGAATACATGGATTGGAAGCGGCACCCGGGTGATCGGCAGGAGGAGATCCTGAGGGCGTACTACGCCGAAAAGTACGAGAACGTGACGTTCGATGTCGTGGTCGCAACCGACGACCCGGCGATCGACTTCGCGCTCGATCACCGGGCCGAGCTCTTCGATGACGCCCCCGTCGCCTTCTGCGGACTGGACGCCGGAATCGAGAACGTGGGCTCTCGCTTCGACGTCACGGGAGTGACCGAAACGAACGACATCCTGAGTACTCTTGCTGTCGCTCTCCAGCTCCATCCAAACCGGGGGCGGGTGATGGTCATTCTCGACGATACCGAGGAGAATTTCCAGAACCGCCTGAGCCTCGAGTCCGCCTCCAGCCGTCTGGCCGGCGAAGTCGTCCTGGAGGTCACCCGGAACCTCTCGACGGGCGAGCTCGCGTCCGCAGTCGCCGCCCTACCTTCCGACAGCCTGATCGTCCTGGGCGAGTTCAACCGCGACAGTGCGGGGAGAGTCCTCAGCTCGGAGGAGAGCCTGCGCCTGGTCCTGGACTCGAGACGGGGGCCGATACCAGTCTACAGCCTGGTCGGGGCACTCGCGGGCGACGGTGTCGTCGGCGGGCATATCCTCGACGGGAGGCTCCACGGGAGGGAAGCGGGCGCACTGGCCGTCCGGCTGGTGCAGGGGGACCGCAGGATCCCAATCGACCAGGACCCGCCTCTTGTCTGGACGTTCGACCACCAGGAACTCGTCCGGTACGGGGCATTCGTACAGGCCCTCCCCGCGGGGAGCCTGCTGCTGAACCGGCCGGTCCCCCTTCATGAGCAGTTCGGCAAGGTGCTCGTCCCCGCCGCCATAATCTTTGCCGGGCTGATCGCGATCATCGCCCTGCTCTACCGGGATGTCCGTCACCGAACGGTGGCGGAGGAACGCCTCCTCTCGGTGAACGCGGACCTGGTCCGGGCTGATCGGGAGACCCGCCAGGCGCTCGACGAGCTCGAACAGTCGCGGACAGCCCTGCGAGAGAGCGAGGAGCGCTACCGGAACGTGGTCGAAGATCAGACCGAGCTGATCTCCCGGTTCCTGCCCGACGGCACCCACGTCTTTGTCAACGAGGCATACTGCCGCTATTTCGGCCTTGACCGCCCGGAAGTGATCGGACGGAGGTTCAGGCCCAGGCTCCCTCCAGAAGACGAGGGGAGGCTCTCGACACACCTCGCCTCCCTGACACCACAACACCCTGTCGGGACGATCCTCCATCGGACCCTGGACGGGAGTGGCCGAACCCGGTGGCAGCGGTGGTCCGATCGTGCGATCTTCGACGACATGGGCCGCATCGTCGAGTACCAGTCGGTCGGGCGGGATGTGACCGAGCAGCAGCGGACCGAGCAGGCGCTCTCGCGGGCCAAGGCCCAGCTCACGCTCCTGTCCGAGCTCTCGCACAACGAGCTCCAGAACCAGGTCTTCACCCTGCGGGGATATCTCGGTCTCCTGGAACTGCAGGCAGAGAACAATCAGGAGGTGCTCGACCTGGTCGAACGGGTGAACGCGATGGCCGCCCAGATCGCTCGCACGATAGAGTTCTCCCGGGATATCCAGGGCCTCGGAGCCAGCCCGGCCCGCTGGCAGCCGCTGAACGAAGTCTTCCTCTACGCCATCTCGCACCTCGACCTCGGACAGCTCGAACGGGCCGGGACCCTCGAGGGGGTCGAGGTCTTCGCCGATCCACTCCTCGAAAAGGTTCTCGGCGCTCTGGTCGAGAACGTGGTCCGGCATGCCGATGGTGCCTGCCGGTTTGAGGTCGGCTGGCACGAGATAGACGAAGGACTCGTCGTCTTCGTGCAGGACAACGGACCGGGCATCCCCGACGGAAGAAAGGAGGAGGTCTTCTGTCGTCGTCCTGGTCAGGGACGGTCGCTCTTCCTCGCCAGGGAGGTCCTCGGGATAACCGGGATTGCCCTCCGGGAGAACGGCACCTTCGGCCTCGGTGCCCGGTTCGAGATCGTCTTTCCGAAGGGAGGCTATCGCTTCTCGGCAGGCGAATCAGGAGAACAGTCATGAAAGCAGATCCACTCTCATCGGTGCCGGGAGCGGTTGAATCCACCGCGGACCCGGCCACACACGTCCTCGACGACCTCTTCCGGTACCAGGACCGGTACCTCGAGGACCTCGGGTTCACCGACTCCATCGAGACCCTGGGCGAGACCGCCACCAGGAGACGAGTTGGAGACCTCTGGCGGGCACGCGAACAGCGATCGTTCCCCAACCCGGGAGCGACACACTCGCTCGCACTTCTCCTCTACTGGGAGGCCAGGGGATCTGGAAGAAACGAGGCGCAGCTCCCGTCTCCACCCGATAGCACCGACCGCCTGTGGACCGGTGCTCTCCGAAGATTTGCCGCCCTCTGTGCCTCCGAGGCCTTCTGGATCGAGTGGGGCGTGCTCGCGGGCCGGATCGAAGAGGTTCGGGACGGCGGACTCGCCACCGCCCTCTCAGATCGCCTATCTCTCGAACTCGAGACGATCGCCACCCGCCTCCACGAGAGGGGCGACCAGCCGGCGGCGGCACGGTTCGAAGGACACCTCGCCCTTTTCCGAGCCGAACTCGAAGCGGCACAGGGGCTCCCCGCCCTGAGGATCCTGTCGGGGCGCGGGCTCTCTCCTGCCGCAATCGTCGCCGGGCCACTGCTCCTCGCCGAGGTCGGGATGCTCGAGAAGGTCCAAGAGGCGATCGCACCACAACGGCCAGAACTCCTGCCCCTTTTCGACCGTCATGCCTGGATACAGCGACTCGTGCAGGAGGAACGGTACGAGGCGGCACTCCTTGCGCTCGAGCGACTCGGGCCGGCCGAACGGGAAGAGCCCGCGGTCAGAGGCCTCGAGGAGGTCGCCCTCACCAGGGGAGCGGAGCAGGCCCTCCGGGGAGGGCGGTTCGAGGACGCAGCCCGACACTGGGACCGCGCACTTCGGATGACCGAGCTCGTCGGCCCGTTGAGGTCGAAGATCACCACGATCGTTACCGAAGAGGCTGCATCGCTCCAGAGGCGGGGTGAGAACGGGGCCGCGATCGAATTGATGGAACGGGTCGATCCCCTGGTGGAGGACCCGGGGATCAGGACCCTGCTGAGTACGGCTCTCGTCCGCCGGGCCGGTGAGAGACTGTCAGGACCGGGGAGAGAGAACGAAGCACCGGGTGATCTGGATGAGAGGCACCGAGAGGCGCGGTCGATGATCGCGGACCTGGAGCGAGCCCTTGAATTCGACCCGGAAAACCGCGCTGCCCAGGGGTCCCTCGACGAGGCCCGCCGGCTACTGGATGAACGTGGAGCCGAGAATGCGGACGTCACGGCGCCTTCCGCAGACCTGGCACCTGCACTGAGAGCGGGAGGGATTCCGACGACCACCGGCGGCCCGGGTGACGAGGATGGAAGGTCGCTCCTGTTCTACGGGGGAGCGGCCCTCTGGATGGGGATCACCCTCCTGGTCCTTGTCGCCTACCCGCTCGTCCTGCCGCGGGCGCTCGGAGGCATGGGGATGCTGGTCGTCCTCGCGCTCGCCGGCGGCTGGGTACTGGTCAACCTGGCGGGGCTCTTGGTCCTCCGCTCCTGAACCTGGCCAGGGGGATTACTGGGGAGAGGTGCTGGTCCCCGGGTCCGCCGTCAGGGGACGCTCAGCCTTATGCTGCGCGGGGCGGCGCCGGCGACGGCGGCGGGAAGCGGATTTCGGAGCGGGCGCAGTGGCGGACGGGGCTTCGGCTGCTGCGGCAGGCACCTCCTGCCCATCCCCAGGGGCCTTCTGTGTTCTCGACCGCCGGCGCGATACCCGGTTCGTCTTCTTCTCCGTCCCGTGCCCCGAGTTGTTCTCACGCTTCTGTCCCTGTTGAGAGTTGACCGGGACGAAGGGAGCGGAGTTCCTGCCCGGGCCGACGAAGGTCATCAGGATCTCGTGAGCGATCTGCGATCCGAGGGTCGGCGAGAGAGTCTCGAGCCAGAGAAAGAACCCCGCCATGTGCGGAGTCCGGGCCGATTCGAACTTGAACCCCCCCTGCTTGTCGCGGATCATCTTGAGGTATTCCTTCCGGTGCCGCGAACGCAGGTAGATGATGGGTTCCCCATCCGGGAGGTTGACTGCGAGCACGACCTTCGAGAACCGCTTCGGGACCTCGGCGCAGGGAATCGGCTTTCCGCGGACCGTGAGCGGGTAACTCCCGCAGAGCGCACGCGCGGCGGATGGAAAGAGCCCGCCGCAGAGGATCTTTCGGACGATGGGAGGCAGGTCGTCGGGCTCGGCGAAGTCTTCCTTTTTCGCCTTCGCCGCGATCATCTGGAGCAGCCGCTGCCGCCGCTCCTCGTGCAGGGCCTTGAAGTCGAACGGGCGACGAGCCTCGATCTCATCGGCCCGGAAGAACTTCGGGTTCTTCGGGGACTTGCGCGTGTGGTGCCGGACCGCGTGCCCCTCGATCAGCCGCTTCAGCTCTTCACAGGGACCGGTCACGATCAGCCCGTTGTCGGGCTCCTTCATGATCCGTTTCACGATCGGATGGTGCGAGACGTCGACGGAGGAGTAAAGGAGAAACGGGACCTGTGCCTGGCCGTAGATGAAACCGATCAGCCGTTTTTTGAACCGGATCTCCGCCTCGAACTCTTTCATGTCCGTCGGGGAGGTGACGATCTCGGCAAACGCGATGTTGCCCTCCCGGTCTTTGAGCAGGAGGTCGAACTCTGCAAGGTCCTGCCCGTTGCCCCGGATCTTGATGTCGCCGATGTTGGAATAGAAGAGCCCGTTCTGACCGAGGGCGGCGTTCTGGCCGACCGGGGGCGCATCGGCGCCTTTTCGGGCGATCCCGCCGATGAGATCGGTCCTCTGGACGAGTTTGAGCATCCGTTCGTAGACCACCCCCTCGAACCACCGCCCCTCCGCCGTCTTCATGGAGGGGAGGTCCTCAGAGAAGAGCTGCTTACGCTCGTTCTTGCGCATGTGCTTGGTCGCATCGATCACGAGCGCCGGTGTTGGGGGTACCTCGTTGAAATGCTCGGTGATCCAGCGGACCATATCAGACATTTGAGGTTAGCCCCGTCCCCCGAGCAGCCGGACGATGTGGTCACCCACATCCGAGGTGGAGGCCGATCCGCCCATGTCACGTGTCACGACGCCGTCGGCGATCGACCGCTCGATCGCACCGACCACCGCGGATGCCGCCTCGTGCTCGCCGAGCGAGTCGAGAAGGAGCGCACCCGCCCAGATGGTTGCGATCGGGTTCGCGACGTTCTGGCCCCGGTACTTGGGGGCCGAGCCGTGAATCGGCTCGAACATCGAGGTCCCCCTGGGGTTGATGTTGCCGCCGGGCGCGAGTCCGAGCCCGCCCTGAATCATCGCTCCAAGGTCGGTGATGATGTCGCCGAACATGTTGGGAGTCACGACGACGTCGAACCACTCGGGGTTCTTGACGAACCACATGGTGATCGCATCGACGAACGAGAAGTCGGTTGTCACCGACGGATGTGCCGCAGCCACCTCGGAGAAGACGTCTCGCCAGAGCCCGTATACGTCGGAGAGGACGTTCGCCTTGTCGACCGACGAGACCTTCTTCTCTCGCCGTTCTGCGAGGTCGAACGCGTACTCCATCACTCGGCGGGAGCCCTCGCGGGTGACGACACCTATCTGATAGGCGAGCTCCTCGGCGTCGGACTCGATATCGAGCCCGAACTTTACCGAGTAGAGCGAGCGCAGCACCTCGAGCTCGTCGTGCCCCCGGCCCTTCGTCCGGCGCCCCCCGATACCGACATAGAAGTCCTCGGTATTCTCCCGGACGACGACGAAGTCGATATCGGCCGGCCCCTTCTCCGCGAGTGGCGTCGAGACCCCCGAGAGGAGCTTGATCGGCCGGAGGTTCACGTACTGGTCGAAGTGGAACCGGAGCGCGAGGAGGATCCCCTTCTCGAGGATACCGGGGCGGACGCGGTCGTCCCCGATCGCTCCGAAGTAGATCGCCCGGTACTTCCCTAGGTCGGAGAGGTCGTCCTCGGTTAGGAGGACGCCCGTCTCGAGGTAACGGTCCGCGCCGATCTCGAACTCCGTGAACTCCAGGTCGAAGCCGAACCGCTCGCCCGCGGCGTCCAGGACGCGGCAGCCCTCGCGCACAATCTCGGGGCCGATGCCGTCCCCGCCGATCACTGCGATCCGGTGCTGCACAGGTCCACCTCCGTGATCGTCCTGGCATATTCGACGAGCCCGCCGGCGTCCGCGATCCGCTGGAGGAAGGCGGGAACCGGTTCGACCGGGTATGGACGCCCGTCGATCGTCACCGTCTGTGCGGCGAGGTCGACCGAGACCTCCGCGCCGTCCTTGAAGTCGGCCGTGGACCGGGTGGTGAGCGGGAGGAGGCCCACGTTCACCGCGTTCCGGTAGAAGATCCGGGCGAAGGACTCGGCGACGACGAACCGGATGCCGGCCCCCTTGAGCGCGAGCGGCGCGTGCTCGCGCGACGACCCCATGCCGAAGTTCCGTCCCCCGACCACGACGTCGCCGGGGAGCACGGACTGCGCGAACTCGCCCCGTGTCCCCTCGAAGGCGTGCTTCGCGAGCTCGGCGGGGTCGTTGATCGTCAGGAACCGCCCGGGAATGATCGCATCTGTATCGATATCATCACCGAACTTCCAGACCCGGGGAAACGCCTGCAGCGTCACGGTCCTGATACTCTCTTTCTCCAGCTGGTGTGTCATCGTCAAACCTCCCGCGGGTCCGCGATCGTGCCCGCCATCGCCGTCGCCGCCGCCGTCGCCGCCGAGGAGAGGTAGACCAGCCCCTCGGTCGAGCCCTGCCGGCCTCTGAAATTTCGGTTCGAGGTCGAGAGCGAGACCTCGCCAGGTGCGATCAGGCCGAAGGCCCCACCCATGCAGGGCCCGCAGCAGGGCGCCTCGACGAGCGCGCCCGCCTCGACGAACCGCTCGATCAGCCCAGCGCGGAGGGCCTTGAGGTACTCCTCGCGCGATGCCGGGATCACGATCACCCGCACGTCCTTCGAGAACTCCCGGTCCCCGAGGACCTCGGCCGCCTCGGCAAGATCCTCGAACCGGCCGTTCGTGCACGACCCGATGAAGACCTGGTCGACGTGCGTCCCGATGACCTTCGAGACCGGGACCACGTGGTCGACGTTGTGCGGCACGGCAACCTGCGGTTCGAGGGAAGCTGCATCGTAGCGCCGAGTCTCCGCGAAGGTCGCGTCGGGGTCTGAGGCGAGCTCGAACGGGGTGATACCGGGCCGGCGGCCCTTCAGGTACGCCCAGGTTTGCTCGTCCGGCGGTACAATCCCGACCTTGGCGCCCATCTCGATTGCCATGTTGCAGAGGGTCATGCGCCCGGAAAGAGCCATCCCCGAGACCGCCTCGCCCCCGAACTCCACCGCCCGGTAGGTCGCTCCATCGGCCCCGATGTCGCCGACGATCGAGAGTATCAGGTCCTTCGGCCCGACTCGGGCAGGAAAAGCACCGTCGACTGTCGCCCGGATCGTCTCGGGCACTCGGAAGTAGAGGGCACCGAACCGGAGCGCAAACCCCATGTCGGTTGAGCCGACACCGGTGGCAAACGCCCCGACCGCGCCGTACATGCAGGTGTGGGAGTCCGAGCCGATCACGATCTCGCCCGGCGCGGCATGCCCCTTCTCGAGCACGACCTGGTGGCAGACCCCCTCCCGGAGGTCGTAGTTCCGAATCCCCTGCTCCCGCGCGAACCCCCGCATGAATGCCTGAATCTCGGCGGCAGCGATCGAGTCGGCCGGCACCTGGTGGTCAAAGAGCATGACGACCCGCGATGGGTCGCAGACCCGCTCCCCGCCCATCTCACGGAAGGTGCGGATCGCGAGCGGCCCGGTGATGTCGTGGATCATCGCGGCGTCGATCGGGGCCATCACGACCTCGCCAGCCCTGACATCTGTCCTGCATCGATCCGAGAAGACCTTCTCTACAAGCGTGGATCCCATGGATACCGTCTTGAATGATTGGCGGTCAGTCCACATTATATCGACGGCGCGATCTTTTGACCCGACAGGGACGGGAGAGGAAGAACCGCGATTTACTCGACTTCGCACTCGAGCTCGGTCAGTATCTCGATCGGATCGTCCTTCTCCTTCACGAGCTTACGGATGCGCAGCAACCGCTCGACGCCGATGAAGTTCTCGGCCATTATCCGGGCGAGAGGCGTCAGCTCCAGTCGGCCGCTGCGCTCCAGGATCAGCCTCTGTGCGACCAGGTCGGGGAGCACAGGCTCCATCGTGCCGACCATCCGCTCCTCGATCGCGGTGATGGCGGTGGCACTCCCGCGCGCGACCACCGCGTTCGCAGCGAACTCCTCGCTCGACTGCTCGAGGTCGTAGGTCGGCGCCACCTCGCCCATCTCTCCCTTGAGCAGGTGGACCGCCACCTCCTCCTCGGTCGCCGACGAGTCGCGCGAGTAGGTCGCCCCCGGTTCGGCCAGGACCACCACCCGGCCCTCGTCGTGGAAGTCTGGACGGCCCGCGCGCCCGGACATCTGCTGGAACTCCTGAACGGTCAGCCAGGAGATGCCCATCGCGAGTGCGTCGAATATAACCTGCGAGGCGGGGAAATCGACCCCCGCCCCGAGCGCCGCCGTCGTCACCACCGCGGCGAGTTTCCCTTTCAGGAACCGGTCCTCGACCTCGCGCCGCTCCTGTCCGGTCAGGCCGGCATGGTATGCAGCAGCGTGCTTTCCGAGCTTATCGGCCACCACCTCGCAGCGCGCCCGGGAGTTCGTGAAGACGATCGTCTGACCGTGGAACCCCTTCGAGGACCGCTTGCGGTACTCCTCCTCGACGAGCCTTTTTATCGTCGGGATCTTCTCCTTCTTCTCGACGAAGACCAGGTGGCGGTCGAGGGGCACCGGGCGGTTCTCGTATCGGACGAGGGTTGCCCCGAGTTTCTTCGCGAGCACCTTGGGCGAGCCGATCGTTGCCGATAGGTAGAGAAACTGGGCCTGGGGAAAGAGGTGCTTGAGCCGGGCGATCATCCCATCGAGGCGGTGGCCCCGCTCGGGATCCTCGAGCATCTGAACCTCGTCGATCACGACCGTCCCGATCTTTTCGGGGAACCGCCCGAGCCGGAGCTGGTGGTCCACCCCCTCGTACGTCCCGACGACGAGCGCCGCCCGCGGGTCGGAGGGGGGCTGACCGCGGTTCTCCGGGATCCGGATTCGCGCCTTCCCCACCTGGAGCGACGCACGGGCGAACTCGCCGTACCGCTCCGCGAACCGCTGGTGTTTCTGGACGGCGAGGGCCACGAGGGGGACCAGGAAGAGCATCCGGCCGTGCCCCTCCAGGTAGTTCTTGATCCCGGCCATCTCGCCGATGAAGGTCTTGCCCGACGCGGTTGCGGCAACGACGAGCAGGTCCTTGCCGTACAGGAGGCCCGCTTCGACCGAGAGCTGCTGGACCGGCATCAGCCGTTCGACCCCGGAGGCCTCCACGAACGGGCGCGGGAGAGGCAGCTCCTCGAGCGCCTGCGTCTCTCCCACTGCATGAGCCTCGACCCGATCGTACAGAGTCGAGCGTTTCCTCGTGGTCTCCGGCTGGATCGCGGCGAGAACGCGGTCGACGTCCCGGTACCGGTAGAGGAGCTCGTCGAGATGGCCCACAGCCCCCCGGGCCATCCTCCCGAAGTGGGCCACCTCTCGGCGGAGCTCGCGCCGGGCACAGGAGAGACAGATCGTCTCCTTGCCGTACCGTACACCGTCCTTCTCGCGTACCTGGGTAACCCGGTCCTCGAGGAGGCAGAGCCGGCACGCGTTGAGCGGCCGGGGCTTCAGCTGGAGATCGGCGAGGAACGCCTCGAACGCCGGTGACGGCGCCGTCAGCATCACCTCCGTGGAACGAAGGAGGTTGACCAGCTCCTTGGTCGGCGTATTCTTGAACTGACGTCGGCCCACGAGTCGGACGCGGTACTCCTTCGGTCGGATCCCCTTCGTGGTCTCGGCGAGCTCCACCTGCCCGACCGCTGTGACGTGCCGGCCGTCGAAGAAGAGCAGGCGAAACGCCCCCCTGATCGGCGAGACGATCGTGATCATCGGTGCATCAGGTCGTGGATACGATAGGTCAGGCCTGCACCCTCGAGCCTCTTCAAGAATTCGGTGAACTCGTCGTCCACGCAGCAGAGGAGGCAGTCGAGCCCGTGAAACGCCGCCTCGATCACGCCTTCGCGGGCGCCGAAGAACATGTCGGCCGGCCGGCCGGCCTTCTGGAGGGCCACCCGCGCCTCGATCCCGACTGCGGCTACCACTGGCACCACGGACGCGAGGGACCTGAGGGCAGCGAGGTCGACGGCGGCAGAACCGCCCTTCTCGACTCGCGGGACCTTCGCGACGTGGACGAGCCCCTCGCGGTGGTCGATCAAACCCGAGAGGCGGGTGACGCCGATGTCGTCGCCGGCCCGAGCCGTACGGACCACGGCGCCGTTAGCCGACCGGGGCTCCCGGCCCGCGAAAAGGAGGCCGTCGCGCATGAAGACTCCGACGATATCGCCCTCGTCCAGGTCCTCGGCGGCGATCGCGGCCCAGACCGAGACCTGCTGGATCAGGTCGCGCCGCACGTGGCGGGCATACGTCTCGAGCTGCTCGGCGTGGGTGAGGACCCACTCAATCCCCTCACGCGTAACCTCGTATCGGCCTCTCCCCTGCGAGGCGACCATGCCGTCGTCGACCAGTTCCCGGATGTACTCCGAGACGGCCTGGGGCGTGATCCCGAGCCTCTCCGCGATCTCGAGCTGCCGGACGGCTGGCTGGTGCTCAGCGATCTCGACCAGGCACTGGAAACGGGTCGACTCCCGCTTCGAACGCAGAATCGTTACGAGGGGGTCGTCAGCGAGCCCGGTCAAGGAAGACCAGCCCCTGTCCCTTCACGTCCATGCGCTGGCTCCGCTTCGCGATCCCCCGGATAAAGATGGGAGAGACATTGAACTTTCGTGCGAGGTCGTTGATTGAGACGTTCCCGCTTGAGAGTTCGGCCTCGATCGCCTCGACGGTCGTCCTCAGGGTCTCGTCGTTGGAGACGGCGAGGTAGAGCAGGTCCGAGAGCTCGTTCATGCCGCACTGGAAGTTCGCCCGGAACTTGGAGTAGGTCGCGCGGAACTCCTTCTCGGGCTTCTTTCCCGGTTCCGGCATCCGCCACTGCTCCTCGACGAGGTTCCCCTTCTTGAGGATCGTGATGCAGTCATCGACCGAATCATCCCCGGTCTCCTCCTCGAGTTCCGACTCGGTCAACCAGGCCCGGTTCAGGAGCTCGTAGATCTGTTTATATTTCGCGTCATTGAAGGTAATGAGAAGAGGGACCAGTTCTACCGGGTCGTTGATTATTCGAATGTGCCCTGTCACGGAGAACCCCAATATATATTGTCGCGATTCGGCGATAAAGGTTTCACGCTCATGAAGCAGGCCCTGATCACGGTCCGGGGAGTTGTACAGGGCGTCGGGTTTCGGCCGTTCGTCTACGCCGAGGCCGTCCGGTTCGGCCTCTCAGGAACGGTGAAAAACCTCGGTTCAGAGGTCGAGGTGCGCGTCGCAGGGGACCGGATCGACGAGCTGGTCGAGTCGCTGCGCCGCGGACCCCCACTCGCCCGGATCGATTCCGTGGCGGTCCGTCCCCTGGATGGACCAGTCCCAGACGGCTTTGCCATCCTTCCCTCGACAGAGGGAGCACGCACGGGACTGATCCCGCCCGACGTTGCGACCTGTGACCGATGCCTCGACGAGATCGAGAGCCGGTCGAGCCGGTACCATGGGTACTGGGCGACCTCGTGCGTCGACTGCGGACCCCGGTACAGCATCATCCGCGACCTGCCCTACGACCGGCCCAGGACTTCAATGGAGTCCTTCCTGCTCTGCGACGGGTGTACCGAGGAGTTCTCCGATCCTGGCTCCCGTCGGCACCACGCCCAGACCATCGCCTGTCCGACGTGCGGCCCCAGGGTCTCGCTCCACGACGCCGATGGGCGTCCGGTCCTGACGGACGACCCGATATCCGCTGCGGCCGACCTCCTCGACCGGGGGTCGATCGTTGCTGTTCGGGGAGTCGGGGGGTTCCACATCGCGTGCGTCGAGGAGGCGGCAGGCGAGCTCAAGGCCCGGTTGGGCCGGCCCGAGCAACCCCTCGCGGTGATGGCCCGCCAGGAGACGGTCGAGGCGGCGGCGCTGTTCGGCGAGGCGGGGAGAGAATTGCTCCTCTCTCGCGAACGGCCGATCGTGGTCCTTGAGAAACGGGACCCGGGTGCATATCTCTCGATCTCGAACCTGCATACGATCGGGGTGATGCTGCCGTACACGGGGCTCCACCACCTCCTCTTCTCCCGTCTGGCTCATCCCGTCCTGGTGATGACCTCGGCGAACGTCCCCGGGTACCCGATGGTGACCGGCTTCGGCCGGGCCGTCCAGGTCCTCTCCGGAATTGCCGATGCGTATCTCACGCACGACCGGCCGATCGTGAACCGATGCGACGACTCGGTGGTCCGGGACGGTCACCTGATCCGGCTCTCGAGGGGATATGCACCCCTGCGGACCCCGATCGAACTCGGGGATTGCTGCCTGCTGGGCGTCGGTCCGGAACTCTCGTCGAACGCGACCATCTACCGGGATGGGCACGCGGTCACCTCGCCCCACGTCGGAAATGTCAGGAATCCCGAGACCCTCGCCTACCTGGTCGAGACGATCGAAAAACTCGGCGACTGGCTCGGCGCCCAGTACGACGCCGTGGTCCACGACCTGCACCCCCAGTTCCTCTCGACCCGGTACGCCCGGGAGCTGGCAAAGGAGCTGGGAGTGCCGGCGATCCCGGTCCAGCACCACCGGGCCCACATCGCCTCGGTCACCCGGGAGCCATGCATCGGGATCGCGATCGACGGGGTAGGATACGGGGACGACGGCGCGGTCTGGGGAGGCGAGGTCTTTGCCGGGGCGGCTCCCGCCCTCGACCGCGTGGGCCATCTCGAGCCCGTCCCGATGCCCGGCGGAGACCTGGCGACACGGTTCCCCGAGCGGATGCTCTACGGGATTCTGCCCGAGGACCGCATTCTGGACCTGCTCGAAGCCCGGGGGTGGTCCGATCGTGAGCGCGACGTACTCGCCCGGCAGACCGCCCGGCGGGTGAACACCCCTCTATCGACGAGTACCGGCAGGGTGCTCGACGCGGCGGCGGCCCTCCTCGGGCTCTGCCGGGAGAGGACCTACGATGGGGAGCCGGCGATGAAACTGGAGACCGCGGCGGCACGGGGGCGGCCCGGGGCCTGGCCGCTTGAGTTCTTCTGTGCAGAGGGAGCATCGGTCTTCTCCACCCGGGCCCTGATGGGCGAGCTGGCCGATCGTGCACTCGGGGGGAGCGGTGCCGTCTTCGACCTTGCGGCATCGTTCCAGGCGAACCTCGCCAGGGGGATCGCGCGGATGGCGGTCGAGGCCGCTCGTGAACGCGGAATCAAAACGGTCGCGCTCTCGGGCGGAGTCGCGATCAACAAGGCGATCCGCGAGACAATCCGGGACGAATGCAGTAAATTCGGCCTTGAATGCATCACGAACCGGCGGCTCCCGCTCGGGGATGGCTGCATCAGCTTCGGCCAGTGTGTGATCGGTGCCGCTCTCCTCGAACGAAACGATGGCCATCAACCTTAATCTCCATTGCCGCAGACGATCTCCGTGTGCCAGCTGAACCCGTGATCGGCCCTGATCAGTTCGTCTCCTGCATCCGCGCATCCCGCTATCCCCAGGCAGTCCTGGACAGGGACCTCGTCGTCCTTGCGGCATCGGACTCCTTCTTCCGCCTTCTCGGCCTTCCTCCCGATCGAACGGTCGGGAGCAGGCTCGAACTCTCAGGGCTCGGTACCGTCGTTGCCGGAGCCATCAACCAGGGCCGGGCCGATAGCGAGGTCGCCCTGCCCGGGAAGAACGGGGCACGTCGCCTCCCAGTCAGGGCTGTCCGGCTCTCCGGGTCTGATGCCGACCGACCGACTCTCTGGCTGGAACTGGACGGTGCAGCGGAAGAGCAGGACGAACGGAAACGAGCGGCAGACCTGGCCAGAGCGGTGATGGAGGCGGCCGGCGGGATCGCCGAGATAGGAGCGCAGGCCGAGTCGATCGCAGAGGCCTCGTCACAGGTTTCGTCAAATGCCGAGATCTCGGCGACCGGTGTCGAGCAGATCCAGAAGGCGATGGAGGACCTGACGAACGCGATCGAACAGATCACGGCTGCCATCGAGACGGTCTCGCAGCAGGCGGGCCAGGCGAGCCGCGCGGCCGAGGAGGGTGCCGGCCTGGCCGTCAACGTTGCACAGGGGAACGCGGCGATTGAGGAGGCGGTCAACCGGGTCCACGCCTCGCTCACGGACGTCGAGAGACGGATGGCCGACATCTCGCGTATCCTGACGATGATCCGCGACCTGGCAACCCAGACGAACCTGCTCGCTCTGAACGCGGCGATTGAGGCAGCGAGGGCGGGCGAAGCCGGGAGGGGCTTCGCCGTGGTGGCGTCCGAGGTGAAGGCGCTCGCACAGGAGTCCAAGACCGGGGCGGAGCAGATCGAGGAGATGATCGACGCGCTGATCAACTCGTCCCGGACAGCGGCAGCCGCGATGGTCGAGGCGCAGACCCTGGTCGGACGGGGGACGGCCCAGTCCTCCGACGCGCTCGCTGCGTTCCGGCAGATCGAGAGAGCGGCGAACGGGGTAGCCCGCTCCGCCGCCGAGGTGGTCGCTGCCGCCGAGGAGCAGGCTGCCACGACCGAGGAGGTGGCCGCATCGATCCACGAGGTCGGCCGGATCGTCGGATCGACAGCGGAGGAGGCGCGGGCCGCCACCAGGGCGGTTCGGGAGACTGAGGACCGCATCCTTCGCCTCTCGACCGTGATCGAGAGGATCCACGAGCTCGCCGGGGGGAGCGGAGACTCCCGGTGACCTTCGTCAAGATCTGCGGGATCACCCGCCCGGAGGACGCCCGCGCGGCCGTGGAGGCCGGTGCAGACGCGATCGGGGTCGTCATGTGCTCGGAATCCCCCCGCTCCTGCACAGTCGAGCAGGCACGACGGGTCTTTGCCGAGGTCCCACCCGGGGTGTTGAAGGTGGTCGTCAGCCACACTACCACGATCGAGGGTCTGACCGAATGCCTGAGTGCATGCCCAGACGCGGTCCAGCTCTCCCACACCCTCCTCCCCCCGCCCCCGGCGGGGATCCTGTTGATCCGCGTCGTCGCGCCCGGCTCTCCTGTCCCTGAGGACTGCGACATGGTGATCGTCGACGGGTCCCATGGGACCGGGCGGACGTTCGACCCGGAGTATGCCCGGCAGGCGGTGGCATCATCGCGGCGCCCGGTGCTGCTCGCCGGCGGCCTCGGACCTGAGAACGTCGCGACGGCGATCCGCGAGGTTGCACCATTCGGCGTCGACGTCGCCTCGGGGGTCGAGTCGAAACCCGGTAAAAAAGACCACTCACGGGTGCGGGCCTTCGTCGAGGCCGCGAAGGGTCAGGTGCCCGGGAACTGAGACGGCACCCGGCCCGGGCGATAGCCGTTCGCTCGCGTTCGCTTCGATATTTTTTTCCGGTCCCGAAGATAGTAGCGAGCAGGAAGGTCCATCGATGTCCGGGTACGAGGAGGAAACGGCCCCAGGATGGGGAGTCCTGCGGTCACTGGCTGGCGTCCTGGGGGTCGCGGTCCTCGCGATTCTCTTCTCCACAGGGTTCATGGTGCTGTACACCTGGCTCGACCGGCAGGTCTGGACCGGGGGCGGGCCAGGTGTCGCCCACCCCTGGGCGGTGCCCCTGCTGGTGCTCCTCTTCTCCGTGGCGGTCGGCTTCTCCCGGCGGTACCTCGGAGCCCCTTCCGTGACCGGCGGGGGGTTCGTCGAATCGGTGCGTGGGGGCGGCGGCGAGGCCGACTACCGCCTCTTCCCCGGGACGCTCCTCTCGTCTCTCTGCTCCCTCCTCTCCGGGGCGTCGATCGGGCCCGAGGGGGCTCTCGCGATGCTGGTCGGCCAGATCTCAGCATTCCTGCGCCATCGGCTCCGGGTGCCCGAGAACGCCGGCCCCGGTTTCGACCTCGCGGCACTCGCCTCGTCCTTCAACGGGATCATCGGCAGCGTCCTCTTCACGGGGGTCCTCGCCACCGAGCTGCAACCGGGAGGAGCCCGCAGGAACGGGGTGGAGTTCCTGGTCTGGAACCTGCTCGCCGGGGCCGTCGGCTACGTCATCTTCCGTCTCCTCGGTCTTACACCGTTTGCCAACTCCATGTCGTTCTCCCCGCTCGGAGAGCTCCACCCGGCCTTCGTCCCTGCTGCCGTCGCGTGCGGGGTGATCGGGGCCCTTGTCGCCATCGGGACCGGCGCCAGTCTCCGTGCTGTCGGGATGATGATGGACCGGCTGTTTGGGGAACAGGTCGTGCTGCGCGCTCTCGCAGCAGGTGTGGTCGTCGCGGCGATCGGGACCCTCGTCCCGGACCTCCTCTTCTCGGGAGAGGCGCAGATCCACGAGATCATCTCCAACCCCGCTCAGATCGGCGTCGCGATGCTGCTCCTGATGGCCGTCCTGAAGGTCCTCCTCCTGGGGGTCTCCTTCAAAGGCGGGTACATCGGCGGGCCGCTCTTCCCGCTCCTCTTCGCCGCAACCCTGGTCGGGCTCGCCCTCAACCTCGTCTTCCCCGACATACCGGTCGTACTCTTCGTCCTCTGCATCCAGGCGGCATCGATCTCGGTGGCCCTCGGGGCGCCGCTCACGGCGATCCTCCTGGTCGTGGTGGTGGGCGCCGCAGACCAGGAGACGATCGTTCTCCTCGTGATCTCGGTTACAACGGCCCTCATCCTGGGGAACGAATTTGGCCGCCGGTTCGCCCAAAGCGGAGAGGCGGCGAAAGAGGACGCCTGAACACTGCTCATTCTCCCTGGACCGTGAGACCGCCCTGACGGTCCCATCACGTCGTTCAGTCGGCGAACCGGTGCAGGCCCGCCTCCCTCGCGCAGGCGACCACCCGGTTGACCTCGGACGGCGTGACGGGCCGGAGGGTCCGCTCGATCCAGGGGCTTCGCACGCGCTCTTCAGGCGAGTAGCGCCTCGCCACCCGGTACTGGTCCATGATGTTGACATACGCGTCCTGCGAGACATCGTCGGCGATGAACCGGACCAGTTCGCACCCGCCCGAGAGCCCATCGGGTAGCACCAGATGCCGGATGACCAGGCCTCGCACCGCGATCCCGTCCACGCAGGCAAGGTCCCCCACCTGGCGCTGCATCTCCACGAGGTTCGCCTTCATCGCCTCGACGTACCCCGGCAGGGAGGAGAGAGAGGACGCCACCCGGTCGTCCGCGTACTTGGCGTCCGGGAGATAGATGTCCACGACGCCGTCGAGCAGGCGCAGAACCTCGGGCGTCTCGTTCGTGCCGGTGTTGTAGACGAGGGGAAGGACGAGCCCCTCCCTGACGGCGCATGCAACGGTGTCAAGGATCTGGGGAACGAAGTGGGTGGGCGTGACCAGGTTGATATTGTGGCAGCCAGCCGCCTGCAGGCGGAGCATGATCGCGGCGAGGCCGGTCGGGGTCAGGTCCTCGCCCTGCCCGAGAAGCGAGGTCTCGTAGTTCTGGCAGAAGACGCAGCCCATAGTACAGTGGGAGAAGAAGACCGTGCCAGAGCCGCGCCGTCCGACGAGCGGGCGCTCCTCGCCGAAGTGAGGGCCGAATCCAGAGATGCGAAGGTCAGCTCCGGCCCTGCACCACCCCCGTTCACCATCGATCCGGTTTACCCCACACCGCCGGATACAGAGACAGCAGGACTCGAGGAGCCGTCGGCCCTCTTCCACGCGGGCGAGGAGGGCGGCACGGGGCATCCGCCGGTATCCCGGGAGCGACATGTACGACCTGTCATCCTTTTCAGGGATAAACCGTCTGCCCGGTAACGGTAGCTTAATCCTTCCGACTCTCCACCTGTCAGGCAGGAGAGGGATGATGAAACTGGCTGTCTCGGGTAAGGGAGGGGTCGGTAAGACGACACTCGCCGCCTCGCTCGCTGGTGCGCTGGCGCGGCGCGGGTACGCCACCCTCGCGATCGACGCGGACCCGGCCCCGAACCTCGGGCCGGCGCTCGGGCTCGAGCCGACTGCGGTCGATGCGATCGTCCCGATCGGCGAGGACGAGGAGCTCGTCGCCGCAAAGACGGCGACCGGGTATGCCGGTGTCTACAACCTCTCGTTCCCGGTCGACGATCTGGTCCGTTCCCGGGCCGTGCCGACACCGGCAGGGCCGGACCTGATCGTGATGGGGACGGTACGAGCAGCGGGCGGGGGCTGCACCTGCCCGTCCGCCGCCGTCGTCAGGGCACTGCTCCGGCGGCTCGTCGTGGGCGAGCGGCAGGCGGTGGTCCTCGACCTCGAGGCCGGCCTCGAGCACCTGGGGAGGGGGACGGCGGCGGGTGTGGACCTGCTCTTGGTGCTCGTGGACGGATCGGCCGCCGCCTGCAGGGTCGCCGGCCGGATCATGTCTCTGGCGAAAGAGCTGGGAATTCCCCGGATCGCACTCGTCGGGAGCAGAGTCGACCCGGAGGGGGGTGAGGTGGCAGCGAATGCGTGTGCCAGGCGGTTGGGCATCCCGCTCGTCGCCCTGCTTCTCGAGGATCCTGCCATCGCCCTCGCCGGCCGCGAGGGGAAGGCGGTACCGGCTGATGGACCGACGGCAACACGCGTCGAAGCCCTCCTCGACCGGATCCTCCAGGAGGCGGAAGCATGATCCGGGTCGTGCTCGTCGGTCGGGGCGGGACGGGGAAGACGACGACGGTCGCGCTCGCCGCCCGCTGGCTCTGCGATCACGGCAAGGGCCCGGTGCTGCTGGTCGACGCGGACCCCGACCAGTCTCTCGCCGAGATGGTCGGGGCCGACCTCACCGGCGCGGGGGTGAGGACGATCGCCGAGCTCCTGGAGGAGACCTTTATCTCCGGGACAGGGACGACGACGGGGGTGGCACCCTCGGAGCGGATCGAGGGGCGGATCTGGGAGGAAGGGGTGTTCGAAGGGGAGAGTTTCGACCTGATCGCACTCGGCACCAAGTGGGTGGAAGGCTGCTACTGCCTCCCCGATGCGGCCCTGAAGCGAGCGCTCGGCCGGTTCGCCCGTCCCTACACCTACCTCCTTATAGACTCTCCCGCCGGGCTCGAGCACCTGAACCGACGGGTTGCGGACGAGGTGGACCTGGTGATCGACCTCGTCGGGGCGTCGAAGAAGTCGTTCGACCACGTGGCGCGAGCGAAACGCGTCGCGGACGAGTCGAACGTCCGGTACTCGCGGTTCGTCGTGGCGGGAGGGTTCCAGGTCGATCCCACGATGGAGGAGCGAGCGATCGCCACGGGGCTCCCGTACATCGGGAGGATCGAGAACGATCCGCTCGTCGCTGAGTTCACACTGGACGGCCGCTCGATCTTCGAACTTCCCGCCGATAACGCGGGCCTCGCCTCGATCGGCAGGCTTCTCGAACGGGCCGGGCTGCTCTCGTGAATCGCCATACATTTTAATATCCTGCCCTCCGTAGGATCGGTGGAGCGCCAGTATAGCCCGGGCGTACACGCCAGGAAGACCGGACTGCTGCTATGAAGGGAATCGACATTCGTATCGGAGAGATCGCCTCACCCCTCGGCCGGGTGAGGGATCTGCGCGTCGGGATCGGCCGCATCGGGTCCGGGACATGGGAGGAGCCGGCCGGCCCGACCCCATATCCATCGATGACGGCTCTGCGAGATTGGGACCGGCGCCTGCTCGGCCGCTACCGCCCGTTCTACATGCCGCTCTGCGACCTCTGCTGCCTCTGCACGTACGGCAAGTGCGACCTCTCCGGGGGGAAACGGGGGGCCTGTGGGATCACGCTCGCCGCTCAGCAGTCGCGGGTCGTGCTCCTCGCCGCCTGCATCGGAGCTGCAACCCACACCAGTCATGCGAGGGAACTGGTCGAGTACCTGGTCGAGCGAAACGGCCGGACCTTCCCGCTCGATCCGGGAGGCCTCCAGGTCGACCTCCACATGCCCCACGTGGAGCTCGTCTGCGGAGAGCGCCCCGAGACCCTTGCCGACCTCGAGACCATCCTGGACTACTGCAACGCCCAGCTCATCGACCTCCTCGCCGCGACGCATACGGGCCAGGAGGGCGACCCCATCGACTTCGAGTCCAAGGTGCTTCACGCCGGCATGATCGACCATGTATCCATGGAGGTGGCAGACGTGGCCCAGATCTCCGCGTTCGACTTCCCGAAGGCCGACCAGGGGGCCCTGCTGGTACCGCTGGGCCTCGGTACCGTCGATACCGAACGGCCGGTCATCCTGGTGATCGGGCACAACGTCCCGCCGGCGGCAGCGATTTTGGACTACCTGGCGGACCATGGTCTCGAGGGGACCGTCGAGGTGACCGGGATCTGCTGCACCGCGATCGACATGACCCGCCGGTCGCCCTCGGCAAAGATCATCGGTCCGATCTCCTGGCAGCTCCGGTACATCCGATCGGGCATCCCGGACCTGGTCGTCGTGGACGAACAGTGCGTCCGGACCGACCTCCTGGATGAGGCGGCTCGGCTCGGTATCCCGGTGATCGCAACCTCGGAGAAGAACTGCCTGGGCCTGGCCGACCGGACAGATGAGCTTTCCGATGCTCTGATCGAGGACCTGGTCTCCGGGAGAGTCCCCGGTGTCCTCATCCTCGATCCCGAGAAGGTAGGCGAGGTCGCTGTCCGTGTCGCAGTGCGGCGCCGCCCGGAAAGGGCGGTGCCCCCAGTGGCCGACGTCATCGCCCTGGCCGCCGCCTGCGGGGCGTGCGGGGCCTGCAAAGGCGCCTGTCCATCAGAGAAGGACCTCGTCGGCGGCATGCAGGCGGCACGGTCCGGCGATACGTCGGTGCTTGCCAGGATGCTCCGGTCGTGCGTCGGGTGCGGGAGGTGCGAGGACGCCTGCCCGCAGGGGATCGAGGTCCACCGGCTCATGGTGGCGTCGTGCGACGAGTGCGAACGATTCGCGATCCGGACCGGGCGAGGTCCGGTCCAGGACATCGAGATCCGGGAGATTGGCGGCCCGATCGTCCTCGGAGAGATCCCCGGAGTGGTCGCGTTCGTCGGCTGCGCAAACTACCTTGAGGGTGGATCTGAGGTCGCAGAGATGGTGACAGAGTTCGCGAAGCGGCGGTTCGTGGTCTGCACCTCGGGCTGTTCGGCGATGGCCGTCGCGATGCACCGGGACGAGGAGGGGCTCACCCCCTACGAACGGTTCTCGGGCCGATTCGAAGCGGGAGGCGTGGTGAACGTCGGCTCCTGCGTCGCGAACTCCCACATCTCGGGGGCAGCGATCAAGATCGCCTCGATCTTCGCGAAGAGGAGCCTGTCGGGCAACTACGCGGAGGTCGCCGACTACGTCTACAACCGGGTCGGCGCTGTCGGTGTCGCCTGGGGTGCGATGTCCCAGAAAGCCGCCGCGATCGCAGCGGGTTTCTGGCGGCTCGGGATACCCGTCGTGGTCGGGCCGCACGGCGCGAAGTACCGCCGTATGCTGCTCGGGAGGTCAGACGTCGACGAGGACTGGATGGTACGCGACCGGCGAAGCGGCGAGGAGGTCTATGTCGGCCCGGTCCCCGAACACCTCTTTATCGCCGCCGAGACAAAGGAAGAGGCGATGGCGATCATCGCCAAGCTCGCCATGCGGCCGAACGATACGAGTCGGGGGCGCTCGATCAAACTGTCGCATTATATCGACCTCTACGACCGCTGTTACGGTCGAATGCCTGACGACCTTCACAGGTTCGTCCGGACGAAGGCTGACCTGCCCCTGATGCAGAAGGAAGAGCTCCTGAAGGTGCTCGAGGCACGGGGCTGGGTCGAGAGGGCGATCCCCGACCCGACGCTCCTCCCCGAGGAGGCGTTGCGATGAGCCGGATCACGCCCGGTCAGCCTGCGATGCTGGGCGGGACACGAACGGCGACCGTTATCGAGAAGCCGGCAGTCCTGGCTGCCCTCGTCAAAAGGGCGAAACGACCCCTCCTCGTCGTCGGGCACCGGGCGCTCGTCGTCGGGAGCGACCGGGAGTACGTGATCGACCTGCTCGCCCGCTGGGCTCAGAAGGATTCGGTCCCGGTAGCCGCCACCGGCGACACCGGCCCTGCCCTCCGCGCACGGGGCGTCGAGCCCGCCCGGTGCATCTCCGCGATGAACCTGGGCCAACGACTCGCCGACCCTCAATGGGCCGGCATCGACCGCGCCGGGCCGCACGACGTTATATTCATCGCCGGGCTCAGTTACGCGCTCGAGTGGACCCTCCTCTCGGGCCTCCGGCACGGGGCCGCATCCCTGGTGACGGTCTCGCTCTCGCCGGCTTACGAGCCCCATGCTTCGTTCTCTCTCCCGAACCTCTCCTGGACCGACTGGCGGTCACTGGTCACCGAAGCCTTCGCGCTCGAAGAGGGGGGAGCATGATCGAAGGTGTCCCGGTCGACGTCGGGCTCGCATACGAGGGGGAGCGGATCCGCAAGCAGGAGATGCGCCTCGAGTTCGGCGGGCCGAGTGCCGGGGCGAAGTGGGAGCTCGTCCGTGTCCACCCTCCAGAGGCGGTCGAGCACGGCAAAATCCAGGTGATCGGGCCGGACATCCGCGACCTCCCCGAGGGGGCTCGGCACCCCCTGGGCATCCTGATCGACGTCGCCGGCCCCGCTCTGGAGGAGGACTTCGAGGGGATCATCGAACGGCGGATCCACGAGTACACCAACTACGTCGAGGGGCTGATGCACCTTAACCAGCGGTACGATATCTGGATCCGCCTCTCGAAGAAGGCCTATGCCGCTGGATTCGACTCGCTCGACTACCTGGGGCGCGTCCTCCTCTCCCTCTTCAGGAGCGAGCTGCCGATCATCGAGGCAATGCAGGTCACCTTCTTCACGGACCCCGGGCAGGTCGAGGCTCGCCTGCCCGAGGCGATGGCGCGGTTCGAGGCCCGCGATGCCCGCGCCCGGGGTCTCTCGGACGAGGAGGTCGACACCTTCTATGGGTGCGCCCTCTGCCAGTCGTTCGCCCCCCGCCACATCTGCGTGATCACGCCCGAACGGTATGCGAACTGCGGGGCGATCTCCTGGTTCGATGGGCGGGCCGCCGCCCGAATGGACCCGAAGGGGCCGATCTTCGCCCTCGATAAAGGTGCCTGCATCGACCCGACGAACGGCGAGTTCGAGGGGGTCAACGCCAGCGCAAAGGAGCGTTCGATGGGCGAGATCGACCGGATCTGGCTCTATTCGGCGTTCGGGCACCCGCACACCTCCTGCGGCTGCTTCGAGGGGATCGCCTTTTACATCCCTGAGGTCGAGGGCTTCGGGATCGTCCACCGCGGGTATCGCGATACGACCGTGAACGGGCTCGCCTTCTCGACCATGGCGGACTCGACCGCCGGGGGCCGGCAGGTGGATGGGTTTCACGGCGTATCGCTCGAATACCTGAAGTCGCGCAAGTTCCTCCAGGCCGACGGGGGATGGGACCGTGTGGTCTGGGTGCCCGCCGAGATCCTGGACCGGCTCGCCCCGTTCCTGCCGGAGGGAGTCCGCGATCGAATCGCGACCGAGAAAGAGGCGACGACGATCGATCAGCTCCGGACGTTCCTGGAGGAGCACGACCACCCGGTGGTCGGCCGGTGGGCGGAGGAGAAGCCTGCGGGTCGACCCCTGGCGACGGTCGGTAGCCTCCCGTTGGAAGTCGGCGGATACCGGGTGATCCTGAAGAACGCCCGCATCTACGCCGACCGGGTGATCGTGCTCCGGGAAGAGGACGGGTCGAAGGGGAGGGGGACATGAACGGCAGGGACCTGGTCGGGGCCCTCGGCCCAGAACTGCTCGCCCTCCTCCGTTCCGCCGGCCGGATCGAGCTCGAGGGGTTCTCCCTTGAACTCGACGAGCTCGAGCTCCGTCTGCCCCTCGGGGCATTTGCCCCGGTAAACGGAGGAACCCCTCCCTCACCCGTACCCGAACGGCCGGACCAGCTGCTGCCCGCAGAGTACGTTCCATCGCGGACCACCTACCCGGGCCGCATCCGCGAGGTCGTGCTCGGCGCAACCCGCCTCGACGGCGGATCGCGCGGACGTTCACTCACCATCGGTGGCGCCGATGCTCCCGCGTTCTCCCTCTTCGACCGACCTGTGGTGAACCTGCCGGTCATCTCGATGGACGTCTTCGACACCCGTGTGCCGATGCCGAAGGCCCTCCGAGCTCCTTTCGAGGAGGTCCGCGACGACCCGGCGGAGTGGGCCAGGCTGAACGTCAACCGGTTCGGCGCCCGGGCTGTCACGGTCCACCTCCTCTCGACCGACCCGCTGATCCGGAACGCGAGCCCGCGCGAAGCCGCCGCCACGGTCGAGGCCGTGCTCCAGGCTGTGGACGTCCCCCTGATCGTCGGCGGGTGCGGGGATCCCCGGAAGGACGCAGACGTCTTCAAGGAGGTCGCTGCGATGGCCTCCGGAGAACGGCTCCTTCTGAACTCCGTTACGCTCGACATGGCGACCGCGAAGACCCTCGAAACCGTCGCACGGGCGGCGGCGGAGCACGGCCACAACCTCCTTGCGTTCACCGGCCTCGAGCTGAACGATGCGAAGGAGCTGAACCGCCGGCTCTACGAGTACCTCCCGCCCGAGCAGATCGTGATGGACCTCACGACCGTCGCGCTCGGCTACGGACTCGAGTACTCGTTCTCGATCCACGAGCGTGCCCGGCACGCAGCCCTTATGGGAGACGCCGAGCTGCAGCACCCGACGATCTCGGGCTCGACAAACGCCTGGGCCGCGCGGGAGGCCTGGATGCCGATGCCGCCGACCTATGGGGGGCCAGAACTCCGTGGGCCACTCTGGGAGGCGGAGACCGCCCTCTCCCTGCTGCTCGCCGGTGTCGACATCTTCATGATGTCCCACCCCGCCGCGATCGGCGCCCTCCGGCGGATGATCAACGCCCTCTGCGCCTGGCCGCTCGAGGAGGTTGCCGAGGGGCACGCCAACGACTGGGTGACCTCTCCGCTGGGGGGTGATGCCTGATGGCAAAACGGTCCATCACCGAGACGAGCCCGATCGAGGTCTACCGGCTCCTCCCCCGGACGAACTGTGCCGAGTGCGGCGAGCCGAACTGCATGGCCTTTGCGACCCGGCTCGTCAACCGCGAGCTGGCGCTCGAGTCCTGCCCTCCGCTCGCCCACCCCGAGTACGCCGAGGCGCTGGCGGCCCTCGAGGCGCTCCTGGCCCCACCGGTGCGCGCCGTCCTGATCGGGACCGGCGACCGGGAGTGTACCATTGGGGGCAAGTACGTGGTCCAGCGGCACGAGTTCACCTATCACAACCCGACCGCCTGCGCGATCGCGGTCGACGACTCGGCCCCGCTGGACGTCCTCCAGGCCCGCGTACGGGCTGCGGACAGTTTTTCGTACAACTACATCGGCCGCGACCTCGGGATCGACGCGATCGCGGTGCGGTCCACGACCGGCGACCCGGCCCGGTTCCAGGCAGCCGTCGAGGCGGTGCAGCAGGCATGCGGACTCCCCCTCATCCTCTGCTCCCCGGACCCGGCAGTTCTCCGGTCCGGTCTCGTGTCGGCTTCCGACAGACGGCCCCTGATCCACGCGGCCGACCGGACGAACTGGCAGGAGATGGGAGGTCTCGCACTCGAGTTCGGCTGCCCGCTGGTGGTCTCGGCCCCGGACGACCTCTCCGGCCTCCGGTCGCTCGTCAGAACGTTCCTCGCCTGGGGGATCGAGGACCTGGTGCTGGACCCGGGCACTTTTCCGGGCGCGGGCCTCGCCCGGACGCTCCGGAACTTCGCCCGCTGCCGCCACGCGGCGATCCGGGGTGAAGACGACCTGCTCGGGTTCCCACTCCTCGGCGCCCCGATCGCGGCGTTCGCAGGAGAAGAGATGGACCCGATCCGGTGCGCCTTCGACGAGGCGATCACCGCCTCGGCCCTCCTATCGCGGTACGCAGACCTGCTGGTGCTCCAGGGGACCGCCGGATGGTCACTCCTGCCCACCCTGTTCTGGCGGTTCAACCTCTACACGGACCCGAGAAAGCCGGTGGCAGTCGAGGCGGGCCTCCGGGAGTTCGGTTCCCCTGACAGGAACGCTCCAGTCCTGATCACGGCGAACTACGCGTTGACGTACTTCACGGTCGAGTCGGACATCAAATCGGCGAACCTATCGTGCTACCTCGTGGTCGCCGACACCGGCGGCCTCTCGGTCGAGAGCGCGGTCGCCGGCCGGTACTTCTCTGCAGCCGGCATCGCCGAGGCGATGGCCTCATCGGGTATCGCCGACCGCGTGGACCACCGGGTCCTGGTGATCCCCGGGCTCGCGGCACGACTCTCCGGAGAGGCGGCCGAGGCGACCGGGTGGAGAGTCCTCGTCGGCCCCAAGGACTCCTCGGGCCTCGGTCCGTACCTGAAGGAGCGCTGGCCCCCGGGGCCGGCCTGAACTGGCCCATGACACCCGCCCCCCTTCGTCTCCTGATCCGCCCATCCGATCGGATGGTGGACGCCGAACCCGGAGACCGGCTCCTCGACCTCGTCCGAAAGGGCGGGGTCGAGATCGAGTCGATCTGCGGCGGCGCAGGGGAGTGCGGCAAGTGCCGGGTGATCGTGAGCCCGCTCTCCGCGATCGAGGAGGCGCCTCTTGCCGGCCGTCACGGGCTCTCGGCCGCCGAACGTGCCCAGGGATACGTCCTCGCCTGCCGGTCGCGCCTGGTGGGGGACGCCGAGTTGACAATCCCGGTCGAGAGCCGCATCCTCGCCCCGAAAATCCTCCTCCCTGACCTGGTCGAAGAGGGGATGATCGATCCGGCCGTCCGGTCGTACCCGGTCACGGTGGAGGCCGACCCGTTCTCGATCGGCGCCTCCGTGCGGCTCGCCGGGTACCGGGGGGTCCGGCCCCGGATCGAACCCCACCTCATCTCCCTCCTCCGCGACGAGGGGAACGGCTGCCTCGCGGTCGTCCACGAGGAGGAGGACACGACCCGCGTCCTCTGGATCGACCGGGAGCCGAGGCCGTACTTCGGGCTCGCGATCGACCTCGGCACCACGACCGTCGCCGGTGTTATCATCGACCTCGGGTCGGGCCGCGTGGTCGGAACCGGGGCCGCCCTCAACCGCCAGATTACCTGGGGCGAAGAGCTGCTGACGCGGTGCGCCTTCGGCCGTACCGCGGCAGGGCGTCAGACACTGCGCGCCGCGGCGGCGGACTCGATCTCGTACGTGATCCGCGCGGCGGCGGACGAGGCCGGCATCTCGCCGGACCGGATCGCCGAGGTGGTTATCGCGGGCAACACCGTCATGACCTGGCTCGCCGCCGGACGGGACCCGTCGCCGCTCGAGCTGGTCGATGCCCCGATCGACCGCGGAGTGATCGGGTTCGATGCCGGGGAGCTCGGCCTCCCGCTCCGGCCCACAACACCGGTCCGGTGCCTGCCGGCGATCAGCCGGTTCGTCGGCGGTGACGTGGTCGGCGACATGCTGACGGCCGGCACCTGCTCCTCGGACGAGCTCTCCCTCCTGGTGGACCTCGGCACGAACGGGGAGATCGTCCTGGGGTGCCGGGAATGGCGGGCCTGTACCTCGTGCGCCTCCGGGCCCGCCTTCGAGGGGGGCGGGATCTCCTCTGGTATGCGGGCAATGGCCGGCGCGATCGAACGGGTGCGGATCGAACCGTTATCGGGAGCGGTCGAGTACGACGTGATCGGGGGAGGACGGCCCCGGGGCTGTTGCGGCTCAGGGCTGATCGACGCCGCCTGCGCCATGTATCGCGCCCGCATACTGGACTTCTCCGGTCGCCTCGTCGAGGGTGCGCCGGGTGTCCGGGCGGGCGAGGACGGTCTCGAGTTCGTACTCGTCCCAGCGGAAAAGAGCGCGATCGGGCGCGCGATCACCATCTCGGAACGGGACATGTCCTACCTCATGGACTCCAAGGCGGCGGTCTTCGGGGCGGTCACGGTCCTGCTCGACCGGTACCGGGTGCGTCCCGACCAGGTCAGGCACCTCTACCTTGCCGGTGCGTTCGGAGCGTTCGCAGATCTCGCGTCCGTCCACGGGTTCGGCATCCTTCCCGAGTTCCCGAACGCAGCAGTCCACGCGATCGGGAACGGCTCGCTCTCGGGGGCCTACACCGTGCTCCTCTCGCGCTCGCGCCGCCGCGAGGCTACCGCCTGCGCCGCGTCCACCGTCTACATCGACCTCCTGGTCGACCCGGCGTTCATAGACGCCTACATGGCCGCGCTCCACCTCCCGGACCGTTCGAATCCGATGGAGTGATGTGCTCTCCCGACGACGAGTGATCGCTCATGCATCCTGGTTCGGTCCTCAGGCTCCTGTGCATCGCCCTCGTCCTCCTGGGAGGCGTCGCGTCGGCCAGTGCGGAGAGCGCTGACAACTGGACCTTTGCCTACCGTCCGGGGTGCGGGGACTGCGACCGTGCTCTCCCTCTCGTCCAGGCCTACCAGGCAGCTCATCCCGAGCAGCCGATCGACCTCCTCGAGTTATCCTCCGATCCCGCCACCACCGCTCGGTTCAACGCGCTCGTCGAGCTATACGGGGCCCGGGCGGGGGTCCCGGTCCTCTTCGCCGGCGGCCATGCCGTCTCGGGCCTCGAACGGATCCGCGCCTTCCTCGCGGACCCGGTCGCCGTCCCGACGACCTTGAGCGCCTCGTCGACGAGCGCCGGGCTCTCGCCGCTCACCCCCGCCATCGTGGCGACGGCGGGGCTGGTGGATGGGATCAATCCCTGCGCGTTCGCCGTCCTCGCCCTCCTTCTCGGGACCCTCTCGATGACGGGGACGCGCCGCCGGGCGGTCATCCTCGGAGGCGCGTATACGGCCGGCCTCTTTCTCTGTTACCTCGGCGCCGGCTTGGGGATCGTAACCCTGGTGGGCATCACCGGCATCGCGTCCGCCTTCCGGATCGGAGCTGGCGTCGTGGCCCTTCTTCTCGGGATCGTGGTGCTCCTCTCCGTCGTTCTTCCCGACGGGCCGTTCCGATTCGCGATTCCCGACGCTGGGCGAAGGGCCGCGAGCCGGTGGATAGCCTCCCTGCAGACGGCGGGGCCGGTGGCGGCGTTTCTTCTCGGTATCGCTCTCGGGCTCGTCGAGCTCCCCTGTACCGGAGGTGTCTATCTCGGGGTACTCGGGCTCCTCGCCGGAGGCTCCCTGTCGGCAGCGTTTCCCCTCCTGGTACTCTACAACCTCTGCTTCGTCGCCCCGCTGGTCCTGATCGTCGGGGCGTTCGCGGCAGGCATGGGACCGGGGCGCATCGACTCCTGGCGAGAGGAACGGCGCAGGATCGTGCTCGGCGTCTCGGGCGCGGTGATGCTCGGACTCGGGCTCGTCCTCCTGGGAAAGGAGCTCCTGTGAATCAATGACCTGCCCGGAGAGCGGTGATACATGCAGGGGCGTCAGGCTGTTGTTCGAACCCTAGAAATTACGAAATTCGTAATACATAAACAGGAAGCGCGCGAACATGGTATGTGGAGGATGTACGGCAGGAGATGACCGGCACCGATAGACAGGACGAGCGCGCAGGCCCAGACGAGGCGACGAGGCTCGCCCAGGCGTTTCTCAAGATCGTGATCGGAGTTAGGAGCGACCGGCTCTGGGCCTGGTCGACCGCGCTCGATGGGTATACGAACCTCGATTTGCATGTTTTGCGAATGGTCTACCGGAAGCCCGACCTGATCCTGAAGGAGGTTCGCGACAGCCTGGAGCTCCCGAACAGCACGCTCACGAGCGTGATCGATCGGCTCGAAAAGCGCTCAGTCGTGGAGCGCACGATCAGCCGTCGCGATCACCGGTCGTACGGCCTGAGACTCACCGAATACGGCGTAGAGCTCCTGGCTGAACATGAACGGGTGCTCCACCTCATGATGGAGCGGTTGCTCGAATGCCTCCCTGCCGGGTCCGATCCGACCGCGTTCGTCGAGCAGATGGTGCGGATCGGAGATTGCCTGGAGTGCAGGGGCGCCGGAGAGCTGGGCCTCGTGCCCCGTCGCCCGGTGCACCGCTTCCGGCGCCGCGACCCTGACGAGCCCAGGTAGGGCTCGTACCCGGACCATTTTTTCTCCTCACCCCGCGGGGACCGGTTCAGACGAACGGTTCACAGACCTGCGACGGGTCCGGGACCACGTCGCGGGCGGCGATCCTGACCAGGACCAGCACGGCGAGAAGCGCCGCAGCGCAGCAGAGGAAGACCAGGTGGAAGGCCCCCATCAACTCAGCGGGGGGGAGGGTGTGCGCCGCCACCTGCGCGATCTTCGGCCCGAACGCCGCCGTCGCGATCAGCATGCTGAGTGAGACACCGAGCGTTGACCCGAGGTTGGCCATCGTCCTGAGCAGGCCGGACGTGGAGCCCCGGGCGTCTTCCGGGGTGTCCCCCATCACCGCGCTGTTGAGCGGGGCGAAGGCCATCCCTGATCCCGCCCCGACGAGGAAGAGAAAGAGGACAACCTCCGCGATCGGGCTCGCCGGGGCGAGAGTGGAGAGCAGGACGAGCCCAATGACCGTCACCAGGAGACCGGCGAGGATCGGGCGCCTCGACCCCAGGGTGTCGGAGAGCCTCCCGGCAATCGGGGCGGTGAGGATATTGCCGACCGGCAGCGCGAGGAGAAGGGCACCCGCTGTGCCGGTGGAGAGGCGCTGGACCACCTCGAGGTAAAAGGGCATCAGGAGCATCACGCCCGAGACTCCCCCCTGCAGGGCCAGGACGGCCAGGTTCTGGACCGAGAAGGAACGGTCCAGGAAGAGGGAGAGGTCCAGCAGCGGAGAGGTCGCACGCCGCTCCCACCCGGTGAAGAGGACAAGGGCGAGGAACGATACCAGCAGGAACACGGCCCCTGATAGGTCGCGTCCGCCCTGGAGGGCGTTCAATCCGAGGACCAGGGACCCGAGGGTGACAAAGGCGAGGACGGCGCCCAGAAGGTCCATCCGCCCCCCAGGCGTCGCCGGAGCGCCCCCCGGGATGCACGCCGCCCCGAGCAGGATCCCGACGATACCGACCGGCAGGTTCACGAGGAAGATCGCGTGCCAGGAGAAGGCAGTGACCAGGTACCCACCGATGACGGGGCCGAGCGCGACGCCGAGCATCGCGAACATGGCGACCAGGCCGAGTGCAGAACCCCGCACCCCGGCACCGAGGTAGCGACTGACCATCACGGAGCCGAGCGCGGAGATGACCGCACCTCCGACTGCCTGGACCATCCGGAAGATGACCAGGTACTCTATCGACCTGGCCGTGCCGCAGAGGAGCGACCCGAGCGTGAAGACCAGGAACCCGGCGAGGAAGACCGATCGATACCCGCGGATGTCGCCCAGCCGCGCGGCGAAGAGCAGGAGACTGACCATCACGACGAGGTAGGCGTTCAGCACCCACGCAGCGAGCACCGTCGGCGCCTGGAAATTGGCGGCGATGCTCGGGAGCGCGATGTTCACGATCGTGGCGTCCAGTCCCGCCATGAAGGAGCCCAGCGAGATCACGAGCACGAGCAGGAGCTCGGGCCGGCTCATTCTCGACGGCGATGCGGCATCGGCCATGAAAAACCTCGTTGATCTGTTGCCCGAAAAGGTATTTCAAACAGGATGGTCAAAGCAGCAGCCGGCGGAAACGGCCAGATAATCCTCGTGAGAGCGCAACGGAAGGTGCAAAGAGACGGCTCACCGGGAAAGAGCGAGCGAGACGCCGATGCCGGGATGGTCGTCGAGGAGATCGCCGGGGACGGTAGCAGGAGTGCGAGTAGGGAGACGGTGATGCACACGTCGACACCGGGAAGGCTCGTGAGCACCGGGGCGTGATAGCAACGAAAGGACGGGAACGAAAGAAGAGACGCGTAATACCGGGATCGAATAGGGAAAAATGGGATGAGTTCAGCCGAACAGGGCGCCGAGCCCTGCCATGCCGCTCTCTTCCTCTTCCTTCTTGTCCTCCTCGGGCTCCTCCTCCACTGCAGCTGCGGCGGGGGCGGCACCCGCGGCGGCGGGGGCGGCGGCGACTGCGACAGGTGCCGCAGCGGCCTTCTCAATGGCCTCGTTGATGTCGACGCCCTCGAGCGAGGCGACGAGCGCCTTTGCCCGGGCATCGTTCACGGCGATACCAGCGGCCGAGAGCACGGCCTTCACGTTCTCTTCACTGACATCCTTGCCTGCCTTGAAGAGCAGGAGCGCTGCATAGATATATTCCATCTCAATCAACCTCGTTTAGTATTCTCCGACGGCAGTCTGGACCGCCGTTGTCTCTCTGTACGCCTTGCCGATGATCGCACCGACAATCTCCTTCGCATAGACCGGGGCCTCGACGCCGAGGCTACGTGCCTCGCGCTCCGCCTTGGTCAGGATCGCACCGATCGTCTCCGCAGTCGGGATCGCAGCATTGACCGACAGGTTGAACGCCTGTGCGGCTGCCACACCGATCTGGTCCAGGATCGCCTGCTCATCAATGTTGAGCACGTCCGGCTCGAACGCCGAGCCCTGGTAGAACGCGACCTGGAGCACCAGGCCCACGTCCATCGGCTTGACCCCGAGCTTGGCGAGTACATCCGCCTGCTTGGCGTTGATGATCCCGCCCTTCTTGACGACGGTCTTGGTCTCCTTGATGCGGACCTTGCCGCCCTCGATGGCGGCCGGGATGCCCGCCTGCTGGAGCTCACCGACGATGGGGCCGGGCTTGAACGAGGTCGGGCCCTTCGGGACGATGATGTCCTCAGGTGCGGCCTGTCCGGCCTTGGCGGCCATCTTGGTCTTGTTCTGCTCGAGCAGTTTGAACAGGCGGAACGGGTTCTCGTTCGAGTAGATCAGGGCAGAGTTGCCGTTGATGTACTTTCGAACCTGTTCAAAGTCCCCGCCGAGCTCCTCGAACGAGTGGTGCATCAGGGTGTTCCGGGCCATCCGGATCACGGCGATGCCGCGGAGGTTTCGGCGGATCTGCTGGAGCTGTGCGGCCGGGATCCCGTACATGTCGACGAGCCCGACGAGCGAGTACCCGCCGGTCGTCTCCTTGATCTCCTCGACCTCGCGCCGCTTCCAGGCGGGCAGGTGGTGCGTGTACAGCGCCATTTACTCCACCTTCACGGCAGGTCCCATCGTGGTCTTCACGTAGATCGAGCGGACGTTGAGGGCGCCCTGCTCGAGCACGGACTCGACACGCTTGAGGACTGCATCGATGTTCTCGGAGAGCTGTTCGGGCGTCATCGTGGTGGTGCCGACGTTCGCATGAAAGACCTTCTTGTCCTTCGTGCGGATCTTGACCGAGCCCCGCAGACGTTCGACGATCGGACGGATATCCGTCCCCTGAGGGATCGGCATCGGCATCTTGCCACGGGGGCCGAGCCGGACACCGAGCCAGCGACCGACGAGCGGCATGACCGCCGTCTCAGCGAGGAAGAACCGATACTGGTTCGCCATCTTGCGGGCCTCGCGGGGTTCCCCCCCGAGCCGCTCGATCTCCTCCGGGCCGATGATCAGGTCAACGCCGGCCTCTTTTGCCTGCGTCGTGATCTCGCCCTTGCCGAGCACTGCGATCCCGACCGTCCGTCCCGTCCCATTTGGAAGGAGGATCGTCTCGTCAATACGGTTCTTCGGCTGCGCCATGTCGATATTCTTGAGGTTGACCGTGAGGTCCACGGACTCAGAGAACTTGCGCTCTGGCGCGCTCTCGATTGCCGTTCTGACGGCTTCCAGGATCTTCTGTCTCTCTACCATAATCGCTCCATAGTCTTTCGACCTTGCGATCTCCTATGGGCTGCCAGTCTCAGGAGAACGCCGCGTCGAACTCACCCGCATCGATGGCGGCCAGGACCTCTTTGGGCTTCCGGCCTTCCACGGTCACGCCGACCGAGACACAGGTCCCGATCACCTCTTTGACCGCGGTCTTGAGCTCGTACGACAGCATGTCGTTGAGCTTCATGCGAGCGATTCGAACGGCGGCCTCCATCGGCAGATCTCCAACATAGTTGGAGTTCGGCTCCGCCGACCCCTTCTCGACGCCCGCCTCTTTCTTGACGAGGGCGGTCGTCGGTGGAATCCCGACTTCGATCGTGACGTTCTTCTTGTCATCGACCGTGATCGTCACCGGCACCTGCATCCCGTTGAAGTCAGCGGTCTGCTTGTTGATGTCGTCGACGACCTGCTTTACGTTGATTCCGAGGGGGCCGAGTGCGGGGCCGATCGGCGGGCCTGCTGTCGCCTTCCCGCCGGGTACCAGTACCTCGACCTGTTCTGCCATGGGGTATCACCATGCCGTATC
>CASGHK010000032.1 GCA_949320185.1 uncultured Methanomicrobiales archaeon | reverse complement strand
GGAGAGATAAATTATTCCTGTATTTAGGTGAATATGTTTGGAGATATAATCACAGAAAGGAGAGCGACAAAATGAAAATGAAGCGCATCCTTGAGTTATTGGAGAAGGAGGTTAGGGGCTAGTTTGACACTATACCCTAGTTGAGGACGACGGGTGCGGAGTGCCGGAGGCCGACAAGGCACGCATCTTCGAGCAGGGAGTTGGCCGGAACACGGGCCTCGGCCTCTTCCTGGCAAGGGAGATCCTCGAGAGCATGGGGATGTCCATCGAAGAGACAGGGACTCCCGGGGAGGGGGCGCGGTTCGAGATTGGGATCGACATCGGACGGCTCCGGGAGGACAAAAACCGACCTGAAGGACAGACCAAAGGATGATGCGTATCCGGACCGAGTGAAGACCATGGACGAGGTTGTGGTGATCGAACGGTTCTTTACTGGGTACGAGGAGGAGTTCAACCGGGCCCTCGCCAGCCCGGAGGAGGCAGACGTGGAGGCGATGGCCGCCGCCTTCGCCGACTGCTTCGTCGGGGCCGACCCTCACGGGGTGAGGTGTGGGCAGAACGATGACGCCCTGAGAGAGCAGATCGCGAGGGGGCACGCCTTCTACCGGGAGATCGGTGTGACCACGATGCGGATACGGGTGCTCGCCCCGACCCCGCTCGACCGCTGGCACTGGGGGGTCCGCGTCAGCTGGGTGGCCGAATACGGCTGTGACGGTAGTACCGGCACCATCGAGTTCGAGGTCCTCTACCTCCTCCAGGTGCTCGACGGCCGGCCCCGTATCTTTGCCTGGATCGCCGGGAACGAAGAGGAGGCGCTCCGTGAGCACGGGCTGGTCGGCGGTCCCGATCAGGCCGGCTTGCCAGGAGGGTAGGCGACATACCCTGTCTTCGAGTCCGCCAGAAACCCGGCGCGGGCGTAGAGGCGGTGAACCGACGGGTCGGTACGACCGGTCAGCAGCATCACCTTGTAGCAGCCCCGCCCCCAGGCGAGAGCGAGGACAAGGTCGAGGAGCCGGGTGGCGTATCCGCGACGCCGGCAATCGGTACGGGTGACTACGTTCTCGATCAGGCCGAACGGCCGGGCGCCGCGGGATAGGTTCGGATGGATGAAGAGGACGCAGGACGAGGTGATACGACCTCCCACCTCGAGCAGGAACGGGTGGGCCCCGGGGTGGGCGAGGAGCGCGGTCCAGGCGGCGTCGAGGACCGGCGGATCGGCGGGCTCGTCGTCGTGCATCTCCCTGTAGAGATCGAGCAGTGCCTCGAGGTCGGACGCTTCCGCCTCCCGTAGAACGACGGTCATTCCTCCCCCTTCACCGCGTAGAAGGCCGCCTGGAGGTACGACGCCCAGAAGACCTCCACCGCGACGAAGCCGGCCCCGCGGAGGATGTCGAGGTGCTCTGTGATCGTGAGCGGGAAGTACTCCCGGTCGAACCGAGCGAGATGGGCAGCGACGTCGGGAGGGGTCCTCCCGGCCCGTTTCTGAAACCGGGCCCAGTACCGTTTCCCGATGGAGAGGCCTCGTTCCGTGAACGGCCGGATGTTCTCGGAGGTGATGAAGAGACCCCCCGGCTCCAGGAGGTCGAAGCAGGCCGCTACGGCGTCCCTTCGCCCCTCGTCGTCGAGGTAGTGGTGGCACTGGATCGCGGTGATCAGGTCGAATGGACCGTGCTCCCGGGGAAGGGAGCTGGTCGGGCAGGGATCGAGGAGCGTGACCCGCCCGGGGTCGAGCCGGATCCTTGCCTGGGCGAGCATCCCCGGTGACGGGTCGGCAACCACGAAGTGTGTCGTGGGAAAGATCTGCAGGGCGCGGGCTACCAGCGTTCCGGTGCCGCACCCGGTATCGAGCCAGGTGCTGGGCGGACAGGGAAGGCTCTCGACGAGAGCCAGGCATTCGTCCTGGATCGCGTCGTAGTACGGGATGGTCAGCCTCACCTCGGCGTCGTACCGGGTGGCGGGGTGAGGGGTCACGTTGTCCGGCATGGAACAGGCTCCTTCTCGACGACAGAGTCGGGCGGCCGACCCGAAGAACCTGCCGTGCCGGCCGGATCGTTTGATCAGCCCATCTCAAAACGCCATCGAAGGATCTGACGGCTGACGATCGATAGGATCCCGTCGGCAAGCATCCATTGCAAGGACATGGGTTACCGAGACTGGACAGACCACGGGGCACCATGGTGATCCGCAGGGACCCGCACCATTTAAATAGTCTGGACATTACTTTGAACCCATGGACCTAATCGGGGACCTGATGAAGCAGGTAGGAACGGGCGAGAACCTCGCCGCTCTGAGTTCTACGATCGGCGGAGACGAGAAGGGTGTTCAATCGGCCCTGGGTCTCGCCCTCCCCATGGTGATGGGCTCCATGGCAAAGACCGCATCCAAGCCCGGAGGTGCCGACCTGGTGACCTCGATGATCGGACAGATGGGAGGCGGCACTTCCACGGACAGTATGGCTACGTATCTTTCAACCCCCGTGTCGACAGGCGGAGCAGAGATCGTGAGCAGCCTTCTCGGCAGCCAGTTGGGGGCGATCCAGAACGCCATCGCCCAGAAGACGGGACTTCCCCCAGCGGTCGTCAGCACGCTCCTGGCCGTCGTGACCCCGATGATCCTCGGGGCGGTGGGCAAGCAGTTCACCGACAGGAAGATGGATTCGACCAGCCTGAACGCCCTGCTGGGGGACCAGGCCAAGATGGCGATACAGTCCTCGCCGGATGCAGCAGCCCTCGCCGACCAGTTCCTCGGCGCTGAGCAGGAGACCTCGGGACTTCTGGGTTCGATCAAGAAGATCTTCGGGGTTTAAGCCAGATCCGGCCGGGTCGAGGCGCTGTCGCCGGATTGACACCCTACGGTCTGACACCCCGGAATCCCATCTGCGCTCACCCGGTCGCTCCGCTGACATTCTTCCCTCTCATTTTTTTAGGATCACTCCCGACCGGGGGTGGTGCACAACAGTCTCCGGGATTTCGAAGTGACATCAAGACGGTCGTCCGGGTGCTGCGCATTACCGGCTGATCGGGATCCGGGAAACTCGATCACACCTGTCGCTGCCCCGCCAGCTCTCGGCGAGGCACTGCCGGGACTGTGACCGGATCGGAATCCGATGAACCTGAGCTGAATACAGGGTGCAGTTCAGTGGCCCGGGGGTCGACCACCCCCGCTCCGATCAGGATAACGACAACGTGGGCATGATCGGACATCCAGGAAGGTTGAGGACGATGATCGTCCTGTTCGCGACAACCGTCCTTCCATCAGGAATGTCTCGCCCGGCGAGGGTCGAAGGCGGCAGTTGTCCCATCGCATGTGACCTGTTCGTCGAGCAGCCACCTGGTTCCAAAAAAGGAGACCCGGTGAAAAGACCGCGCCTCTCGTCATTCGGTCAACACTAAGCCCCGCGCAATTTCTTCAATGTCGCGATGTGGGCCTGGTCGTTCCGGATGATCTTCTTGAGAGCGTAATCGATCTTGCAGAACTCGTAGGGGAGGTCCTCTTTCTGACGGTCCAGCAACGCCAGTGTCTTCATATAGTTGTCGATCGCGGCCCCCTCGCACTTGATGTTGGTCTGGAGAATCGTATCCAAGTTGTCCGCAGCATAGGTCGCTCCCATGTTCATCGAGGGGACCGCTTCAAGATAATCCGCGATCAGGTACCGCAGTTTTTTCTGGTGTCGACGGTGGTACCCTGCCAGTCTTCTCAACCGCTTGTTGACGAGCCGCGCGTCGACACCCTTCACGGTCTTTGCATGGCTCAGGTACTGGACATAGATTGCATGTTCATTCTCGAGGGCGTTGTTCAGACATGTCACCAGTTCTGGCGACTTCGGTGTTGCATCCATAGGAAATCCTGTGGCAGATATACCATTCTAATAATTTATAAATTTCTATAAATTTTTTGACAGAGATTCTTCAAGCGAGGTTTCCGTCCATAGAAACCTCTCATCAGTGGGAAAAATGACAACATCCTGGGAGAAGGTGCCCCGAAGAACCGTCGTTTCCACAGGGTCGCATCCAGTCACAAGCCCCCTGATCGGCAGCGTTGCAGTACATACGGTCCGGTTCTTCCCGATCTCCGCCGGGTCGATGTCTTTGTGGACCACCATCACCCCGGGCGCGAAGCCGTCGGGCCGGCCGGCGACCCGGTCGTCGAACCGCGCACCGATAGCGATCAGGAGGTCGCACTCGGTGACAGCGAGATTCGCCTGGACCGTGCCGAGCATCCCGAGCATCCCCAGGTTGAGCGGGAGGTCGTCCAGACCCACTATCCCCCTGGTCCTGCGTGACCTCGATCTCATGCAGCACGCGCAGGAGTTCGAGGTGGGCCTCTCCATCCTGACGGCGGACGACGGGATCCGACTGCTCGTCGAGCCCCTGGCTCCTCCCATCGCAGACCGGATCACGGCACTGGACAGACTGCACCAGGCCGGCGTCCGGACGTACGCGATGGTCGCCCCCCGCTCTTCCGGGTGTCAAGGCGCTCGCCCCTCTTCTCGAGGGAAAGGTCGACTACGTGATCGTCGACCGGATGAACTACCATCACGCCGACTGGGTGTACCGTGAGCACGTCCTGGAGTACGCACTCACCGACGAGTTCTACCTCCAGGCGACGCGGGACCTGTGCCCCTCATCCGAGGGGAGACGCCGGCACCTGCACTGGATCGGGTCGTGTGGACTCGGGAGACGATCGAAGGAGAGAAGCCGCCCAGGAACGAAACGGTAGGAGAAGGAGACGACGATGGGCGAAGAGATGCCGGGGAACCGCGCTTGGTTCCAGGACTGGGCGAACGAATACGACACGACACTCGGGAAGGTCTCGAGGCACCACATCATGCTCGACCTGGCCGTCCTGGTCTCGGGCGTGGCACCGGGCGACGAAGTCCTGGACATCGGGTGCGGGACCGGGTTGCTCTCGTTAAAGTTCCTCGCCGCGGCGGACTGCAGGATTACGGCGATCGACACCTCTGTCGAGATGCTCGCCCTCTTCCGCGAGAAGGTGGAACAGTACGGCCTCTCCGGGCGGGTCCGAAGCCGGCAGACGTCGGCGGAAGAGATGGACTTCGGGCCCGGTCAGTTCGATATCGTCGCCGCTACGGTCTCGCTCCACCACGTGAAGGAGAAGGCGCCTGTCGTCCGCTCGATCCGAGACTCGCTGAAGGACGGCGGACGGTTTGTGCTCGGTGACATCGACCTGGACACCACAGGGGATCACGAGGACCCGGAGCGCCTTTCGAGGATCCTGGCATACCTCACGAGTGAACTGGTGCTCGCCATGCGTGAGGGGGGCGTCCAGGCCTTCGAACGGATGTATGACAATGGCAGGAAGCACATCCTGAACGACGGCGAGTACTGCGTCGCGATGAACCGGTGGGAGGAGCTCTGCCGGGATGCGGGCTTTCGAGACGTGACGGTGCACCCGGTGCCGGGATTCGACTACTTCAAGGTCCTCGTCGCGACGAAGTAGTGGAGCATCGAGACCTTCCTCCTTCCCCGGCGAGCCGCCGTCAACCGCTCCTGACAGTGCACCGGTGATCGCTTCGTCCGAGGACCGGGCCCGTCGATGGTTGTTCACACTCGAAGCCGGGGGACGATCGGGCCCCGACAACGGAGTGTGCTGTCGCCGACACGCCGAGAGCGATCGGTCCGCCGCATCCAGGCAGACGTCGAGCGAGAAGAGGACGACCCAGGCGTGATGGTGGCCGATCGCGGCGACGACCCCTGCCGTAAAAAGACAGCGAGGTCGGCCGCCGTGACAATGTTCGGGGGATTCAGTTGGAGGCGAGGACCAGGCTTTCCGGTTCCAGGATACGGCCCATCTGGGATTGTGTCGAGAAAGCATGATCATGCCGGATCGCTCCCGATCGGCTGGAGCGCGCTCCTCGCCGGTTGTAACGGCATCGTCCGTGCCGATTGCCTGTTTCGATCTGGTCGCAAAAATGCGTGAACGCCTCGGGATCGAGGGACGGACAGGGCGATTGAAGCGGGTGAAACCACCGGGCGAATTATTTATTGTGATAGATACCGATAGCCTGTCAAGGTGATCATGATTGAACCCTGAACGAGTGGGGATCGCTGCAGACGAGAACCCTGCCTCTTGTATGACAGCGATCGGAGACACGAGACCCCTTTGCGGGCCGGAAAGGAGATCCGGATGGTGAGATGGCGACAGGGGCCGGTCAGCGGCAATGTCGAAGATCGGCGAGGGACGCGGATCTCGGGCCCTGTGGCCGGGGGCGCCGGCGGGATTCTCGTCCTGCTCCTCATGATCGGCGCGGTGATGATGGGCGTGGACCCGGGCCAGGTGCTCGGCGCAGGCGGAGGCCTCTCGGGGCCGGCGGGCCAGACATCGTCACTGACCGCGGATGAGGAACAGCGGCTCGCCGACTTCACGGCTCAGGTGCTCGGTGACACGGATGCAACCTGGACCAGGATCTTCAGGGAGGACCTCGGGAGGACCTATACACCGCCAACACTCGTGCTCTACTCGGGGCGCGTAGAGTCGGCATGCGGCCAGGCCAGCGCCTCCGTCGGACCCTTCTACTGCCCGGGCGACCAGAAGATCTACGTCGACCTCGAGTTCTTCCACGACCTCAACACGCGGTTCAAGGCCCCCGGCGACTTCGCCCAGGCATACGTGATCGCCCATGAGGTGGGCCACCACGTCCAGACCCAGCTCGGGACCCTGCAGTACGTCTCGAATGCACAGCGCCGGGCGACGAACGAGGCGGAGGCGAACCGGCTCTCGGTCGCACTCGAGCTCCAGGCCGACTGCTACGCAGGGATCTGGGCGAACCGCTCGAGCGCCCACAACCTTGTCCTCGAACCAGGGGATGTAGAGGAGGGAATGAACGCCGCGAGCGCCGTCGGCGATGACCGCCTTCAGAAGCAGTCGCAGGGCTACATCGTGCCAGATTCGTTCACGCACGGCACGTCGGCCCAGCGTGTCCAGTCCTTCCGTCGAGGCCTTGACACCGGCAACCTGGAGTCCGGCAACATCGCCGGGCTCCCCACCATCAGGTAAGCCTGGGTGCAGGGGTATCATCTTCCCTCAACCCTCCTTTTCGACCCGGTGATGGTTCGTGCCCGTCAACCATGCACAGAATCTATCATCCTGACGGGGGATGCAAGTCCAACGGCGAGTGGTCTTCGCGCCCGGCCAGGAGGAGGAGCGAACATGGAGCGACGTGCGTGCCAGTTCTGCGGGTACCTCTACGACCCCGAGGTGGGGGACTCGTTCGGCGGGATCCCGCCCGGGACCTGGTTCGAGGAACTGCCAGAGGACTGGGTCTGCCCCGAAAGCGGGGCGACTCCGGACCAGTTCGTGCTCGAGAGATGACACACGAGAGAAACGGGCGTATCGCCGTCCGTCGAATGGTCCACACACCGCCGACCCGCGCAGGGGAATATCAGTAGAGCGAGAGGAGAAGAACGGCGAGCCCACAGTGAACCGCAGCACAGAACGGAACCACGACGACGAAGAGCGTCTTTTGGGTCTTGTGCCGGAAGAGACTCATGCCGGCGAGGGCGCCAAACGGCCCGGCAAGAGTCGCGTACAGGAGCGTCCTCTCGGGAGTCCGTCGCTCTCGCCGGCGGGCGCGTCGCTTATCGTCCCCATACAGAGCCATAACGGCGAGGTTGACAGCGGTGTAGAATCCGAATGCCGCGAACAACGGTAGATCGGTCATCATATGACCCCAGGTGTCGTCGTCTTCTCTCCCTCGCCGAGCGGAAATTGCCGATCGCTCATCGCCTGCGGACGGGCGGGCGCCCTGTCGCACCCTTCATCCGACGGTATCCGGTACCGAGGCGGGCCTGAAGCCACTCCAGGCGGTCCCTTCGCGCCTCCTCGCTCTCGAAGGCATGGTCCGTGTCGTACCAATGTACCAGTTTCGGATCGCCAGCCCCGGCGGCGAACGTCTCCGAGCGCTCTCGGGAGAAGACCTGGTCTCGCTCCCCGAACTGGAAGAAGAGGGGTGTCGGCGCCACCTGGGCAATGAAGGTGAGGGGGTCGATCGGGGCCATCACCTCCTGGTAGTGCGCCAACTCATCACCGGCGAGCATTGGAAGGTTCGCAAGGGCCACGTCGGTGAAGCTCGGTGCGCCAGCCATCAGGACGCAGGCGCGGCAACGAGGGTCGACTCCCGCGAGGACGGCGGCGCAGAGCGCCCCCATGCTGTGACCGACGCACGCGACGCGATGTGGGTCGACGCCGGGGTGTGCGATCGCAATGTCGAGGGCGCGGGAGAGCCCCCGGATCGCGTCGATGAAGGTCTCCCGGTTCTGCTCCGGGATCCCGAGGGTCTGCACCCACGCCTCTCCCGCGGCCCACGGGGCCTCGACGAGGAACGAGGCGATCCCCGTGCCGGCCAGCCTGGTTGCCTCGGAGAGGAAGTTCGAACGGTTGCCCGGTTCGGGGTGGACGAAGAGCACCGTTCCGAACCGGTCACGATCGCTGGGGACGACCTGATAGGCCTGGACACGCTCACCGTCGATCCCGGCGAAGGTGATATCCATCACCGAGACGGGGCCGTGATCGGTGGTCCCCACCAGATCGGCCTCCAAGGCAAGGTCGGTCCTCCGGGTCAACCGTTCCAGCCACTCGCCGCCCTCCCCTTCCCCGGGGGGTCGCCCGGCGGAGTCTATCGCCCGATCGTCCAGCATCGTGGAGATATAAACGACGGGCAGGAAGAATAGCCCTTTCGTCGGGACCGTCTCACATCGGTGCTGGACCCCTGACGGGGAGTGCGCCGGTGGGGTGTGTCCGATGATACCAGCATCGACTCCCGATGGAGGCATACCTTGAAGTGAGCGGAGGGGAATCTCGTCAACATGCCGACCGATGCCGCCGTCATTCTCGCCACCTCCCCTCCCGGCGAGGGCGCCGCCCTCGCCCGCCTGCTCGTCGATGAGCGCCTCGCCGCCTGCGTCCAGCTCGCCGGGATCCGGTCGATATACCGCTGGGAGGGGCAGTTCGAGGATCAGCCTGAGGAGCTGCTGCTGATCAAGACCAGACTTTCCCTCGCCGACCGGTTGGCCGCGCGGATTCAGGAGGTGCACCCGTACGAGGTACCGGAGATGCTCGTGCTCCGCGTCGAGGCGGGCCTGGACCCATACCTCGACTGGCTCCAGGAGGAAACCGGTCCCGATCGGTGATAGGGGGCGAGCAACCCCAAACTCATGGTATTTATTGAATCCCCACCATGATCCCTGGGAGAGGAACTGATGCAGGACCATGAGGACGGAATAAGCGAGATCGTGGCGATCATGCTTCTGGTCGCACTCGGGATGATCCTCTCTGCCATGGTCTTCAGCGGGATCCTCTCCTTTGCCGGGAACATGGAGCAGACAGCCTACGTCGCCGTCGACGCGGACGAGTCCCCGCCCGGGATGGGTATCCGCATCACCTCGATGGCCGGCGACACCGTGGTCTTCGGAGGAGGGGTCGATGAGATCCCCCTCGAGATCATCGTGGAGGATTCAGAAGGGGCTCACCCGCTCGATCAGCCGGGCCCGAGGATCGTGTTCTCGCCGGGAAGCTCGATCTGCATCTGGTTGGAGGAAGGCGGATACAGGGTGGGGGAAACGTTCCCGCCGACTGGAGCTTTCGAGGAACTCAGGTTACCCCTCTCCATCCGCCTGATCGACGGGCGCCACCACACGCAGATCGCGAGGGTGTTCGATGCCCTGCCGTCCTCTGCTTCATCGGGGACGGCGCTTCCCACATCGGTACCAACCGCCGAACCGACGACAGCGGTCACAACAGTGATCACAACGACGACGACCACCACCCCCACCATCCAGGCCGACTTCGATGTCCCGTATGTCGTCATGAAGAAGGAGGTCACCTTCGAAGGGCGGGTCATCGCGGGCGAACCGGTGACCTGGACCTGGACCTTCACCGATACCGGGGGAAAGAGCGAGAGCAGGAACGGGGAGACGGTCCACTACACCTTTGCGAACAGCGGAAGCGGGTGGACGATCACCCTCACCGTTACCGACGCCGGAGGCAGGAGCGGTACGGTCACGAAACCGGTGGATGTGCATAATAAGTGAGGTCCGGGCGGTGCACCCCGGGGGGGGAGCCATCGTCTATATGAGGGGAGGGAACCGAGGATCGATCATGACACTGATGGACGGCCCCCCCCGCGGGGAGAGGGGACCGGGAACGGCGGAGGGGCGTCGATGATCCACACCACCCACAGGGGGGTCCAGTACCGGGGGGGTGAGGTTGAGGAGGTCGAGGACGTGATCGTCCGCGAGACTACCTTCCGGATCCTCCTGAACGGGGAGCAGGTCGCGGCGCAGGTAGCAACGGAGGAGCAGCTCCGGGAGCTCGGGGCCGGCTTCGTCATCAACGAAGGGCTCGCCGATTCGGTCGAATCCGTCGCAGTGAAGGGCAACGTGATCCTGGTGAAGGCCCCTCGTAACTGTGGCGCGAAGGCCGAGACCGAATCATCGGGTGGTATCTCGTACCGATGCGGCGTCAAGCACGTCCGGTCCGATCTCCGGATCACGCCCGGGGAGGTGATCGAGGTTACCGCGTCCATCTTCTCCGAGGACTGGCAGCAGACCGGGGCGCTCCACTGTTCGGTCCTTTACTTTGACGGAAAGCTCTTCGCCAAGTCGTGCGATGTGGGCCGCCACAACACGGTCGACAAGGTGGTCGGGGCCGCCGTCCTCGCCGGTATCGACCGTTCCCGGTGCGTCCTCGGGTGTACAGGCCGGCAGCCGTCCGGGATGGTGAAGAAGGCCGCGAACGCAGGGATCCCGATCCTGGTCTCCCGCGCCGCCTCGACCGATCAGGGAATCGCGACTGCCGCGGCCGCCGGCGTGACGCTCATCTGTTTCTCGCGTAACGACCGCTTTACGGTCTACACTCACCCCGAGCGGGTGACCGATCTTCAGGCCTGATCGGGCCCGGGGGCCTCTCTCACCGGCTCGAAGAGCCGGTCCACCCCGATCAGGACGTTGATCCACCGCGTCTCCTCGCAGACCTGGAAGAGGATCAGGACCAGCATCAGAAGGGGGACCGCGAAGAGCATCCCGACGACGCCGAGCAGCCAGCCGAAGAGGATCACGGCGAAGACCACCAGTACCGCCGGCATCTCGAAGGTCCGGGAGGCGAAGTACGAGAAGACCGGGTTCTCCACGATCAGGTTCAATATCGCTGTCACCACGATGACGGCGATTGCACCGGGGAGACCGAACTGGAGCCAGGCGAAGAAGATGGCGGGAAGTGCAGCCGCGAGAAGGCCGAGATACGGGATGTACCCGAGCAGGAAGGTCATCGTCCCCCAGAGGACCGCCGCGTGGACTCCCATCGCCATCAGGACGCCCCCGAAGACCAGCCCGTGGACAAGGTTCGTCTCGGTCCGGACCACCATGAAGTCCATCACGAACCCGCTCATCCGGGAGACCTGTTCGATCAGCGGTGAATCGGGGCCGAAGATCCGCGCCGCGCGTCCTGGGAGCGAAGGGGCCTCGAGGAGCAAAAAGAAGGTCGCGATCATCACGAAGAACCCGGTCATCAGGAGGTCCCCCAGGTCGGACGCCCAGCTGATCGCCGTACCTGTCACGGCGCCCAGGTTGAATGACGATGGTTTGACCAGGCTGAGATCGATCCCGAAACCCTGGACGAACGAGAGAAAGCCTGCGATCCGGCTGTCAAGCTCGGCCTGGAAGAACCCGATGTCCGTGACCAGGAGGTGGACCGCATACGCCAGCAGCCCCAGGAGACCCAGCAGAAGAAGGAGGGCGACGACAGTGACGAGCGTGACGGCGATGGCGTGCGGAACCCCTTTACGACGGAGGAGGCCGACGGCTGGAAGAGCGAGAAGGGTCAGGATGAGCGAAACGACGAGGATCGTGGCCAGTTCGGACGCGATGCGGAGTCCGAGCCCGAGCAGGAGGACAAGGGTCGCGATCAGCAGGAACTGGGTCGTGCGGGGGGCGATCAGCCCGGTCATGGAAGATACTCCCCCTCTGACCTGAGAAAGGTTCCTCCTTCTGCCCCCGGTTCTGGGCCCGGGATAGGAACCGCCGCCGTGAAGGCACCCTTTTTATCGCACGGAGCGTAAGTCTCTGCAGGACGAGTCGTCACCATGGCCATTGATACCAGGGATACACCGACCGCACTCCTGCTCCTGGGTTGTCCGCAGGTTCCGGTCCAGACCAGTGTCGCAGTCCACCTCTGCGACCAGCTCCGCGAGCGGGGGATTGCGCCGGTGATCGCCGGCACGGGAGCAGCGAGAAGGCTGATCGAGGTCGCAGACCCGAAGCGCCATTACATCGGGGAGGTGATCGACCTCGACCTCTGCATCGACCAGATCGCGGAGAAGCAGCGGGACTTCGACCTCGCCTTCGTCTTCATCCACAACGACGGGGGGGTCAGTTACGCGGGCACCCTCTCCGCGATCTCCAAGGCCCGCCTGGTCGGGATCGTCTATGGCGAGCACGCGGACGAGACGGCCGCCACAATCACATTCCCCTGTGAGGTTGTCGCGGTAAAGGCGACCCACAACCCCATGCCGCTCGTCGTTCGGCTCGGAAAGGTGCTGCCATGAGTTGCATCGATCAGATAGAGTACGAGATCCTCCTCCAGGGAGCGAGTTTCAGGGAGAGTGCCGAGTACATCCGCTCCCACTTCTCCGAGTGGCACGAGGTCGAACCCGGATACCTGCTCTTCGGGGCGCACCTGATCGGGGTTCCCCCCGTCGTTCTCGGGATCGAGGGAGAGGACGTAATCTTCCCGTACACGAAACCCTGCCGCGGTACATTCCTCCTCCGTGCCCGGGGCCCGGATGAGATCGCACGGCTCCGCGCGAGGAAGAAGAAGCGGTAGAAAGGACCAGTGTCGAGCGGGTACCGTCAGATGTGCCCCGTTCCAGGTGAACCGGGGTGGGAGCTGGCTGACAGGGTACCTGCGAGGCCCCCCGCCTCTCCCGACGTGACTTCGCGTGCCGGAGCGCCGGCGATCCTGATGCCAGGCTGTAAGAACGAACGGTTTACCACGGCGTTCGGCTCGATAGTGATCGCGTCGGCGATCGTGATCGGCCCGAAGATCATTACTCCCGGCCCGATACGGACGTCCGCCCCGATCGTCGGGGCTTCCGTGTCCTTTCCTGCGGTCGTCCCGATGTTGACGCAGGTACCGATCCGGCACCGGGGGCCTATCCGTGCCGAGGAGTTAACGACGATCGTCCCCCGATCGTCTATCGCAAGCCCGGGGCCGAAGACGTGCGGCGGGATCGTGAACCCGAGCCGGACGGATGCAAGGTGAAACCTGAGGAAGAGCAGGGTCCGGCCCGGGCGGTGATACCAGGCTTGCCGGCACGTCTCGGAGAACTCGACGGCCCGGAGCAGCCGCTCGAACTTCCAGATATCGTCCCCGAAGAGGCGGGGGCGGCTCCGGACGATGCCGAGGGCGCGGCGATCGGCATCGAGGAACCGGAGGTAGTCCTCCTTCGAGCGGATCACGCCACTCCCCCCGGGAGTGGGGCGCATGAATGTGAGTATTCGGAGTGCGTGTGATGGCCCGACAGCCCCGTCACGGGGTGATGGGGGGGCTCTGGAAGCAGTCCGGAACGCCGTCCTCTGTATGAGCTCTTCCGGGAAGGAGGGGCCTCCCGGCCATTTCGTTCCTGGTACAACCTGGCGGTCTGCATTTCGCCGATACCGGGCGCCGTCGCCACAGGTGACGGGCGCGAGCAGGTGCCGCGCTACGCCAAAGCAGTGGCGCGGACATCCATTTCAGCCAGGGACTCCTGTCTATGGCCGTCCTGTCGGGTGCGGCGTCCTTGGAGGGCGCGGGAGAGATGGGCGGTATACCGTCTTGCCGCTGACGGGCCGGGCTCCGTTCTCCGTGATCTCGCGTGGGCTCCGGTCACCTCCTGCCGTGACGGCCCTCCCGAGGGGGAGGGGCCGACGCATCATTCTTCTGGTCCCGATGCGAACGACAGGGGCTCTATGGAAAGACCGTGGGTGTGATGGAGATATATTCTTTATGCGCCCCCCGGGTTGAGATCGAGATTGCCGGATCCGAAACTATCTTGGTTATATGAATATATATTCACAATGCGAGGCAGACTACAATGCCAGGATTTGACAAGACCGGACCGGCTGGGTTGGGAACCGGGCGGGGGATGGGGCCCTGTGGACGTGGAATGGCGATGCGGAGAGGAGTACGTGGCGGATACGCGAGAGGCGCCGGCATGGGCTTCGGGAGGGGCTACTGCTGGAGCATCCCCGCCAATGAGCCACTCTCGGCAGATGCACAGAAGCAGCTCCTCGAGGCCGAGCTCAGGAGGATAGAGGCGGAAAAGATAGAAATCCAGCGCCGGCTCAACGATATAGCGTAATGCCTGGCCGGAGACGGTGCAGGAGGGTCGGTTGCCGACCCACCTTCACATCGTTCGCACCCACCGGAGAGAACGTCCCAGACTCCGGGGTGGTGGTCCTCTCCATCGACGAGTACGAGGCGGTGAGGTTGAAGGACCTCGAGGGGTTCGACCAGAGCACGTGCGCACAGATGATGGAGATCTCGCAGCCCACCTTCCACCGCCTGGTGATCACCGCGCGAAGGAAGGTCGCCGATGCGCTCACGAACGGAAAGACCATCCACATCGAAGGGGGCCACTACCGTCTCTGACGAGATCGTGGAGCAGCACCCCGGTGCGCCGAAGAACGACACTTCTTCAACCACACCCATCATCACCCGATTATGACGGCACCCTGTTCACGTAACGCGCCGAAGGGAGGCAGGCCTGGAAGGCGCCCGTGAATGTCTGTATCGTCTCGGCCGGCCGGCTCGGAGAACGGGCCTTCGACGAGTGCCGGGGCCGGTTCCCGACCGAATACGTCGTGATCGAGCCGCCCGAGGACACCTTCATCGACGACATCTCGATCGAGGTGCCTGCCGCCGACCTCTATCTGTCCGACCTCCGCTCGCCCGATCGCGCGCTCGCGCTGGTCCAGAGGGGTCGTCCCGTGGTCCTCGGAGTCTCGTTCGGCCCCGGTTTCGTCCGTCAGGCGAAGAGCCTCAACCCGGACGTCGTCGCACCCGAGACGGTCTGTTCGCTCGAGCCGACCACCTGGTGCGAGCCCATCAACACGTTCGCTCGCGCATTCGGCCGGCCCTTGTTCTCCGTCGAGGTCCGCGACGGGCGCTTGACCTGCGTCGAGGTGCTGCGCGGAGCCCCCTGCGGCTCAACCTCGTCCGCTGCCGCCGAGCTCGTCGGGCAGCCGCTCACCCCGGCGACCCTGCGGCGGTTCGGTCTCAGGATCGAGCACCACTGCAGCGCCCCACGCCTGGGACGCACCTGTGATACGGAGACGGCGGGCCTGGTCCACGTCCGCGAGCTCCTCTCCGCCCTGCCGATCCATGCCGTCGAAAACGAACTCCGGGCGTTCAGGACCGAGATCGACCGGACCTACTACGAAAGTGCCGACGGTTCAGCGCTCGGTCCCATGTTCCACCCGGTGTCAGGAGATGCGAGCCGGTAGACCCTGGAGCCGGTCGGCCCTGCATCGCGTCACTTCACGAGGAGTGCCCCCCGGCTCATCGGAATCCGTGGTCGGTTCTCGACCACGAATCCGGCCCGAACCGCGGTCTCGAGCGTCTGTTCGAAGGCCGTAACCGGAACATGGGAAGCCGGTTCTGCCACGAGGTACCGACCCCCGGGCCTAAGGACAGCGTGGGCGTCCCGCAGGAGTCGTTCCTGATCCGCCACCTCGTGTACCATGTGAAACGAAAGGACGAAGTCCACGGGCCCGGAGAGCCCCAGCGAGCCGGGCGAGTTCTGGTGCCAGGTCACCCGGGAGCCGTATCCCTGGCGCTCGCACCGGCGACGTGCATACTCGAGCATCTCACCCTGGACATCAACGGCGATCACCCTCCCGGTGTCACCGACCATCCGTGCCATCGCATGGGTGAAGAGGCCCGACCCACACCCGAGGTCGACGACCGTCATCCCCGGCAGGACCAGCCCTCCGAGGATCGCGTCCGGTTTCAGGAGAGCCCTGCGAACGGGGTTGTCGAGCAGGAACGCGGTGAGCGGCGAGTAGTGGCAGAGGTGCGCCCCCTCGGACCCTATCCGAACTTGGTTCCTCCCTGCACCTCCCATCTTTCTCCCTCTCGTCGTGATGGAAGAGAATGATGAAAGAAGGTGAAAAAGGATCCGGTCCACTAACTGAACCCGCGAAGATGGGGAGGGAGATCCTCCCCGGGTGCCGTGTCACGCCTCGGGGAGGACGATTCGGTAGCCGCGCAGGGTCTCGACCGCGACCTTCACACCGTAGACCTCCCGGACCAGGTCGGCAGTCACAACCTCGGGGCCCCCGGCGGCGTGGATACACCCATCCTTCATCATGATGAAGCGGTCGGCGAACCGCAGGGCGAGGTTCAGGTCGTGCATAGTCATGAGGGCGGAGATCCCGTGCTCCTGCACCACAGCGCGGACCAGTTCGAGGAGCTCCAGCTGGTTCTTGAGATCCAGGCTGCTCGTCGGCTCGTCGAGGAGGAGGACCTGCGGCTCCTGGACCAGGGCCCGAGCAATCGCCACCTTCTGGAGCTCACCCCCGGAGAGCTCGTCGATGTACCGGAGCGCGAGGCCAGAGAGATCGAGCCGCGCGATGATCGCCTCTGTCACTCCGAGGTCATGCGGCGTCGTGGAGAGGCCCATGTGGGGCCGTCTTCCGAGGAGCACGGCATCAAAGGCGGTCAGGCGGACCGGCTCGGTCCGCTGAGCGACGTAGGCCATCTCCCGGGCGATCTCCATCCGGCTCATCGTGAGGAGGTCGCGCCCCTCGACAATGATGGCGCCGTTGGTGGGCCTGAGAAGGGCGTTCAGGCAGCGAAGGAGGGTGGTCTTCCCGACACCGTTCGGCCCGAGGATCGCAATGAACTCATTGGGCCGGACCTCGAAGGAGAGGTCCCGCAGCACCTCCTGGCTCCGGTACGAGAACGCGATCCCGCGGATATCAAGGTTCATCGGCGGTACCCCCGAATGAGCAGGTAGAGGAAGAGCGGGGCACCGAAGAACGCGGTCAGAATGCCGACCGGGAGGATCACGGGCGCGAGGACGAGGCGAGCGAGCGTGTCCGAGACGAGGAGGACGATCCCGCCGACAAGACAGGAGCCCGGGACCAGGAAACGCTGATCGTCCCCGATCAGGCGTCGCACCATGTGAGGGCTGACGAGGCCGATGAACCCAATGATTCCCAGGAACGAGACAACGACCGCCGTGATCACCGAGGAGAGGAGCATCCCAGCGACACGGACGTGCTCGACCCGGACCCCCAGGCTGTGAGCGGTCTCGTCACCGGCTTCGAGCGTATTGTAGTTCCAGCGGTTCAAAAGGAACCAGCCGAGGCAGGGGAGGACGACCGCGAGGAGGACCGCGAGGTCGGACCAGCCGGCCCGCCCCACGTCGCCAAAGGTCCAGAAGACGATCGCTGCGACCTGGTCGGCGCTCGAGAAGTACTGCAGAAAGGTGGTGCCCGCCGTGAAGAGGGCGGCGAGGGCTACGCCGATGAGTACCATCACCTCGGGCTGGGACGACCGGGACCGTGCGATCAGGAGCAGGATCACGGTCGCCGCCATCGCGGCGATGAAGGCACAGATCGTGACCGAGTAGGGGTTCTGGACCACAACGGCGTCCTCGACATGGCTCGAGACCGCCCCCGCACCCAGGAGGGTGATGGCGATCGCCGCCCCGAAACCGGATGCGTGGGAGACCCCGAGCGTGTACGGCGACGAGAGCGGATTCCTGAGCACGGACTGCATCACTGCCCCTGCAACGGCGAGGCCTGCGCCGGCGACGACGGCGGCGAGGACCCGCGGGAGGCGGATCTGCCAGATGATGGTGGCGGCATCGCCACCGGCCCCTCCGAGGAGGGTGGTGATCACCTCGTCGATCGGGATCACCACGCTCCCGACCGAGATCGAGACCACAATCAGGAAGACGAGCAGCACGAGGGCGCCGACAAGGAAAAACTGCTTACCGCGAATGTATCGGGAGTACTGCTCCCCGAGATCGGACCCGGTCGCTTCGAGATGCATCTCTGCTGGCCCTCAGTCGCCCTTCCGGGCGACGGTCATCTCGGAGGTCTCGTCGACCGGGATCACCTCGAGGACTGTCAGGCCGTTCTCCTCGAGTACACGGTGGTACTCGGTAAGCGTAACCCCGTGGATGAACGTGTATCGGGACCGCTGCTTCTCGACCCCCTCGAAGGTCCACAGGTTCCACTCCAGGTCCAGGAAGGGATCTGAGTCAGTCCCGTCGATCCCCTGCTTGTTGATAAAGAGGCCTCCGGGCGCGAGGGACCCAGCGATCTTCGGGACGAGCCTGGGGTCTTTCCCACCCGGGTTGGAGGACGAGAAGATGAGGTCCATCGGTCCCGGGAGCGGATCGGTGTTGAAGTCTCCTGCGACGACTGAGACGCGGTCCGCCCCGTACCGGGCGATCGTGTCCCGGGTCGCCGTCGTCACCGCGGGCAGGTCGAAGACCGTCGCCGACAGGGAGGGATTCAGCTGGGTGAACGCGATCGCGTAGAGCCCGTGTCCCCCGCCGAGGTCGAGGAGTGTGCGCGCCCCGGAGAACCCGGGGATCGCCGCCACGAGCGAGGTCACACGCTGGAGGAGCCCGCAGCGTGCGTGCTCGGCCATGGATGGGATGACGGTGTGACGGAAGAACTCCTCCCGGCGGAGGGTGACCGATCCCTCGCGGAGGATCCGGGGCAGCTCCTGCCAGCGAGCGACGTGCTGGCGCTGGAACCCAATCATCCCGTGGATTGAGTAGGAGCTCGTCGACGCCAGGAAGACCTGTGCCTCGGGGCTGTTGTGGTACGCGTCCCCCTGCCGGACGAGAAGTCCGCGTTGCGCAAGGGCGTCACAGAGCAGGGCGGTCAGATGCTCCTTGGTGCCGAGCGCCGTGGCGAGCGCCTTCGGGGTCATCGGGTCCGCCAGGAGGTCGAAGAGGCCGATCTCCAGGCCGGCGATAATGGCATGGTAGAGGCGGACCCCACCCAGCGCCTCCTCGAGACAGGGGATAAGGAGATCGCCCCTACCCTCTATCGGCGGTCGTTCCAGGAGCGTACGACCCGGTTCGCTGGCCCCGTTCATCCACGCAGCTCCGCACCGAAGGTTCCAAATCCGCCGAAGTGCTGCTTCATCCCGGCATAGACAGGGCGTCCATCCAGGGCCGTGTAGATCTCGTCGGCCTTCTGCTCGGGGTCCACGTCGGCAAACCGATCGGGGTAGAGGAGCTTGCCGATGGCATATGCGTCGACGAGGACGGTGTCGTAGTTGTTGGCGTACCAGTTGTAGGGGAGGACGCCGTAGACCTTCCCTTCCTTGACCGCCCTGAGCGACCCGAGAACGGGGTCCGAGAGGTCGGTTTGAACCGCGCTGGCACTCGCCTGGTCGATGAAGACCATGTCGGGGTTCCACTCAAGCAGTTTCTCCTTGTCAATCATCACCTGACCCCCCGGCCCGACACCGGCGGCGACGTTCTTCGCGCCGAGGAGCATGAACGGCGCGTACGCCGGGTCGGTCGAGAGGAAGCCGTGGGCACCGTTGAATGCGACCCCGCCGATGTAGACCGACGGTCTCTTTTCATCCGGGATGTCGCTCGTCCTGCGTTCGAGATCGGCGACCGTCGCGTTGATGTAAGTGATCACCTCGTCCGCGCGAGCCTCCGTGCCGAGCACCTTCGCCATAGTCCGGAGCGACGTGTAGAAGATCGGCCGGTTCTTGCCGAGGTCGCCCGAGACGATCGAGACGACAGGGATGCCGATCTTGTCCTGGAGTGCCTGGGCGTCCTTGCCTGTCGTGAACGAGAGGAAGACGACGTCGGGGTGCTGTGCCATGATCTGTTCGGGGTCGCCGGATACCCGTCCCACGGACGAGAGGTTCCCGATATCGGGATGGGCGAGGAGATAGGGACGGTCGTTCCCGGACGGCATGCCCGGAGCCCCTGCCTGGCCGGTGAAACGGTCGCGTTCGTCGACACCGACCATCCGGTCGGTCGCACCCAGGTAGACGAGCATCCGCACGGTGCCGGCGCCGACGCCTACCACCCGTTCGGGGTGGTCTATCACCTCGACAGTCCTGCTGGTCATATCGGTGATCTTCAGGCTGGCGGGCGTGGGCGCAGGTGCCGATGTCGATGTGCAGCCGGCGCCAAAGAGAGAGGCCGTGACCAGCACGACCAGGAAGAGTGTGAACCGATTTGTCATACGAAATTCTATTTTCGTATGATCAAATCCTATTTATTTATTTATTTTTCTTCTTTAGTCACATATTTTTTTGAACTACACGTAATGAGACTGACAGACCGGGTGCATGAAGAGGGAGGGAGAGGGAGGGAGGAGTCTTTCAGGTTGCCGGAGATGAGTCCTGCCGCTCCTCCTCGGTGAGAACCTCGAGGACTTCGTCGGTGGGTCCGATCTGGATGATCCTGCCGCCCCGCATCAGGGCGAGGCGGTCGCAGATGTCCCGGACGAAGTCCATGTCGTGCGAGACGACGATGAACGTCTCGTCCGTCTCCTCGCGGGCGTGCAGGATCGAGTGCTTCACGTCGATCTTGGTGATCGGGTCCATCGTCCCCGTCGGCTCGTCCAGGATCACCAGCATCGGCTCCCGGATCAGCACCTGCGCCAGCGCCACCCGGTGCTTCTCACCCTCCGAGAGCTGCCCCGGAAGACGGTCAAGCACCGCACGGCTCTTCTCGTCCGAGAAGCCCGCC
>CASGHK010000031.1 GCA_949320185.1 uncultured Methanomicrobiales archaeon | reverse complement strand
TGAAATACCACAAAGATCTCAGAGGAAACGTCGCTCCTCTGTCGCCGTGGATCCTTCATGGAAGAAAACAGGAGAGCCGGATTCCCGTGAATTCAGTGTGTTCTTGGTATTCATTCCTGTGTCTCTCCACCAGATGCACCGGACCATCGGGATGTCGTTATCCAAGGGGTATCGACAAGGTTACGATGCAGTATGAAGAGATCGACGTCAGAATGGAATGCTGCGGGAGGGATCCGAACCCTCGATCTCCAGATGTCCCAGGAAACGGCGCCTCATCGCGAATGAAACCCTATGAGTCTGGCGCCATAACCGGCTAGGCCACCGCAGCCCGCACGATGTGCATAATAAGAACGCAGGAAAAACGGATAAAGATTCTCCTTTCCACGGGACAACGGGGGCCGTTATCCGAGCATTTCGAAGAGGTCCACGACGTCGCCGAAGTCGATCCGCAGGTTATGGTTGAAGTCGAAGAACTGGACCGGCTCGTGTCCACTCATCCACTCCATCCCGTTGAAGAAGATGACGACATCGGCGAAGTCGAACCGGTTGTTGCCGTTCACGTCCTCGAAGAGCCGGTCGCCATCCAGGTCCAGAGGCCGGCTCGTCCCCGGGGGCACTGGCAACGGTGCCGGCATTGCATAGACCACGAGCGGGAGCGAGTCCACGTTCAGCCTGTCCTTCGAGAGGTAGTACACCTCGTCCCCGAACCCGTCACGGTCCGCATCGATCGCCTGGTCCGACCAGCCCCGGTGATCGGGCGAGCCCCAGTAGTTCCCGCCCGAGAACGGCCCGCCGACCACGTTCGGCCGGCTCGCCCGGGTCGTATTCCACTCGTTCGGGAGCGGGGTGCCAGCAAACAGCACGTTCGTCGGAGTACAGAACCGGTTGTCCGTCACGCGGTTTCCACCAGCAGAGTAGAGCGAGATCCCCGCCCCCACGCTCGACTCGATCGTCGTCCCCGTCATCGTGTTCGCTGTCGAGTCCCGGACGAGGAGCCCGACCCGGTTGTCTCGGAGACTGCAGTCTGCCACCGAGACGCCTGATGTCCCCCCGTCGAGCGAGACGCCGGCGAAGGTCGAGCCAGTGACCGTCGCACGCTCGAGCCCGCCGCCGGTGACGTTGTAGAATGCCGCCCCTTCGTCCCACCCGGAGAGAACGAGGTGCCGTACGGTCACGTTTCGAAGTCCGACCTCCGGCCGGTAGGCGAGCAGGCCGTACTGCCCCGAGGACGAAGCCGCCCCGACCGTGTGGTTCCGGCCATTCAATACCACATCCGACACCCGGACCTCGATCGCTCGGGAGGCGTCGACGGATGGAAAGTCACGGGCGAGGTAGTACTCCCCCGGTTCCGTGATGACGCAGGGAAGAGCATCGATCACCCGGGGGGTCGCCACCGGCAGCGGGCCGAAGTTTACCCGCTCGGTCATCCAGAGCATCGAGGCGTAGTCTTCCTCGAATTCGTAGACCGAGGCGTCGTAGTCCAGGTCCATCGAGAGGTGGAAGACCCCGTTCGGCCGGTCCGGCATCGTGCCCCACGAGTTGAGCATCACCCAGTAGCGGTTGTCAGGGTCCGTGTCGTTGTACCCGACGCAGACGACCGCATGTCCCGCCCCCTCTCGCTCGTTCCAGTCCGTGTTCACCCACGGATCTGGGTCCCACGCTGGCCCGTCCTCGCTCACATTGTCCCAGTGGTCGTAAAAAGAGTACCAGGCGGTCGTGTTCGGGAGGTAGAACGCGAACCAGACAGCCCGCCCTCCGTCGAGCACCGACTTGATGTTCGCGATCGCCTGGGCCTGACCCAGGCGCCGGGTAGGGATTCGCTCTGCCGCGATCGATTGCACCGTGTAGTGCGGCTCAGTCGCGATCGCGTAGGCCGGCGTGAGCGACCGGCCGTTGTCCTGGCACCACCGGACTCCGTCACGGTACTCCGCATTCTGGTTTGACCACGGCACGGCGATGCCGGCCCGGGTGTAGAACGAGGTGAAGTCGCCGAGCACACCGCCGTCGCCAGCCCACCGGACGGACGGGGAAGTGGGACGATAGTTCGCGTCCAGGTACTCGATCGAGAGACGGTCGCGGACCCCGTCCTGGACCGCGTGTGCGACTTCCATCACGCCCGTCCCGGCCCAGGCCCAGCAGTTGCCCGCCCTCCCCTGGTCCCGCTCGGCGGGCACGTAGTCGAGGTACTGGAGCAGATCCCTCGACCCGTTCGTGGAGCCGGCGGCGCGAACCCGTGCCTGATCGAGAGAGACCGGGGGGGCACGGTTATACGCCTCGTTCCAGGCCTCGAGCTGCCCGGCGGAGGGGTGCATCAGCCCGTGTTCGCTGGCAGTCGTGGCTCCAGCGATTGAGACAAGCAGCAGAAGAAGGAGAATGGGAATGCAGAGGCGGAGTGGACGCAGGCTGGTGATCACAGTACAGGGTTATCGACCCGGGAAAAAAAAGAGCTTCGCCGTCGTTCGAGCGTTCGCCCCTAGGATCGGGTTCGGAGGTACGCGCCGACCGCCGCTGAGATCGCCGCCACCTCCTTGGTCTGCCGGAGCGACGTCGCCAGTGTCGCCATCCTCGCCTCGTCCTCGCGGAGCGCCCGCATCAGGCTCTTCTGGATATGCTCCTCGGAGAGGAAGTGGGTGTGGGTCTTCCCCTCGACGAACTGGTGGTTGTTCATCAGGGCGTAGTGGAGCGGGAGGGTCGTCTTCACCCCGATGATCACGTACTCCGAGATCGCACGGCGCATCCGTTCGATCGCATTCTGCCGGCTCATCCCGTAGGTGCAGAGCTTGGAGATCATCGAGTCGTAGTACGGGGTGATCGCGTAGCCCATGTGAACCCCCGAATCGAGGCGGACACCCGGACCACCGGGGGACCGGTAGCGGACGATCTTTCCCGGTGTCGCCTGGAAGTTGTTGAGCGGGTCCTCCGCGTTGATCCGGCACTCGATCGCGTGGCCCCGGAGGCTGACCTCGTCCTGGCTGAACTCCAGGGGATCACCCGCCGCGATCGCGATCTGCTGCCGGACCAGGTCCACGCCGGTGACCAGCTCGGTCACCGTGTGCTCGACCTGGAGACGGGTGTTCATCTCCATGAAGTAGTACTGCCCATCCGCGAAGAGGAACTCGACCGTGCCGGCGTTTACGTAGTTCGACACCCGGGCAACAGAGAGAGCCGACGCGGTCATGCGGTCGCGAAGCTCACCGGTCATGATCGGGCAGGGAGACTCCTCGACCAGTTTCTGGTGCCGGCGCTGGATCGAGCACTCGCGTTCGTAGAGGTGGACCGCATGTCCATGCGCATCGCAGAGGACCTGGACCTCGATGTGGCGGGGTTTCACCAGGTACTTCTCGAGGAAGACCGTCGAATCCCCGAACGCAGACTGCGCGGTTCGCTCCCCTTTCTCGATCGCCTCGGCGAGTCCGGCCTCGTCCGAGACGATCTGCATCCCGATTCCACCACCGCCAGACGAGGCCTTGACGAGGACGGGGTATCCGATCTCCGCTGCGACCCGTTTCGCCTCTTCGAGGTCCCGGATCCCCTCGGGAGTCCCGGGGACGACAGGGACGCCGGCTGCCTTCATCATCTGCTTGGAGCCGATCTTCGAGCCCATCATCTCGATGGTGCGCGAGGATGGCCCGATGAAGACGAGCCCCTCTTCCTCGCACGCCCGCGCGAAACCGGCGTTCTCAGCGAGGAATCCGTACCCCGGGTGGATCGCCTCGGCCCCGGTCTTACGGGCCACGTCGAGGATCCGGTCGATCCGGAGATATGACTTGGCCGGAGGAGCCTCACCGACGCTGAACGCCTCGTCCGCGTAATGAACGTGGAGCGAGTTCCTGTCCGCATCCGAGTAGATGGCGACCGTCTCGATCCCCATCTCGCGGCAGGCCCGCATCACCCGGATCGCGATCTCGCCCCGGTTCGCGATCAGGATCTTCTCGAAGAAGGTCATTCGACCACCAGGAGGACGTCGCCCGCCTGGACCACGTCTCCCGCGTCGACGTAGATCTCGGTCACCGTCCCGTCGCGCGGGCTGTGTATCGGGTTCTCCATCTTCATCGCCTCGAGCACAACCAGTGTTTCACCCTTCTTGACCGCCGCTCCCCGGCTTGTCCTGATCTCCAGGACCATTCCCTGCATGTTGGACTTGAGGCCGTTGACGACGTCACCCTTCGGGACGCGCTCCTCTCGCCGTTCGATCCCGGCGGAGACCGCCGTCCCCTCTACCGAGAGGATGCGGACCGAGAAGCGTTCGCCGTCCACCTCGACCTCCATCACAGACGGGACCTCGGCAGCCCTCTGTGCCGAGTCGTTTCCGGAGCGGACCACCGGGATCGGCTCGGGAGTCCGCTCACCTTTCAGAAACGAGGGGGCGATCGCCGGGTAGAGGATGTACGTGAGGACGTCCTCCTCGCAACGGGCGAGACCCTGCTCATCTGCCTGGGCGAACATCCTGTCGTAGATCGGCTCGAGCAGGTCCGCCGGACGGCAGTCGACACACTCCGCGTCGTCACCAAGGATCTGCCGACGGACGTCCTCGTCGATGGGGGCGGGGGAATGGCCATACAGTCCCCGGACGTAGTCCCGGACCTCCTTCGAGACGTTCTTGTACCGGTCGCCGAGCAGGACGTTCAGGACCGCCTGGGTCCCGACGATCTGCGACGTCGGGGTGACGAGCGGGGGGTATCCGAGGTCGGCCCGGACCCGGGGAACCTCGCGGTAGAGCTCGTCGAGCCGGTCCAGGGCGTCCTGCTCTTTGAGTTGCGAGACCAGGTTCGAGATCATCCCTCCGGGGAGCTGGTAGAGGAGCACGTCCGAATCGACTCGCTCCGAGATCGGGTCGACGAGCACGCCGTAGCGGTCCCGCAGAGAAAGGCAGACGTTTCGGGCTGCCCGCAGGGTCATCAGGTCGATCCCGGTGTCGCGTTCGGTCCCGACGAGCGAGGCGACCACCGACTCGGTCGGGGGCTGGGACGTCCCGAGGGCGAACGGCGACATCGCGGTGTCAAGGATGTCCACGCCGGCGTCGATCGCGGCCTGGTACGACATCGAGGCAATCCCAGAGGTCGAGTGGGAATGGAGGCAGACGGGGAGGCCGGTAGCGCGCTTGATCCCGGTGATCAGGTCACGTGCCGCCTGGGGCATGATCAGGCCAGCCATGTCCTTGATGCAGATCGAGTCAGCCTCGAGCGCTGCGAGGTCTTCGGCCATCTTCACGAACGACTCCACCGAGTGAACGGGAGAGAGAGTGTAGGAGATTGCCCCCTGGAGATGCGCACCGACGTCCCGCACCGCTCGCATCGACCGCTCCATGTTCCGGACATCGTTGACCGCGTCGAAGACACGAAAGACGTCGACCCCGTTCCGCGCGGCCGCATGGATGAAACGGTCGACGACATCGTCGGGATAGTGCCGGTAACCGACCAGGTTCTGGCCCCGGAGAAGCATCTGGATCCGAGTGGAGGGGAGGACCACCTTCAACTGTCGGAGCCGTTCCCAGGGGTCCTCGGCCAGGAAACGGATGCAGGAGTCGAAGGTCGCTCCACCCCAGGCCTCGACGGACCAGAAGCCGGCCTTGTCGAGCAGTTGGGCCAGGGGAAGCATGTCCTCGGTACGCAGTCGAGTTGCGATGAGTGACTGGTGGGCGTCCCGCAGCGTCGTATCAGTGATATGGAGCGGTTTTTGTGGAATTGCAGCACTCATCTCGCACCTTCAGCTCTTAATCTGGACAAAAGCCGGAAGAGCTGTTCACTGTAAAAGTATAAAAATATCCCTCGGTTCAACGATCGCGAGGAGAAGTATGCAGATCGCCCCCAGGGCGGCGGGAGAGTCCCATCTCCCATGGGAAAACCTGGGACAGTACGCCCCGCCCCCGGAATATCCCCGGAGGGCGAGGACGAGGGCAATCTCCTGGCTTCTCCGGAGGTGTGCGAAGAGGAGCGCCGTGCCCACCTCCACCCACCGACGCAGGCGAGACGCCGGACCCTTCTGGGCGACGGCGAGGCGGATCCGGGCGAGGTCGTCACCGGCAACCTCGACCGCCTGGAGGGCGAGTTCGGCGGTCAACCCCAGGTCGAAACCGATACGCCGTCCGAGGACCCAGACACCAAGGTCCAGGAGCTCTCCATCCTGTCGATGCGAGAAGGCGTAGGAGGCGACCAGGAGGACGGCACCGATCCGCGCCAGGTACGAGAGTCCATCTCCACCCGAGAGGGAGGTGGCGATCGCTGCAAGAACGACCATGACCCCGAGGTAGATGACCATGCGGAGAGACGGAAGGTCCCGGCGGCGGTGCGAGAGCACGAGCCACCAGGCGCAGGCGAGCAGAGCACCGGTGGTCGAGACGTATGCGGCGAGCGTGAGGGAGGCGAGGGCGATCAGCCTGAGGCGAACGTCCAGCATCAGCTCTCCCCACTCTTGGAGGCTGAGCGCAGTGTACCCCCCTCGATCGTCCAGCTCCAATCGGGCGCCGGGAGGTATCGGGTGTCGTGGGTCATCACGACCGTCAGACCAGGACGGTCGGTAAGGGCACGCCCGATCCGGTGTTTCTCCCGGAGATCGCAGGAAGCGAAGGGCTCGTCAAGCATAAGCAGGTCGGATGCCGATGCGAGGGCGCACTCGATCACGAGGCGCTTCTGCTCGCCGCGGCTGAGCCGAAACGGGTCCGCCTCCCCCCGTCCCTCCAACCCGACACGCGCGAGGACTCCGTGCGGCTGAAGTCCCCAGGACACCGCCTCGTCCACGACCGTCCTTCCAGTGATGTGGAACTCAGCGAACTGCTGGACCAGCAGGCGTCGAGCAACCCCGAAAAGGTCGATTCGGCCCGCATCAGGCACCAGTCCCCCGCCGAGAAGGAGGGCAAAGGTCGACTTGCCCGATCCGACCCGACCCGAGACAAGGTGAAGCCCCTCGTCCAGGCAGGCGTCGGCGCATAGCTCGAACGTTCCCCGTCGGACCCGGACCCGGTCCAGGACCACCTTCATCGACAGGTCTCTTGGGCCCATTCATCAAAGAGGGCCAGTGCCGGGGGACCGGTGACCGCGACCCGCCCCCGGTCGAGGGCAACAACGAAGTCGGACTGTGCAGCGACCAGCGGGTCGTGCGTGGACCAGAGGACGTACTTGATTCCGGCATCCCGGACCACGGAGAGGAGACGGGCAAGGGTCTCGGAGTCAAGACTCGCATCGAACTCGTCGAGCGCCAGGACCCGGGGTCGGCCGGCAAGTGCGGCGGCGAGGGAGACGACCGCCTTCTCGCCCCCCGAGAGTGTCAGGGTCGACCGGTCGAGGAGGTCCTCGATACCGGCAGCCTGGGCCGCCGTTCGGACGAGCTCGTCGGTCGCTCCGCAGTCCAGGCCGGCGAACCGGCACGCCGAGGCGACCTCGTCACGGACACGCGAGAAGAGGAGCGACCGCTCGGGGAATGCGGCCACCCACCCGGCGTCGACCTCTCTCGGGGGACGACCGTCCACCAGGATCTCGCCCCGTTCAGGGAGCAGGAGCCCGGTCGCGAGCTCGAGGAGTGTGGTCTTTCCCGCTCCGTTCAGGCCGATCACCGCCGAGAGGCCGGCAGGGAGAGAGAGGTTCGATAGGTCGAGCCCTCGTGACACGAGGTCCCGACACGCTATCATGGGTAGACCTCGCGGAGTCGGTCCCCGAGTGCATACACTGCTGCGCCCTTCACCGCGTCACCCGGAAGGAACGGCAGGGAGCCGACAGCGATCGCGGCGGGCAGGCTCATCCCGGTCGAGAGGACCATCCATGCGACACCGAAGACGTGAACCAGAAATGTGGCGAGGACCAGGCCTGATACTCTCACCGCCCGCCCGCGCCACTCGTAGGCATACCCGGCGACAGATCCAGCCGCCACGAACCCGACGATGAACCCCCCCGTCGGTCCGAGAAGGACTCCCATACCGGCAAGGCCATTGTGGAAGACCGGGAGTCCGAGGGCCCCGAGCACCAGGTACGATAGCGGCGGTACAGAACCCCACCGCCCGAGGAGGACACCAGAGAGCAAAACAAAGAAAGTCTGAAGTGTGAGCGGGACCGGAACGAACGGGATCGAGATCCAGGCACCGAGGGCAATCAGGGCAACGAAGGTCGCCGTGAGTGCGGTCCGGGTCGCGAGCGTGATGTCTCCGAACATCGTACACCGTTAAAAAATTATTGGTTGACGATTGGGAAGAACATACCGGACCACCCACTGTCGTTGAAAAGAGTTACTGGTGGAAGCAGTCGCCGGCGATCACTCGTTCGATCTTGCCGTTCTCCTTCCGGATGATCAGGGCTCCGAACTCGTCGATGTCGATGGCCTCTCCGTCGAACGACTTCTTGAGGGTGCTGACGTGGACATGGTGCTCAAGGGTGCACGACATGGACTTCCACTCGCGGATGATTGCGTCATACTCCTGCGCCTCGAGGAGCTCGAAGTGCCGCTCGAACTCGCGGAGGAGTCGCGCCAGGAACCGCGCCCGGTCAACCTCGTGGTCCAGCTCGGTACGGATCGTCGTGACCGTCTTCTGCAGGTTCGGCGAGAGGACGGACGGATCGAAGTTGACATCCACCCCGATCCCGAGAAGGCAGTAGTGGATCGTATCGGCCTCCGCCGCGAGCTCCAGGAGGAGTCCGGCCACCTTCTTGTCACCGATGTAGATATCATTCGGCCACTTGATCATCGCCCCGAGGTCGAACTCGCGCCGGATCGCACGGGCGATCGCGACCGCACCGGCCATCGTGATCATGAAGACATGGTCGATGGGGACCGACGGCTTCAGGATGATCGTGATCCAGATGCCCCCCTCGGGCGAGACCCATGCCCGACCGAGCCGGCCCACCCCGCCGGTCTGCTCCTCGGCGATGACGACCGTCCCATGGAGGTCCGCGGGATAGCCCTCGGTGGCGATCCTCCGCGCCACGTCGATCGTCGAGGGGATCGTCGGAATATAATGCATCTTCTGCCCGATTGCATGGGTCTTGAGGTGCTTCTTGATCTCGTACGGCAGGAGGCGGTCGCTCGGACCTCGGAGCGAATATCCCTCCTTCTGTGACGAAGCAATGTCGTACCCCTGCTCGCGCAGCTCCTGGACCTGCTTCCAGACCGCGGCACGGGTCATGCCCAGTTTCTCGGCCAGAACCTCACCCGAGATTGGACCCTCTGCCTCTTCGAGGAGGCGGATCGTGCGGTACAGCGACTCCTTCATCTGACCGGTCCTCCGCGGGGTCCCTCCACAGGGCAGGGGCCGGTTCCGCAGACCTGGCTGATGATCGCGGACTGGTGCTCCATCAGGGATGCGAGGTCGAAGATGCCCGTGATGTCGACCACCCCGATCGCGGCAATCGCCGAACCGTCCGAGTCGCGAACCGGTGCGACGACGACTGGGATTCCCCGGTATGGACCGGAGGCGGGGCGTACCCGCCGGATCTCGTTGGCTTCGAGCACCTCTTCGAGGATCGGCCCGGAGTAGACCGCGTCCACCACCAAACCGTTCTCGATGCGCAGGCCGGGCTGGTCCCGGGAGCGGGCAGTCACAGGCAGGCGATTGAGGAGCTCATGGAGCGCCATCAGGATCGGCTGGAGTGCGCGGCCATCGGCCGCGGCTGAGATCTCGTACGTCGCCATCGGCTCACGTCTCATCGACATCGTTGACATGTCGTTACAATAAGGTTTCCGTCCTGAAGGGCACCTGGGACTACCCTGGACGGGTGATGAACGAGCCGGAAGGGATGATAGGATGCCGGTGGCGCGGCGTTCAAAGGAAGAAAGATGGACGTGGTCGGGGCCAGCGCCCGGCGGCGCGTGCGGTGCCTTCGGGGCTCGAAGAGAGGATGAGAGTCTGGAAATCACGCTGTTCGGTCGGCAGGATATACAGGAATGTCACATTCATCGTGATTCGCAGAGGCAACGTCCCTCCAACCCCGGCGCCACGGTGATGGATTTGCAGGATCGGCGATGAAGCGGTACCGCCCGGGAACACCTGGGCAGGTCCAAATCACACCAGAGGAACGCGAAATGAGAGAGAAGGATCTCCAACACACAAGGTGATGACCAGCGATATCTGATACATTAATTTGAATATCAAAATTATTATCACCCAATGGTCCATCTCTTCTCCTATGCGATTACCTTTGGTAGTGTCTCAAAAGTGATGTAAATTCTCATTGGCCCTGACTCCTACCTAGTAGTGAGAAAAGGAGAAGACAGGACCATGATCCCATTATCGATAATCGAAGATTATCTTGTCGACCAATCCGAGGGTATGCGGCATCTC
>CASGHK010000030.1 GCA_949320185.1 uncultured Methanomicrobiales archaeon | reverse complement strand
CCAACGTCCTGAGGTCCAGGGGCCTGGTCACGTCGAGGTCCCTCGGACCCAGCAGCGTCGACCCCTTTGGACGGGGCCACAGCAGGAGGCGAGGTCGTCCCGACCGGAAGCCCCAGCCGTTTCGGTACCCGGGCGACGGCGGGGGCAAGACCGGTCTCCGGATAGTTCAGCAGTCGCCGAAGCCATGCGTCGTTCTTCCATTCCGTTCCTCTCCGCAGCAGCATTAACGGGGGCCAATAAAAAAACCGGGCGCCCCGAAGAGCCCGCGGTGCACGAATCGGCGCGTCTGGGGACCGGAGAGATCGTGGCGGCAGGGCCATGGCGGGTACAGGCAACCGCTCGACGAGGTGGTACGCGACCGGCTAGCCTCGGGGCGAGGCCGACCCGGACACGCCCGCCCGTCATGACAACGCAGGGCGCTCCTCACCCATCCTCGACGGACCGGGCAGAGACCCGGTCAGATAAAGAACGCCGGCTGCTTGCGTTCGGCGTACAGGGTATGCAGGCGCACCGAGGCGTCCATCACAAGCCCTGGCTTCATCGTCCGGGTCTGCACGGGGCACTGCTTGATACAGGCGCAGCAGGTGATGCACCGCTCCGTATCGACCGAAGCGAGGTCGTCCGGATCGATCGCTCCGACCGGGCAGCACACAGCGCAGGCTCCGCACCGGGTGCACCCGGGGCCGACGGCGATGAAGTCCACCTGCCAGAGGGCCGGGTCACCCCGGTAGGGCCGGCAACCCGGGATCGAGACCTCCGGGACCTTATCGGCCTGGGAAGCGGCGTCCAACCGCTCCCTGACCTCCCGCCCGAACCGCTCGGCCTGTTCCAGATCGTCCGCGTCGGGCCGCCCGGCGGCAGTCGGCGTCTCAGTCCTGGAGAAGGAGTGCTCCCCGATGAACGCCGCGCCGGCGATCGGCCGGCACCCGGCCTCGACCAGGGCGTCCCGGAGCTCGAGGAGCGCGTCGTCGAAGACGCGGTTGCCGTAGACGACGACGCAGACGGCCGGTGTCCTGTTCGCCCGGATCCGCCCGAGCCACCCGGAGAGGAGACCCGGCACCCGCCCCATGTACACCGGAACCCCGACAACGAGCAGTTCATCCTCCTGCGCCTCCAGGGAGGCGTTTCTCGCCTGAGGAGAGGTGATGTCAACAAGCTCTACATCCTCGAGACCCACGCCCCGTGCTATTCCCTCGAGCACCGTCTTCGTCGTCCCCGTGGGCGAGAAGCAGGCCAACTTCATCGACCGTATCTTCATGCTCCCTCCGATGTTCGGCCCAGAGCGGTGTCCGTCTCCTTCGGCACAGACACGGTCCCGTTCCGACGGGAGATCCCGTTGAACGTGGTGACCGCCCGGTATTTCGCCGTCCTGGGAACCAAACAACGTCTCCAGGAATAGTACTAACTCAGGAATAATAAAACTTACTAGTCGGTCATTTTTTTGACTGCACAGTACCATCAATCCCCTGGATACCTCCCCGGGAGTCGGGGGCGCCAGAGAGAGAGACAGCATGGGGTACCGGGCGCGGCGACACCCTGCCGCGGAGCGCCGGTTCAGAGGAGCTTCTGCCCGGGTTCGGGGCCGGGCACGACGGCAAAGACGTCCGTGATCGTCACCAGCACCGCAGACTTCGGGACGAACGACGGGAAGCGCTCCTTCATCCAGGCGATGTTCTGCGCGAAGACGTCGTCGTCGGCGTGGAGGGTGACCGTCCCCTTCACCTGGAACCCGCCCCGCTCCCCCCACCAGGAGAGGGCGATCCACGGGTTTCCTTCCATGTTCTTGAGGGTCTTATTGAAGTACTGGTCCGAGATCAACAGTGTCCCATCGTCCAGGCAGGTGAAGGCCGCGATCGGGACGACGTTGGTGACGCCGTCCTTCGACGACGTGGCGAGGAACGCGGTCTTTGCTGCACGCAGCGACTCTTCCATCTCTGGGGTTAATATCACCATGGAAACCACCTCGTCCAAGCTGGACACGGCGAGGGATAAAAACTTACCGTAAGGTCGAAATATTGACGGAGTAGTCTGCTTTATTACGCTTCGCCTCGCAGTACGAGGATAGGATGCCCAAGGTCGTGCCGAAATACAGGGAGGCGGCCCGGAAGAGGATCATCGCCGCCGGCTGGGACGTGATGAGCCGAAAGGGGTACTGTGCGACGACCATGGACGATATCGCCGCCGAGGTGGGTGTGACGAAGAGTGCCCTCTACCTCTACTTCAAGAACAAGGACGCCCTCGTCACCGAGATCATAAAGCTGATCCCGGCACTCGTCCGCCGGCGAGCGAGAGAGAGCTTCCCGGACGCGACGCCCCTCCAGGGCTGGACCTCGATGCTCGAGGCGCAGCTCGCCGCCGACGCCGGGCAGGAGTCGCTGATCCTCGAGCTCGTCGCGATGGCCGCACGCAACCCAGCGGCGGGGGGCTCCCTCGCGGAGAACATCCGGGCGGGGTACGAGATGGCCGCGCATGGGATCGCGGCCCAGCAGCGCGAGGGGCTGGTCCGGGACGACGCGGACCCTTACACGCTCGCGCTCGGTCTCGCGGCCCTCTTCTTCGGGTTCCAGTGCCTCTCCCTGGCGGGGATCGACCGCACCGAGATCCGGGAGCGGTGGCTGACACTGGGGAGCGTCCTGCTCGAGCCGACCGGGAGACCGGCGGCGTGCACCGAGGGATGTCCCTGGACGGACGAGATGGGGCGCCGGCTGGCGGCGCAGGAGGCCGGCGAGTCGATCGAGCTTCCGGACTGCCCTGAGACCTGCGAAGTCCCGGACTGCCCGATCCGTCGCCACAGGAAGGGCTGAGTGCCCCCCCCACCCCCGGGCTCGACCGGGGGGGGCCGCTCCGTCGGCCTGATCAGGGAGCTGGGTCAACGGCCCCGCCAGGGCCCCACCGGAACCGCCCCACCGGGACCGCGATCTCGAAGCGCGCCCCACGCCCAGGAGTCCCATTCTCCCGGATCGTGATCCCGGTGATCGCCAGGATCTCCCGCGCCAGAAAGAGGCCCAGGCCGGTATGATGCCCGTGGCCCTTCTTGAAGATCGCCTCCTTCTCGTCCTCCGGGACGCCCGCGCCGTCGTCCTCCACCACGACCACCAGGCCGTCTGCAACGCGTTCGCACCGGACGGTGATACTCGTCACGTGGCCCCCGTGTGCGACGGCGTTCTCGAAGAGGTTGAAGAAGACCTTCTCCAGCATCGGGTCGGCATGGACCTCGACCCCCCGGCAGGTCGTGGAGCAGTTGACCTCGTCCCGCCTCGCCCTCGCCACCACCTCGTCGATCCGGGTCCAGGTCGGCGAATGCGCTCCCAGGTCATGGTACGTTCGGATGAACTCGACCTGCCGGGAGATCGAGTCCGCAGCCGCGTCGATCTTCGAGAGGTAGCCGGCGACTGCCGAATCATGGACCTCGCTCTCCGCGAGATGAGTGTACCCACGAACCTTTGTCAGCTGGTTCAGCAGGTCGTGCCGGGTGATGCTGTCAAGGAGGCCGAGGCGCCGGTTCGCATCATGGATCGCTCGTTCCATCTTTCTTCTCTCGGTGATGTCGCGCACGAACGCCTCGTAGCCCCGGATCCGCCCCGCCCTGTCGCGGAGGAACTGGACGTTGATGGAGAGCCATAGGGCAGAACCGTCCCGGGCAACTCCCTCGATCAGGTGGTCGGTGATCCCTCGCTCGTCCTGCACCAGGGCGAGCGCCTCGTCCCGCTCCTCCGGGTGGAGGTACAGGGACGCGACGGGGAGCCCGACCATCTCGTCGGCAGAGTCGTAGCCGAAGAGCCGGGCCGCCGACGGGCTCACCATCCGCATGATCCCGTCCTCGTCGGAGCGGATATAGGCGTCCTGCAGGTTCTCAAGGATGCGGCGGTACTCCTCCTCCCGCTCACGCAGGGCTTCCTCGGCGCGAGCCCGCTCCACCGCGTCCCAGGTACGCGCGGCGACCTCCTCGATCAGCGCGACCTCCCCCGGCGTCCAGGCTCTGGGGACAGTAGAGACCACGTTCAAAGTGTTGACAAGCCTCCCCTCGCGCAGGAGCGGGACGATGACGAAGGAGCGGGTGGCGATCGGGCGGCACGCGCGGCACGCGGCCTCTGACAGTGCGGGCGAGCGCTCCAGGTCGTCCACGACGAGCGTCCGGCCGGCAGCGAGCACATTGGGGACCCCTCCGAGCACATCGAGCGAGTACCGGCCGGAGAGGAGAGAGACCCACTCCGGGACATGGTCCAGGTGGAAGACAACGGTCCTGCCCTCCATGTCGACCTCCGTGTACTGCACCCGGTCGACGCCGAGGCGCCGGGCGAGGACGCTGCACGCTGCCGCCTGGAGACCGGCCGAACCGGTCTGTGCCCCGAGGGCATCGCCCAGTTCCAGGAGGACGGCGTGGCGTGCCTCCCGCTCGTGCAGGGCCTCGACCGCCCGGTCCCGCTCGGCGATGAACCGGGCCTGCTGCACGTTCTGGTACGCGACCGTCGAGAGCTGGTGGGCGATCGTCTCGAGGGAGCGGACGATCGCCGCGAACCGCTCGCGCGGGATCACCGGGACCTCCCGGTACGCAGCGGCGAACGACCCCTCGTCGACGCCGATGGCCTGCGCCCGGGCCCTGACCTCCTCCTCATCCTCCTCCCGGGAGCCGTCGCGTACCTGCCCGATCAGCCAGGTGGCGATGTGCCGTTCGCCGACGACGATCTTCACCCCGGCCTTCATCAGCCCGGTTGCCGGGCAGGAGGTGATGACGGCTCCCTCGGGACCCTCAGCCCCCGCGGGGGAGAACGGCTCACGGCACGCCGCTCGCCCCTCGATCGTCGATCGAACCAGGTCTCTGCAGAGCCGGCAGGGGTTGCTTGGCCGGGTGATCGGTGATCCGTCGGGGCGCACGAGGAGAAGGGAGACCCCGGTCGCCTGGGAGAACTCGTCCTGGAGGCGCTGGACCTCGACGGGGTCAAGGAGATCGGTCAACTCCACCCCCGACTCCGCCATAGGCCTCGTCAGCGCGACGAGGCGCTGCTCGAGGGCCGCCTCCGCGGCCTTTCTGGTGGTGATGTCCAGCATCACCCCATTATAGAGGACCTCGTTCTCCCGAACGACCGGTCGGGAGACCGCCTGGACCCAGATGGACGCGCCGGACGGAGTGATATACCGGTACTCGGTCTCGAACTCGGACGCCGATGCGACGGCGGCAGCGATCGACGCAAGAACCCGGTTGCGGTCCCGTGGATCCAGGTGCGCCATGTACTGCTCGAAGAACGTCTCCGGATCGTCATCAAGCCCGAAGAGGTCCCGGGACCGGCTGCTGACGTAGTACACCCCCATGCTACCGTCGGGCCGGGCATAGAACTGGAAGATGAGACCCGGGACGGTGGCCGCGATCTCGGCGAGCTGCTGCCGACTCTCGAGGAGGTCCCGGCGGGCGTCGGCGATCTCCTCGATCGTCTGCTGGAGCTCCAACTCCCGCCGCTTTCGGTCGGTGATATCGTGCAGCATTACGAGGACACCGTCCTCGCCGCGGTACCGGTGGGGCACCGCTGAGACGGCGACGTCGACGGGGGTCCCGTCGAGCCTGAGAAAGACCTCGTCGAGTGCCCCGACTGGCTCCCGGTCGACAGTCAGGCTCCTCACCCGGCCCCGGACCCTCTCGTGGAACTCCGGGTGGATCCGGTCCCACGGGTTCGTTTCGAGCAGCTGGTCGGCGGAGGTTCCCCCCAGGAGGCGGACCGCCGCGCCATTGATGTAGACGATCCGGTCGTTCACCTGGATGTAGACCGCGTAGGGGGCGTTGTCGACGAGGGACTTGAAGTTCTGCTCGGTCTCGACCCGCGCCCGCTCGGCCCCAATCACCTCCTCGAGGTTCGCCCGGAGCTGCTCCTCCTGGGCGGCGAGCTGCTGGTACGCCGCCTGCAGTTCGGCCTGCGCCCGTTTCCACTCGGTGACGTCCCGGAAGAGGACGAGGACCGATGGCTCACCGCCGTACGAGATCGTCTTCGCGGCGATCTCGATCGTGGAGACCTCGCCGGTGGGAGAGAGTAACCGCCACTCCGTGAAGGAGGTCGTCCCCCCCCCATCCGACTGCTGTCGGAAGAGAGCGATTACCAGTTCCCGTTCATCGGGGTGGATATACCGGAAGACGTAGTCGAGGACGTTGCCGCCCAGGAGGTCGTCGACGCTTTTCTGCCCGGTGAGGTGGAGGCACTCCTGGTTGGCGTAGACGATCCTCCCGTCACCCGAGTGCACGAGCACCCCGAGCGGGGTGAGCTCGACGAGCGAGCGGTACTTCTCCTCGCTCTCGCGCAGGGCGAGCTCCGCAGAACGACGCTTCACGAGCTGCCGGATCTTATGGGCGAGCTCGGCGAACTGGGCCGCCGGGGTGCCGCCCTTCTGGATGTAGAAGTCCGCGCCGCTGTTGATCGCCTCGATCACGACCTCCTCGCGGCCCCGGCCCGTGAAGAGGATGAACGGGATCTCCCCGTGGCACGCCCGGACTTCCCTGAGAAACGCGATCCCGTCCATGCCGGGCATCTGGTAGTCGGAGACGATGACATCGAATGCCGGGATGGAGAAGGCGGAGAGCGCCTCTTCCGCCGAATCCGCCGTGTCGACCGTGAACTCTCCTGTCCTCTCCAGGGAGAGACGAGTAAGACGGAGAAGGTCGGGCTCGTCATCGACGTAGAGGACACGAATTGTCCCTGGCACGTATAAGAGATCACCCTCCGTTCGCATATCGGTTTGTATCGGAACAGGCTGCGCGGTAGTCGCCCGTTGCGGGAGATCTACCGGCCCTGGGGGGAGGCGGTGACGGCCTACTTTCGGTCCGCGAACGAGCGGAGGTGGTGGCAGAAGAGACCCAGAGCCCTGCGTGTGCCCTCGCGGGCCCGGTCGTCCTCCTGGTAGCCGATCGTGACCGTCATCCACCCCCGGAACGCGCTGGTGATGAAGCATGTCGTCGGCATCGTCCCCCCCGGGTAACAGACGTAAGCATCGACGAGCCCCTCCACCTCCGGGAGCGTGAACGGGCCGGGGTTCGAGATGAAGATGTCGGCGAGCCCCTGCTCCTGCAGGGCCATCATCTGTTCGGCCATCTCGTGCACCCGGCACCCCTCTGGGTCGCAGAGGGCGTCCATCACCACCTGCTCGGCGACCCCGATCCGGCCTGCCTTCAGCCGCCGCGTACCATCGATCACCCGGCAGAGGATTTCGTGCGCCCCCTCCCCCGGGGGCCGCTCGAGGGGGATGCAGACGTTGGTCGCCTGGTTTGTCATCACCCGCGACCCGTCGGAGAGGTGCTGGCGCAGGTTGACCGGGAAGAAGACCGCGATAGGGTCACGGTGACCCGTGAGGTCGGTCATCGCGAGGTAGTAGGCAGCGAGGATCACGTCGTTGAGGGTCCCTCCGAGATCCCGGGCATGGTCCCGGATCGATGCCAGCACGGCCGGCTCCACCCGCTCCCGGTGGAACGACGTCGGCCCCTCCGCTCTCCCGAAGGGGTCCGGCCACATCGGGTTGATCACCTGCATCTCCGGAGGCAGCGGTGCCCCCTCCGCCGCGAACCGGCGCGTCCAGAGCGTGTCGCGTTCCGGAAGGCCCCCCCCGACTGGCGCGAGGCTCCCCGGCGTGAGATACTCTTTCAGCACGTCTCCGAGGAGGACGTGGAGCCCGAAACCGTCTGCGGCAGAATGGGCGAGGTTGACGACAACCACGTCCCCCGAGGGCCGGCGCAGCAGGCGGACGCGGACCTGGAGGGAACCGTGCGGGTCGACGGGGCCGGCGACGTATCGGCGATAGTCCTCGGGGCAGGTCTCGGGCCGAACCGAGACCTCGCGGGCGAGGTCCACCACCTCCCAGCGGGCCGGGCCGCACCCCCGGACGAGGCGGCTGTGGAGTATGGGGTGGGAAAGGATGCAGGCCGACGCCGCCGCGCCGAGGGTGTCCGGGTCGAGTCGACAGTCGAACTCGATCGCGGCGCAGAGCGTCGCGTCGCCCATGAGCCGGACCGAGTCCGTGAAGAGGTCGAGGGCCGACGCCTCACGTGTCTGCATACCCAGATCTCGGGGGGGCGGAGAGAAAAAGGCCGCCGTTACTGCGCGAAGGTGATCCGGCAGGCAAACGGTTCGCCGTCCCGGAGGCAGAACGCTGCCCCGCAGGCCTCGAACCGACGCCGGTACGCCTCGCGCCGGCGCAGGCCGAACGGAGACGGCCCGCCCGGATCGCCCTTCATCGTCACCGTCCCGATCGGACCAGCCTCGACCAGGACCCGTTCGTGCCCCGCACCGGCCAGGTCCTCGAGGACGGCCCGGAGGACGTCACCCAGGCGGGCCGGGTCGGTGACGACCCGTACCGGAGTCGGCGACGGGACGAACGCGAGCCCGTCGCCGGGAAAGAGGGGCGGTGCCGCGAGGCGCCGCACCAGGACGTCCAGGAACGCCTGCTCGTCGTCGACCGCCGCGAGGACGTCGTCGTCCGACACTGCAGGCATGCGAGCGGTGTCCACGACCGGACCGACCACCCCGTCGAGGTCGACCGGGACGAGGGTTGTCGCGGGTCCGCCGCGGGTCACGACAGACATGAAGTCGTCGGCAAGGCGGCGAAACCGGGCGAGCGGTTCGAAGTCTTTAGCCCAACTGGAGCACCCCCGGCAGAGAACCGTCTCAATCCGCCGCGTCGCCTGGACGGCCTTCAGCAGCACCTGGAACTCGATCCGTTCGCCGGCCTCGAACTCGCAGACGAACCGGTTGAACGAGGCGAGGCAGGGGTCGACGTCGTCGATGGCGAGCGCCTCCTCGATCCCGGCCGCCGCCTCCGTCTCGCCCAGAACTTCCAGGTGGTGGGCGAGCACGAGCAGCCTCCCACCGACCTCGGCGAAGACGCGGTCCGCCTCGTCCAGGAGTTCCAGTGCGACGACGCGGGTCGCCGCGATCCGCTCCGGGGTGAGGGGGCGGATCTCCGGCCGGAGCCGGGCAGTTCGCTCGAGCCGGGCGAGCATGGCGATGGCCTCCCGGGCCGGTAACGGTCGGCCGTGACCGGGGATGACCTCGACGATCCCACCTTCCTCCACGAGCCGACGGACGGAGGCGGCGGTAGTGGCCAGCGCCCCGAGGTCGAATCCGGGAAGGCCGGCCACACCGACGTCCAGGGCAAAGAGGAGGTCCCCGACGAGGAGGATACCTCCGACCCGGACCACGATGGAGTCGGGGGTATGGCCCGGGGCCGAGAAGACCTCCGCGACCGGAGAGCCCCGGACGGTCAACCGTTCTCCATGAAGCCCGGCCACGCTACAGGGCTCCCGGCGGAGGCACCCGGGGGCATCGTCCGTGAGTGACCCTGAAAAGAGGCGGACCGGGACAGGGCACGTCGGTAGGGGCTCGCCGAAGAGGTGGGCCGAGGAGAGGACCGGGTCGCCGTCCGCGATCACGGCAGCGCACCCAGCATGGGCCGCGAGCACGGGATCGAGCCGGGCAAGGTGCCCGGACGTGGCGATCGCCTGGAGGACATGGTCGATATGGCAGTGAGAGAGGATGATGACGAACGGTCGCGGCGCCTCGGCGAGGGTATCGCTGGCGAACCGGGCAAGAAGGGCCGCCTGGGCCGCATCCGCCCCCGGGTCGACGGCGAGCACCGCCCCGGGACCGTCGGAGAGAAAGGCGTTCGAGCAGCAGATGTCGGGTCTCCGGAGAAAAGCGCAGTACCGGGTCGAAGAGAGGCCGGGCACAGGACGCCATGCTGCAGGGGCCATCCTTTCGCGGTTGTGCGGCCAGGGGGATGAAACCGTCGATCCCCGGTGGGACACGCTCATTGCCTCGCGAGACGTAGATCACCGGTATGACCGAGCGGTTGGAGATAGCGCTCCGGGACGACGGACCGTTGCGCATCGTGACCCTCGAGGGTCGGGCCGACGCCCTTGGGGCCCCGGGCCTCGAGGCAGCCCTCCTGGGATCGGTTCGGGACGGACGGACGCGGATAGTCGTTGATTGCGCCCGGCTCGTCTACGTCAGCAGCTCCGGCCTCCGGGCGCTCCTCGCCGGCCTCAAGGCGGCCCGGGGGGCTGGCGGGGGGTGTGCGCTCGCCGCGCTCGCCGACGAGCCGAAACGGGTGATCACAACGACCGGGTTCGACCGGCTCTTTCTCCTGGGCGACGACGTCCCCGGCGCATCCGCCCTCCTCCTCAGCCCGGGCGACGGAACCTGAGGACGAAGGCGACGCCCTCCTCCTGGTTCCCGGGGACCCGGTCCTCCACCGCCACGCTCCCCCGGTACCGCTCCATCAGGAGGGAGACGAGAGTGAGCCCGAGCCCCGATCCGGAGCCCGGGAGCGAGCCGGCCTGGTACCGGGAGAAGACGTGCTCCTTCTCCGGGTCCGGGATACCGGGACCGTCGTCCTCGACCCGTACCTCGGTCCACTCAGGCAGCTCCCTGACCCGGACCTGTACCCGGGTGGCCCCGAACTTGCGGCTATTGCCGAGGAGGTTGGCGAAGACCTCCGGGAGGAGCTCGTCCGCGAGGACGAGTCCGTCCCCATCGACCTGGACCACGGTCTCCCCGGCCTCCACCCGGGCGGAGTCCACGGCAGAGCCGAGCCGGGTCGGCTCGAGGAGCCGGACCGGGCCGCCGAGGCGGCGCAGGGTCCCGATCCGCCGTACGATCGAGAGGCCTCGCCGCAGTGTCTCACAGAGTGATGCTGCCAGCGGCTCCCTCCTCCCTGACGCCAGTTCCTCCGCGCAGGCGAGTGCCGCCGTCTGGAGGTTACCGAGGTCGTGGGTGATCACGTCCAGGTAGAGCTCGGCCGCGCGGTGCTCCTGCACGAGTGCCTCCTCCAGTTCACCCCGACGGACCGCCGCCCCGATCTCCGCCCCGATCGCCTCCAGCACCTCCCGTTCGAGGGGCGAGAACCGGTAGAAGCTTGTCGACGCGATCGCCAGGAGGCCGATCGTCCGACCGTCCGCCAGCACCGGCACCGTCGCCGCCGAGAAGACACCCAGTTCGCCCTCGTCGTGCTCGACGTCCAGGTAGGTCTCGGTGTAACAGGCCCGCCCTTCGAGGAGCGCATCGAGTGGTGGCGCCTCCAGCCGGAGGGTCAGTGAGCCCGCATAGACCAGTTCGCAGAGACCGTGCGCGGCGCGGAGGTGTGCGACCGTAGGCTCCTCGCCGACCAGGTAGACCGCGCCGGCGTCGAAACCCAGGAGGGCGACCGTCCGTTCGAGCACGGCCGCCAGGATCTCGTCCGTGGTCAGACGGGAGGTCGACGCCCGGATCACCTCGTTCACGATCGCGAGCTGCGCGTGGCACCGCCCCCGGTCGGCCTCGGCGCCGGCATGCCCCGAGATGTCCGTGAACGTGAGCAGCACCGCCCCCCCGCCGTCCGGCCCCAGTCCCCGCACCGTCACCTCGTGGACCGTGCCCCCGCTCCGCGAGAGGATGCAGGAGGCCTCAGGCAGGCCTTCTCCCACGGCGGCGATGGCCTGATGGAGCTCGGGGGCGTCGAAGAACCAATCACGGACGGTGAAGAGGCGCACACCTTCGAGCGGCTGGTCACCGAGGAGAAAGGCGACCCGGAAGGCCCGGTTGGCCCAGAGGACCCTGGCGTCGCGGTCGATCGCGACGACGGGGTGCGGCAGAGCGTCGACGATCTCCGGTTCCATGGCCCTGGATTGGAGAGGTGAACGGAAATACCTATGGCCTTTGCCCCGCAGGCTTATCCGTCCCGGGGCCGAGATCGTCTGGAACGCATGGCCGATGAGTCCTGGTCCCTCCGGCAGTACCTGGTCGCCTACAACGTGGTCGTCGTGGTGGTCGTGATCGGCTTCCTGATCGGCCTCTCGTACCTCCAGGCAGTCGAGACGGGGACGGGCCAGCCCGGGCGGCTCCTGGTCTACCACCTGCTGATCGGCGCCTTCGCCGTCGCTCTCGGGGTGGTTTTCGCGTTCGGGGCGTCCCGGTACGTCTCCCGGCCTGTGGAGGCGATCGTGGAGGACGTGGAGGCGATCGCCGACGGAGACCTCGACCGGCGGATTCGCCCGATCCCGGGACGGGAGTTCGAGTCGCTGGTCGGCTCGATCAACCGTATGGTCTCGACCATCCGCCAGTACGGTGAGGAGATCGCGCACGGCCGGGCCGAGCGGGCGATTGCAGCCGAGATCCAGGCTGCGTTTCTGCCCCGGACCCTGCCACCGGTGCCCGGTTTCGACTGCGCGGCAATCAACCGCCCGGCCCGCGAGGTGGGCGGCGACCTCCACGACCTGGTTCCGCTCTCCGCAGGCCGGATCGCGATCGTCTGCGCCGATGTCTCCGGCAAGGGGATGCCGGCGGCGCTCTTCATGGCCCTGGTCCGGACCGTCCTCCGGTCCGCCGCGCCCCGGTACGCCTCACCGGTGAAGGTGATGCAGACGGCGAACGAGGCCTTCTGCGAGGACGCCGGGGAGCGCGGCACCTTCGTGACCACCTTCTACGGGGTCCTCCGCCCCACGATGCGGACGCTCCGGTACGTGAATGCCGGCCACAACCCCCCGATCCTCCTCCGGGCGGCGACCGGTCGGTTCGAGACCCTTGAGCCGACCGGGCCGGCGCTCGGCCTCATGTGCGGGGTGGCGTTCGATGACGCGGAGGTGATATTCGAGGACGGGGACCTCCTCGTCCTCTACACCGACGGGGTCACGGAGGCGATCGACGGCAACGAGGTGGAGTTCGGCGAGGACCGGTTCCGGGCGACCGTGCAGCGGTTGAGAGACGAGCCGGTTGCCGGGATAATCGACGGGATACTCGCGGACGTCACTGCGCACTCAGACGGCGCCCCACAGTTCGACGACATCACGCTGATCGTCATCCGGGCGACCACGTCCGGGCCATGAGGAGTATGTTCCGGTCGTCTTCCCGCCGGTACTCGGCCCGGTCCATCAGCTCCCGGATCAGGAAGACCCCAAGTCCGCCGATCGACCGGCCCTCCAGCGGGGCGTCCAGGTCGGGCGGCGGCGCGTCGGCGAACGGGTCGAACGCGGGGGCACGGTCGGCGACCATGAGCTCGACCTTGCCGGGGGACGACCGAGCGTTGACCTCCACCTCGCCGGGAGACCCGGCGTACCCGTGCATGACCGCGTTCGAGAACGCCTCGTCGAGCGCGAGCACCAGGTCTCCGCAGGGCTCGGGGGGCACTCCCTGTTCTTCGAGCCAGTCCTGGAGGGCATCGAGCAGTCCGGAGAGCTCCTCCACAGCCGCCGGAACGCTCCGCTCGAACCCGTCCGGTGCCATCCCGGAGATGGTCGACGCCGGACACCTTTAAGTGTCCTCCTCGACCACCTCCTCCTGGGGATGAGTTCGTGGCGATCGAACGGTTTGACGAAGAAGGGGTCGTGGTCATCGCACCGAGCGGCCGGATCGACACGGCGACCGCACCCGACCTGGAGGCAGCGATCGGGGGGGCGATCGATGGAGGGGCCCGACGACTCCTCGTCGACCTCGCAGGCGTCCCGTACATCAGCAGTGGGGGCCTGCGTGTCCTCCTCGCCACGGCAAAAAGGCTCCGCGAGCCCGGCGATGGCTTCGCGCTCTCAGCGCTCGCACCCGAGGTCGATCGGGTGATGCGCCTGACCGGGTTCTCGTCGATCCTCGCCTGCCACCCCACACGGGGCGAGGGGATCGCCGCGCTCCGGGCCGACTGATGAGGGCGCCGACCCCGAAGAGGGCCGTTCTCCGGGCGAACGCCTATCTGGTACGGCGACGAGTCGTGATGCATGACGGCGCTGCCGCAGAAACGCTCGATCGGGGCCCAGACCTCGGTCGGGGTCCACCCCGTCCTGATCGTCGGATGCTACGACCGGGCGGGTCGACCGAACGCTATGGCCGTGGCCTGGGGTGGGATCTGCTCCTCGAAGCCCCCGGCCGTCGCAGTCTCGGTACGGCCCGAGCGGTACACACACGAGGGGATCACCGCCCATAAGGCCTTCACCGTCTCGGTCCCATCCAAACGGTACGCGGCCGAGGCCGACCTCTTCGGGATCGCGTCCGGGCGCGACATGGATAAGTTCGCCACGACCAATCTGACCCCGGTCCGGTCCGAAAAGGTCGACGCCTGTTACATCGGCGAGTTCCCTCTCGTCCTGGAGTGCCGCCTCATCGAGACGGTCGAGCTCGGGGCCCACACCCAGTTCGTTGGCGAGATCGTCGACGTCCTGGTCGACGAGGACTGTCTGACCGAGAACGGGAGGCCTGTCCTCGACCGACTCCAGCCCTTCCTCTACGATGCGTTCGGATTCGGCTACTATGGGATCGGGGACGGGGTCGGGACCGGGTTCTCGTCCGGCCGACAGTTCCTGCCGCGGTAGGCGGCACCCCTATTTTTCAGGCGATCGTCCGGATGATCCGCTCCCGGTCGACAAGGCCAACCAGCCGGGCGAGCAGCACCAGGAGCGCCCCGAGAACGACCACTGTCGCCGCCTCCGCTTCCGGGGTGGGAGACGGCCCCGAGACCACCTGGCCGACCGAGAGGAGGGCAACCAGGGCCAGCACGAGGGCGAGGTTCAGGACCTGGTTCTCGCGGAGGCCGAGCAGGAGCTGCACCAGCCCGAGGAGACCGACCGCGACTGCTGTCGCGAGCGGGACGACGACGACGAGGTGGACGACGAGCACCGGGGTGACCGGGAGGGCGATCGGCGCAGCGAGCACGGCGGCGAGGAGGGCTCCCCCGGTGCAGAGGAGGGCGACCAGGGCGGCCATACCGCCCGCCCCCAGCACCTTGCCGGCCCAGATGGCACGCAGGGTCAGTGGGGACGAGAGCACGGTCTCGATCGTCCCGTCCTGCTTCTCCCGGAGGAACGCCTGCTGGGAGAAGAGGTACCCGAGGAAGACGCCGAGGACGGGGGCCTGGAGGTAGAGGCCGGAGAGGTCCTGGCCGGTCACAAGCGCCGTGAAGATCGGGGTCGCGCCGATGAAGAGGCCGACGAGCGCACCGGCCCCGATCACCGAGCGGGCCCGGAGGAGCACGCGGACCTCTCGCTGGGCAACGAGCAGGACCGGGTTCATACCGCACCCCGCTCCATCGCCGCGAGGTAGACCTGCTCGAGGGACCGGGCGCGATACCGGGCCTCCTCGACCCCGATGCCGGCCTCGAACAGGACCCGGAGCAGGACCGCCGGCGCCGTGCCGGGCTGGAGCTCCACCACTAGTTCGCCCGGGTCCGTCCCGTTCTGGACTGGGCCGAAACTGGCGAGCAGCCCTCGCGCCCGCTCCAGGTCGGTTCCGCCCGCAAATACGACGCCGTACCGCCGGGGCCCGGTCCCCTGCCGGAGGCCGGCAACCGTCCCGATCGCGGCGAGGAGGCCGTGGTCCAGGATCGCGACCCGCTGGCAGATCCGCTCCACCTCGTCCAGGTGGTGGGAATTGACCAGGACCGCGGCGCCCGACTCCCGGGCGAGGCCCGAGATCAGGTCGCGGATCCCGGCCTGCGCGGCCGGGTCGAGCCCCGAGGTCGGCTCGTCGAGGAGGAGCGCCTCGGGGTCGTGGAGGGTCGCCCGGACCAGGCCCAGGCGGCGCTTCATCCCGGTGGAGAAGGTCCCCACCAGGTCGTCGGCCCGTTCGATGAGGCCGGCCCGCCCGAGCCGGTCGTCGACCGTCTCGCGGCTGACGCCGTGGAGGGCGGCGTAGAACCGGAGGTTCTCCCGGGCACTCAGCCGGTCGGCCATCCCCGACTGTTCGAGCAGGACGCCGACGCGCCGGCGGACGTCGGGGTGGTCGGCGAGCGGCACACCGAGGACACGAGCCTCTCCCCGCGTCGGCCGGAGAAGACCGAGGAGAAGGCGCATCGTTGTCGTCTTTCCCGCTCCGTTCGGGCCGAGGAGGCCGAAGACCTCACCCCCCTCGATTTCGAACGAGATCCCATCCAGGACCTGCCGTCGTTCGAAGACCTTGGCGAGGTCCATCACCTCGATCTGCGGCATGTACCCCAGCTCTCGCCCTCGGGCAGGTTAATGCCGGCGGTTTTTCCATGAGGAGATACGGGCGGCGTCCCGGCGTCACACTCCGGGGATAGGCTCATCCGGGTTCCGGATCCATCTCTCGTATCCAGCCGCCCATGGTCCTGCACAACCTCAACCCGACCCTCGTCGCCCGTTACTTCTTCTTCGAGTGCCCGCGCTATCTGGGCCTCTCGTCCCTGCCGCTGGGGGTGCGGCAGGTGCGGGGTCTCCCGACCGGAAAGCAGCGCCCGAGCGTCGCCGCCCGGTTCTTGACCGAGCAGGGGGAGCGATGGGAGGAGGAGGTCGTCCTGACGCGGGTCCGGGAGTGCGTCCGGATGAAGGCCCCCCCCGGCCTCCCGCACCCGGGACGTCAGCGGTTCTCGCCGATGGAGACCAGGACCCTGCTCGGGACTGCCCGGCCGGGCGAGCTGCTCTACCAGGCGACGCTCACCCCCTCGCACGGCCTGCTCGACCCCTGGGGGATCGACCCCGGCGTCTACCGGTTCAGGGACTGCATCCCGGACCTCCTCCAGCTCGAGGACGATGGCCGGATTCGGGTCGTGGATGTCAAGTCGAGCGATATGCTCCGGGGGAGCCACCGGGTGCAGGTCGCGCTCTACGCGATGGTCCTGGACCGAACCTGCCGCGATCTCGACATCGGACGGCGAGCGGACCTCGAGAAGGGCGGGGTCTGGCTCCACGGAAGGGAGGAGCCCGAGTGGTTCGATCTCGAGCCCGGGCTCCGCATCCTCCGCGATTTCTTTGCCGACGACCTGGGGCCGCTCCTTGCCGCCGACCCCGCCGACCTGGACTGGCACCTCCATTATCGGTGCGAGTGGTGCCCGTTCTACCACGATTGCCGCGAGGAGGCCGACGCAAACCGCTCGGTCTCGCTTCTCCCCTATCTCACCGTCCATGCCCGGCGGTACCTGCGGGAGGCCCCCTGGCCCGGCGGCACCCCGGTCGAGACCCTGGACGACCTGGCAGTACTCCTCGAACGGCCCGACATCACCGAGATATTCGGCCTTTCCGGCTCGCTCCGCCACCAGGAGGCGGCATTCGGTCGAACGCTCCGTGCGCTCTCAGCGAGGCAGCCCGTCTCGCACGACGCGGTCTCGATCGCCTTCCCACAGGGCGAACATGTCCGGCTCGTCCTGACCCTCCAGGAGGACCCGGTCTCCGGCGCGATCTACGCGGCCGGCTGGGACCGATACGGCGCCGAGGCGGCGTACGGTTCGCGCTCCGAGACGCGCGCCTTTGTCGCACGCAGAGAGGAGGACTGCCCGACGGTCGTCGCCGACTTCCTCGGAGGGCTGTACGAACTCCTCCGCGTGGTCCACGATCACAACCGGTCCCACGACTGGCACAAGCAGCTCACGGTCCAGACCTACGTCTTCGACCGTTACGAGCTCGAACTCCTCGGGCGCCTCCTGCACGGAGCGGTCGGCGACCCCGCCCTCGCCCAAATGGCCCTCGCCCTCCTCTTCCACTACCAGGACCCCGGGCTCGTCGAGGCCGGCCGACACCCCGGCGCCGAGGTACTCTTCCCGGTCATCGTCCTGACCGGCATCCTCCAGCGGATGATCGCCCTGCCGGTGCCGGTCGCCTACGGCCTCCCTGAGGTGGGCGCCGCCCTCGACTGCGCCTTCGTCTGCCGGCGCGACCCGGCCTACTGGTTCGACCTCTCCAACCGGATGAAGAGCGACCGGGTCCTGGAGGCCTGGCACGAGGGGAGGCCCGCCCTCGCCGACGGGGTGGCGATGGAGGTCGAGCGACGTGTCAGGGCCGCCTCGGCCGTGTTGGTCGGCTGCCGCCGCCTCCTCGGAGACCGCGGCCTCTTCTCCTGGCCGCCGCGGTTCAGGTTCCCGGACGCGTTCGCGCTCCGGTCCCCCGAGCTCTCCCGCCTCGCCTTCATCGTCCGGTACGAGGCCTACCTCGGCGCCATCGAACTCCGCGAGCGCCGAACCGGTTCCTTCGAGGGGCGGGTCGCGGACGGGGTCTCGGTTCCGGTCGTCTTTCGGGGCGGGAACCGGTGGGAGGTCGAGGGCACAGTCGACCGGTTCCGGGTCGTGCGCGAGCACCGGCTCGACCACGACTCCTCGGTCTCACTCCTGGTCCCCGCCGGAGAGGAGGGGGAACGGACCCAGCAGGCACACGACGACCTCCGGCTCCGGTCCCCGACGGCTCGTCCTCCCAGGGGGTCGTGGTACGCCCGGGTCCGGGAGGTGTACGGGGATGAAGGGGGCGAACATCTCGCCGCCCTCGACCTCCATCTCACGCCCCGACCGGCTCCGGAGACGCTCGTCCCCGGGTTCCGTGGCGTGCTCCACCCGGTGGCGAAGGACTACACCTCGGACCAGGTGATCGAGCGGCTTACAGCGATCGACGCCGAGGACGACCCGCCCCTCCTCCGCCTCCTCGAGGATCCGGTCGGGTTCTGCGAACCGGTCGACGAGCTCCCGGAGGTCGCGGATGCGGCACGGGGCCTCGCCGTGGCGAGCGGGATGACGGTGAGTCAGCGGGCGGCCTTCGAGCAGGTCTTGGGCTCGCGCCTCTCCCTCGTCTGGGGTCCGCCCGGCACCGGCAAGACCGCGTTCGTCGCGAAGGCCCTCCTCGCGCTCGGCCGCGCACGGGCGGCGGCGGGGAAGGCGACGCGGGTCGCCGTCTCGGCCCTGACCAACGCGGCGATCGAGAACGTGCTCGATGCGGTCGCACGTGAGCACGCCGACCAGCAGCCGGCCGACGACCTGCTCCTCGCGAAGCTCGGCGAGTGGCGTGGCCAGGTCCTCCGCCCCCCGACGGTACGGCTGCTCCAGGTCCAGCAGGCAACCGCCGCCCGACTCGCCGAGCGGGCGATCGCCGTCGTCGGTGGGACCGGGTACCGGCTCGACCGGCTCGCTCGCCACCTGGCCGGAACCGGCGGCGGGGGCCCGCTCTTCGACCTGGTCGTGATCGACGAGGCCTCGCAGCTCAGAGCGACCGAGCTGGCCCTCGCCCTGACCCTCCTCGCGCCGGACGGCCGGCTCGTCCTGGTCGGCGACCACCTCCAGCTCCCGCCGATCACCAAGGGTGAGTACCCGCCCCCCGGGGACGGACGCCCCGGGCTCGAAGCCTCGATCTTCAGCTACCTCCACGCGCGCGATGGAAAGGGAGAGCAGAGCTTCACCCGCGCCCTCGTCGAGAACTGGCGGATGAACAAGACCCTCTGCCGCTTCCCCGCACGGACGATCTACCCGTCGACATACGCCCCGGCGAACGAGGAGGTGGCCGGGCGACGGCTCCGGCTCGAGCCGCCTCCCGGTACGGGACCCCCGGGATCCCACTTCGACCTCGTATCGTTCCTCCTCGCGCCCGAGTACCCGCTCGCGGTCGCGGTCTTCGAGGACGTGCGTGCGACGGTCGAGAACCGGGCCGAGGCCACACTTGTCGCCCTCCTCGCCCGCCTCCTCCGCGACCGGATGGTGGACCCCGGGACCAGAGATCACTACCCCCCTGATGCGGCGGGCGACCGGGCATTCTGGAGGAAGGGGGTTGGTATCGTCTGCCCGCACCACGCGCAGATCCACGCGGTCCGCCACCTCCTCGGCGAGCTCCATGAACGGCCATGGGTGCCGTTCGTCGACACGGTGGACAAGATGCAGGGGCAGCAGAGTGAGGTCGTCCTCGTCTCCTACGGGGTGGGTGACGTCGAGACGGCGCTCTCGGAGGCTGCGTTCATCTACTCGCTCAACCGCCTCAACGTTGCGGTGACGCGGGGACGTTCCAAGTGCGTGGTCTGCCTCTCCCGGCCCCTCCTGAAGGCGCCGCCGGGTGTGCTCGAGGACCCCGAGGCGCTCCTGGGGCTCTCCCACATGCTCGCTCTCGTCGAGTTCGCGAAGGCGCACGGGGAGGTGCGCGAGTTCGCCTGGCAGGATGAGGATGAAGACGGCTTCATCCGGGTGACGGCGATCAGGGCACGAGTGGAGGACTGATAAGGGTAATTCAGCTCCCCGAGGTCGCCTTCAGGCCCAGGATACCGCCCAGGATCAGGACCAGGCAGACGATCCGGGGCAGGTCGCGGGGTTCGCCGAAGAGGAGGATGCCGACCAGCACTGTCCCGACCGCACCGATCCCGGTCCAGACCGCGTAGGCGGTCCCGATCGGCAGTTCCCGGAGCGAGAGCGAGAGGAAGTAGAACGAGGCGGCCATCGCCCCGAGGGTCACGACCGACTCGAGCGGGCGGGAGAAACCCTCGGTGGACTTGAGGAGCACCGCCCAGACCACCTCGAAGAGGCCGGCGATCGCGAGGTGGAGCCAGGACATGGTTGGCTACCGGCCCGGGTAGCCGAGGGAGGACCCCTCGGGGACCGCCATGCGGTACTGGAGACCGCCATCGGGGGAGGCCGCGGCCTCGAGGGTGATCCCGGTGGCACCCAGGACATGCCGGGCGAGGAACGGCTCGCCCGCCTGGCCCTCCCCCTGCCGGTAGTCGAAGATGAGGCGGACCTCTCGTTCCGAGGGGGCGGGGCCGTCGTCGTCCAGGACGACCAGGAGACCGCCATCGGGGCCGGGCTCGAGCGAGACGCGCCACCCCATCGCCGGCCCGCCCCTTGCCCCGAACAGGGCCGAGAGCGCCACCGGGGCGAGGGGGTCGGCCCACACCCGCACTCCTGCCGCCTCCGCTGGCAGCGCCACGCCCGAGGGAAGGAGCGAGGCGAGGTCATGCCAGGCTGGGGGAGCCATTCCGAACTCGCGGTAGGACCGGCTGAAGGTAAGGTGGCGGTTCACCAGTTCGGCGGCCCGGAGGGAGCCGTCCAGGAACTCCCGCGCCTCACCCTCCGGGACCATCTCCTCGAGGAGTTCCAGGTACCCCGAGAGGACCATCAGCTGGTTGGCGATGTCGTGCCGGACCTTCGAGTCCATCACGTGGACCGAGCGGACGGTCGCGCCCAGAGTAGCGGCGGCGGCCGAGTCTGGGGCCGCGCCCAGGCGTCGCGCCCGGAGAACGGCGGCCTGTCGCTCGTCATCGGGGTCGTCCGGGTCGAGGCGGACGAAGGCGGTCGGCACTGCCCGGTCTGAGACGACGACCCGGATTGGGCGCTCCTTGTCCGGGTCGCCGACCGTCGTTCTGGGTGTGGGACCGTCCAGGAGGACCAGGTCAATGTCGGCATCCGGTGTCATGTACCCTGCACTGGGTTGGTAGGGGACCACAGCGGATAAGACTACCACAGACGGTAATGCTGTCCTGTTGAAAATACGTGGTGAGGGATCAGGCCCGGGAGGCCTTTTTCTCCGCCAGCCGTTCGACTGCGGCCATGTCAACCTCCCCGCAGAGTTCGAGCCGGCCGGCCCGGACGGCAGCGTCCACGAAACCCTGGCCGACCGGAGTCCGGACGAGGAGCGTCGTGCACCCCGAGGCCGACCCAATCGCGCCGGCCGAGAGGTCGGCGTCCGCCGCAGTGAGGTCGGTGCAGGAGGCGCAGCCCGGCCGGACGCAGTCCTCGAGCTCGTCAAGGGAGAGCTTGAGCACGTTGCCATCCTCGAGCTGCACCTCGAGCCGCCCCTTCACGTCGAGCCGGCGGACCTGCCAGGGCTCGATCCCGTGCTCACCCCGGAGTTTCCCCTCGATGAGCCGTTCATAGTCGAACGACTCGGTGCAGAAGAGCCCGACCACGAACCGGACGGCGTTCCCGTACGGCCGGAGCAGGTCGTTCTCCGAGGCCCGCATGCGCCCGATCGCCTGGACCACGCACGGCACCCCGACGACCGCGATCCGCCGCAGCTTCCGGTCAACGACGGCGGTCTTGAGGGCGCCGAGGAGCGGAACCCACCAGTTGTACCGCGAACCGGCCGAACCGAGGAGCGCTTCTGACTGCGTGATCAGGACCGAGGCGGGCCGGCGCGTCCACCGGTCCTCGGTCACGGTGACGACCGCGTCCACGAGCCCGGCGGCGAGGGCGTGCTCGAGGATCGCAGTGACCGCGCCACCGCTCTGCCGGCCCGCGACCTCGAACGCGGCCTTCGCCGAGATGCGGGCCATGCAGGCCTCCCGGCCGGGCGGGCGGGCCGGGTCGACCCGCGGACAGACGTCGTAGCAGGCCCCGCACGGGACCTGGTCGGTCTCCGCCTTGCAGTACCCGATGTTCACCGGGGCATCGGAGCCCCCCTCGATCCGGATCGCGTCCGCAGGGCAGACCGCGGCGCAGGCCCCGCAGCCCGAGCAGGTGCCCCGGTCCCAGACGGCGGCCTTCAGGTCGTTGTAACAGTTCCTGGTCATGCTCACTCCCATGCGTACTTGCTGGCAAACGGCCGGGCGGAGGCCGGCACGATCCGTATGTACTCGTCCCGCCGCTCGAACGGCGCCGGGTCGACACCGAAGTGCCGTGCGTACTCCCGGACCAGGTGAAGGACCCGCTCCCAGTCCTCGTCCGTGAGGGCGACTTCACTTGCCCCGGCCCCGAGATAGACGGGGTCGACGCCGCCCCGCAGGACGATCTCGCCGCCGTGAATCCCCGAGCCGAGCCCTCGCTCGGCCACCGCCGGGCCACCGTGGCGCGCCAGGATCAGGACAGTGCCGCCGGCCATATACTCCCCGAGGAATGCGCGGGCGTACTCCCCGATCACCAGTACGGGGCGCTTCCCCTCGTACTGCTTCATATGGATCCCGCCGCGGTAGCCGATAGCGCCCTCGACGAAGATCCGGCCTCCGCGCATGGAGTGGCCGACCGCGTCCCCCGCTGAACCGTGGACCACGATCTCACCCGCGTCCATCGTGTTGCCGGGCGCGTGCTCGGCGTTGCCGAAGACCTCGATTCGCGGCCCGGACATGAACATCCCGAGGTCGCCCCCTGGCACACCGTGGACCTCGATCGCCACGTCCCCCCGGACCCCGTTCGCGATGAACCGCTGGCCGAGGACGTTCTCGAGGCGGATCCGCTTCACACCAGCCGCCACAGCGGCCCGGATCTCCCGGTTGAGCGGGGTGTAATGCACCCCCGCCGCGTCGATTACCAGTTCCTCCATCTCAGGCCCCCACGGACTTCACATCCAGCACGTCCATCAGCGCCTGGTCGATCATATAGCCCCGGAGCCGGTCGCGATTACCGCGCAGGCTCTCGATCGAGTTGATTCCGGCCGCACCCATCAGGTCCATCAGTTCCAGGGTCCAGCCGTGGATCAGGTTCGCCACCTGCCGCCCCCCCACCTCGGGGTCGATCCGATCGACCAGGTCCTGGCGCTGGGTTGCGATCCCCCACGGGCAGAGCCCGCGGTAGCAGTTGCCGCAGACCCGGCAACCGAGGGCGACGAGGGCCCCCGTTCCTATGTAGACCGCGTCGGCCCCGAGGGCGATGATCTTCGCAACGTCGGTCGACTCGCGGATCCCACCGGAGGCGATCACCGAGACCTCGTTCCGGATCCCCTGGTTCCGGAGCTTCGCGTCGACCGCTGCAACTGCCGCCTCGACCGGGATCCCGACATGGTCCCGGAAGACCCGGGGGGCCGCGCCCGTGCCGCCCCGGAACCCGTCGATCACGACCGCGTCGGCCGACGAGCGGGCGATCCCGGCGGCGATCGCCGCGACGTTGTGGACGGCGGCGATCTTGACGAAGACCGGCTTCTTCCACTCGGTCGCCTCCTTGAGGCTACGGACGAGCTGCGCCAGGTCTTCAATCGAGTAGATATCGTGGTGCGGCGCTGGGCTGATCGCGTCCGAACCGATCGGGATCATACGTGTCTTCGAGATGGCCCCGTTCACCTTCTCGCCGGGCAGATGCCCGCCGATGCCGGGCTTCGCCCCCTGCCCGATCTTGATCTCGATCGCAGCCCCGCGCTCCAGGTAGTCGATGTCGACCCCAAACCGGCCCGAGGCCACCTGGACGATCATGTGCCCCTGGTACGGATGGAGCGGCTCGGGAAGCCCCCCCTCGCCGGTGCCCATGAATGTCCCGGCTTCAGTGACGCCCCGTGCCATCGAGAGCTGCGCGTTGAGCGAGATCGCGCCGTAGGACATGTGCCCGATCATGATCGGGGTCTCAAGGCAGAGGTTCGGGGCGAGCTCGGTCAGGAGATCGACCTCGCCATCCTCCCGCCGCTTCAGGTCGAGCCTCTGGGGTTTCTTGCCCAGGTACGTCCGAAGCTCCATTGGCTCACGGAGCGGGTCGATCGAAGGGTTCGTCACCTGGCAGGCGTCCAGGACGAGACGGTCGAAGATCATTGGGTAGTCGAGCGCGTTGCCCATGCCCGAGAGGACGATCTTCCCGGTCCGGGCCTGGTTGTAGATCGCCTCGCGTACGCCCCGCGTCCAGACCGGGTGCGAACGGTAATCGAGTGGCCGCTCGGAGACGTCGATCGCGTCACGGGGGCAGAAGGCGACGCACCGGTGACAGGCGGTGCAGACCCGCGAGTTGGTCAGGATCCGGTCGTTCTCCATCCGGAAGGCGCCGTAGGCGCAGTTCTCGACGCAGCGGCCGCAGAGCATGCATCGATCGTGGTCGACCGTGACCCGGTACTTCGGCGGGAGCGACCCGATGGATGGGGTCATGCGACGACCCTCCCGATGATCGGCTCGCCGGCGCGGGGCATGAAGACGCGCGTGATCCCGGGGTCCATCGCCCGGATGGCCGCCTCCTCAGAAGAGACGTAGAGCCGATCTCCGTTTTCGGCACCCACGAGCGGGCGGAGCTTGGAGCGATCCGTGAACGCGACCATGCTGTCCTGGTTCGCGACCACGATCGCGAACGGCCCGTTCATCATCGCCGAGCCGTAGGTGAGCCGCAGGGCCTGGTGGAGGCGCCGGCGGCCGTCTGCCATCGCATCGATCTCGTCCCAGAACGGCGGGGCGAGTGCCGTAACGGCGAGCTCCTCGGGGAGGGCGTGCCGCCGGACCAGCAGGTCGACGAGGTACGCGACCACCTCGGTGTCGGTGAACATCGTGCACCGGTACCCGAACGACTCGATGTACCGGCGGTTGGTGCCGTAGCTGGTGATCTCGCCGTTGTGGACCACCGACCAGTCCAGGAGGTTGAACGGGTGGGCACCGCCCCACCACCCCGGGGTGTTGGTCGGGTAGCGATTATGGGCGAGCCAGCAGTGCCCCTCGTAATCCTCGATCCGATAGAAGTCGGCCACCTCCTCGGGCCAGCCCGCCGCCTTGAAGACCCCCAGGTTCCGGCCCGAGCTGAAGACGAGCGCCCCCTCGACCGAGGTGTTGATCCGCATCACGATCTCGGTCACGATCTCCTCCGCCGGTGTGATCGAACGGGGCATCAGCCGCGTGTCCGGCTTGAAGAAGTATCGCCACGGGGTGTGGACCTTCCGGAGGCGCGGGAGGTCCCAGGTTGGGATCTCCTCGTCATGGACGACCCGGCCCCACTCGTGGAGGAGCTCATCGACCCGGGGCTTGGTCTCGTGAATGTTGTCGAAGAAGACGTGGAGGGCAAAGTAGTCCTTGAACTCGGGATAGCACCCATAGGCGACGTACCCAGCCCCCTCGCCGCTCCCGCGCTCGTTCATCATCGAGAGCGCGCGCCGGATGGCAGTGCCGTCCATCGTCTCTCTGCCCCGGTCGATCACACCGATTATCCCGCACATAGAACCTCGTGGAGAGAGTGGAGCATACCACACTCCGTACACACTAGGTATGATGAGAAGAGAATAAATAAGATCGGCTAGAAGCTATCTTCCAGTATGACGACCGACATCGTGTCAGAGCTGCTGGAACGGATCGACGCGGACCTGGTGCGGTTCATCAGGCTCCAGTTCTCCGATATCCAGGGACTGCCAAAGAACGTAGCGATCCCAGCGTCCCAGGCTGAGAAAGCCCTGACCGAGGGGATCTGGTTTGACGGGTCCTCGATCGAGGGGTTCTGCCGGATCGAGGAGTCGGACATGCTCCTCAAGCCCGACCCAAACACCTACTCCATCCTGCCCTGGCGACCCGAGAACGGCCGTGTCGGCCGGTTCATCTGCGACCTCGAGACCTACGGCGGAAGGCCGTTCGAGGGCGACCCGAGGTACATCCTCAGGAAGACGATCGCCGAGGCTGCGGAGATGGGTTACACCTTCAACACGGGCCCCGAGCTCGAGTTCTTCCTCTTCGCGATGCAGAACGGCCTGCCATCAACCGAGTTCGTCGACCACGGCGGCTACTTCGACCTCGCTCCCAACGACGCCGCCGAGGACGTGCGCCGGCAGATAGTGCTCGCCCTCACAGGCATGGGCTTCGACATCGAGGCGAGCCACCACGAAGTGGCCGAGTCGCAGCACGAGATCGACTTCAAGTACGCCGACGCCCTCACGACCGCCGACCGTGTCATCACGTTCAAGTTCGCGACCAAGGCGATCGCGCTCCGCTCGGACCTCCACGCGACCTTCATGGCCAAGCCAATCGCCGGGATCAACGGGAGCGGGATGCACACCCATGGGTCGCTTGCGAAGGACGGGAAAAATGCGTTCTATGACCCCGACGGCGACCGTGGGCTCTCCGAGACCTGCCTCCACTGGATCGGCGGCCTGCTCAAGCACGCCCCCGCCATCACGCGGGTCGCGAACCCGACCATCAACTCCTACAAGCGGCTCGTGCCCGGGTACGAGGCGCCCGTCTACATCTCCTGGTCGAATGCAAACCGTTCGGCATTGGTCCGTGTCCCTGCGGCCCGCGGCAACTCGACGCGCGCCGAGTTCCGGTCTCCCGACCCGATGTGCAACCCCTACCTCACCTTCGCGGCGATGCTTGCCGCCGGCCTCGACGGCATCCGGAACCGGATCGACCCCGGAGAGTCGACCGATGTCAACATCTACCACCTGGACGAAGCCGAGCGGAAGTCGCTGGGGATCGAGATGCTGCCGGGCTCCCTCTACGAGGCCCACCAGGCGATGCTCGTCGACGACGTGATCCGGAATGCCCTCGGCCCTCACATCGTCTCGGGCCTCGACGCCATCACCACGGCGGAGTGGGACTCGTTCCGGATGTGTGTCCACCCCTGGGAACACGAACACTACCTGAAGAACTATTAAAGAACCTACTTTTTTCCGGTCCGAGAAAGACCCTACCACCCACCGGCGAGCGAGGCTCCCGAAACGAGAAGAAGACCTATGGGTGCTCAGTCGCCGCCGTGTCCCCGCAGGCGGTACATCCCCGGGGGCACGAGCAGGTCAAACTCGGCCCCTTCGCCAAAGACGCCGGTCTCGACGATCGAGATCCCCGTGATCGCGAGGATCTCCCGGGCGAGGAAGAGTCCGAACCCCGAGTTCGCGCCATAGCCCTTCTCGAAGATCCGCTCCTTCTCATCGTCTCTCACGCCGATGCCGTCGTCCCGGATCGAGAGGACGAGTCCTTCGGGGTTCTCCTCGCAGGCGACGACGATCCGGGTCACTCGTTTGCCGTGACGGACGGCGTTGTCGATAAGGTTGAAGAGGACCCGTTCGAGCATCGGGTCGGCATAGACCTCGATCGGCCCGCAGGAGGAGACGAGGGAGATCCCTCCATTCGGCAGCGCCCGCGGCAGGATTTCGTCGATTCGGGTCCAGACCGGGTCGTGCAGGCGGAGCTCCTGATAGACCTTCGTGAACGCGATCTGCCGTGCTATCGTGGCGCCCGCCTCGTCGATCTTCGTCATCAGGTCGATGAAATCGGGCGACGGTGCCCGCTTCGCCGCGAGCTCCGCGTACCCCCGCAGGATCGAGACCTGGTTCGCCACGTCGTGCCGGGTGATGCTCGTCAGGAGGTTGAATCGAGTGTTCGTCTCGCGGATACGCTCTTCACCCCGCTTTCGGTCCGTGATGTCGTCGAAGGTGACGAGGCTCGCGATGACCCGGCCGTTGGCGTCGACGACGGGCATACCGATAACTTCAAGCTGGACCGCGAAGCCGTCGGGGCGGACCACGACCATGTCATCGACCCTGCACCTCTCGCCCCGCATACCCCGCAGGATCGGCATCTCGTCCGAGGGGTATCGATCGGACGTGCCGGCGCGATAGGCCTCGTATACCTCCGCGAGGTTCTCCTCGGTTGCGTCGGGCAGGACTCCGCGCCCGAGCAATCGGGCCGCCTCCCGGTTCGCGATCAGCGGCCTTCCCGTCGGCGTCTCGACCATGAAGATGCCGAAGGGGACCATGTCGAGGACCGTGGTGATCAGCCGATTTCGATTGTCGAGCTCCTCGGTCCTGGCCCGCAGGGCCTCTTCGACCAGTTTCTGCTGGGTGATGTCGCATCCCACCGACTGATACTCCATGATCGCGCCGGATGGGTCAAAGAGCGCCCGGTCGGACCACCGCTGCCATCGTGTCTCCCCGTTCGGCATGACGATCCTGTGCTCGATCGTGTCGACGGGGTGGTCCGGCGTCAGGGAGGCGAAGAACGTCTCCAGCCGCGGCCGGTCCTCGGGATGGATTTGGGGCCGGAAACGGTGCCCGAGGATCGCCGAGCGGTCGAGCCCGAAATACCGGCAGTACGCGTCGTTGACGAAGACGTGCGTTCCGTCGGGGGCAAAGCGGCTGATGAACTCCGTCTGGTCCTCCACGACGTTTCGGTACCGCAGCTCGGATTCGGCGAGCGTCTCGTCCGCGCGGATTCGCCCGATCGCAACGCCGATCTGGATGGCGATCGTCTCCAGGGCGATCCGGGCGACCGGCGGGATCTCGCACACGGCACGGGAGCCGATGTTGAGGCAGGCGATGACCTGACCTTCGTAAACGATCGGTACCACGCCGAGCGCCCGGATTCCCTCCTGCTGCTGGACCGTGTTCTGTTCGTCGTCGAACTCGCCATGGCAGGAATAGATGGGGACACCGGCCATCACGATCCGGGCGTTCGTCGAGTCCGGGGGATACCGCGAGGATGTCGCGACGAACTCGTCCGAGAGGTTTCGTGAGACAGCGAGGTCGATCGCTCCGGTCCTCTCGTCCACGAGGTATACTCCCCCGCTCTCCATCCCCGAGACGTCGATCGCCGCGTCCAGGCACGCCATCAGTTTCTCCCGTACCCCGATGGTCCCCTGGAGGGCGAGACTCAGGTCGAGCTGGGCCCGGAGGATCCGCTCCTGCCGTTTTCGTTCGGAGATGTCACTGAAGGTGCCTTCGATTCCGATCACATTCCCATCCTGATCGAAGTTCGGGTGGCTGCTCGTCTCGACGGGCACGGGGGAGCCGTCCTTCTTCTTCAGGGTCACCTCGAAATGGGTCACCTTTCCCTCGCGGTCTATCGTGTCGAGCAGGCGCTGTCGATCGGAGGGATCGAGGTAGAACGTCTCGGCGATATTTTTCCCGAGGCATTCCTCCACGGATTCATATCCAAGGAGCTCGGCCCACGATCGGCTCGCTTTCACCAGGGTGCCTTTGAGGTCGCTCCGGTAGTAGACATCCTGGATCTGGTCGAGAAGCCCGGTGTACTCATCGTGGGCCACGACGAGGTCCCGCTCCGCCCTCTTCCGATCAGTGATGTCCAGCAACGCGGCGATGCTCTTCGTCGTGCCGGGGATGAGGTCGACCGTGAGGAGGATATTCCGGATCTCACCCGACCGGGTGACGAACCGGAACTCGTACCGGTGCTGCGCGGACTGTTGATCCTCCCGCCGTAGGTAGTGCTGGGCGAGCATCATGGCGCGGTCCTCGTCCGCGATGAACTCAGTCCATTTTTTGATCGATTCGATCTCGTCCCGGGGATAGCCGCTCAGTCGCTCGAACTCGGAGTTCGCCAGGCTGATGGTGGTGTCCTCCTCGATGACAATGTTCGCGGTGCCCGTACTCTCAAAGATGGTCCGGTACTTCCGCTCGCTCTCGATCAGCGTCAGTTCAGCCTGCTTACGTTCGGAGATGTCGACGAGGATTCCGCGGATTCCCACGATCACGTCGTTCTCCACGATGGGAGAGGAGGAGACCGAGATCGGAAACGTGCTGCCGTCTTTTCTGAGGCCGAGAAATTCCCGGATCGGGCTCTGTCTCCCCTCCAGGGAGGCCCGCATCGATGTGGCTGCTCGTTCGCGGTCACACAGGGCGACCAGCTCCAGGCAATGGATGCGCCTCTCGATATCGGTCTCGGAGTACCCGAATAGGGAGAACCCCATGCGGTTGGTATACGTGATGTACCCCTCAGCGTCCGTCTCGTATACAGCCTGTGGCAGCAGGGTGGCCAGGTCGCGGAACCGCTTCTCGCTCGCGTTGAGCGCGTCCTCCGCCCGCTTTCGTTCGGTGATCTCCCGGATCGACTCGATCACCCCGACCACCCGCCCCTCCGTATCGTAGAGCGGCGAGGCGGTGAACCAGAGTACCGCACCCGCGCCGTTATTGAAGTGCGGGATCGTTATCTCGGAGAAAAACCGGTCTCCCTCCTTACGGATGAAGGGGTACTTCTCGACTGTCGCCGGGTCGTCCCGGAGGACGAGATCGATCAGAATCGGGCGCCGTTCGTGGTAAAAGGGGAGGGCGTACGCATAATCACCTCGACCTACGATCTCGCTCGATGCGACGCCGGTCATCGTCTCCATGGCCCGGTTCCAGGCGATCACGACGCCATCCCTATCGATTGCGAACGTCGCGTCGGGGAGGAAGTCGAGGATCTCCGACTCACGTCGTTCGTGGTCCCGGATGATCGTCTCAGCTCTTCTTTGCTGGACCGCGATCCGAATCTTGTGCGCAAGGTCGGTGAAGAGGGAGAGCGGCTCGCCCCCTTTCTGGAGGTAGAAGTCTGCGCCCTCGTTCAGGGCCTGGATGACCACCTCCTCGCGCCCTCGTCCCGTGAAGATGATGAACGGAATCCAGTTCGCCGAGGTCCGGACCCGTTTGAGAAGTTCTATCCCATCCATCTGCGGCATCTGGTAGTCGGAGACGATCGCGTCATAGGACCGGGTCCGGAGGAGATCGAGGGCTTCCAGGGCCGATGGGACGGTATCGACGTGGAACCCACCGTGCCGTTCCAGGAACGTCTTGCCCAGCTTGAGCAGCGCCGATTCATCGTCGACATAGAGAACGGAGATCATCGGTTCCAGCGGCATGAACGGTGGGAGCCCGACCTTTGATCGAGTTACGTAAAATGATGACGACAAGACCCTACATTACTTTATGGATATGACCATGGGAGAGCCACCTGTGAAGGGGGGACTTCGGGTGACGGTCGGGGTGAGCCGGGCGCGAACCGACGCCTACAGGTTCCTCTCGCGGTTTCGGAGCCGGCAGGGGACCTACCCGGCGAGTGACCGAAACAGGCCGAGAAAGACGACCATCAGCACCATCCCCAGCCCGAACCAGAGCGCATACCGCCAGAAGCCCACCAGGTGGAGGAGGTTGTCGTTCACGAACTCCACGATGAAGAAGGAGAGGACGACAGCGGCGCCGACAGTCACGGTCTCACGGCGGATGGCGCGGACGGCGGGATCGGTGGGCATACAGGAGTGTGCGGCATGCTGCCACAAAAAGCGGGCGCCCAGGGGGGAGTGCCCCCGTGGGCGTGAGAAAGGAGGTCGGATGTGTTCGTTTACTCGGTCGCCACGAACGCGCTCTTGCCCACCCGGGCGTACACCCCGCAGACCGGGCAGACGTAGGACTCGGGGAGGTCTTCGAACGCGGTTCCTGGCGATATCCCGTTCTTCGGCTCGCCGCGTTCGGGGTCGTAGATATAGCCGCACGCAAGGCAGCGGTAGCGACCGGAAGCGGCCTCCAGGGCCCGGAACCCTGACTTACCGACGTTCGCCCTGCCGCAGACGGGGCAGATATAGTCAGCGGGGAGGTCTTCGAACGGCGTCCCCGGTGGGATCCCGTTCTTCGGCTCGCCGCGCTCGGGGTCGTAGATGTAGCCGCAGGCGTCGCAGACGTAGGCTCGATGTTTTACCATGCTCAATACTCCTGGTTCCACCACAGGGCATGAGGCCCCCTGCTGGATGACGCTACAACAACCCCGGCACGTATGTAGTTTATGGTCCCTTTATTCCAGGTTGCCACTTTTTTGTCCTTTTAGGCGCCGAGTGAGTCATTTAAATTCGGCTCAGTCCGCCTCGGGTTCGGGGAAGCCCGGATGGACGTTCTATGTATTTCGCCTCAGCGACCGGGGCGTGCCGGCCCTAGAACGGGCCGTCCTGCTCGAACGACCGCCCGAGCCGGATCGCGAGCTCCGCTTTGAAGAGCTCGGCCCCCAGGTATGCCGCATGGTCGAGTCGCGAGACCCGGTCATCCCGGATGAGGGTGGAGAGGACGTCCTGCCAGCATCGTCCCCGCACGGCGACCCCCTCGTGGACGGCGACGATCAGGTCGCCCTCGATCCCGATCCGGAGGTTGCCCCGGGGGTCGCAGACCAGCTCGTCCGGCATCGGTTCGGCCTCCACCACCTGGTCGTAGACGAGCGGGGGCTCTCGGCGACGCCGCTTCTCCTTGAGGACCAGAAGGTCGATCCCAAGGTCCTTGGGATACGGCCGGCACCTGGTCAGGACCATCATCTCGGTCGCCCGGCGCATCTCGGCGATCGCACCCCGGGTCTTGTCCGAGTGCTCGGCCGTGAAGACGACGGCGGCACCCACCTCCTGGGCCATGCCAGCGAGGAGGGCCTGGGCGCCCGGTGAGTCTGCGTCCAGGAGCTCGACCACGTTGCCGGCGCCGAAGAAGAGGGGGACCCCGTAGTCGCGGAACTCGGCGAGCGAGCGGACCAGGCCGGAGCCGACCGGCTGGAGCAGGGGATCGGCGATCAGGGCCTCGCATCCCACCTCCCGGGCGGCCACAAGGTTCTCTTCGAGCGAGCGGAACCGGGGCACGACGACCGCCGCCGCCCCCGACTCGGCGACCGCCCGTCCGATCACGGGGATGTTCTCCTCCTGGAGGGAGAGAACGAGGTCTGCCCGGAAGAGGGCGGCCGCGATCAGAGCCGGGTCCTGGGTGTCGACGGCAAGCGGTCCGTCGATCCCCTCGAGCTCGGCAAAGCAGCGGGCGACGTCGCATGCCTCCGCGTCGAATCCGAACCCGAGGTCGACGATGTCGGCCCCCTCCCGAAACGCCCGCTCGACGTCCTCGACGAGGTCAGGCCGGCGGTGAGCGTCCATCAGCTCAGCAAGCACCTTGATCCGCGAGGTGCCACCCACCCTGACACCCCGGACCAGAAGGTCCCATCCCGCGTTCTTCTCGATCGACCGCACCTTGCGACAGGCGTCCTCGAGCCGGAGATGCCGGAGCAGGTCGTCGGCCGGCACGTCGCGCGAGAACTCGACCCTGCTGAGCTGGGCGACCATCAGAGGGAGGTCGGCCGCGTGGCGGGGGCCACGCAGCACCGGCACCCCGGTCTCCTCCTCGACCGATGCAAACGAGGCTGTGCACATCCCGGAGACGACCGCGAACTCATACGACCCGGCCATGAGGAGGTCGCGAAGCTGGCGCGGCGTCAGGAAGGACGCGATCTCGCCGGTCACCACGACATCGGCGTCGAGCTCTGAAACGGCGGCGCGGACGGCCGCTTCGGTCGCGGCCCCCGTTGGAAAGAGGATCGCCATCAGTGCTCCTTAATAGGCGGCAGGAGATAAAGTAACCTGGTCATGCTTGCCTGCGACCTGCACGTGCACACTCGATTTTCGAAGGACGGTGAATCGTCGGTCGAGGCGATCCTGGAACGAGCGGCGGCTGTCGGTCTCGATGCGATCGCCCTGACCGACCACGACACCCAGGAAGGGGCCAGGTACGCCGCCGGTCTCGTGAGGACGGGCGTACTCGTGATCCCGGGCATCGAGGTCACCACCGCGCAGGGCCATCTGCTCGCTCTCGGTGTGACCGAGCCGATCCCGGCGAAGAGAGACGTACTCGAGACGATCGACCTGGTCCACCACTTCGGTGGGATCGCCGTCCTGCCCCATCCGTTCCACCGGTTCCGCCACGCGGTCGGCCTTCGCCGGCAGGAGGCCCTCCGCGCCGTCGACGCGGTCGAGGTCTTCAACAGCCGCTACATCGTTGGGTCGGCGAACCGGAAGGCGGCTCGGAAGACCGCCAGTTACGGCCGGCCGGCCGTCGGAGGATCGGACGCTCACCATGCCCGGTGGGTCGGGTACGGCAGGACGCTCGTCGACGCCGACCCGACGGTCGAGGCGGTCCTGGAGGCGATTCGCGAGGGGCGGTGCTCCCCCTCGGGAAAGATGACCCCTCTCCGGAGTTATACAGGCCAGTCGCTCCGGTCGACCTGGCGGCGGGTCCGCCGCCGCGTCAGGATATGAGGATCGCCTTCCGGCTGGGCTGGTGGGGCGCCGGTTTCGCCGGTTCGCAGCGCCAGCCCGGCGTTCGTACGGTCGAGGGCGAGCTGCTCCGGGCATGCCTCCATGCCCGGCTCTTCGACGACCCGGTCCGGGCTGGCTTTGCACTCTCGGGCCGGACCGACCGGGGGGTGCACGCCCGGGCCCAGGTGGGCGCTCTCACGACCGATCACCCCGACCGGGTCGGACCGGTCCTGGACCGGGCGCTCCCGCCCGACATCTGGCTCACCGGGGTCGCCCCCGTCGAGGACAACTGGCACCCCCGGTACGACGTCCGTTCACGGACCTACCGCTACTTCTTCGCTGACCCCGATCTCGATCGAGCAGCGATGGACCGGGCGGCAGGGCGGTTCGTCGGCGAGCATGACTTCTCTCGCCTCTGCCGGGCGGGATCCAAGAACCCGGTCCGGCGAGTCATCGCCTCGCACGTGATGGCGGGGGACGGCGGACCTGTCTTCGAATGCACGGCCTGGAGTTACCTCTGGCACCAGGTCCGGTGCATGGCATGGGTACTCGAGGCGATCGGTCGGCACGAGGAGGGGGAGGAGACGGTCGAGGCACTCCTGCGGGGGGAGTCCCGGCGCAACCCTCCGGCAGCCCCCTCCGCCGGGCTCGTCCTGTGGGAGGTCGAGACCGGTTTTGCGTTCACCCCGGTGTCGAGGGGAGAGCGGCACGACCGCTTCCTCTCCGGGACCGCGGACGCTCACCGGGTCCAGGCCGAACTCGCCTGCTGGCTCCGGCCCGACTGATCAGGAGGGGCGGGCCTGGACGTCGCCGGGCAGAAGCCTGTCGATCATGAACTTCGGGATCTGGTCCGAGGTCCGGACAGCGAGGCGGAAGGTGGCGTCGGTCCCGGTCATCCCCCGGTACTCCGCGTCCAGGGTGAAGTCGAAGGAGAGGAGAGCGATGCCGAGCAGGGTCACGGTCCCGTGTTTCGCCGTGATCTCACGCGTCTCGTTGATGCGGATCTCGTACGGCACCTTGTCGACCGAGAGGCTGACACGGTCGGGATAGGGGATCGCGACGATCGAGATGTTGCCGATCTGGACCAGTTCGCCGTGCGGAAAGATAACGTCGTACGTGACGGTGTAGGGGTAGCTCGCCGTCCCGGAGGTCGGGGTGATCGCGACCGAGAAGGTGAGGACGGCGAGGATGGCGACGAGGAGGACCAGGCCGATCCCGGCAAGAGCGAGCGTCAGGCGCCAGTTCCTCTGCCGGGGGTGCGACCGGACAGGTGTCGACGGCGGCGCAGGGCGGGTCGCCGCACGGGGCGAAGCCGGCGGGGCGGCAGAAGGTGGCGTCTTCTCCTCCGGAGTCGGGGGAGAAGAGGGTTGTTCTCCGGGAATCTCGAAGTACAGGTCCTCTTCGCTCATGGCAGTGATCTCGGAGCATTCGGGCATAAGGGTTGTGCCGGGGCCGCACGTTTAAGAGCGGAGGCACCCAAACTAGTGATGAATCGTGATGAATCCTCTCCCCTCCGAGGAGTACGTCCATAAGTGCACCACCGCGTGCGCCGGATGCACCTCCTCGCTCTCTTTGCGATACGTCCTGAAGGCGGCGGGGCCCGACACGGTACTCGTCGTGCCGGCCTGCTGCACTGCCGTCCTTCAGGGGGTCTATCCGGCCACCGCGATGAACGTCACCGTCTACAACATCGCCTTCGCCGCGGCGGCCGCGACCGCTGCCGGAATGGCCGCAGCATTCCGCCGCCAGGGCCGGTCGACGAACGTGATCTGCTACGCCGGCGACGGCGGCACGGTCGACATCGGCATCCAGGCCCTCTCGGGTGCGCTCGAGCGGTCCACTGACTTCCTCTACATCTGCTACGACAACGAGGCGTACGGCAACACGGGCATGCAACGCTCGGGTTCGACCCCGATCGGAGCGGTGACGACCACGACGCCTGCCGGCAAGATCGACCAGAAGAAGGACATCGACCGGATCGTGGCCGCCCACAACATCCCGTACATGGCCACGGCCTCCGCCGCCTACCCCCAGGACCTCTACGCCAAGGTGAAGAAGGCCCTCTCGATCCCGGGCCCGAAGTTCATCCACCTGCTCAGCCCCTGCCCTCCGGGCTGGCGCTACTCGGCCGAGCGGTCGGTCGAGGTCGGCAAGCTCGCCGTGAAGACCGGCCTGTGGGTGCTCTACGAGCGGGAGCATGGCCAGCTGAAGATAAACCCGGTCTCGAAGACCGCGATGAAGCGACCCGTTCCGATCGAGGACTACCTCTCGGTTCAGGGCCGGTTCCGAGGGATCTCGAAAGAGGCAGAGAGAGCCCTTAAGGCCTCGATGGAGCAGCAACACCGGCGCCTGCTCGCCGAGGAGGCCGGGGCATGCTGACGACCGCCACCGGCAACAAGGCGGTCGCCGCCGCGGCGAAGGAGGCTCGACCCGGCGTCGTCGCCGCCTACCCGATCACGCCGCAGACCGAGATCGTCGAGCAGCTCGCGAACTACGTCGCCGACGGCTCGCTCGACGCTGACTACATCCCGGTGGAGTCCGAGCACTCCGCGATGGCCGCCTGCATCGGGGCGTCTGCCGCCGGCGTCCGGACCTTCACGGCGACCTCGTCCCACGGGCTCCTCTACATGCACGAGATGCTCCACTGGGCCGCCGGGGCCCGGACACCGGTCGTGATGGCGAACGTGAACCGTGCGCTCGGGCCGGGCTGGAACACCTGGGCCGAGCACACGGACGCCTTCTCCCAGCGCGATACCGGCTGGCTCCAGGTCTTCGTCTCCACGGTCCAGGAGGCCTATGACGCGACCCTGATGGCCTTCCGGATCGCCGAGGACGAGCGGGTGATTCTGCCCGTGATGGTAAACCTGGACGGGTTTTCACTCTCGCACATCACCCAGTCCCTCGAGACGGTCGAGGTCGGGGACTTCATCCCGCAATTCCATCTGTCGCACGCGATCGACACCGAGCACCCCCGCGGGTACGGGACGATGACCGGCCCGGACATCTACTACCGGTTCCGCTGGGACATCGAGCGGTCGATGCGAGCCTCTCGTGAGGTGATAGCCGAGACGGAGGCCGAGTTCGCCCGCCGGTTCGGCCGGGTCTACGGCCCGGTCGAGGAGTACCGGAGCGAGGACGCGGACGTGGTGATTGTCGCCCTCGGCACTCTCGGTAAGGAAGCAGAGGTCGCGGTCGACTCTCTCCGCGACGACGGGGTGAAGGCCGGCTCGATGCGCCTGCGCTGGTTCCGGCCGTTCCCCAGGCTCGACCTTTCAGGCCGGGAGGTCGTGGTGATCGACCGTGACTACTCGTTCGGCTTCGGCGGTGTGATCGCCCAGTCGATCCGCGCGACGACGCGGGCCGAGCCCTGCTCGGTGATCGCCGGCCTCGGCGGCCAGGAGGTCACCTACGACGACATCGCACGGTTCGTGCGAGAGCGCGAGGCCGGAAAGGAGACCTGGTTCGGGGTGAGTGACTGATGTTCGAGATACGCATCCACTCCCGCGGGGGCCAGGGGGGCGTGACGGCGGCGAAGCTGATCGCGCAGGCCGCGTTCCACGACGGCAAGTGTGCGACCGCCTTCCCGTTCTACGGGGCCGAACGGCGCGGCGCCCCGGTCGTCTCATTCGTCCGCATCAGCGACGAGCCGATCAAAGTCTATTCGCAGGTCCGGAACCCCGACATGGTGGTCGTGCTCGACGCCTCTGTGATGGACGCGACCGATGTCTTCGCCGGCTTGAAAGAGGGCGGGGCCGTCGTGATCAACACCACAGAGCCCCCCTCGATCAAGGGGCACCCGGTCCACGCGGTGGACCTGACCGGGATCGCGCTCCGGGTCAACCTGGTCGTTGCCGGGTCGCCGATCCTGAACACCCCGGTGCTCGGCTCCCTCGCCAGGATCGGGCTCATCTCGAAGGACGCGGCGCTCAAGGCGATCGCCGAGACCTTCGCCGACCCCCGGAACGTCGAGGCCGCGAAGACGGCGTACGAGGAGACGAAACAATGATCGACATATCGAAGGAACGGCTCGCGATGTCCGTACCCGGCGAGGGGGCGGCAGGAAAGACCGGCTCCTGGCGGGTCTTCCGCCCCGTGGTGGACCGCGAGAAGTGCAACGCCTGCGGGCTCTGCGCCATGTACTGTCCGGACGGCGCGATCGACACCGAGCTCGTGGTCGACCTCGAGTACTGCAAGGGCTGCGGCATCTGTGCAAACGAGTGCCCGAAGAAGGCCATCGTGATGACCCGCGAAGAGCGGTAGTTGCCCGGACGGGGACCGTTCATCCCCCGAACTCTTGTATTCTTCTCATTGCGGCGACGGGAGTAAATGGGAAAGGCTATCCGTCGGGGCGTACTGACAGAGCGTACGGTCAGCCGGTGAGCGGCCCGGGCCGCGGCCGGCCGTCGAGGTGACCCTGTGCTCTCCCGATCCCTGCTAATCCTCCTGCTTCTGTTCATCGCCGCCGCCGGAGTCGTGCCGTCAGGGGCCAACCAGCCCTCCGTGATCGTCGAGGACGCCCACGTGAGCCCCCCGGTGCTGATGCCCGGCGACCAGGGGCTGGTGAGCATCACCCTCACCAACACCGCGAGCACCGCGATGAAGACTGAGTCGTCGGGGCCCGGCACCGGGGCCGGATCCTCCATCTCGAGGAGCACGGAGATCAATCCGGTGATCGAGCAGGTGGTGCTCGACGGGAAGGGAGACATCCGGGTTCTCGGGGGTATCTCGACGTACCGGGGCGAGCTCGGGCCCCGCCAGTCGGTCACACTCGTCTCCCTGGTCGAGGCCCCGACCTATACCGGGGTCTTCTTCCCGGTGCTGACCGTCAGGCTCCGCGATGCAGAGGGGCTGAAGTATCCAATCCCGGTGAATGTCAACACCCCGATCGCCGGGCTTCGGCAGCCGGCCCTCGTTCTGAAGCAGTCGACGATCGGGCCGTTCGCCCCCGGAGACCGCGCCTCGCTCACGGTCTCGCTCCTGAACGCCGGGTCCGCCGACGCCTCCGATGTCCTGGTCCGAATCGGTGGAAATATCAGCGGCCTCTTCCCGCTCGGGACCCGCTCAGTCGACCTTGCCCGCCTGCCCAGCGGCGGAAACCACACCTTCGTCGTCGACCTCCAGGCGGACCGGTCCACCGGCACCGGGTTGCGCGAGGTCCCGGTCGAGATCGCCTACACGACGACCGATGGGACGCGGGTGAAGGAGACTGATATGCTCGGCCTCGACCTCAGGGGAAGGGGCGAGCTCGCCGTCGCTTCGCTCAAGACTGAGCCCGTCCGGGTACGCCAGGGTGACGAGTTCGACCTGGTCGTTCGAATGGACAACACAGGGACCGGGGACGCCCGGTCGGTCTCAGCCCGGATCGATCTGCCGCTCACCGGCTCGAAGGAGGCCTTCGTCGGCACTATCCGGCCTGGTTCGAATGCCCCCGCGGTCTTCACACTCCAGGCGGACCGGGCCGGAGAGTTCGACTATACCTTCAACGCGACGTTCGAGGACGACTGGGGCGCCCACTCGGCACCCCGGGTGTTGCGCCTCTCGGTCGCCCCGTCCGGCGACGCCCTCCTGGGGGCCGGCCTCATCGTCCTCGTCGTGCTCGGAGGACTGCTCGCGCTCGCCTTCTGGTCGCGGCGGCGCAGGGCCGCATATGCTTGAACGGGAGCGGGTCTCGGTCTACCTCGCCTGGCGGTCTCTCGCCCGGGGCAGCCGGACCAGCCTCCTGTTGAACGTGGCGATCATCGGCCTGGTCTTCACGAACATGATCCTGCTCCCGTCGATCATCTCGGGGTCGGTCGACCTCTTCAACCAGCAGACGATCGACTACCAGACCTCGGACATCCTGGTACGGCCGGCAGAGGGTGAGCAGTACATCGAGCGGGTCGGTACCCTGCTCGAGACGATCGATCGGGTCCCGGGGGTGCGGCGGGCCTCCGCCAGGCACGCGATCGGAGCAACCCTGCTTGCCCGGAACCGGTCGGTATCGGTCCCCGTCACTGCTCTCAACCCACGCGACGAGGTCGAGGTGACGACCATCCACGAACGAATGAAGGACGGAGAGTTCTTCGCCGGAGGAGAGCGGGGCGAGATCCTGGTCGGCCAGTTCGTATCCGGGAGTGAGGACGCTCGCGAGGACCTCTTCACCTCTCTCGGAGGTGTCAGGGTCGGCGAGCGGATCGAGGTCGCGTTCGCGAACGGGGTGATCCGGGATTACGTCGTGAAGGGGATCTACGAGACCCGCTCCTACCTGGTCGACTACTCGGCACTCATCACCTGGGAGGAACTCGAGTCCGTGATGGACGGCCAGGTCGATGAGGCGACTGAGGTCCTTGTCAGGACCGACCGGGCCCACGAACTCGGAGTGGTGAAGCGAGGTCTGCTCGAAGCTGGAGTGCAGGAGGAGGTCAAGACCTGGCGGGAGGCGATCACGAGCGCGGTGGAGGAGTCGATCGAGACCTTCGGGATCATCAACAGTATCTCGATGCTGGTCAGCCTCGTGATCGCGGTCGTGGTGATCTTCATCGTGATCACGATCAAGGCGATGAACCAGCGGCGGCAGATCGCGATCCTGAAGGCGATCGGGATCCACCGGGGGGTGATCATCCGGTCATACCTCCTCCAGGTTCTCGCGATCTGCACCCTCGGTACCCTGGTCGGCCTGGTCGCAGTTGGCGGGATCGAGGCCTGGTTCACGGCCCACCCGCTCATCTTCCCGGATGGGGAGCTGGTCCCCCGGTTCGACCCGGCTGCCCTGGTCGAGAACGCCGCCTGGCTCTTCGTCGTCTCTCTCATCGCCGGCTACATCCCGGCCTGGCGGATCACGCGCGAGACGGTCCTCTCGGGGATGAGAGCGGCATGATGATCCGGGTCGACGGGCTCCGGAAGACCTACCGAATGGGGAACGTCGAGGTACGAGCCCTGGACGGGGTGACGCTCGATGTGGCGGGGGGCGAGTTCGTCGGGATCACCGGCCCGAGCGGGAGCGGTAAGTCCACTCTGCTCCACCTGATCGGCCTCCTGGATGAACCGACGGCAGGGTCCATCTCGGTCCAGGGGGTCGACGTCCTCCGTCTCACCGACGACGAACGGACCCACTTCCGGTTGACCCGGATCGGCTATATCTTCCAGGATTACGCCCTGGTCCCGGATCTCACGGCGCTCGAGAACGTTTTCCTCCCCACCCTCGCGCGGGGGATGGCGGAGTATGACGGGCTTGAGCGGGCTGCCGCCCTCCTCCGGCGCGTGGGGCTCGAGGAGCGGACGGACCACCTGCCGGCGGAGCTCTCGGGCGGGGAGCAGCAGCGGATCGCGATCGCAAGGGCGCTGGTGAACGAGCCCGCCCTCCTCCTCGCCGACGAGCCCTGCGCGAACCTGGACACCCATGCCTCGGAGATGGTCCTGGACCTCTTCGCCAGGATCAACCGGGAGTTCGGCCAGACGGTGCTGATGGTGAGCCACGAGGAGTCGCACCAGCGGTACTTCACGAGGACGGTCCGGCTCCAGGATGGCGTGGTCGTGGATGACTCCGGGCGGGCATCCGGTGACGGAGACGACGACCAGGCAAGGGGGCGCGGCGACGCGAGCATATATCCGGTCCCCTTTCACCATGATCATGGGGACCCATGACCGCAGATCCCGGCATTGCCAAAGGGCGCGTCGAGACCCTGATCGACGGACTCTACGCGATCGCGATGACCCTGCTCGTGTTGACGATCGATGTTCCCCAGGTGCCGGCGGGCGTCTCGCCGGACGTGGCGCTGCCTGCCCTCGTGCTCGGGCTCGACGACCAGGTACTCGCCTGCCTGATCGCCTTTCTCGTCCTCACCGGGTTCTGGATGGCCCACGAAGAGATCTTCCAGCGGGTCGCTCGAGTCAACCGCACTTTTCTGAACCTGAACCTCCTCGTCCTTCTCTGCACGATCTTCGTCCCGTTCACGACCTGGCTCGTCTCCGACTACGCGTCGACGAGGCTCGCGATCGATCTCTTCGCCCTGAACCTCGCGGTGATAGGCCTCCTTTTCGCTGGCCAGTGGCTGTACCTGTCCCGCCACCAGACCCTGCTGTACGCGCCGCTGTCGAGCGCGATCCTCCGTCGGGGCCTCTTTCGGTCGCTCAGCACCACGATTGGCGCCGTCGCTGCAGCCCTTATCGCAATCCCAGTGCCCGAATCCGCCAACTGGGGATACCTGTTGATCCCGCTTATCCTGATCGTCGCCGACCGACTCCCGGACCGATGAGGATCCACCCAAGAGACACCGGGGGAATTGACGTTCGTTCACGCCAGCAGGCCGGTCGAAAAAAGAGGAGAGAGAGCCCGACCCTAGGTGAGGAAGGTCATGAGCCAGTCGCGCCAGGTGTTCGCCGTGCCGATCAGGGCACGGTCGACGCCGACGGCCGGCGGGGCGAGCGGGAGCCAGTCGATGCCAGCTCCCTCGGGAAGGACGTATGGCACGTCCACGAACCCGTCGCGGTTGTTGTCGCGGTGTGTCTCGGAGAACCCGGTCCGGTTCAGGTCACCCCAGAAGTTGCCGCCGATGACGGAGCCCCCGAAGAGGTTCGGGCCTGATGCAGCCGAGAGGTTCCAGGTGGCGGTGAAGGGGCTGGTCGGGGGCCGGATGTTCTGCCGGTTCCGGACGTAGTTGTCGTAGACCGTCAGGTTCTCCGCCGAGGTGAGGTTCAGGCCGTAGTACCGGCTCTCCCATACGAGGTTCTGCGCGATCTCGCTGTTGGTCGTCTTCTCCACCTCGATCCCCTCGTCGTTGTAACCGATCCGGTTCGCCAGCAGTCGGACGCCTTCGGCTCCTCCTGCCAGGTGGATCCCCGAGCCGCGGAAGTTCTCGGTGACGGTGTTGTTGATCACGACCGTCCGATCCGTCCCGGTCAGGTTGATGCCGTCATCGTCCTGGTGGATCACGTTGCAGGCGAGCAGGTTGTCGGCGCCGCCGGAGGTCATGATCCCGTCGTAGGTGTTGGACGAGGCGTTCACGAAGACGATCGTGCTGTTCGTCACGTTGTACAGGCTGATCCCGTAGGCGAAGTCGGTCACGGTCAGGTTCTGGATGAACACACGGTCAACGCTCGATTCGTTCATCACCCGGATGCCGTGGGTTCCGAACCCGTCACGCCCGTCCAGGGAGTGGCCGTTCCCGTCGATCGTGACGTTCGATGCGTAGACTTCGAGCCAGACGGTCTCGTTCACGTCGACGAACGAGTCGGCGAACCGGTAGAAGCCAGGGCTTGTGATTCGAGTCGGCCCGGTGATCGGGGTCTCGGAGCCGGTCGACACCTGGGGCGGCGGGCAGAGACCGGGGATAGGTGTCGGCATGTCGACGGGCGGGGTCGGAAGGACGAACGTCCCGGTCGGCCAGGGTGTCGGGGTGGCGGTCGGCTCCTGGGTCCGGACCGTCGGGACTCCCGTGCGTGTCGGCGACGGGGCCTGTGTGGTGAGAACCGGGGAGGTGGGCTGGGTCGCCGGCTGGGTACCAGTCAGGCTCGGGGTCGGCTGCAGGGTGCCTGGAACGGTGGTGGGGGCGGTCGTGCCCGGGGTGGTGCCGGCGGGAGTCGGGGTGGTGACACCGGTCTGGGGCTGGCCTTCGGTGATCGTCGGCTCCGGGGTCGTGGGAACAGTCGGGACTGCGGTGGTCACAACCGGGGTCACCGTCGACGGCTGACCCTCGGTGACCGACGGTTCGGGGGTTGCCGTTCCGGTCGGCGCTCCCGTCGTCTCCGATGGAGTCGGCGTGCCGGCGGGCGTCTCGGGGGTCAACGTCGGCGGGTGTGAATCCGTGATCGTCGGTTCGGGGGTTGCCGTTCCGGTCGGCGCTCCCGTCGTCTCCGATGGAGTCGGCGTGCCAGCGGGCGTCTCGGGGGTCAACGTCGGCGGCTGACCCTCGGTGACCGACGGTTCGGGGGTTGCTGTTCCGGTCGGTGCAACCGTCGTCTCCGACGGAGTCGGCGTGCCGGCGGGCGTCTCGAGGGTCAACGTCGGCGGCTGACCCTCGGTGACCGACGGTTCGGGGGTTACCGTCCCGGTCGGTGCGACCGTCGTCTCCGACGGAGTTGGCGTGCCGGTCTCTGCTGGAGTTTCCGTCGTCGTCGGTGAGGGCGACTGGCCTTCGGTGACCGTTGCCGTGGGTTCAGTGGTCGTCTCTGTCACTGTCGGCTCGACCGTGGTCTCTGACGGAGTCGGCGTGCCGGTCTCTGCTGGAGTTTCCGTCGTCGTCGGTGAGGGCGACTGGCCTTCGGTGACCGTTGCCGTGGGTTCAGTGGTCGTCTCCGTCACCGTCGGCTCGACCGTCGTGGGGGTCGTCGTCGGGGTGGTCGTGGTCGGAGTCGGTGTCGCCGTGTCCAGGTTTCCGAAGTCCTGGTCCTCCCACGATGGATGACCGTTCGAGATCACCAGGTTGTGCATACCTGCGTTGTTGGTCGGGAAGGTCTGCTCCCAACCGGAGGGCACGACCTCGTACACACGGTAGTGGCCCTCCGCCAGGCCCGTGAACGAATACCGGCCGTTCGCATCCGTCGTTACACTCCCCATCGGGAGCCAGTCCGAGCCGTTCTCCTCCTGCTTCTCCAGGTAGATCGTCCAGCCGGAGAGCGTCGGTTCCCCTTTATCCCACTTGTGGTCGCCGTCAAGGTCGTGCCACTTCGAACCTGATATGGAACCGGTGCCGGCAGGCGTCGTCGGTTCCGGGGTCGAGGTCATCCGATTCCCGATGGAGACCGTCACCTTGAGGGACTCGGAGAAGTTGACACGGACGAGGGCAGGGGTGGTAGGGCTCCAGCCCTCGCGTGTCTCCTCGGACACGAGGTACTCGGCTTCGGGATCGAGGTCGGAGAAGACCGTTGATCCTCCGGGCCCGGTCGCCTTGACGGCAATCGGGACGGTGTCCTGGTAGAGAGTCATCAGCCAGTCCCCGACCCCCGGGTCGTCAGCGTCCTGGAGTCCGTTCCCATTCAGGTCGTTGAACTTGATCACCGTGATCGTCCCGGTGCCGGTGGGCGTCGTCGGCTCGGGGGTCACGGTCCCGGTCGGGGTCTGACCCTCGGTGATCGTCGGCTCAGCCGTCGTCTCAGACGGCGTCGGCGTACCTGTCTCGATAGGGGTCTCGGCCGTTGTGGGCTCGACGGTCGTCTCGGTCGTGGTCGGCGAACCGGTCTCGTCAGGGGTCTCCGTCATCGTCGGTGAGGGCGGCTGACCCTCGGTGACCGTTGCCGTGGGTTCGGCGGTCGTCTCTGTCACCGTCGGCTCGACCGTCGTCGGGGCTGTTGTCGGTTCGGCGGTCGTCTCCGTCACCGTCGGCTCGACCGTCGTGGGGGTCGTCGTCGGGGTGGTCGTGGTCGCAGTCGGTGTCGCAGTGCCCAGGTTTCCGAAGTCCTGGTCCTCCCATGATGGATGGCCGTTCGAGATCACCAGGTTGTGCATACCTGCGTTGTTGGTCGGGAAGGTCTGCTCC